>NZ_VFBE01000002.1:0-43648 GCF_011319775.1 Oceanimonas sp. MB9 | reverse complement strand
GCGTCGTCGATGCGCACGGCGTCGCACACCAGCTCTTCACGGGTGGCAAAGGCGAAGTCGTCGTAGGTGTATTCGTCACCGGCCAGGTTGATCTGGGTGGTCAGGTGCTTGTAGCCCGGCTTGGACACGAAGTAGTGAATGTGGGCCGGGCGGCGGCCGTGGCGGCCCAGCTGGTTCAGCAACGCCTGGGTGGCGCCCTCGGGCGGGCAGCCGTAACCGGACGGAATGATGCTTTGCGCGGTATAGCGGCCATCGGCGTCGGTGCGAATGCTGCGGCGCAGGTTGTATTCGCTCTGGGACGGGTCGAAGTAGGAGTAGCCCCCCTTGAGATCGGCGTGCCAGATCTCCACCAGGGTGTTGGGCAGGGGCTGGCCGTCCTGGTCGGTGACCACGCCGGTCAGGATCATGGTGTCGCCGTCCTGAGTGCCGTCGTCCATGCGGGCGAAGCCCGCGGACTCCGGGGCGCCGGCCACATACAGCGGGCCTTCAATGGTGCGCGGGGTACCGCCGGCCAGGCCGGCCTGTTCGTCGGCGGCGTCCATGCGAATGTCCAGGTATTTGTCCATGCCCAGGCCGGGAGCGAGCAGGGCGGCTTCGCCGTTTTTGCCCAGGTCGTTGATGTAGTAAACGGCGCTCCAGAATTCTTCCGGGGTGATGTCCAGGTCTTCGATGAGCTGGAAGACGTCGCGCATCACGCGGTGCACGATGGTCTTGACCCGCTCGTTGCCACCGGCCTGGTTCAGACCGGCGACTTTTTCCAGCAGCTCTTTTACCTCGGGGGTATGGGTGGTTTTCACAGACATGATATTGCTCCTTGCATCTTTTTTATGATTTGGTCGTAGGGGGGGACGAACGTCGGTTAACGGTCATCCTGATGAATGGAGGACGGGTGCCGGCACAGGGGCGCCACCTGAATGTCCATGTAGGGAAACAGTGGCAGGTTGCTGATTAGATCCTGCAATTCGGCGTTGTCGGCCACATCAAAAATGCTGACGTTGGCGTAGCTGCCGGCCACCCGCCACAGGTGGCGCCACTTGCCCTGGGTCTGCAGCTCCTGGGCATAGGCCTTCTCCCGGGCCTTGATCTCGGCGGCTACCTCGGCCGGCATGTCGTGGGGCAGATTGACCTTCATCTCGACTTTAAACAGCATGGTTGTCTTCCTGTTACGCGTGGGGGGCGAGTGATGACTTGCGGCGGTATTCGGCCAGCTTGTCTTCGTTGAGGGTGACGCCCAGGCCCGGCCCGGCGGGCAGGGTGACGCCGTGATGGTGGAAGTGCAGCGGCGTCTCCACGATGTCGTCCTTCAGCAGCAGCGGGCCGAACATTTCGGTGCCCCAGTGCAGGGTGTCCAGGGTGGACCAGGCGTGCAGGGCGGCGACGGTGCCGATGGTGCCTTCCAGCAGGGTGCCGCCATAGAGGCCGATGCCGGCGGCGCTGGCCACATTGGCCACCTTCAGCGCCTGCAGCGGGCCACCGGCCTTGGCGATCTTGAGCGCCACCGCGCCGGCAAAGCCGGCCGAGGCCAGGGTGAACATGTCGGTGGCGTCGGCCACGGTTTCATCCGCCAGAATGGGCAGGTGAAACTTCTGCGACAGCCGCACCAGGGCGGCGTGTTCCTTCATGGGGGTGGGCTGCTCGACCAGATCGATGCCGGCGGCCTGCAGCTCGGCCATGCCTTTGGCGGCGGTGCTTTCATCCCAGGCCTGGTTCACATCCACCCGCACGCTGGCGCGGTCGCCCACGGCGGCCTTGATGGCGGCCACATGGCGCACGTCGTCCATCAGCGCGCGGCTGCCGATTTTGAGTTTGAAGTCGCAGTGGCGTTGCTCGGCGAGCAGGCGCCTGGCTTCGTCGATGTCGGTCTGCGTGTCGCCGCTGGCCAGGGTCCAGAGCACCGGAATGTGCTGGTGCACGGCGCCGCCCAGCAGCTGATGCAGGGGCTGGTTGAGGCGCTTGCCCATGAGGTCGAGCAGGGCGGTTTCAATGGCGGACTTGGCCAGGTTGTTGCCGCGGGTGGCGCGGTTGAGCCTTACCCTGAGGGTATTGATGGCCTCGGCGGGCTGGTTCAGCAGCAGGGGCGAGAAGTAGGTGTCGATGGTCAGCTTGACGCTTTCGGGGCTTTCCGGGCCGTAGGCGAGGCCGCCGATGGTGGTGGCCTCGCCGAGGCCTTCCAGGCCGTCGCTGTCTTTGATGCGCACGATGACCATGGTCTGAACGCCCATGGTGGTCATGGAAAGCTTGTGCGGACGTATGGTCGGAATGTCGACCAGAATCGCTTCAATGGACTGAATGGTTGCTGCCATGTCACTTCCCGATATTTCTTGTTCACCATTTAAGTTCTGCATCGCCAACCTTCCTATATGCGCTTGAACAGGGCCGAGCGGTGTTGCTCCTGAGCGCCATCGGCCGCGGTAACAAACCTTTCCATATGGATATCCCGTTCGAACAACCGGCTGTGCATCAGCGTGGTGATGGCGGCATCGATCATTGGTGGCGGGCCACAGAGGTAGGCCTTGTTGCCGGCGCAGCGCTCCTCGAAGTAATCGGCCACCGCCTCGTGCACGAATCCGGTAAAGCCCTGCCAGTCATCTTCCGGCAGCGGCGCGTTCAGTGCCGGGACATAGTGAAAGTTGTCATGCTCGACGGCCAGTTGCTCAAACAACTCACGGTTATAAAGCTCGGCCAGGTTACGTGCGCCCTGAAACAGATAGATGGGACGGCCGTCGCCTTCGGCCAGCATATCCAGGATCATCGACTGGGGGCTGGACAGGCCCGAACCACCGGCGATAAAAATGGCGCCCTGCTCATCGCTCTTGCGAACAAAAAACTGGCCGTAGGGGCCGGACAATTCGAGCCGGTCGCCGACCTTCAGCGCCTCATGCAGCCAGGTCGTGGCCTTGCCTCCTTCGACCTTGCGTACGTGCAGTTCGATTTCCTGCGAAGAAGAGGGCGGGTTGGCCAGGGAGAAGGCGCGGCTGCCAGCCACGCCGGGCACATGCAGGTTGATGTACTGGCCGGCCTGAAACTCCATATTCCGATCCAGCCTGATGCGAAGGCCGCGAATGGTGGGAGACAGGGCGATGATCTCGGTGACGGTGCCGCTGTAATCCTGCACCGGGTAACCGGCGAAATCCGGGTCGACATCGATATCGGCCTCGATCACCAGGTCAGATTCTGGCATGCAGCAACAAGCCAGCACCTTGCCTTCTTCCCGCTCCACATCCATCAGGGCAAAGGGGGATGCCTCACCCACATCGGCAAAGCCATCGGTGACCTGCACCTTGCAGGTGCCACAGGTGCCGTGGCCGCAGGCGAAGGGCAGCCACACACCCTGGCGCAGGGCGGCATCCAGTATGGTCTGCCCTTCTTCCACCTCGATCACATCGCCGGTGGGCTCAATGGTGACTTCGTAGCTCATAAATCCTCCTTACACGCCCGTGCCTTTGTAACCGTTCAGACCCGGAGTCCTGAAACGCAGCAACGATTTGTGATCGAAGCCCAGTTGCTCCAGCGTGTGCTCACGAGACGGTGACAGCGGCTTGCCGTTGAGGATCCACTGCACGCTGGCCCAGTCGATGTGTTTGAAGTCGGGATGCTGGTTGAACCCTTCATTGAGGGGGGTGTCCTGCAGCTCGCCAAACCGCATGGTCGGAGGCAGCAGGAAGGTCTTGGCAGAGCAGAACAGCAGGTGCTCGTCCCATCCGATATACACCAGGATATTCCCGCCAAAGTTGGCTTTGGCATCCCTGACTTCGCCCTTGTAGTCTTTGTTGAGCGCGATAACCGGCATGATGTGTTTCTCCTTGATATCGGGGGCCTTATTCGCCCCCAGTTAAGATGGATGGGGTCAGGCCATTCCTTTCCATTGATTCCAGCGCTGTTCGTCCGGTGAGCCTTTGAAGTCCATGTTGTCGGCACCGACGTTCATGCGGTAATACTCGCTGAGTACTTTTTCCAGCTCGGGACCGCCACAATTGCCCTGCAGGATCTGGTGTACCGGCAGCCAGGCCTGAGCGTATTTTTCCGGCTCGTCACAGAAAATGTCGTGGCAGCCATCGGAGCACATGTGGTAGCGCTCACCCTGGTGCATGGCCTCCCGGTAGCTGATCTGGCCCGGGTCCTTGTCCATCTCGGTAAAGGTCATGGGTACCTGGCAGACCTGACAGAGCTGGGGCAGGCCGGCGCTGTAAAAGCGCTTGCCTTCCGCTTCCATTTTTTTGGCCAGCTCCCAGCGGGGGCGATAATATTTGTCGAAGGTGTCGGGGTACTTTTCACTCAGCCAGTCCAGCTCCTCGTCGCTGGGGATCCAGGTATGGAAGCCGGCGGCATGACCGAAGTTGTAGAAGATCCACCAGGCCTGGTGCGACACGTGTTCCTTTTCTTTTTCGATGACTTCGCTGTATTTCGGCATGCGGATACCGTAGCGGGCCAAATCCTTGAACAGGGCACCACCGGCCTCCTCGAAATACATTTCCCAGGCTTCCTTCCAGGACATCACCTTGTTGGGCAACATGTAATCCATCATCATGCCGACGATGGACAGCAAGCGGGTGCCACGCCAGAACCACTTGTCGATCCATTTTTGTACTATCGGCAGGTTGTCTTCGTGCTGCTCCAGCAGGAACTTGATGATCTCCAGGCCCAGCGTCATGTGACGGGCTTCGTCGGATTGAGCGCTGAACCCGAAGGTAACGGTGGCCATGTCGCCGTTGTGGGCGGCGCCGGACATAAAGGGTACAAACAGCAGGTTGGTCAGCACATATTCAAAGGAGAAGCTGATGGCCAGCAGGAATTCGAAGGGGCCGGCACTGCGGGCGTCTTCAAAGAAGGACTTGGGCACCGACAGGTACCAGACCCTGTCATGCATGTGGCTCCAGTCCTGAAAGCCGTCAAAATGTTTGTTGTAGTGGCTCATGGCGTGGATCTGGGTCTGCACATGGCGCAGTTCATCAATGGCCTGCATTTGTGACGCGATACGCGCGCCAATGCCACCGAATTGCCGGCCCACGTGGGCGTATCCCTGATAAGCCTGATATTCCAGCGGCGTAACGGCCGTCAGAAACAGTTTGATGGCGTTGACATAGCGCGGATCGGAGACGTTAAGCTGACCGTTGTTCTGGGCAAATGCATCGAAAATGGCGTAGAGCTTCTTTTCTTTTTCGGACTGGTATTTCCAGTAGGCATCCATGGTCAGGCGAAAGGGGTCTTCCCATTTTGACCAGTCGGTGATTTTGATGCCTTCGAATTCTTCGAACGGAAAGGCGTCCTTGCGATCCTGGTAGGAGAACTCCCAGTCCAGATCGCGGGTCAGCAGCCGGTATTTATCCTTGATGTTCAGTTTCTTAGCAGCCATGAGTTACTCCTTGCTCAGCCTTTCCAGCACAATGTGAGTTGGTCTTCGTCTTCATCCACGTTGCCGCCCAGGGTGATCAGGTTGAGGTGCAGTTCCTGCACGTCCCAGTCGCGGCCCAGCTTGTCTTCGACGGTTTCACGCCGGATCACCAGCTGATCTTCGTTTTCTATGCGGATCATCGCCGGCATGTGCTGAATGCTGGCACTCGGGTTATCTTCTTCGATGGCCTCGACGATATAGCGGGAGACGTCGTTGTCTTGCAGGGCCAGATACACTTTTGACATGTGATGGTTTCCTTATTTCTTGCTGATGCCAGCCTTGGCGATACGTGTGTCGAGAGCGATCAGCGCTTCCTGCAGGGCATCATCACCCAGTATGTCCCGCACCAGCGGAGACAGGGCGTCGGCAGCCTTGCCACGCCATTTTTCGGTCCATTGCAGCAACTGCTGTCGATTAGCCTCGCTCTCATTGGCCGCAACCTTGAAGACGCTGTCGCTCCAGCGGCCAAGATCCTTATGACATTCCTGCATGAACTCGGTCAGCAGGCCGAGATCACGGCCATCATTGGTGACTAGCCAGGCATCAAGCTGGCGATAGATGACATCATGGAGCAGGGTGTCCAGCACCAGGCTTTGAGCGGTAAAGAGCTCAAACCAGTCTTTGGTGACCAGGGTTTCTTCGCACAGGGCCCGCAGGCCCTGCCAGGCAGGATCCGTCATCCAGTACTCTTTGGCCTGGGCCAGGGCCTCGGCACTGTTGCCATCAAGCAACAGCCCGATGCGGGAGAGATACTGGGCCATGCCCAGCCTGTCCATGCCGGCAAACAGCTGGGCCTGGGTGAGGGCGGTGCCATAGCCGTAGTCGGCGGCAAACATATGATTCAGGTTGGCGGTTTGCTCTACATGACGCAGGGGCAGCAGAAAGCGGGTGACACAGGCTTTCAGTTCATCGCTCAGCTTGGCGGCCAGGTCGCGTTTTTCAAAGAAGGCATAGTTGTTCTCGGCGCCTTCCTGCATGCGGGCCCGATGCTGCACATAGGCGCCGTAGTAGAACTGACGCGGATCGCGGAAGCTGTACCAGTCGGCCATTTCAATGACGGTACGGCTCTTGTCGTTAAGCTGCTTTTCCTGCTCCCATAGCGGGCGGTAATGAAAGTTGGCTTCGCCCTGTACGTCGTAGGTGGCTTCCTGATATCGGCTGGCCGGTTTTTCGCCAAAACGACGGCTGATATTGGCAAAGGTCTGGCGGATCGGTTCTATCCCCGCAGTTTTAATTTCCAGAGTCATTTTGCTTCCTCTTTCCTGAGCATTTATTGCTGCGAATGATCGTGGTTGCGGCCCATCAGGGTTTCTTCACCGTATCGCCACTTGTCTATCTCGGCGTCGACGGCTTCAGTCTGCTCCTGAGTCATGGCCACGACCTGATTGGTGTTACAGAAGGCTTCGAAAGATTCCCTGGGCAACACCAGCTCAACAAACAGGCCGGGATCGCCGATGGCGAAGTCGAACTCGACGAAGCGGGCACCCGGTTGGCTTCGCACACGGATATATTTGGTCAGCTTGCTGGCCTCTGCGTGCGCCGATACGAGGTGTGAACGGGTGGTATTCATCCTTAAAAGCTCCTGAGGCTGTTTGTGGTTTGTAACCTTCACTTAACCTTTCTCACTGTTATTGCAGTGACTGTGCCAATTCGTGAATAGAGTTGTGATATAGGTTTATATGTCTGATTTTTATATATTTAATTTTTGTTTTTGCGTTTTTTAAACGGGGCTAAGTAGAAGGGAGCAGAAGGTGGATTGATCATTTGATCAACTTTGTTTTTGTTATGTTAATTATTTGGTCAATTGATAACCCATCAACGGGTCCATACACTAACCGACAGCGCACATTGTCAGGTGTCATCGCCAGTAGGAAGGTGACGCGGCCATGGAGAGGGAGTGAAAGGGCTGATGCAAGATATTGAAAATATGAACATTCCCGAAACCAGTGACCTGATTGCAGGCATTCGTTTTGATGGTGAGCAGGGAAAAATCTGGTTCAACGAGCAGCGTATGCTGTTGATCCATGCGGCTGTGATGGGATTGCTGCGAAAGGAGCTTATTGAAACCTTGGGTGTACTGCGAGCCAAACGCTTCCTTATGCGCTTTGGCTATCATTCCGGTATGAAAGATGCCGAGATCGCCCGCAAGGTGCGCCCTCATATTGCTCGTGAAGAGTGCTTTATGGCCGGTCCTCAGATGCATGGCATCAGGGGAATGGTCAAGGTGGTCCCCACCCGGCTGGAGCTGGATATGGCCTCCGGTCATTTTCTCGGCGAGTTTGACTGGTTCAATTCCTACGAGGCAGACGTTCACCAACATGAGTTCGGTCAGTCCGAGGAGCCTATCTGCTGGACACTGCTTGGCTATGCCAGCGGCTACACCAGTTATTTCATGGGGCAGACCATTATCTACAAGGAAGTCGGTTGTGTGGCCATGGGGGGAGATCACTGCAGTATCATCGGCAAGCCGGCCCATGAATGGGAAGACAAGGCGGAAATCGAGAAATTCATGTTGCCGGATCCGGTGGCGGAAGAGTTGTTTGCGCTCAGGAGTGAATTGGTCAAGTTGCGCGACAGCGTGGGTGACGACAGTGAAGATGATTACCGGGTGTTCAATTCCATCGGCCAGTCGGCCGCTTTTCGACAGGTGTGCAAGCTGATCCAAAAGGCCTCGAGCAGCCGGGTGACGGTGTTGTTGCAGGGGGAAACCGGGGTGGGCAAGGAAGTGTTCGCCCGTGGCCTGCATGTTGCCAGTGAGCGGGCCGACAAGCCGTTTGTGGCGGTGAATTGCGCCTGTATACCACCGGATTTGATTGAGGCTGAATTGTTTGGGGTAGAAAAGGGTGCCTATACCGGTGCGACCCAGAGCCGGGAAGGCAAGTTCGAACGAGCCAATGGCGGAACCATCTTTCTGGATGAAGTGGTGGAGTTGTCGCCTCGGGCCCAGGCCAGCCTGTTGAGGGTGCTACAGGAAGGTGAGCTGGAGCGTGTAGGTGATGTGCGAACTCGCAACATCGATGTGCGAGTGGTTACCGCGACCAACGAGGATTTGCAGCAGGCGGTGCAGGAAGGGCGGTTTCGGGCAGACTTGTTCTATCGGTTAAATATTTTTCCGGTTTATATTCCGGCTCTGAGAGAGCGCAAGGAAGACATACCGCTATTGGTGCAGCATTTCCTGGAACGTTACCAGGCCATCTACAACAAGCGTACCCTGGGGGTGACCGACAGGGCGCGTGAGGCCCTGCTGGAATATGACTGGCCCGGTAATATTCGTGAGCTGGAAAACCTGATCGAGCGTGGCATCATACTGACCGACAATAACAATGAGATAGAAGTATGCAGCTTCTTCCCTTCTTTCAAGGACAGCGACTCGGCGGTGGGTAAGGTGCGTCAGGACGGCTCCTTGCGGGAAGTGGCAATCTGTGCAGACGGTGACAAGGATGACTGGTGTGCCCAGTTATTGGCCGAGGGAGGCAGTCTGGAGACCCTGGAGACAAGTTTGATCCGCCATGCCCTCAAGGCCGCCGAGGGCAATGTATCCAAGGCGGCTCGAGCTCTGGGCCTGACTCGGCCGGCCCTGGCCTACCGTATGAAAAAGCTGGAACAGTCATAACAAAGCCGGCGCTGGCCGGCTTTAAGCCTTTAAAATACATGGGTCAGCGTCAGGCGGAGCAGATCCCCGCTGGGTCCGTTTTGTACCTCGTATTCGCCGAGATAGGCGACGTTCAGTCCCAGCATCAATGATGGCCAGAAGTAGCTTCCCTCCACTCCTAAAGCATGCTTGGCCATTTTTCCTGCCGGCGCCCCTTTGCTGTTTTCCAACTGCCAGGCATTGTAGCCAATCAGCCCCAGCTCCAGTCCGCTATCAAGCTGCTTGCCGACTCCCCATTCCACCAGCCAGCTGTCGCCTGGAGTGATATTGGTGTCGTCCTGCTTCGATTTGATTTCATAGCGGGACAGGGCAGAGAACGACCAGCTTTTGGCGGCGTCCGGGTAATAGGTTCCGCCCAGGGTTAGCATGGTCGTCCTGAAGCCTTTGCCAATGGAGGCGGGCTCGGTGCCGCTGTAGTCCCCGGTATCCAGCCACATGCCGGCGGCCAGTACGGCGTCCCACTGCTGACCATGCCATCCCAGTACCATGGGACTGACAAAAATGTCACCAACCCCGCGCTCTCTCCTGTCGATACCTGAAATATCGAAGTCGAGGGTAGTCTGTTGCAGCGGGATAATGGCTTCTACACCATAGTCGGCATTCAGCACTTTCTTGTGGGTCATCCATATAAAACGATTAACCAGGGCCGAAACCGAACCGGTGTTATTCTGTGGCAGCTTGTTACCCTGATCATTTCTGAGCGAGTCAATATCGTAGTGGGCCAGGTAACCGCGATAGTAAACCCCTGGTGGGGGGACCAAAGCCCCCTTGATGCCTTCAACCCCGGGCACATAGTGTCCGTTTGCGGCCAGGGCTGGGCCGGCCAGGACAGGCAGCATGGCCGCTGTCCATCTGCCGGCATGTTTTCGCGATTTTTTGGCGAGTACCTGCGTCATAACCTCTCCTTGTTATAAAAGAGGCGCCTGGTTTGGATTAAACCACCAGCGCCACTCCAGACTGTTGAGTTCCTGTGGCGACAGTAGGAGCACTATCTTTAAATCAACATTCATGCCATTCGTGTGAATTTTTAATTCACTGTTTTATAAGTATTTTTTTGGAGTGGTGTTATGGTGATTTCGAGTGGGTTTGGTGAAATGATGAAGTGTCGGAAGTGATGTTGATTAAATGGTAAACCGGTCATAGCTCGGCTGGGGAAGGTAAATTTTACAGAGACTGGCAGGCACAACTTATAACGGCCAGTTTAGATAGACCTGGCCATTGATGGAACAGCGTTGTCCCATCCATATCGAATGTCAAAAGCAACAAACGGCGCCTTCGCCTCTATGAGGGAAGGGCCATATGTTATCGGTTTAAGGGCGCGGAGAGGCCTTTATTACATTCAACCCAGCAATTCCCGGTGGGCCACCTTGATGCAAAGATCCTCCACATATTCCAGCTCCGCTTCGGTGGCGGCTTCGGCGGCGGCCTTGCTGGTGACGCCTTCCTGCAACCACAGGCACAGCGCCTCATGCTCGATGGCCTCAAGGGCGATGTCGGCGGCGAATTCGCCCCGGCGGAACACGTTGACCAGTTGCACCGGCTGATCCAGATCTTCCAGGCCCGCCACGCAGGTCTCTCCCAGGATCACGGCCCCGGCCAGCTGCGGGTTGACCGGGAAGACCCGGTAGCCTTGCTGCTGCAGGTAGTCCATTACCTGATAGCTGGCCCGCTCCGGCCGGTTTGAGGCACCCACCAGGGCGATGCTGCTGGTGTCGGAAAGAATACGTTTCAGGCGTTGCTGAGCTGGCGCATCCATGATGATTTCCCGTTGGCTGAAAACGCCTTTTATACCAGCTTGCCGGCCCGGTAATCCATGATCGCCCGCTCGATTTCGGCCTGTGTGTTCATCACGAAGGGGCCGTATTGCACCACCGGCTCGTTGAGCGGTCGTCCGGCCAGCACCAGCAGCCGTCCCCCCTGGTTACCGGCGGTGAGCGACAGGGTGTCGCCGTCGCCCAGCAGGGCGCTCTGTCCTTTAGGCAGCATGTGGTCGCCAACGCTGATCTCGCCCTCAAAGCCATAGAGCAGGGCGCTGAGCGTTGACGGCAACGGCAGGGTCAGCCGTTCGCCGGCGGCGAGGCGAATATCGGCAATAAAGGGGTCGGTATGGGGGCTTTGAATGGGGCCTTGCCAATGCTGGTCCGCCAGCCTCAGGTGGCCGGCCAGCAGCACCAGTTCGCCGCCACCGGGCAGCGGAACCCGGGGCAGCTCGGCCGCGGCGATGTCCTGATAACGGGCCGGCTGCATCTTGAGGGCCGCCGGCAGGTTAAGCCAGATTTGAAAGCCCTGCATGCGGCCGGCTTCCTGCTGGGGCATTTCCGAATGGATCACGCCTCGGCCGGCGGTCATCCACTGCAGATCACCGGGGCGAAGGTGGCCCTCGTTGCCCATGTGATCCCGGTGCAGCATATGACCGTCAAGCATATAGGTGATGGTTTCAAACCCCCGGTGCGGATGGTCTGGAAAGCCGGCAAGGTAGTCGGCGGCTTCATCCGAGGCGAAGTGATCCATCATCAGAAAGGGATCCAGGCGTTGATCCGGACGCTGGCCAAGCACTCGGCGCAGGCGCACGCCGGCGCCGTCCCGTGTGTCCAGGGCCGCATAACTGGTGGCGATGGTACGTGATGCCATGCTGTTGTTCCTCATTGAAACCGAATGCTTCTATCGTGGGCCTGCCACCAGTCCTGAGCCGGCCCGATGGAGATGATGCCATGAGGGTTGATGGTGGCGTGGCTGCGAAAATAATGATGGCGAATGTGCGCCATATTGACGGTGCTGGCCACGCCGGGCTGCTGGTAGAGGTCCCGCAGAAAACCATAAAGGTTGTGATAATCGCTGATTTGGCGGCGATCGCACTTGAAGTGAGTGTGATAAACCGCATCAAAACGCACCAGGGTGGTCCACAGCCGAATGTCCGCCTCGGTCAGCCGGTTGCCCAGCAACCAGCGCTGCCGGCCCAGCCGTTGCTCCAGCTCGTCGAGGCTGGCAAACAGCGGCCTGATGGCTTCGTCGTAGGCGGACTGCGAGGTGGCAAAGCCGGCCTTGTACACGCCGTTATTGATGTTGTCGTAAATGATGTGGTTCAGGGCATCGATGTCGTCCCTGAGGGATGCGGGATAGTAGTCGCCCCCGGTCGCTCCCAGGTCGTCAAAGGCGCTGTTAAACATGCGAATAATGTCGGCCGACTCGTTGCTGACGATGGTGCGGCGTTGTTTGTCCCACAGCAGGGGGACCGTGACCCGGCCCGAATAGCGGGCGTCCGCCAAGGTATAGAGCTGGTGCAAATAGTGATGGCCATAGAGCAGGTCGCCGGTGGCGCCGTCATTATCACTGGCAAAGGTCCAGCCGTGCTCTTTCATTAACGGATGCACCACAGACACGGTGATCGCTTCTTCCAGCCCTTTCAGCCGGCGCATGATCAGGGTGCGGTGGGCCCAGGGACAGGCCAGGGACACATAAAGGTGATAGCGACCAGGCTCGGCGGCAAAGCCGCCCTTGCCGGTGGGGCCGGGGCTGCCGTCGGCGGTGATCCAGTTTCTGAACTGGCTCTCGCTGCGCTCAAAGCGGCCCTTATTCTTGTCGGTGTTGTACCAGACGTCGTGCCAGACGCCCTCGATCAGCTTGCCCATGGAATGCTCCTGTCACAATGGATACATGAGTCATTATGGTCGAGTGGTCTGGCGTAGATAGCGGGAATATTCGAGCCGAATATTCAAAAAATATGAAGGGGAGTTACTTGGAGCACGGACGATTCGTTCGTGCTCCAGCGTCAGCAACGGGATTAATTATCAGTAAAACTGACGTAACCACTGCGTCAGTTGTCCGGCGGGCAGGGCACCGGACTGGCGGGCCACTTCCCGGCCGTTTTTAAACACGATCAGGGTGGGGATGGAGCGAATGCCAAAGCGGGCCGCCGCCTGCTGGTGCTCTTCGGTATTGAGCTTGGCCAGCCGCAAGCGGCCGGCGTGTTCGCCGGCGGCGGCCTCAAACACCGGCGCCATCATCTTGCAGGGACCGCACCAGGGCGCCCAGAAATCAAGCACCAGCGGCAGGCTTTCGTTGGCAAGCAGCCGGTCAAGCTTGGGACCGTCCAGCTCCAGCACGGTGGCCGGGGTTAGCGCCGCCTTGCACTTGCCGCATTTTGGGCCCTGCTGCAGGCGTTCGGCCGGTACTCGGTTACGGGCCGAGCAGGCCGGACACACCAGGTAGTGTTCGCTCATTACTGCACCCAGTCGGCCAGCTGATAGGTAAGGGTGTGTTGTTCGCCCTTGAGCTCAAGCTGCTGGTCGCTGTGCTGTACGGTCGCGCCCTGGGTCAGGGTATTGAGCACGGCGGCTTCCACTTTCTGCTGTTCGGGGGCACAAGCCATCTGGGTAACCCCCAGGGGATCGGCCCTGAGCTTGCCCTGCTCCAGGGTGGCGCTGCCAAAGAAGCGGTTGCAACCGGCCAGACCGTTAATGGAAAAGTGTTCGCCAATTTCCAGATCCGACTGAATATCTGCACCCACGGCCACGCCGTCGATGGCGGCCAGGTTCCAGTGGTGATGCTGCAGATCCGACTCGGTGACCTTGAGGCCGCCGCTGCAGGCGGTCAGCAGCAGGGCGGTGGTGGCGGCGAGGGCGAGTTTCATAAAGGCTCCTTAGTTGATCTTGTTATCGCAGGGCTGACCATCGGCCAGTCGTTGCAGGTTGTCGAGGGTGACCTGCGCGATGGCGGTTAGCGCTTCCTTCGTCAAAAAGGCCTGGTGACCAGTGAGAATGACGTTGGGGTAGGTTGAAAGCAAGTGAAAGGTATCGTCATGAATGATTTCACAGGACTTGTCGGCAAAGAACAGGTGTTCTTCTTCTTCGTACACGTCCAAGCCCAGATGGCCGATTTTGCCACTGTTAATGGCCTCAATGGCGTCTTTTGCGTTGAGCAGACCGCCCCGGCTGGTGTTGATGATCATCACGCCGTCCTTCATTCGGGCAAAGCTGGTGCGGTTGAGCAGGTGATGGTTATCGGGGGTGAGCGGACAATGCAGGCTGATCACGTCCGACTCGGCACACAGCCGCTCGAGCGAGACGTAGCGGGCGCCCAGATCCAACACACGTTGGTCCTGCTTTGGATCGTGTACCAGCAGGGTCAGGCCCAGGCCCTTGAGAATGTTCAGGGTGGCCAGGCCGATTTTGCCGGCACCGATAATGCCGGCGGTTTTGCCGTGCATGTTAAAACCGACCAGGCCGTTGAGGGAGAAGTTGGCATCCCGCGTGCGCTGATAGGCCTTGTGAATATGGCGGTTGAGGCTCAGCATCAGCCCCACGGTGTGTTCGGCCACTGCCTCGGGGGAATAGGCGGGCACCCGTACCACCTTTATGCCGGCGGCGGCGGCGGCCTGTAAATCCACGTTGTTGTAGCCGGCGCAGCGTAGGGCAATAAACTTGACGCCGCCCTCGGCCAGGGTGTGAATCACCTGCGCATCCAGGTGATCGTTGACGAACACGCACACGGCGTCGAAGCCCCGGCCCAGCATGGCGGTGTCGGCGTTCAGATCCGCGTCAAACCAGGTAATATCAAAGCCATACTGGCGGTTCTGCTCGATAAAGTGCGCCTGCATATAGGGGCGGTTGCTGAAAAAGGCGATGTTCACGGGCGGGCTCCGCTGGAATGGCATGTTTAGGATTATTGGGTGCAACCGGCGTCATTATCAAGGCCGTGACCGGTGTGTGGTTTCTGTTTGGGGCTGCTTTTGTCGCAGGATGGGCCGCCTGCTTGCCCGTGACGAAAAATAATGTTTTTATGTGAAGGTATTTTCAAGGAGGGCGGTATGCAGGTTCTTGTGTTGGCCGGAAAGGCACGGCCGCTGGCGCCGGGCATCGACAGCGCTATTGATAAACGACCGGTGGGTGACGGTCTGTTTTGCCACCGCACCGGGCTGGAAGGTGACGTTCAGGTTTCCACCCGTTTTCACGGCGGGCCGGAGCGGGCGCTGCATTACTACCCGGCAGAGCATTACCCGGTATGGCGCCAGTGGTTTGAGGGCATGGGGCTGAGTGGGCGCGCGTCCTTGCTGGTGCCCGGCGCCTTTGGCGAGAACCTCTCGGGCAGCGGCCTCACCGAGCACGAGGCCTGCATCGGTGATGTGTTCCGGCTGGGTGACGCCCTGGTGCAGATCAGCCAGCCGCGTTCGCCCTGCTACAAGCTCAATGCCCGCTTTGGTCACGACTCTTTCTCGGTGCTGATGCAGGCCAATGGCCGCACCGGCTGGCTGCTGCGGGTGCTGGAAGAAGGCTGGGTCACGCCCACCGCGTCCTTTGAGCTGGTGGAGCGGCCCTGCCCGGGCATGCCGGTGCGGCGGGCCGGCGATATTGTGTTCAACCGTGGCTTTGATGCCGACGGCTTGCGTGAGCTGGCCGAAACCGAACAATTATCAGACAGTTGGCGTAAAAAAGCGGCGGATTATCTGGCCGCCGGCCGCGTCAGTGACTGGACCATGCGATTATTGGGCCCAAAGTGAATTAATGATGAAAAAGGGCTTGCAAGGGGGGCGGTGTTTCTGTAAATTCTCGCCCCGTTAACGGCATGTAGCGCAGCCTGGTAGCGCACTTCGTTCGGGACGAAGGGGTCGGAGGTTCGAATCCTCTCATGCCGACCAGACTCTTCAAAAAAGCCTCGCAGCAATGCGAGGCTTTTTTGTTTGTGCATAAAAAATAAAACAAAGGGGCCGGCAGGCCCCTTTTGGGTCGTTACTCGCCGACGGTGACCGTCTGGCCGTTGAAGCGAACCGTCTGCCCCGCCACTATCTTGCAGCGCTTGCGCACTTCCACCTGGCCGTTCACGGTGACGGCCCCCTCGTCGATCACCGCCTTGGCCATGGCGCCGGAGTCGCACCAGCCCAGCACTTTCAGCAGGTTGCACAGGGGAATGTAGTCATTGCCCTCAAGGCTGAATGTTTCGTTCATGAATGTTCTCTTATCTGGTTGTTTGGTTTGTTTTTTCTGTTCTATTTGGTTTTAAGTTTTGCATCTATGCATTGTGTGCAGTTTTGTTGATGGTTTTTTTGCTGTTTGGCAAAGGATTGGGCATTATTATTGTTTCAAATCATGCCGCACCGCCGTGTACCTGTGCGTATCCAGCCTGTCAGGTGCTCTGGCCCCGTCGGGGGAGCTATGCCATTCTTGAGCCAGTGCCGGTGGTGCGCTTGCGGCCCTGTTTTCAGTATCAGTTACTTTATCAAGAGGTGATTATGTCCGGATTGCTGCCCAATATCGACCCCGATGGTCTGCTGGAATATTCGGTGGTCTACACCGATCGTGCGCTTAACCATATGTCGGCGCGTTTTCAGCGAGTGATGAAGGACATCTCCGCCAGCCTGAAAGAGCTCTATCACGCCCATTCGGCAATCATTGTGCCCGGCAGCGGCACCTTTGGCATGGAAGCCGTGGCTCGTCAGTTTGCCACTGGCAAGCGCTGCCTGGTGGTGCGTAACGGCTGGTTTAGCTACCGTTGGAGCCAGATCTTTGAAGCCGGCAGCATTCCGGCATTCGAGACCGTGCTCAAGGCCCGCACCATAGAAGACGGCCCCCAGGCCGCCATGGCGCCGGCGCCCATTGAGGAAGTGGTGGCCACCATTCGCGAGCAGAAACCCGAGCTGGTGTTTGCCGCCCACGTGGAAACCGCCGCCGGCATGATGCTGCCCGACGACTATATTCGCGCCATGGCCGACGCCGTGCACGAAGTGGGCGGCCTGCTGGTGATCGACTGCATTGCCTCCGGCACCATTTGGGTGGACATGGAAGCCTGCGGCGTCGACATTTTGCTGAGCGCCCCGCAAAAGGGTTGGAGCAGTTCGCCCTGCTGCGGCCTGGTGATGCTGAGCAAGCTTGCCCGGGAGCGTATCGACGACACCCAGAGCAGCAGCTTTGCCTGCGATTTGAAAAAGTGGCTGCAGATCATGGAAACCTATGAGCAGGGTGGGCATGCCTACCATGCCACCATGCCCACCGACGCCCTCACCGCTTTCCGCGACACCATAGTGGAAAGCCGAGAGCTGGGCTTTGCGGTGATGAAGCAGCGCCAGCAGGAGCTGGGCGACCGGGTGCGAGCCGTGCTGGCTGAGCGGGGCATCAAGAGCGTGGCCGCCGACGGCTTTGCCGCCCCGGGAGTGGTGGTGTGCTATACCGACGACGCCGGTATCAAGAGCGGCAGCAAGTTCGCCGCCGAGGGCCTGCAGATCGCCGCCGGTGTGCCTCTGGCCTGCGACGAGCCCGCCGACTTCCAGACCTTCCGCCTGGGCCTGTTCGGCCTCGACAAGCTGAAGGACGTGGACCGTACCGTGGCGACCTTTGAAGCCGCCCTGGATCGGGTGCTGCAGGGCTAACCTGCTTGCTTACCCTTACATCACGAAGCCGCCTTTCGAGGCGGCTTCGTCGTTCTTGGTGTGCCTGGCGTGCTGAAGGGCGAGTGAAGCTTTTCTGAACATCATATCTAGACAAGTGATCGGCCGAATTTGAGTTTTGCCGTTAATTATCTACAAAACAGCAGGTTACGTGATTTTTTCGCCGCATAACAGTTGTTTCCCTCTCATTTTCTGACGCATTTCCTCAATAAAACTGTCATTTGCCGTCCGCAGTATGGCCCTCGAAACCAACGTGAGGCTGCTGACAATGAGCAACAACATCATTGAGGTCAGGCGTCTGAGCAAGACCTTTGACAACAAAAAAGCGCTGAAAGAAATCAGTCTGGATATCTCTCATGGGGGCATCACCGCCCTGCTGGGACCGTCCGGCTCGGGCAAGTCCACCCTGCTGCGCCATCTGAGTGGCCTGGTCTGCTCCGACAGGCAGGAGGGAACAGAGATTCGTGTGCTGGGGCAGCTGGTGCAGTCCGAAGGCCGTGCCGCCAGTCAGGTGCGTGGCTGCCGCGCTCGGGCCGGCTACATCTTTCAGCAGTTCAACCTGGTCAATCGCCTGAGTGTGCTGACCAATGTGCTGATTGGTGCCCTGGGCAGCACCGCCCGTTGGCGTACCCTGACCGGCCGATTTACCCCGGAGCAGCGTCGGCAGGCGATGCAGGCCCTGGAGCGGGTCGGCATGGCGGCCTTTGCCGAACAGCGGGTGTCCACCCTTTCCGGTGGTCAGCAGCAACGGGTGGCCATCGCCCGTTCGCTGATGCAGCAGGCACACATCATCTTTGCCGATGAGCCCATTGCTTCACTCGACCCGGAGTCGGCGCGCACCGTGATGGAGCTGCTCAAGGACATCAACGAACGCGAAGGCATTCCGGTGGTAGTCACCCTGCATCAGGTGGACTATGCGCTGAAATACTGCCAGCACCTGGTAGCCCTGCGGGAAGGGGAGGTGTTCTATCAGGGAGCGGCCGAGGCGATCACCGAGGGTGAACTGGCCTCCCTCTATACCCAATCCCGGCCGGACAGTCGAGTGTCGGCCTCGGACGCGGCGGCCGGTGTGCGCCCGCGCTCTACTCCCTTTGTAACCGGCTCAATTCAAGGACAACTGTCATGAAACATGCACTGAAGAAACTCGTGGGGGGCGTCAGCCTGTTGAGTGCCCTGGCGGCGACGCCGGTCATGGCCGATGAGGCACCGCTGTCCACCATCCACTTTGGCATTATTTCCACCGAATCCCAGCAAAACCTCAAGCAAAGCTGGGAGCCCTTCCTGGCCGACATGGAGAAACGGCTGGGCCTGGAAGTGGAGGCATTTTTCGCGCCGGATTATGCCGGCATTATTCAGGGCATGCGCTTTGACAAGGTCGACATCGCCTGGCTGGGCAACAAGTCGGCCATGGAGGCAGTGGATCGCGCCGGCGGCGAAATTTTTGCCCAGACCGTGCGCGCCGACGGCCAGCCCGGTTACTGGAGCCTGCTCATCGCCCATCAGGACAGCTCGCTCGCCTCGGTGCAGGATGTGCTGAAGCAACGCCAGCAGCTGGTGTTCGGCAACGGCGATCCCAACTCCACTTCCGGTTTCCTGGTGCCCTCCTATTACGTATTTGCCCAGAACGATGTTTCTCCCCAGGAGTTCAAGCGCACCCTGAATTCCAGCCATGAGGTCAATGTGTTTGCCGTGCTCAACAAGCAGGTGGATGTGGCCACCAACAACACCGAAAGCCTGGCGCGTTTTGCCGAGCGTGAGCCGGAAAAAGCCAAGAACATCAAGGTGCTGTGGAAGTCGCCGTTGATCCCCGCCGATCCCATCGTCTGGCGCGAGAACCTGCCGGAAGCCACCAAGCAGGTGGTATACGATTTCTTTATGAACTATGGCCGCTCCGGTGACCCGCAGCAGCGAGAGATTCTGGCGGCACTGGAGTGGGCGTCCTTTACCCCTTCCAGCAACCTGCAATTGCTGCCCATTCGCCAGCTTCAGTTGTTCAAGGAGCTGAAAGAGCTGGAGAACGGCCAGGCCGGCGAGGACGAAATCGCCCAGGTGAAAATGCAGCTGGCGGCCCTGGATAGGCAGATGTCCGCCCTGGCGGCCATGACCAACTAACCACCGGCAAAGGGCCGGCGTGTCCGGCCCCTTGCGGTTATCGGAGACGGTAATAATGAATACTGACGCTGTAATGGCAACGGGACCGGGCGTACGCCTGTGGTCGTTGTTTAAATGGGGAGCGTTGGCCCTGGTGCTGGCCTGGGCCTGGCAGGGCGCCGAGATGGATCCCGCCGTGCTGGTCAGGGATGCCGGCAACATGGCCGAGCTGGCATCGGGCTTTTTTCCACCGGACTTCACCCACTGGCAGTTATACCTGAAGGAAACCCTGGTCACCCTGCAGGTGGCGCTCTGGGGCACCCTGCTGGCCATCGTGCTGTCGATTCCCTTTGGTTTGCTGTGTGCCGAAAACCTGTTCCCGCAGTGGGTATGCCAGCCGATGCGCCGGTTGATGGATGCCGCCCGGGCCATCAATGAAATGGTATTTGCCATGCTGTTTGTGGTGGCCGTCGGCCTGGGACCCTTTGCCGGTGTGCTGGCGCTGTTTGTACACACCACTGGGGTGCTGTCGAAGCTGTTTTCCGAAGCGGTGGAGGCCATAGAGCCGGGCCCCATTGAGGGAGTGCGGGCCACGGGTGCGGGCAAGCTGGAAGAGATCCTCTACGGCGTGCTGCCCCAGGTGTTGCCGCTGTGGATTTCCTATTCGCTTTATCGCTTCGAGTCCAATGTCCGCTCGGCCACCGTGGTCGGCATGGTGGGTGCCGGTGGCATTGGCGTGCTGCTGTGGGAAGCGATTCGCAGTTTCCAGTTTGAGCAGACCGCCGCCATCATGCTGGTGGTCATTGTGACGGTCAGCCTGCTCGATGTCGCTTCCCAATATATCCGTAAGAAATATATCTAATTTTTTTAACCGAGCTTGTCTAGACAACAAACAGTGAGGCGTAAGGAGGTAATGGCACTATTACCTTTCGGCCTCACTCCAATTAAAGAACGGAGCGGTAGTGTATATGCGGGTATATATGGAAATCAGCCGGCAGCTGGAACTGGATATTCGACAGCATTACGGTCCCGGAGACTATTTGCCACCGGAAATGCAGCTGGCCACGCGTTTTCAGGTTAACCGCCATACCGTGCGCAGGGCCATCGACGAACTGGTGGCCAATGGCCTGGTTCAGCGGCATCAGGGCAAGGGCAATATGGTATTACGGCAACCGCATCAATACCTGTTGCACGACGGCGCCCACTATACCGGCAACCTGCTGGAGCAGGGCTCTCTGCCCAGTTGCCGAGTGATCAAGTCCCGAATGCTGGTGGCTTCCGGAAAACTGGCCAGGGAGCTGGAAGTGAAGCCGGAGCAAAAAATCATTCACATTCAGACACTGAGAAAAACCGAAGGCATTCCCCGCTGTGTGATTAACCATTATTTGCCCGATGCGGAATGGTGGCCGGTATTAAAACACTTCAGGCAGGGGTCCCTGCACGAATTCCTAAGAAAAACACTGGGGCTGGAGTTGAAACGGCAATCGACTCGATTAAGTGCCCGCACGCCGCTGAGTGAAGAATGCCGTTTGTTGCAAATAAACAAATCGGTGCCGGTGATGCGTATTAAAACCAGAAACCTGATCAAGGGAACGAAGCGAATTGCGGAATTCTCCGTCAGCTCTTCCCGTTCCGACCTGATTGAATATGTCGTGGAGCACTAAATGAATACATCACAACGCAAACAGTGGATGTCGGTACTGGCCCGCGCATCCTGGCCCGAGCTGGAAGCTCGTTGGCAGGCGCTGGGACTGAAAGTGGATTACCAGCCGATACGGGCGCCGGAAGTGGGCCTGGCCCAGGTGCGGGCGCGCATGGGCGGCACCGGTCGCGCCTTTAACCTGGGCGACACCACGGTGACCCGAGCCGTGATTGAACTGGCCGGCGGCGGGCTGGGTTACAGCTATGTGCGTGGCCGCAGCAAGGCGCATGCCGAGCTGGCCGCGGTGATCGACGGCCTGATGCAGACCGATGAAATGAATGAACGGCTGAATCGTGAACTGATCGCGCCACTGACGGCGCTGAAGGCCGAGCAGGAAGCACTACGTCGCCGGCAAGTGGCGGCCAGCAAGGTGGACTTTTTTACCATGGTGCGGGGAGACGACTGATGACCACCATTACCACGGCCTTTGCCGATGCCGTACACGACAGCCAGGCCTGCTTTCGCCGCCTGCTCACCGCCATGGCGGAGCCGGGCACGCGGGTGCAACTGGATCGTGCCCATGCCTTTGGCGCCATGAACGCCGGTGCCGTGCAGGTGCTGCTGACCCTGGCCGATCACCATACGCGGCTGTGGTTGTCGCCCGCCCTGCAGGCGGACACCGCCACCCTCGATAACCTGCGCTTTCACGTAGGCGCCCCCCTGGTGAGCGATCCGGCCCAGGCCGATTTTGCAGTGCTGGCTTACCAGGATACGAGCGGCTGCGAGGCCGTGCTGGAGGCACTGCCGGCGGGCACCGAGGAGTACCCGGATCAAGGCGCGACCCTGGTGTTGGAAACCGACTCCCTCGACCAGGGAGTGGCCGCCGTACTGTCGGGGCCCGGTATTCCCGGGCAGCGTTCCGTGTGCCTGGGCAGCCTGCCGCCGGCCCTGGTGCGCTGGTTGAGTGAGCGGGATCCACGCTCGCCCCTGGGCCTGGATCTGATACTGGTCTACGAGCGCGAGCTGATCGCGATTCCTCGTTCTACTCAAGTGGAGGTGTAACCCATGTATGTTGCAGTCAAGGGCGGCGAAAAGGCCATCGCCGCCGCCCATCAGTTGCAGGCGCAGAAGCGCCGCGGCGATACCGCGCAGCCCGAACTCAGCGTGGCCCAGGTGGAACAGCAACTGGCCGGGGCCGTGGACCGGGTGATGACCGAGGGCGGTATTTACGACAAGGAGCTGGCGGCGCTGGCGGTCAAGCAGGCCGGCGGTGACCTGGTGGAAGCCATCTTCCTGCTGCGCGCCTATCGCACCACGCTGCCCCGGCTGGCGGTCACCGAACCGGTGGACACCGCCAACATGCGCATCGAGCGCCGTATTTCTGCTACCTACAAGGATCTGCCCGGCGGCCAGGTGTTGGGCCCCACCTACGACTATACCCACAGGTTGCTGGACTTTGCCCTGCTGGCCGAGGGCGAGCACGCCGGTCCTATGCCGGTGCAGACCGAAGCCGAGCCCTGTCCCCAGGTGTCGGCCATGCTGGAGCACCAGCAGCTGCTGGTGCTCGAGGCCGACGATGGTCGTGAGCCCGCCGATGTCACCATGGCTCCGGTAACCTTTCCCTGTGATCGCTCGGCCCGGCTGCAACAGCTGGTGCGCGGCGACGAGGGCTTTTTACTGGCGTTGGGCTATTCCACCCAGCGGGGCTATGGCCGCAACCACCCCTTTGCCGGCGAGATCCGTTCCGGCGAGGTGACCCTGGAGCTGGTGCCCGAGGAGTTGGGATTTGCCATCGAAATCGGCGATATCGAGTTGACCGAGTGCCAGATGATCAACGGCTTTACCGGCGACAAACAGCACAAACCGGCCTTTACCCGCGGCTACGGCCTGACCTTTGGCTTTGGCGAGCGCAAGGCCATGTCGATGGCACTGGTAGACCGGGCGTTGCAGGCCCCGGAATACAACGAGCAGGTGACCGGCCCGGCCCAGGACGAGGAATTTGTGCTGGCCCATGCCGACAACGTGGAGGCGGCGGGCTTTGTGTCTCACCTCAAGCTGCCCCATTACGTCGACTTTCAGGCCGAGCTGGAGCTGCTGCGCCGCATGCGCAGGGAACATGAACAGGCGCAGGGCGCCAACGTCGGTGAACAGGGGGAGCAAGCATGACCACCCAGCAGGACACACAGTACCAGGGCTATAACTACGCCTATCTGGACGAGCAGACCAAGCGCATGATTCGGCGGGCCCTGCTCAAGGCGGTGGCCATTCCCGGTTATCAGGTACCCTTTGGCGGCCGGGAAATGCCCATGCCCTATGGCTGGGGCACCGGCGGCGTGCAGCTGACCGCGGCGCTGATCGGCCGGGAAGACACCCTCAAGGTGATCGATCAGGGCGCCGACGACACCACCAATGCGGTGTCCATTCGCGCCTTCTTTCAGAAAGTGGCCGACGTGGCTACCACCGAAGTGACCACGGCGGCCAGCCTGATCCAGACCCGTCACCGCATTCCCGAAACGCCGTTGCAGTCGGGACAGATCCTGGTGTATCAGGTGCCGATTCCGGAGCCGCTGCGCTTTATCGAGCCGCGGGAGACCGAGACCCGCAAAATGCACGCCCTGGAGGAGTACGGCATCATGCACGTCAAGCTGTATGAGGACATCGCCCGCTACGGCCAGATCGCCACCGCCTACGCCTACCCGGTGCGGGTCAATGGGCGCTACATCATGGATCCGTCGCCGATCCCCAAATTCGATAACCCCAGAATGGACATGATGCCGGCGCTGCAGCTGTTTGGCGCCGGCCGGGAAAAGCGCATTTACGCCATTCCTCCCTACACCCGCGTCGCCAGCCTGGACTTTGAAGATCATCCCTTTGAAGTGCAGCAGTGGGACGAGCCTTGCAGTATTTGCGGCGCCACCGACAGCTTTCTGGACGAGGTAGTGACCGACGATCGGGGCGGCCGAGTATTTATCTGCTCCGATACCGACTATTGCCGGCAACAGCAGGAGCAACAGGCATGAATCAATCCATTTTTTCCACGGCGGGAGACACCGACATGACACCGCAACAGGCCACCGTTCGGCTGCCGGAGCAGGCGTTGTTGTCGGTCCGTAACCTCACCAAACTCTATGCGCCGGGCAAGGGCTTTGCCGAGGTGTCCTTTGATCTCTATCCCGGCGAAGTGCTGGGCATTGTCGGCGAGTCCGGCTCGGGCAAGAGCACCCTGCTGAGCGCCATTTCCGGCCGGCTGGCGCCGGACGAGGGCGAAGTCTTGTATTTGCGCGGCGGTGCCGACAGCCAGCTGGAGCAGGTGGTCAGCCTGTATCGAATGGCCGAAAGCCAGCGCCGCCAGCTGCTGCGCACCGACTGGGGCGTGGTGCACCAGCACCCCCTCGATGGCCTGCGGCCGCGGGTATCGGCCGGCGGCAATATCGGCGAGCGGCTGATGGCGGTGGGTCAGCGTCATTACGGCAACATTCGCGAGCGAGCGCTGCAATGGCTGCAGGACGTGGAAATTCCCGCCGATCGCATCGACGACATGCCGGTGACCTTTTCCGGCGGCATGCAGCAGCGGCTGCAGATCGCCCGTAACCTGGTGACCCATCCCAGACTGATCTTCATGGACGAGCCCACCGGCGGACTGGATGTGTCGGTGCAGGCCCGGCTGCTGGATCTGCTGCGCCGGCTGGTGTCGGAGCTGGGGCTGGCGGTGATCATCGTCACCCATGATCTGGCGGTGGCGCGGCTGTTGTCGCACCGGCTGATGGTGATGAAACAGAGCCGGGTGGTGGAAACCGGGCTGACCGATCAGGTGCTGGATGATCCTCAGCATCCCTATACCCAGTTACTCGTGTCTTCCGTACTGCAAAGCTAGGAGCCGTCATGACCCTTGCACTGAAAGTTTCCGACGTTCACAAGACCTTTGTGCTGCACAACCAGAACGGCATTCGCCTGCCGGTGCTGGCCGGCGCGTCCCTGAGCGTGGCGGCGGGAGAATGCGTGGTGCTGCACGGCCGTTCCGGCAGTGGCAAGTCCACTCTGTTGCGCACCCTGTACGGCAACTACCTCACCGACACCGGCCGTATCGAGGTGATGCATCAGGGCCAGTGGCTGGACATGACCCAGGCCAGCCCGCGCGCCCTGGTGAACGTACGCCGCCAGACCATTGGCTGGGTCAGCCAGTTTCTGCGGGTGATCCCCCGCATCAGCGCCCTGGAAGTGGTGATGCAGCCGATGATCGAGCAGGGCGGCGAGCGGGCCGAGGCCAGACGCCGGGCCGAGCGCCTGCTGACCCGGCTCAATGTGCCTGAACACCTGTGGCAGTTGGCGCCGGCCACCTTTTCCGGCGGCGAGCAGCAGCGGGTGAACATCGCCCGGGGCTTTATCGCCGACTACCCGGTGCTGCTGCTGGATGAGCCGACCGCCTCCCTCGACGCCGCCAACCGGGCGGTGGTGGTGGAGCTGATTCACGAGGCCAAGGCCCGGGGCGCCGCCATTGTCGGCATTTTTCACGACGAGGACGTCCGCGAGCAGGTCGCCGATCGTCTTTATGATATTCAGTCCCGCGCCGACGCCCGGCCGGTGATGCAGTAAGGGAGCCTGAGCATGATTATTACCAATGTGAACCTGGTGCTGGAAAACGAAGTGGTCAAGGGCTCTCTGGAAGTGCGGGACGGCGTTATTTGTGCCATGGCCGACAGCCCCAGCTTGCGGCCTGGCGCCATAGACGGCGAGGGCGGCTGGCTGCTGCCCGGCCTGGTGGAGCTGCACACCGACAACCTGGACAAGCATTTTACCCCGCGACCGGGCGTAAACTGGCCCCCCCTGGCGGCCATGCGTGCCCACGACGCCCAGGTGGTAGCGGCCGGCATCACTACCGTGCTGGACGCGGTGGCCATCGGTGACGAGCGTGACGGCGGTACCCGCCGGGACAACCTGGACCGCATGATCCATACCGTGGTGGACAGCGAGCGCCGTGGCCTGAACCGGGCCCAGCATCTGCTGCACCTGCGTTGCGAGCTGCCTCACGAGACCACGGTGCCGCTGTTTGAGCACTATATCGCATTGCCGGAGGTGCGGCTGGTGTCGCTGATGGATCACTCCCCGGGTCAGCGCCAGTTCGTTAATCCGGTGAAATACCGGGAGTACTATCAGGGTAAATATCGTCTTAATGACCAGCAGATGGACGAGTTCGAGCAACAGCAGCTGGCGCTGTCGGCGCGCTGGTCCACCCCCAATCGCAACGAGATTGCCCGTCAGTGCCGGGAGCGGGGTGTGTCCCTGGCCAGCCACGATGATGCCACCCAGGCTCATGTCGAGGAGTCTCGGCGGCTGGGCATGGCACTCGCCGAGTTTCCGACCACGGTCGAGGCGGCGCAGGCGTCCCACCGGCACGGCCTGATGGTGATGATGGGCGCGCCCAATGTGGTGCGCGGCGGCTCCCATTCCGGCAATGTGGCTGCCCACGAGCTGGCCGCCCTCGGCGTGCTGGACGTGCTGTCGTCCGACTATTATCCGGGCAGTCTGCTCGATGCGGTCTTTCGCCTGGCCGCCGATGAACGAAACGGCCTGCAACTGGCCGAGGCGGTACGGCTGGCCACGCGCAACCCGGCCCACAGCCTGGGGCTGACCGACAGGGGCGTGCTGGCGGAAGGCAAACGCGCCGATCTGGTGCTGGCCAGGCAGCTGGACAAGCAGGTGTATCCGGTCCGGGTCTGGTGCCGGGGCGAACTGGCCTATTGATGGAGGGGACGAGCATGGGAGAACCATTCGGCAGGCTGTTCTATCTGATGGGGCCGTCCGGCGCCGGCAAGGACAGTTTTCTGCAGCTGGTACGCCATCGGCTGGCAGGCGAACTGCTGGTGGCCCACCGTTACATTACCCGGACCGCCAGTGCCGGCGGTGAAAACCATGTAGAACTGTCCGAGGCGGAATATCACCAGCGCCGTGAGTTGGGCCTGTTTGCCCTGCACTGGCAGGCCAATGGTCATTGCTATGCCCTGGGCTGCGAGCTCGACAGCTGGTTGACATCGGGACGGGATGTGATGGCCAACGGCTCCCGGGCCAGCCTTGCCGAGGCCCAGGCCCGATTTGGCGAACGGCTGGTGCCGGTGTTGCTGACCGTGGATGCTGCGACCCTGGAGGAGCGGCTGCGGGCCCGGGGGCGGGAAAGCGAAGCCGAGATTCGCCAGCGGCTGGCGCGGGCCGAAGCCCACAGTCGAGGGCTGCCGGTGTCGGTGTGGCGGCTGGATAACTCGGGGCCGCTGCAACAGACGCTGCAACAGTTTGAGAGTTATCGCAAAGGAGAGCAGGTATGCGTCTGACCCTGCTGGGCACGGGGGCGGCCGGCGGCATGCCCCTTTATGGCTGTGACTGTGTGGACTGCCGCCAGGCCCAGGCCGATCCAGGTCTTGGCCGGATGCCCTGTTCGGCGCTGTTGGAATGGGGTGAGCACCGGCTGTTGCTGGACGCCGGCCTGCCGGATCTGCACCGGCGCTTTGCGTCCGGCAGTTATGACGGCATGTTGCTGACCCATTTTCATGTGGATCATGTGCAGGGGCTGTTTCACCTGCGCTGGGGGCCGGCGGCACCCATACCGGTATGGTGCCCGCCCGATCCCGACGGCTGTGCCGATCTGCTCGAGCATTCGGGCTGCCTGGACTTTCGGCCGGTCATGACCCATGGACACACCTGGCAATTGCACGGCCTGAGCATCACGCCGCTGGACATGGTGCATTCCCGCCCGACCCTGGGTTATTTGTTTGAGTATCATGGCCGGCGGCTGGCCTACCTTACCGACACCAAAGGGCTGCCGGCCCACACGCTGAGGCTGCTGCAAGGCTTGCCGGCATTGGAGGTGTTGGTGATCGATTGCAGCTTTCCGCCGGGCAGTGCCGGGCGCAACCACAACAGCCTGAACGAGGTGCTGGAGCTTCACGCCGGGCTGCGGCCCCGCTCCACCGTGCTGACTCATATCGGACATGACCTGCATGGCTGGCTGCAACGGCATACGCTGCCGCCGGGGGTGCGGGCGGGATGGGACGGCCTGAGCCTGGAGCTGTGCGAAGCCTTGGCCTGAGCAGTGCTAAATGGACCCTCGGGGTGGTGCCCGCCAGCCGCCTTGGCTAAGATGCGCTTTCTGACGTTTCGGGAGGCGGTTCATGCCGGGAGCAAACAACATCAACAAGCGCATAGTGCTGCTGGCCAATCTCAACTGCGATCATGTGCTGCAGCTGGAAGCGCCCTTGTCGGCCGGGGCCCGGCTGCATTACCGGGACGGCGGCCGTCGCCTCGGGGGCGGGGCCGCCAATACCGGCACCGGCCTGTGCTGGGCCGGGCACCAGGTGATGCTGGCGTCCCGCCTGGGGCGGGACGCCACCGGCGACTGGCTGCAGCAACAGGCGGCGCAGCTTGGGCTGAACCTGGACTATGTAGAACGCGTTGATGGCCACGCCGGCGAGTTGCTGGTGCTGGTGGACAGCCGGGGCGAGCGCACCATACTGCGCCAGGCCAGGCCCGCGGCCTTGCCGGCCCGGCTGCCTCAAGGGCCGGTGGACTGCCTCTACGTCAATACCGACGGCGCCGAGGTGGCGACCTACATGGAGGCCATGAACGCCCACAGCCTGGTGATCAGCCAGTATCCCAGAAGCGGACGCTGGGCGCGGCCCTGCCGAGTGATGATCGCTTCTGCCGCCGACATGGGTGAGATTGCCGATCCCTGGCAGCATGCACAGGCCCTGGCCGGTGAGCGGCTGGAGTGGCTGGTGCTGACTCGAGGGGAAGCCGGTGCCGAGGCCATTTCCGCCGGCCGGCATCTGCGGGTGCCGGCCCTCAAGATGAAGGTGGTGGACGCCACCGGTGCCGGCGACGCCTTTGCCGGCGGCCTGGTTCACGCCCTGGTATCGGGGCGGTCCATGGCCGATGCCCTGGCCGAGGCCGTGCGTTGGGCCGCCTGTACCCTGTCGTCGTCCTCTTCCATTCCTTCGGGGCGGCTGCGGGACTACCTGGCTGGTAAGCTGATAACAGAGGATCTGCATGGAGACGGCGTGTCGTGAATGACGGTTTTCTGGCTTCCGTCCTAGCGCTGTGCTGGCGCTGGTCGGTGTTTCTGATGTTCCCCCTGCTGGTCTTTGGCTACGTGGAGGTGCTGGGGGTGCCCCTGGCCGAGTTTGACAACGGCGTGAATCATCACAAGTGGATTCTGGTGTCGCTGTATCTGCTCTATGTGTTGCTGTGGTGGCGCCTTAACCGCCGCGTACTGGCGTTGATTGCCCGGCGGAGGTAAGAATGACGGAATGGTTGCCTGCCTACTGGCCGCTGGCGCTGGCGGCGTTATCGGGCCTGGCCGGCTGGGGCCTGACCCGGCTGGCCATGGGCGTGCGGCTGCAGCTGGCGGCCCAGCAGGCCGAGCACTGGCAGCGCGGGCTGAAGGAACGTCAGGTCGAGCTGCAGGACACGCGCCAGCGGCTGGAGCAGCAGCAGCAGCTGGTGTTGAAAATGAACGGCCGGCTCAAGGAATACGAGACCCTGCTGCGTCAGGAACGGCAATGGGCGGCGGAAAAGCAGGCCCAGTTTGAAGCCAGTGAAACTCGGCTGCAGCAGCAGTTCGAAAACCTGGCCCAGCGCATTTTTGAACAGAAAACCCATAACCTGCGTGAGCTGAATCAGACCAGTCTGGACGCCTTGCTGGGGCCGCTGCGGGAGCAGCTGGAAGGCTTTCGCCGCAATATGCAGGAAACCTACGCCGACGAGAGCCGCCAGCGCCACAGCCTGAAATTTGAAATTGAACGGCTGGCGGAGCTGCACCGGCAGATGAGCGCCGATACCAACGCCCTGACCCGAGCCCTGAAGGGCGACAGCAAGCAGCAGGGCAACTGGGGCGAGGTGGTGTTGTCTCGGGTGCTGTCGGAGTCGGGCCTGCGCGAAGGCCATGAATACAGCACTCAGCAAAGTCTGAGCAACGCCGACGGCAAGCGCTACCAGCCCGATGTGATCGTGCACCTGCCCCAGGACAAGGACATTATCATCGACGCCAAGGTCTCGCTCACCGCCTATGAGCGTTACTTTAACGGAGACACCCAGGCCGAGCGTGAGCAGGCCCTGCGGGAGCACGTGACCTCGGTGCGGGGCCATATTCGTGAACTGGGACGCAAGGATTATCATCAGCTGCAGGGGGTGCGCACCCTGGACTATGTGCTGATGTTTGTGGCGGTGGAGCCGGCCTTTCTGGTGGCGGTAGAAGCCGAGCCCGGCCTGGTGAAATATGCCCTCGACCACAATATTTTGCTGGTTAGTCCCACCAACCTGCTGGTAGCCCTGCGCACCATAGAGAATCTGTGGCGGGTAGAGCGGCAGAACCAGAACGCCCGGCGCATTGCCGAGTCGGCGGGCAAACTCTACGAAAAATTGCGGCTGTTTACCGAAGACATGGAGGCGGTGGGTGGCTCACTGCGCCGTGCCGACGACAGCTACCAGCGCGCCATGAAGCGGCTCAGCCAGGGCCGGGGCAACCTGGTGCGCCAGGCCGAGGCCTTTCGCGAGCTGGGGGTGGAGGTCACCAAGCCGCTGCCCGAACACCTGCGGGAGCAGGCACGGCTGCAGGACGAAGACGAGCCGATTCGGCTAAACGGCAGCCGGCCCCCGGAATGAGGGGCCGGGCCGTTACAGGAAGAAGGGGCTGGGCTGAAACAGCCGCTCCACTTCCGGAATAAACTTCTTGTCGACCAGAAACAGCACCACGTGATCGTTTTGCTCGATCACCGTCTTGTCGTGACCGATCAGTACCTCTTCGCCGCGTACGATGGCGCCTATGGTGGTGCCTGGGGGCAGCTTGAGGTCGCCGATGCGGCGGCCCACCACCCGTGAGGTGGTGCTGTCGCCGTGGGCGATGGCTTCAATGGCTTCCGCCGCACCCCGGCGCAGGGAATACACGTTGACGATGTCGGCCCGGCGCACATGGGTCAGCAGGGCGGAAATGGTGGCCTGCTGGGGCGAGATGGCCACGTCTATGGTGCCGCCCTGCACCAGATCCACATAGGCGCCGCGCTGGATCAGTACCATCACCTTGCGCGCGCCCATTTTCTTGGCGAGCATGGCCGACATGATGTTGGCTTCGTCCTGGTTGGTGACCGCGATAAACACGTCCACCTGATCGATGTGCTCTTCCAGCAGCAGTTCCTGATCCGAGGCGTCGCCGCAGAACACGATGGTGTGCTCCAGCAGCTCCGACAACTGCTCCGCCCGGCCGGGGTTGTGTTCAATCAGCTTGACTGAATAGTGTCGCTCCAGCCGCCGCGCCAGGCCGGCGCCGATATTGCCGCCGCCGACTATCATGATGCGTTTGTAGTCACTCTCCAGTCGTTGCAGCTCCGACATCACCGCGCGAATATGACCGCTGGCGGCCACGAAAAACACCTCGTCGTCGGCCTCGATAATGGTGGTGCCTTGCGGACGAATGGGCCTGTCCTGGCGAAAGATGGCCGCCACTCGAGTATCGATACCGGGCATGTGATCTCGCAGGGTGGAGAGCGCGTTGCCCACCAGGGGGCCGCCGTAATAGGCCTTGATCGCCACCAGGCCCACCTTGCCTTCGGCAAAGTCCACCACCTGCAGGGCGCCCGGATACTGCACCAGACGGTAGATGTATTCGGTGACCAGCTGCTCGGGGGCGATCAGGTTGTCTACCGGAATGGCTTCGTTCAGAAACAGCCGCTCCCGCTCGGCGAGGAATTCCGGCGAGCGAATGCGGGCCACCTTGTTGGGCGTGTTGAACAGGGAGTAGGCCACCTGACAGGCGATCATGTTGGTTTCGTCGCTGCTGGTGACCGCCACCAGCATGTCGGCATCCTGGGCGCCGGCTTCCCGCAGCACCGCCGGATAGGCACCGTGGCCGTTGACCACCCGCAAATCGTACTTGTCCTGCAGCTCGCGCAGCCGTTCGGTATTGGTATCGACTATGGTGATGTCGTTGTTTTCGCCGACCAGGTTTTCCGCCAGGGTACCGCCCACCTGGCCGGCCCCCAGAATGATGATTTTCATGCCTGTTTCGCTATCCTGGCGTAATAGAAACCGTCACGGCCCAGTGCGTCCGGCAGCAGCTGCCAGCCCGGTTGTGCCGGCGTGTCGTCGGCATGCAGGGGCTGGTGCACGGCATCGGGCGTACGGGCCAGAAAGGCCTTGATCTGCTCCCGGTTTTCGTCGGGCAAAATGGAGCAGGTGGCATACAGCAGCATACCGCCGGGTTTCAGCTGTTGCCACAGGGCATCGAGAATACGCGACTGCAGGGCGGCGAGCTGGGCGATGTCTTCGGGCCGGCGTAGCCACTTGATATCGGGGTGGCGGCGAATTACCCCGGTGGCGGAGCAGGGGGCGTCGAGCAGAATGCGATCGAATTGCGGCCCCTGCCACCAATCGGCAGGCCGAGCGGCGTCGCCCTGCAGTACGGTGGCTTCCAGGCCGATGCGTTCCAGGTTCTGGTACACCCGCTGCAGCCGCTCCGGGTCCATGTCGATGGCCACCAGCTGTTTCAGCGCGGGCTGTCGCTCCAGCACGTGCGCGGTTTTGCCGCCGGGGGCGGCGCAGGCGTCGAGTATCAGCTCGCCCGGTTGGGCGTCGAGCAATTGGGCCGCCAGCTGGGCGGCGGCGTCCTGCACCGAGCAGTGGCCTTCGGCAAAGCCGGGCAAGGTGGAGACGTCCGCCGGGCGCGCCAGCCGCAGGGCCTGGGCGGCCACCGGATCGGGAAAGGCCTCAATGCCGTGCTCCGCCAGCAGCGCCGCATACCGCTCCCGGCTGTGGTGGCTTTCATTGACGCGAATCCACATGGGCGGATGGCAGTTGTTGGCGGCCATGATGTCCTGCCACTGCTTCGCATAGGCCTGTTGCAGCCGCTTTACCAGCCAGTTGGGGTGGGCCTGGCGCAGCTGGGGCAGGGCGTCCACCTTTTGTTCCAGATCATGCTGCTGGCGCTGCACATTGCGCAGCACCCCGTTGACCAGCCCCTTGAAGGGGTCGGCCTTGAGCCGCTTGCAGGCGGCCACGGTTTCCGCCAGGGCGGCATGGGGCGGAATGCGGGTATACAGCAGCTGATACAGGCCCACCAGCAGCAGGGCGTGCACGGGCTGGTATTTGCCCTTGAGTGGCTTGTCGAGCAGCTGCTTGGCCATGGCATCGAGCCGGCTGTACCAGCGCAGGGTGCCAAAGCACAGCTCCTGCAGCAGGGCGCGATCCTTGGCGGCCACCTCCTGTTGATAGCGGGGCAGCAGGGTAGACAGGGACTGGCCCTGGTTGATCACCCGGTGAACAATATTGGCCGCGGCGGCGCGAGTTTTCATGGCATTCTCTTAATGTGCGGTATTCAGGGCAGTTGGGTGCCGGGGGTGAACCAGTCCTTGCGGGCGTTGAGCAGATCCTGGCAACTCATGGCCTTTTTGCCCGGGGGCTGCAGGCTGAGCAGGCGCAGCACGCCGTCGCCGGTGGCCACGTCGATGCCGTTTTTACCGGCGGCGATGATGGTGCCCGGGGCGGCGGTGGTGCTCTGGTCCAGCACCTCGGTTTGCCACAGCTTGATATTGTGTTCGGCCACCATGAAGTAGCTGACCGGCCAGGGGTTAAAGGCGCGTACGCAGCGCTCCAGCCGAGCGGCAGGCAAAGACCAGTCGATGCGGGCTTCTTCCTTACTGAGCTTCTCGGCGTAGTTGGCCTCGGCGTCGTTCTGCGGCTCGGCCACGGCGCTGCCATCGGCGAGCTGGTCCAGTGTGTGCAACAATGCCTGCGGACCCAGCCCAGCCAGTTTTTCATAGAGACTGGTGGAGGTGTCGTCGGCGGCAATGGACAGGCTTGCCTTGTGCAACATGGCACCGGTGTCCAGGCCCTTGTCCATCTGCATGATGGTGACGCCGGTGTCGGCGTCGCCGGCCCAGATAGCGCGCTGAATGGGGGCAGCGCCGCGCCAGCGGGGCAGCAGCGAGCCGTGCACGTTAATACAGCCTAGGCGCGGAGTGTCGAGCACCACCTGGGGCAGGATCAGGCCGTAGGCCACCACCACCATGAGATCGGCGCCCAGCGCCGCCAGCTCGGCCTGAGCCTCTTCGCTGCGCAGGCTCTGAGGCTGAAACACCGGCAGACCGGCCTGCTCGGCGGTCACTTTGACCGGGCTGGGCGTGAGTTTTTTGCCCCGGCCGGCGGGCCGGTCGGGCTGGGTGTAGACGGCAATGACATTGTGGCCGGCGTTCAGCAGCGCCTGCAGGTGGCGGGCGGCAAAGTCGGGGGTGCCGGCAAAAATCAGATTGAGTTTGCTCAAGAGACGTCCTTAGCGAGGGATCAGCGTTGGTCCTGGCGGGCCATTTTTTCCATTTTCTGACGAATGCGCTGACGCTTGAGCGGCGACAGGTAGTCGACAAACAGCTTGCCCATCAGGTGATCCATCTCATGCTGAATGCAGATGGCCAGCAGATCGTCGGCTTCCAGTTCAAAGGTCTCGCCGTGGCGATCCTGGGCGCGTACCTTCACCCGCTCGGCGCGGGGCACCAGGGCGCGGGCGCCGGGTACTGACAGGCAGCCTTCCTCGATACCGGTGCTGCCGTGCTCTTCCAGAATTTCCGGATTGATCAGCACCAGCGGGTGCTCGCGGTCTTCGGACACGTCGATGACGATAAGACGCTGATGAATGTCGACCTGAGTGGCGGCCAGGCCGATGCCTTCCTCGGCATACATGGTCTCAAACATATCATCTACAATGGTCTGTAACTCGGGCGTAAAGGCCTCAACCGGCTTTGCGACCGTGCGCAGGCGCTCATCGGGAAAGCGCAATACTTCTAATACATTTGCCATAACTACGGTGTTTTTCCTGTATTCGGTTCTGCAAGTATTTTAGCCATTTACAACATAAAGATCAGCAATAGTTGGCGGCCGCCGCACATGGCGCAAAATCGGGGAACACGGACGTGAACATATCAAGAGCACTCTTGCTGGGCGGCACGCTATTGCTGACCGCCGGTCTGGCCCAGGCACAGCCCCTGACGTTGAAACAGGATCACCCCAGCCATTACACGGTGCGCAAGGGCGATACCCTGTGGGACATTTCTGCGCATTTTCTCAACTCGCCCTGGCACTGGCCCAAGCTGTGGCATGCCAACCCTCAGGTAGCCAACCCACATCTCATTTATCCCGGCGACCGACTCACCCTGATCTGGGTGAATGGCGAGCCCCGGCTGGTACGGGAAGGCAGTGTACTGGCCAATGAGGTCAGGCTGTCGCCGCGAATGCGCGCCGAGCCGGCAGTCCCCAGCATTCCGCTCGCCGCCATCATGGACTACACCGGTAATCACGAATTGCGCTCGCCTTCGGCCCTGGAGGGCATGCCGGTGCTGCTGGGGGACCAGCAGGGGCGCACCCTGCTGCGCCAGGACGCCGCTGCCTTTGTGCGTGGTGAGCTGGTGCCGGGTGAGCTCTATGGCGTGTATCGTTCGGGAGAGGTGTTGAGGAATGATATTGATGATAGTGAGCTGGCACGGCGGCTGATGCTGGTGGGCACGGTGCTGGCGGAAGGCCGGCCTGTCGATGGTATCAGCCGGGTGCGCATCAGCAGCCTGCGGCGGGACATGCGCCCGGGCGACCGTTTGTTATCGCTGGATCCGCAGAGCGCACTGGCGGCGTTTTATCACCCCAGGCCGGGGCCAGGCCTGAACCACGGCCGAGTGCTGGCCATGGGCCACGAAGGCAGCATTGCCATGCGCCATGAGGTGGTTTTTATCAACAAGGGCAGTTTGGACGGTGTGCGCGCCGGTGATTTGTATGGCGTACTGCGGGAAAGCGCCGCCATCGACACCGCCGCCCTGGAAGAGGCAGGATTCTGGCGCCGGAGCGCCGCGAGTGAATTGCCGCCCCTGCCGGTGGCGCGCATCATGGTGTTTCGCGCCTATGACAGGGTCAGTGCCGCCCTGGTGCTGGACAGCCGTGAGCCGGTGCAGCGCCACTACCTGTTGGGTGAACCCAGTTATGACGAGCACGGCCTCTGATCATCCCCTGCTGCCCTGGCTGGCCTTGCGTGAGGCGCCGGGGTTGGGGCCGGTACGGGCCTGGCAATTGTGGCAGCGGCTGGGGCCCGGGCTGTCGTGTCCAGAGCGGCTGCTTGAGATGGGGGTCAGTGAGGCCATGCAACGCCACTTGCTGGCGCCGCAGCAGGCATTGCTGGAGCGGCTGTTGGCATGGTGCCGGGGCGGCCCCGGGCGGCATATTCTGACACGGCATCATCCCGACTATCCGCTGGCGCTCAACCAGTTGCCCGATGCGCCCCTGCTGTTATTTGTGGAAGGCAACAGCACCGCCCTGAATGTGCCCCAACTGGCGGTGGTGGGCAGCCGGCATCCGTCCTATGTGGGCAAGCAAAACACCCAGGCCTTGATACCGCCGCTGGTTGAAGCCGGGCTGGCCATCACCTCGGGGCTGGCCATGGGCATAGACGGTCTGGCGCATCGCGCGGCACTGGATGCCGGTGGTATCACATTGGCGGTGTTTGGCTCCGGGTTGGCACGCTGCCACCCCAAGCGGCATGCTCGACTGGCCGGGGAGCTGGTAGAGCACGGTGGAGCTCTGTTGTCGGAGTGTTACCCCTGGGAGCCGCCTCAGGCCTTTCAGTTTCCCCGTCGTAACCGCATTATCAGCGGTCTCAGCCTGGGCGTGCTGGTGATGGAGGCGGCCGAGCGAAGCGGTTCGCTTATTACCGCCCGCTTTGCCCTGGAGCAGGGACGTGAGGTGTTTGCCGTGCCCGGCGCCCGCCAGAATCCCCAGGCCTGTGGTTGTAACCGGTTGATCCAGCAGGGGGCCAAACTGGTCAACGAGGCGAATGATGTACTGGAAGAGCTGGCCGGCTTCTCTGCGGCAGCGGTCAAAATTCACGAGACCGCAACGGAGCAATCATTGCCTTATCCGGACTTGTTGGATAACGTAGATTCAGAGGCAACGGCGCCGGATGTTATCGCGGCACGCTGCCAGCAGCCGGTGCATGAGGTGTTGACCCGGTTGGTCGAGCTGGAACTGGCTGGCTGGGTGGAATCCGTGCCCGGGGGTTATGTCAGAGCGAGGAGGAGCTGATCATGTTCGAAGTACTTATGTACTTGTTCGAGACCTACATCCATACCGATGTAGACACCATGGTGGATCAGGATGAACTCGCCGAAGAACTGACCCAGGCGGGCTTTAACCGGGAAGAGATCCTCAAGGCGCTGGCCTGGCTTGAGCGACTGGCCGAGTTGCAGGAGGCGGAAGACTCGCCGTCCTGGGCGCGGTCCACGCCCGAGTCATTTCGCATTTACACGCCGGAAGAGCTGTACAAGCTTGATACCGACGGCCGGGGCTTTCTGCTGTTTCTGGAACAAATCCAGGTGTTGAACGCGGAAACCCGGGAGATCGTCATTGAGCGGGTGATGGAGCTGGACTCGCCGGTGATTGAACTGGACGATCTCAAGTGGGTGGTGCTGATGGTGCTGTTCAATGTGCCCGGCAGTGAGTCGGCCTACCATCAGCTGGAAGAGCTGCTGTTCGAGCAGCCCGACGGAGCGGTTCACTGAACACGGCCGCGCTGGTAGAATTCGCCTCAGTGAATTCGGAGGCGCGGCATGTCCAAAATCGATCCCAGTCTGTTCAGCGGTCAGCACGGAGCCAGGCCCGATGAGCCCTGTCCCCGCTGCGGCCAACCTCTGCACCTGCGCCATGGCAAGCATGGCGCCTTTCTTGGCTGCTCGGCCTATCCCGACTGTGATTACCTGCGCCCGCTCAAGGTGATTGAGCACGACGAGGACGTGGAAAAGCCCCTTGAAGGCAGCGCCTGCCCGCTGTGTGGCCACACCCTGGCCATTCGCAAGGGGCGTTATGGGCTGTTTATCGGCTGCTCCCATTATCCGTCCTGTCACTACGTGGCCGATATCAACGAACAAAGCAGCAACGAGCCACCCTGCCCGGTGTGTGCCAAGGGCCGCCTGGTGGCCCGCACCTCCCGCTACGGCAAGCGGTTCTATGCCTGCGATGCCTATCCCGGTTGTCGCTTTATCATCAATGACAAACCGGTGGCTCAGGCCTGCCCTAAATGCGGTTTCGGTATTCTGGCCGAGCGCAAGGGGCGGCTCTATTGCCCCAACAAAGGCTGCGACCATCAGCAATAAGCGGCTTTATTTCAAGAAAGGAAGTTCATTATCAATGACTCAGCAAACGCTTTTTACCGCCGTTGACCGGCTCGAACAGGGTGGCGTGATCGGTTACGCCACAGAAGCGGTGTTTGGCATTGGATGCGATCCCGATAACGGCGAGGCGGTGCAACGGGTGCTGACCATCAAGGAGCGTCCCATCGACAAGGGCCTGGTGCTGATCGCCGCCGACTTCAGCCAGTTACAGCCTTACCTGGATCTGACCCGGCTGCCGGAAGGCAGGCTGGAAGTGATCCTGGCCAGCTGGCCTGGCCCCTACACCTGGATTATTCCGGCCCGCCCCGAAGTACCCGAGTGGCTTAGGGGACGTTTCGACTCCCTGGCGGTGCGGGTAACCGATCACGCCCAGGTGCATGATCTCTGCCTGGCCTTTGGCAAGCCACTGGTGTCCACCAGCGCCAACAAGAGCGGTGAGGAGCCGGCGCGTACCGCCGATGAACTGGCCGCCCGGCTCGGCAGCGAACTCGACTACATTTTGCCTGGTAACACCCACGGCAGGGCCAACCCCTCTTTGATTCGCGATGGCATTACCGGCGCCGTGGTGCGCCCGGCCTGAGTACAAGGCAACAAGGAAACAAGATGAATAGCAAACCGAATACGGCGGCGGTAAAGGCGTTTTTATTGGAGCTGCAGGATCACATCTGCCGCCAGCTGGAGCTGGCCGACGGCACCGGCCGTTTTAAAGAAGACAGCTGGACCCGGGAAGAGGGCGGCGGCGGCCGTAGCCGAGTATTGCGTAACGGCACCGTGATCGAGCAGGGCGGCGTGAACTTTTCCCATGTGCACGGCGCCGCCATGCCGGCCTCGGCCACCGCTCATCGGCCCGAGCTGGCCGGTCGTTCGTTTGAGGCCATGGGCGTGTCCCTGGTGATCCACCCGCATAATCCTCATGTGCCCACCAGCCATGCCAATGTACGCTTTTTTATCGCCGAAAAGGAAGGTGCTGAGCCGGTGTGGTGGTTTGGCGGCGGCTTTGACCTGACTCCCTTCTATCCGGTGGAGGAAGACTGTCGGCACTGGCATCAGGTTTCAAAAGACCTGTGTGCACCCTTTGGTGATGAGGTGTATTCGAAGTACAAGGAATGGTGCGATCGCTATTTCTATCTCAAGCACCGGGATGAAACCCGGGGCGTGGGTGGCCTGTTCTTTGACGATCTCAATGACTGGCCCTTTGAGCAGTGCTTTGCCTTTATGCAGGCGGTGGGCGAGGGTTATCTGGATGCCTATTTGCCGATCATCGAGCGGCGCAAGAATACCCCTTACGGTGAGACCGAACGTCAGTTTCAGTTGTACCGGCGCGGCCGCTACGTGGAATTCAACCTGGTCTACGACAGGGGCACCCTGTTTGGCCTGCAGACCGGTGGTCGCACCGAATCTATCCTGATGTCGATGCCGCCCCTGGCGCGTTGGGAATACAACTGGCAGCCGGCGGCAAACACCGCCGAGGCCCGGCTGCAGGCGTTTCTGGTACCCAGAGACTGGGTTTAATCCTCTGCGCCTTTTCCGGCACCAAACAGTTCAATCACCTGGTCGATCAATGCCTGGCGCTCGCCGCCGGGCAAAAAGGCGGCATACACTTCCCGGCTGATGGTGGGGGCGTCGTCCACCAGAAAGAGTCGTTCCTGGTCCTGATATTGCCGAATCATGGAGCTGGGCAGAAAGGCACTGCCGCCGTGGTGCAGCAGATATTCCAGCGCAATACGCACCGAGCCGGTGTGCAGTAGCGGCGGTGTGGCGGTATTGAACAGCTTGGCATGCTGGGTGTTGAAGGCGGTGCCCCAGTCGATGCGAATATAGTCCTGGGCCATGGCCCGGCCGGCATCGAGCTCCGGGTAGGTGGAGACCAGCTGCAGATCCATGGTATGGGTGGCGATATGGCGCACGCCCTCAATGCGGGCCGGATCCGTCAGAAAGGCCAGATCCAGGGTGCGGCTCAGCAGTGCCCGGGTCATTTGCTCCGGGGTGCGAATGTCTGCCCGCAGTGACAGCGCCGGCAGCTCGCAGTAGAGCCGGTGCAGGCCGTCCTGCAGGTAGGCGTCCCACAGGTTGGCGGTGCCCGCCACCGCCAGCTGCTGAGTCTGCCGCTCACTTAGTGCTACCTCGTGCTGGGCCCGGGCCCAGGCCAGCAGCATGGACTCGGCATGAGGGATCAGCGCCTCGCCCGACGACGTCAGCTGAATGTTGTTGCGCAACCGAGTGAACAGGGTGACGCCCAGCTGGCTTTCAAGCTGACGAATGCGAAAGCTGACCGCCGACGGGGTCAGGTACAGGTGCTCTGCCGCCTTGCCGAAGTGACGAGTACGGGACACTTCCAGAAAGGTTTTTAAAAGTTCGGTATCCAAGGCCAACCACAATTATTTTGTTCGTTAGCGCAAAATCTATTCATTTCGGCGGTTAATGCAACCAAAAAAATGCCATTCGTGGCAATATGACGCCTTTCTCTAATTAAACAGCACGAGCGGAGCCCCCTGTGGCGGTCGTTTCGAACAGCAGCGAGTCACATCATGGACAGATACGTCGTTATCGGCAATCCCATCGCCCACAGCCAGTCTCCCTTTATTCATCAGGCATTTGCCGAGCAGACCGGGCAGGACATGAAGTATGAGCGCCTGCTGGCGCCGCTGGACAGTTTCGAAAGCAGCCTGCGTGACTTTGTGGAGGCAGGTGGTCAGGGTTGTAATGTGACCGTGCCCTTTAAAACCGATGCTTTGGCGGTGGCCGGTGAGCTCAGTGAGCGGGCTACCCTGGCGGAAGCGGTTAACACCCTCAAACTGTTGCCCGACGGTCGCTGGTTTGCCGATAACACCGACGGTGCCGGCCTGGTGATGGATCTGCACCGGCTGGGAGTAGCTCTGGTCGGACGGCGTATTTTGCTGCTGGGGGCGGGCGGTGCGGCTCGGGGTGTCATTGCGCCGTTACTGACGGAACAGCCGGCGACGCTGGTGGTGGCCAACCGTACCGAGAGAAGGGCCGAAATACTGGCAAATCGCTTTGCCGGGCTGGGCCCGGTCAGCCATCAGCCGCTGGATGCGCTGGAAGGGGCGTTCGACCTTATCATTAACAGCACGTCTGCCAGCCTACAGGGGGAGCAACTGGCGTTGCCAGCGAGCCTTTGCCATTCCGGTACACAAGTCTACGATATGATGTATGGACGGGAAGAAACCCCCTTTCTGCAATGGGCCGCGGAGCAGGGTGTGCAGGATCGCTTTGACGGCCTGGGCATGCTGGTGGGGCAGGCGGCAGAGAGTTTTTATCTCTGGCGTGGCGTGCGTCCCGACATGGCGCCGGTATTGCAAGCACTCAGGGCCAGGCTGGAGCAGGCACTATGAATCAGGACATTATCGTCGGTGACGAAATTTACTGGCAGCCCGAGGAGCAGCGGGTGGCGTTCAGTACCCACTGGCAGGGGCGGCAGATCCCCTGTTTTATCATGCTGCACCGGCTGGAGCACCTGTCGGGCCAGCCGCTGGCCGATGAGGCCAGCGTAATTCTGGCCTTTGAGCAGGTTCGTTTTGATATTGAAGAGCTGGTGTGCGAGCGTATTGAAGAAGAGGCCTTTGCCCCTGATGGCAGCATCGGCCTGTAATTGCATAAGACGAAAAAGGGTGAGGAGTGAGGAAAAATACATGCGCACACACCTCACACCTCACAATTAGCGTCGCTGAAGATACTCATCCTTGAGGCGCACATAGTTATCGGCCGACTCTGGCAAAAAGGCTTTTTCCTTTTCGGTAAGTGGCCGCGCCTGACGAACCGGTGAGCCTACATATAAATAGCCCGACTCCAGCCGCTTGCCCGGCGGCACCAGGGTGCCGGCACCGATAATCACATCATCCTCCACCACGGCGCCGTCCAGAATAATGGCACCCATGCCCACCAGAACTCGATTGCCGATGCTACAGGCGTGCAGCATGGCCTTGTGACCCACGGTGACATCATCGCCAATGAGCAGCGGCAGGCCATCGGGTTTGTCCTCGCTCTTGCGGGTCACGTGCAGTACGGTGCCGTCCTGAATATTGCTGCGGGCACCAATGCGAATATGGTTTACGTCGCCTCGGGCCGCCACCAGCGGCCAGATGCTGCTGTCGTCACCCAGATGAATATCACCGTACAGTACGGCAGATGTTTCCACGAATACGCGGGCACCCAGGGTGGGCGTGATGTTGTTGTAGGCCTTTAATACGCTCATAGATGTGGTCTCGTCTCTTTCAGAAGGGGCTGAATAAGGCTTTATGTTACTTGAATGGACAAAAAAGCACAGGATCTGTGTATAACTCTGTGGTTAATGTGTGGTTTTGCTGGGTTGTTGAGCTGTTGGTGCGAAAGGGCGAGTTTTTTACAAAAAAGCCCTTGCGCAAAATCGGCGGCTCCCTATAATGCGCCCTCACTGACACGGCGGAACACGCCGACGGTCACAAGGGTTGAAAGCGAACAAAACAAAGTTCAAATCAACGCTTGACGAACACCAAGAGTTGCGTAGAATACGCAGCCCTGACCAGCGAAAGCGGTCACGCTCTTTAACAATTTATCAAGCAAACTGTGTGGGCACTCGCAGTCGATTGAGAAACAAAAAATATTGTTTTTCAATGATTTGTGAAGTGCACTAGCAATAGCAGCAATTCAGATATTCATTGAGCATCAAATCTTTAATTGAAGAGTTTGATCATGGCTCAGATTGAACGCTGGCGGCAGGCCTAACACATGCAAGTCGAGCGGTAACAGGAGAGTAGCTTGCTACTTTTGCTGACGAGCGGCGGACGGGTGAGTAATACTTGGGGATCTGCCCGGTCGAGGGGGATAACCGTTGGAAACGACGGCTAATACCGCATACGCCCTACGGGGGAAAGCAGGGGACCTTCGGGCCTTGCGCGATTGGATGAACCCAAGTGAGATTAGCTAGTTGGTGAGGTAACGGCTCACCAAGGCGACGATCTCTAGCTGGTCTGAGAGGATGACCAGTCACACTGGGACTGAGACACGGCCCAGACTCCTACGGGAGGCAGCAGTGGGGAATATTGCACAATGGGGGAAACCCTGATGCAGCCATGCCGCGTGTGTGAAGAAGGCCTTCGGGTTGTAAAGCACTTTCAGTGGTGAGGAAAGGAGGTTGGCTAATACCTGACCTCTGTGACGTTAACCACAGAAGAAGCACCGGCTAACTCCGTGCCAGCAGCCGCGGTAATACGGAGGGTGCAAGCGTTAATCGGAATAACTGGGCGTAAAGCGCACGCAGGCGGTTTGTTAAGCCAGATGTGAAAGCCCCGGGCTCAACCCGGGAACTGCATTTGGAACTGGC
>NZ_VFBE01000011.1:0-149780 GCF_011319775.1 Oceanimonas sp. MB9 | reverse complement strand
CCGGCACCGTGGGTGGCCTGACCGGCGGCGTGCTGGATGGCGGTGGCCTGGTGGGCGGCGATAATGGCGGCCTGCTCGGTAATGTGACCGGCACCGTGGATGGCCTGACCGGCGGCGTGCTGGATGGCGGTGGCCTGGTGGGCGGCGATAATGGCGGCCTGCTCGGTAATGTGACCGGCACCGTGGATGGCCTGACCGGTGGTGTATTGAAGGGAGATGCGGGCGGTACCCTGCTCGGCGATGATACCAGTGGCCTGCTAGGTGCCGTCACCGGTACTGTGGGCGGCCTGACAGGTGGCTTGTTGGGAAGCAGTCAATAATCGCACCCGGGCTTCCTCACCGAGTCAGACGCATACACAAAATACAGGCACGAGTAGACTCGGCCTGTATTTTGTTTTGTTCGATAAAATTGAAAATTAATGGATTCAGTGGTTTACACTTTATTCCTGCTTGAAATGATACGGCAGCGATCCAATAATAAGCGCATTTTCACATTGAAGTGACCTGGTATTCTAGGAGCCAATCTGATGGGCGTTTATTTTCGTTTCGTGGTACCCGTCGCAGGGATGCTGCCGTTGTTGTCGGTGATGGCCGAAACTCCGGAGCTTCTTAATAGTAATAATGTGGACAACACTGTGCCGGTGCAACACCGGTTGGAACAGCAGTATGCCCCCGCAAGGGCCGAAACTTCCTTGCCCGCCCAAGGGACGAGCATGTCTTTTCCCGCCGAGACCAGAATTGCACTCAATAATGTGCTGATTGAAGGCGGGACCGTTTATCCCTTTGAAGAAATTGCCGCACCATTCTCTGCCTTGATCGGTAAAGAGGTTTCCCTGCAGCAGCTGGCCGCCATTACGGAACGTATTACCCAGCGTTATAAAGACGATGGATATGCACTTTCCTATGCTTTTATTCCCGCCCAGAACCTGAGCTTTGGTCAGGTGCGTATTGTGCTGGTGGAAGGCTATGTCGCCCATCATGAGCCGCGGGGGGAGGCCGGCAGTGCCGCCGAGCGGATCCGCCGTTTTGCCGCCCACATTGTGGGGGAGCGGCCCCTGCGCAAGGAAACCTTTGAGCGTTATACCGCCCTAATGGCGAGCATTCCGGGCCTGAATGTCAAGGCGACGGTGCCGGCCCCCACCACCACTGATGGCGCCGTCACGCTGCTCACAGAAGCCACCCGTAAGGGTGTAGCCTTCAATTCGGCGCTGGAGCTCAATGAGCAGGACGATCCCAAGCTGCTGCTATCGGTTGATTTCAATTCCCATACCACGGCGGGAGAGCAGCTCAAGTTGACCACCACGGTGCCCGAGGGAGATGACAGGGAGCGTTATGCAAGGGTGGACTACAGCCAGTTTGCCGGAGACCAGGGCACCCGGTTGATCGCCATGGCGTCGGCCTACCGTAGTGAAAAGGAAGAGCCCGTCAACCTTGACGCTAATGGCGCGATTCGTGCCCGGGAAGAGCGCCGCAATGACCGCCTGTCGCTGGGGGTCTCACATCCATTCAGGCTGTCCAATTCAGAATCCCTGACTGCAACCGCCCGGTTATATGGCGTTGACGACGAACGCCATTATCGCGTGAATACGCCGGATTTACTGGCCGGGGAAAGTGCCAGGATCACCAGCAGAATCAGGGCCCTGGCCCTGGAAGGGGAGTGGAGGCTGGCTGAACAGGATCAACTGCGCATTCTGAGTGGTGGACTCTATCAGGGCCTCGATCTGTTGGGGGCGAGAAGCGATATCGCGCCCTTGAATGGCGCCAGCATAGAGTACAAAGACATTGATTTTCTGCGCATGCGGCTTGCCGGTGTACAGAGTAATCTTTTTGCCGACCGCTGGCACAGTGTAGTGTCGGGGGCGTTTTACTGGTCGGCGGATGAGCTGCCCGCGAGTGAGCGGGTTGCCTTTGGCGGGCGCAGCTTTGGACGCGGTTACCCTTCCGATCAGGCCGAAGGAGATAAGGGGTGGGGCTTGGCCTATGAACTGGGCTATCGTTTCTACCCTGACTATTCCTGGTTGAGTTTAATCCAGCCCTACGGCGCGGTGGACGCGGCAAGGCTTGCTTACAATGGTAATGAGGAGGACTCGAGTCTCGGCTCTTATGCCCTGGGCATTCGGTTTGGGGGGCAACGCTACTATAGCCTGAGCCTGGAGGCCGCAAAGCCTTTTGGCGACCGGGCTGCAGACAGCCTGAGTCGGGATCCGCGTTTTCGGCTGAATGTGAGTTACAGCCTGTAGCCTGTATTGCGGGTAATAAAAAAACCCTCCGGCTAGAAGGGCTTTGGGATTTAAATTTAAACAGGTTTTTAGTTAGGCTGGGGGCTGGGCTGGGGCTGGGCTCGCTGTTTCAAGATCTTCCGCGATGCCCTCAAAGAATATTTTTAGCTTTTCGCCGATATCATCAACCGAGGCAATAATCCCCACCGCAATCAGGCCGGCAATAATGCCGTACTCAATGGCGGAGGCCCCGTCTTCCCGGCGGAGAAATTCCCTGATGGTTAACTGAACCTGGATGAAACTCTTCAACATGATATTCGCCATTTCTCGCGCCCTTCCTGTTAATTGTTTTTGTAGTCAAGATAAAGCACAGCATTAAAAATGCCGAATCATTACGATACCCTGTGTTTTTCTTGCTTGAGCATTGACCTGTACATCATTAGTGATCGAACCTGGTCAACACGCGGTAACCCGGTTGAGTTTTAGTAGGCAAACTCAGCCTGAGGGAGTACCGGGTACGACTGGATATCGGCTCGGCTTGAAAGAGTTATAGTCGAACAGTCGGCTCGGCGCGAGTGCTTCACAGCACAATTTTTAACTAAATGTGGCCTCAATAAGGTCCTTTGGTGCCATACTCTGGAAGCCTCCATGTCGCAGCGTGGGGGGAAATATGGCTACAGACGACAATGCATAAGAGCAACGGAGAGTGCGAATGAACAGTCGACTGACCCTGGTGCTGGCCGGGGTACTGCTTACCGGGGCCGTGGTGGCGGGGGTTCAGGGAATCAGGCTAAGCCAGCAACAACAGCTAGTGGAGCCGCCGTCCGCTTCCCCCTCGCCAATACCGGTTGAGGCCGGATCGCCGCCCGACGCCCTGATGTCATTGAAAGAACGGGAGCCGCGCAGCCCGGTGGTGGTCTTGGCCCGTGCATTGGCTCCATTTGAAAAGATAACAGCGGATCACCTGGCCGTTGAACAACTGCGCATCGCCCCTCCGGCGTCCTTTTCTTCCGTCGATGAGGTGGTTGGTCGTCATGTTTGGCAAGAGCTGCCGGCCGGTGCCGTGCTCACCCAGTCGGTGTTCCGGGCGGGAGGCCCACTAGCCAGCCTGATTGGCGACAAGGAACGCGCCGTTGCCATTGCGGTGGACGAGGTGAGCGGCGGAGGCGGCTTTATTCAACCCGGCGACTATGTGGATGTGCTGCTTTACCTGCGTCAGACCGAGAGACAGGGCGATAAGACAGCTCAGGTCGTGATCCCGGCGCTGCGGGTGCTGGGTTACGGCGAGGAACTGTCGGTCGGCGCCAATGGTGAGCCCGTTCGCTATCAAACCGAGCGGGAAGATGGCCGCGCCTCCGGCCGGAGACGGCCGGTTCAGACGGCGGTGCTGGCGGTGCCTGCGCCCCTGATTACGCGGTTTATGTTGGCTTCAGAAGTCGGCACCCTGCGTCTGGCGGTGCGCAGTGCCGAAGAAAAGCGGCTGGCCGACTATTTCGCCAATGGCCTCAGGGAGTCCGAATGGCAGAACATTGAACACCAGCTGTTTCGCTTTGAACAGCTGGCCCTGAAGCGCACCCCAAGCCGGGCCGGTACTCGACGCGTGTCCGCCATTCCGGTTTATCGCGGAGCCGATGTTTCTCGTCAGTCGCCTTAATGGAAAGGGCAGAGTTATGAAGAACAAGTTTAAAACATGGGTGGCTGTCCCTTTTGCTGTTCTGGCCGGGCTGTTGTTGCTTTCCCCGGCTTATGGCCGAACCGGAAGCTGCGCTGCCCTGAACAAGCTGACTGACACCATGGAAATCAATCAGGGCATGCAGGAAGAACTGCGCCTGGCGGTGCCGATCACGAGATTGGCGGTGGGAGATCCGCAGGTTGCCGATGTCAAACTGACCAGCCGTAACAGCTTGCTGCTGACCGGTGTGGGTGGGGGGGCGACCAGCCTTAATATTTGGACATCCTGTGCGGCAGCGCCCATGCACAGTATGGTTTTTGTAAAGGGCAGTGCCGCCCGGGCGCTGTCCGAGCGGTCGGCAGCACAGGCGGGCGTGCCCAGTCAGGTGCAAACCGATATACGTTTTGTGGAAGTCAACCGCACCAAGCTGAAAGACGTCGGCGTGTCGCTGTTTGGTAAGCGCGGCAGCTTTTTGTTTGGTGCTCCCGGCAACACCATTGGCAGTGTGGGGCTTGGCGGTGTTTTGCCTGCCAACAGTGGCACACCCGTTCCGCTGCAGGGGAATGGCTTTAACATTGCCTGGGGCGGCGGCACCAAAGAGGTGTTGGGGGTGCTCAATGCGCTGGAAAACAGTAATTTTGCCTATACCCTGGCAACTCCCAGCCTGGTGTCGCTCAACGGCCAGAGCGCCAGTTTCCTGGCCGGCGGTGAATTTCCTGTGCCGGTGCCCACAACGGACGGTAGTTCAATATCCATCGAGTATAAGGAATTTGGTGTCAGGCTCAGCCTTACCCCAACGGTGGTGGATGAGTCCCGCATTCTCTTGAAGGTGGCCCCTGAAGTTAGCGAGCTGAACTTTAATACCGGTGTTTCCATTGCCGGAACCACGGTGCCATCGCTGAATGTAAGACGCACCGACACCAGTGTGGCCCTGGCCAGTGGTGAAAGTTTTGTGATCAGCGGGCTGATGAGCGCCAGCAATTATGCCGATGTTGACAAGCTGCCGGGTCTGGGAGACATACCGGTGCTGGGCGGGTTCTTCCGCTCTTCCCGTATTGCCCGTGAAGAAAAAGAGCTGTTGATGATCGTCACCCCGCACCTGGTTCAGCCGCTCGCGGTGGGAGCACATTTGCCGGATCTGCCAGGTGAAGCCTTACGGCAATACAACCCTAACGCCTTTGAACTCTTGTTTCTGGAAAACGGCGATTTTGACAGGCAAGCGGGACTATCTTGGTAGGGGAGATGCATGGAGCACACATTTATTGTTTATTCCGCCAACCAGCAGGATGTTGAGTGGTTGCAATCCACCCTGTTGCCCCATCAGGTGTTGTCGGTTGACGACCGCCTGGACGCCATATTGGCATTGAGCGATACCGCTGGGGCCAGCCTGGTGTTTATTGGGCTGGATCAGCAAAACATGACCAGCCAGTGCTCCCTGATCGAAGGCTTGTTGGCGGCCAGGCCACTGTTGACGGTAGTGGGAATGGGCGATGGCATGGACAATCAGCTGGTTATCAACGCCATGCGGGCGGGGGCCCGGGATTTTATTGTTTATGGCATGCGCAACAAAGAGGTATTGGGGCTGGTGCGCCGACTCACCCAGCGTCTCCCCATGGTTCCGCAGCAGCAGAGCACCGATAGTATCAGCCTGATTTACAGCGCACAGCCAGAGCCCGATGCGGCGCTGGTGGCCGTCTATCTTGCCGAAGGACGACAAAAGAAAGGACAGCGGGTGTTACTGATCGATCTTGGCAGGCCGGAAGGCGAATCTCTGAATATGTTGGGTCTTGAGCAGGGCTTTACATTTGGAGATGCCCTGAGAAATCTGAGGCGTCTTGACAGCAGCATGATTGAAAGTGCATTCAGCCAACATCATAGTGGCCTCTGTGTACTGACCCGTGGAGAGGACGATCCGGAATATCACGATGTAGCATCTACCGAGCTCTATTTACTAAAGGGGGCGCTTGGCCAGCATTTTGACCATATCATTATCAACCTGGCCGGTCAGCATGACAGTGAGCAAGTACGCGCCCTGGTGGGGATGTGCCAGCAGGTTTACTGGTATGTTGACCAAAGTGTGTCCTGTTGCAAACGCAACCTGCGGCTGCTTCACCGGTGGCGGGATGCAGGGGTTCGGTTGGAACATATTGCCCTGTTGGTTGATGGCTATATACGCCAAATAGCGCCGGATGCTCACACTTTATCGACCTCCTTCGAACTGCCGCTGGCCGGTACACTCCCGCCCAGCCCTGCTAGCCGTCTCAAGGCGAAGAATAATGGTCAGGGACTTTCCCAACTGTCTTCCGGAGATGCTCTTGGCCGGGCATTGAAATCCCTGCTGGAGCACGAAATAAAACACGGCGGGCGGCGTAAAGAAGGCAAGGGGTGGATCAGAAGAATGGTCGAGGCGATATCATGAAGCATGAATCCCGGTTTGGAGACGGCCACGGGCAGGGAAATATCGTGGCGTTCAAAGGTGCCTTGCACCGCTACATCATTGAGGCCCTTGAAGAACATCCGGACAATCTTCTGGATCGAGGGCGCCATCAGCTCACCCCATTTGTTAACGCCCAGGTGGCGGATTATGCCAGAAGCCGACATATTCCCATTTCCCGTTATGAGCAGGAGCAGCTCAGTGAAGAGTTAGTGGACGAGCTGGTTGGGTTTGGCCCCCTGGAAGTATTGCTCAAGGATCCGGAAGTCACCGAGATTCTGGTGAACGGGCCGAGCCGCTTGTTTATTGAACGTCGTGGAGTGCTGCAACGCAGCGACTTACGCTTTATCGATGATGCTCATCTGGTCAGGGTCATTCAACGCATACTGGCACCGGTAGGACGGCGGCTGGATGAGTCATCACCCATGGTGGACGCTCGCATGCCGGATGGAAGCCGGATAAATGCCGTTATCCCTCCGGTAGCCATCGACGGGCCGGCCCTGTCGGTGCGGAAGTTTCGCCAGGATATGCTGAAAAGCACGGACCTGCTGGCTTCAGGCTCGTTGGATCAGGGCATCCTCTCATTTTTGGAACTGGCCGTGGAGCGGCGTTGCAACATTCTGGTCAGCGGCGGTACCGGTACCGGCAAGACCACCATGTTAAACCTGTTGAGCCAGCATATTTCACCGGCCGAACGGATCGTCACCATTGAGGACACTGCCGAGCTACAGCTGAAACATGAACATGTAGTGCGTCTTGAAACTCGGCCGCCCAATGCCGATGGTTATGGAGAAATAGCGGCGAGAGAACTGGTGCGTAATGCCCTGCGAATGCGGCCAGATCGCATTATTCTGGGGGAGATTAGAGGAGTGGAAGTTTTGGATGTCTTGACGGCCATGAATACCGGTCATGATGGCTCCATGACTACCATTCATGCTAACAATGCCCAGGATGCCTTGTTGCGGCTGGAAAGCCTAGTCGGATTGTCCGGCGTTCAGGTCGCTGAGAGAAGGCTGCGCCAGACGGTGTGCTCGGCTATTGATGTGGTCGTTCAGCTGGTGCGGCTAGCGGATGGGCGCCGTTGTGTTAGTGAAATACTGGAAGTTATCTCGTTGCGGGAAAATCAGTATGTTACCCACTCCTTGTTTCGCCTGCAGCATAACGGGATTCACCGTTTTGTGCAGGAGTCGGCCAAACCCTGCGGTGACAAGCTGCAAAACCTGCCCTAATACAGTGAAACCCGAGAGGGCATGATCATGAATGCACCCATACTGTTCGGACTGCTTGCACTGATGTTGTTTCTATTATCCTGGTGGCTGGTCGTGAAAGGCACGCGCAAGCTCAGGTCTGAATCGGTTGCGGGGCGATTGGGCCGGCAGGTTAATGTTCGGCGGACACCGGGCAGAATTGAAAAAATAATGATCAAAAGCGGGTTCGATACGGGCTCTGTCGGCCTGCTCTGGCCTTCAGTAACGTTTGCTGGCTGCCTTTTAGGTGTTTATGCGCTGGCCGGTGGGCTTGGGGCGTTGATGGTGGGGGGGGCATTGCTGCTTGTGGTGCGTGTTTTCCTTGGCGTGCGTTTGCGCAGACGCATTCGCAAAATGGTTATGCAGTTACCCGCCTTTCTTGATCATATTGTGCGTAGTTTGAAGGCTGGCCGCACCTTACCCGATGCATTTGAACTGGCCATATCTGCCGCGCCGAATCCATTAAAGGCCGCATTGGGTAGAAGTCAGCGGTTTATCGAGAGGGGAGTCAGTCTGGAAGAGGCCATGGGGGATATGGCAGCGATTTACAATATCAAGGAATTGCATTTGTTGGCGATGGCGGTCAGGGTCAACCAAAAGTATGGCGGTAATGCGTTAGAAATGCTGGGTAATCTGATTGGAATCATTCACGAGAGAGACAAGGCTGGCCGGCATCTCAAGGCCATGACAGGGGAAACCCGTGTTAGTGCCCTGGTCCTGGGTATATTGCCGGTTTCGCTGGCTGCTTATGTTTTTATTTCCAGTCCCGACTTTTTTATGGAGCTATGGCAGGATCCATCGGGCAAATTTATTCTGCTGATTTCGTTTATGTTTCAGCTGTTGGGCTCCCTGCTACTCTGGCGAATGTTGAGGAGCATCTGATATGAATGCCTTTCTCATCAGCTCCCTGCTCCAGCTGTGCCTTGCCATATTGCTATTTATGCTGTTTCTAGATGAGAGACGGCAGCGTCGGGCCATCAAGAGGAAGTTGGGGGTGAGCGGTACGCTCGACAGGGAAAAGCTGCTTCATGAATTCGGTCGCAGCCGCCTAAGCAAGCGCAGCCTTCGTCTGGACAGTGAAACGATCAGGTTACTCAATCAGCTCGGGTGGCGTAAAAGTAAACAAAAAGCCCTTTATGTCGCCATTCAGCTTGGACTGCCGATAGTCTTGATGCTGGTGAGTCAGTTGGCGTCATTATTGAGTGCCGCGCCGGGAAGTTCCTGGTTAACCATGCTGTCTTTGGCAGCCATTGGCTATCTCGCACCCAAGAGGTGGTTGGCAAACAGTGCGAAGCGCAGACAGGGCCGGCTCGCTGAAGAGATAGAAATGGCGTTGCCGTTGCTGAGGATCCTGTTTGAGGTGGGGATGACAGTTGAGCAGGCCTTGAGAATACTTTCCATTGAAGGGCGAAGGATATTGCCTGAACTGTCTTGGGAGCTGGAGCAAATGCTCAACAGGGTTGATGCCGGCATGTCGCTTCAGGAGGAATTACAGCGGAGTGCCAACCTGATAGCGGTGGATGAGGTGAGCGACTGCTTTGTGGTGTTGGAGCAATTATCCCGGCAGGGTAGTGGAGCCATGGCATCGTTATTGGCAATGAAAGAGTTGCTGACGGAAAGAAGAGTGACCGCGCTGCAGGAAAAAGTGTCCAAAATGTCGGCAAAAATGTCGATTGTGATGATTTCCTTTTTGTTTCCTGCGCTGATGATAGTGTTGGCAGGGCCTGGTTTTATGGCCATTGTAAGAGCCTTTGGAGAAATGGGATGAAGCAAACCTTAGTGCTGATAGCTACGGCCTGCTTGATGAGTGGCTGTGCTTCGCTACCGGCACAGAATGCACATAGTAATGATAACGATGACTCTCCCTACCTTATCGGAATGGAAAGGCCCACTGCTCCTGCGTGTGAATCCTTGTCACGTGAGCATGAGCTGGCAGTGAGTTATTCGAGGGAAATGGTATCTGCAGGCAAACTGCATGCTGCGCTGGCCAATCTGGAGCGGTTGCCTCCCGAGTTGCCGGCTGCCCGAGCGGGCAAGGCTCAAGTGTTGCGTTTGCTGAAACGTCCCGAGGCTGAAACCCTTTATAGGGACTTGCTTGAAACTTGTCTGGTTGCTGAAGGCTACCATGGCTTGGCGCAGATGGCTGTGCAGCAAGGGGACAATCAGGTCGCGCTGCAATATATGAGGCAAGCGATTATATTTGAACCTACCAATGAAGCGATGAGAAATGATCTGGGAGTTATCTATATGAACCTGCGTCATTTGGACGAAGCTCGCTTTGAGTTGCTAACGGCTGCCGAATTGAATGAATCGAACCAACGAGCCTTACTTAATCTGTTGGCGCTGACATTGTATCAGGATAACTTCAATGGTGCGGCCAGATTGACTTCCCGCTACCAGCTGAGTAGTAAGCAATACCAAAGTGCACTGGCCAAGGCGAAAGCTATGCGCCAGCAGGATCAGAGTTCGGTTGTGGAGGCCGGTATCGATCCTGTCAGTAAACGGAAGGTCGATGTGGCTTCCATAAAACAACAGCCGCCGCCAGCGAAGGGCGTACCAACGTCAGGTGCTATTTACCGCTCGGACTACACCGCACGTAATGATTCGAACATCGCAAAGGAAGGTGTTACGACCGTGAGACGGGTGCAGGGGGTTCAACGTGTGGATACGGTTGCCCAACCTATTGTTCCTATTTCAATCAGGTAGCCGGGGGCCTGATTCCCTGCGGCTTAACAGCATAAGGAGATGGTAATGGTATTGTTCCGTTATTACACGGCGGTGGCACTTTTGGCACTGCCCTCTGTTCTGGCTGCCAATCCGTTGAATAAGGACCGGCAGGGTATCATGGAGCAGCGCCTAGTTAGCCAGACCGAACGATGGTTGCAATTGCAACGGGAAGGAAATGCTGCCTCCACCAATGTGCAAGCTTCGACACCGACCGAGCAGGAACTGGCGAGTCAACGTTGGTTGGATAGTTACAAGCATTCGATTCCTGAGCGTTATGAGCAAGGGAGCGAAGGCAAGATAGGAAATTAAACCGTTATTGGTTCGCCAGTGTGAGTGCGATTTGAGTGCGGTTTTTCATGTTTGTCAGGCGCAAAATTTGAGAAACATAAAGTTTGATTGTGTTTTCGCTTAGCCCCAGTGCGACGGCAATTTGATAGTTGGTCATTCCTTTTCCAATCAGGCGAGCGACGGCTTGCTGTCTCGGTGAGAGCTTTTCCAGTAGTTCACTTGCCTGCTCATTTTCATGAGCTTGATTTTTATCCGGAATTGGATTGTCATTATTATTTAATTGAGATATGTCTTCACGGAGCTCATCCATGCACTTGGAGAGATGATTCAGTTTTGCAGTTATTTGTTCAATTTGCTGAGAACCACTCTCCTGGCTTAATTCGGAATTCAGCTTTTCCACACTGGTTAATAGCTCCTCCATATCCAAAGGCTTGGCATGATAATCTGAAATGCCGCAGCGTAGGGCATTAATGATATCCTCCTTTTCGGACTGGCCGGTGAAAAGAATGGTTTTTAATGGCCGAGCGGAGTGTCTGGACATTTCTAGCAAAGACTTCAGCAGCACCAAGCCATCCTTTCCGGGCATATGAAAATCGCTAAGGACAATGCTGATATCTTTATGCTTCCGATACATGGAGATAGCGGTATCATGCTCATGGCAGCACAAGCACTGGTAGCCATGATCGTCAAAGTACTCGCTCAACTCCTCTGTGATGATAGGTTCATCATCCACGATGAGTATTTTTTTTAGTGAATCTGCTTTCATCTCGCCACCTGGACAAGTTTGTATTGTAACTGTGTGATAATATACTAGTAACCGAGTTTGCTACAACTCCATATGACTCAAGCTCGTCATTAAGTAAAAGCGATAACCTGTTTATCTTCTAACAAGGAAGGTAAATAGTGAATCGAGCGCCGTTTGCAGTGTTTTCAGCTGTTAACTCACCATTCATTCGTTTGATGATTCTGCGGCTGATAGCCAGACCTAACCCGTTGCCTTTACCATGAGGTTTTGTTGTGAAAAATGACTCAAATATTTTCTCTAGAAAATAATCTGGGATTCCTCCTCCATTGTCCTCTACTGTAATGAGTAGCGTGTTATCATGATGGGAAAGATCCAGTTTGATCTGTGGTTTAAGTTCATGGGAGTTGGCGTACGCTTCCAATAATGCATCTTTTGCATTGATAATAAGATTGATCAATACCTGTTCAAGTTGATCCTGATGTCCTTTTATTAGGGGAGCTGGTGATGTAGACACGCTTAGAACTATGTCGCATTTGGATAAAGTTGGTCTAGTTAATGAAAGTGCGCCAGCGATAGCGTTTTGAGGTTCGAAGAATGTATCTTCCAGTGCAGAGCGACGGCCAAAAAGTTTAAGCTGGTCGACAATTTTTGTGCTCCTGGTTATTTGCTCTTCAATTCGATTAAGTTTTTTAATTATGTATTCATTGTCGCAGTCGGAGCTGTTGAGTTTTCTCGATAAGTTTTTGAGTGACATTTTCATCACACATAGTGGCTGGTTTATTTCATGCGCCATGGTGGTGGCCATTTCACCTACGATTGCCATTTTTGCGCTTTGATACATTTCTAAACGGGCATTGTGCACTTCTGTGTTGTCACGGCCAACGGCCTGAACCTCTTGGAGTATTCCGGAGTTGTCAAAAATTCCTCGCTCTGCCCAAACAACCCATAATGGCTCTTGGTTAGGGAATTGGAAGCATATTTCTGCATTAACTATCGGCTTTGATGGAGTGAGTGATTTCAATCTTTTGTTAAAGTTTGAAATTTGAACTTCAGACAGGAAAGGTTTTAAGTTAATGCTGTTATCTTTCAGATTTTCAATCTTCAAGTAAGAAAGAAGCTGTTTGTTGGCAAACGTTAAATCAAGTTCGTAACTGTATCTGCAAATAATGGCTGGTGAGTCCTCAATGAGTATCCGGTACCGCTCTTTACTGATATTCAGTTCTTCATTCGCAATAACAGCATCTGTTACATCAATGTATAAACCAATAACTTCCTGAGGTTTTCCCCATGAATCTCGTAATAGCTTTGCTTCGTCCAATACCCAGCGGTAACTACCATCAGCCCTTAGTAAGCGGTATTGTGAGCTAGCAATGCCCTTTTTAAGCAGTGTTTTCGTTCTTGTATGGAATGTTTCCTTATCTTCTGGGTGGATGTAGTTAAGTAATGTGTCCTCCTTTATCTTTTCCGCGCTCAAGCCTAGAACGTTACTTATGCTATCACTTAGGAAAACATTGTTAAGTGAACCATCATTATATTCCTGTATATAGATGACGGCTGGCGCGTTGGCGACAAGTGAGGTTATCCTTTCATGTGCCTTACTCGCATTCTGTTCATGCAGGAAGTGTGTATTCACATTGCTCAGGCTGCCCCCAATAAAGCCAGGCTCCAGACAAAGTGAGCTTTCATTATCAAAACAAAAGTCATACCATAAAATTTTATTCCCTGCAGTCTGTAGTCTGATTTTTTGTCTAAAGCTCACTCTTCGGTTGATCGCCTCATTGAAACGGTCTTTGAATTCTTCTCGTTCAGCATGAAAGACCTTGGAAAAGAAGTCATTTTTGTCATAGCGAGCGGGGAGTTCAAGAATTTTTTCCATTTCCGCGGATAGTCGAAAATGTGCCGTCCCGTGGTTATACTCCCACCAGTAGGTTCCCTGTTGAGCTGCTATGTGAAAAAGGCGACTCTTTTCGTTGTATAACTTGGTTTCACTGAGTCGAGTGGCTACTGCAGAAAGCAGTATTTGAGCAATGTTTTTCCACTCCTTCGCTATGTCTGGAGATGAGGAGCATTCTGTGACTTGCAAGCATACAGATTTCCTGTTCTCCTGATAGTAAGGAATGATAAATGTGATGCCTTTACTTGCTGAAATAAAGTCGGAGAGGATAATGATGTCGTCGTTTAAATTGTTTATCTGTGTGCTGATATCATACAAATGAGTGTGAGTATTTAACTTTTCTTTTTTTGAGGGGGGGGTTAAATGATGCCAAAAACCATTATCTTTTTGAACGAGCAATGATACCTGAGTGCAGTGAAATGCTTGTACTATACTGGAAATGGCATTGGCTATACTTTCCATTAAAAAAAGACGCGAGCTTGCAGATATTTCGCGAGAACATTTGATGGCAATGTTTATTAACTTCTCTTTTTTTTCTCTAATTAACTTTTCTTCCTGCAGTTCCGTGATATCCAGCAGGCTCAGTTTCCATATGTCGCACTCCTTATGAATACTACCTATCAAGTAAATAGGGCGGTTGTCATGATCCCTTATGCAAGTTTGAAGTGTTTCACCCTCCCATTCGTGAGGATGCATATCAAGCCCTTGCGAAGGTAACAGGTCATTTAAATGTCTATATTCATGAGGTATCCTGGATGTTAGTGAACCATCCAGTTGCAAAATGGCGCCTTCTTCGCTTAGCCTTGCCATTAGGCCTGGGTACGGTGTATTTCTTTTGTTTATGGTTTTTGGGATGGTGTCTTCTTTTGACTGAAACCATTTTTTAAACATGCGCTTAGTTCGCCAAAGGAAAGGAAAAGAGTGCGCCAGTCAATATGAAAGGCGCATAAGGTGGTTCATTTACATGTTCCGGAGATAACATCGGAAGGTGCTGTTTCATATTTTCTGGAAATCTGTTCCATACCTTGGGTGCGGAATATAACCAGATTATCATCACGACTGTAGCGATGAAAAATAGCCATAATATTTTTGTTGAACCACAAGCGAGAGATAATGTCATCATCATTTTCACATCACCCGAACCCATTTTCCCCATTAGATATCCGGGGAGGGTCAGGGAAAGAGAAAGCAGGGCGGCCGTAATGCCTTCACTAACCGGCTGTCCTGTCAGCGTGGTGCCAAAGTAGAACATCCATATCAAAGCCACTCCCAATCCATAAAGAATCAGCTGGTTTGATATTTTTTTCTCTCTGGCATCCTGCCAAGCACACAATGTTATCCATGTAATAATTGTAATGTAAGTCATTTTATGTTCATGCTATGTGGTAATAGAGGGAGTGTGACGATTAAGTATAGTTCAAATGACGCGCCTGACTTTGTTACGATAATGTTGATATGTTAGCTGCTCAATTCGAGCCGGAGCAAGTGGGTGAGTGAATGTAGATCACATTTTTTCATGTAAAATGATTGTCGGAATCAGCAAGCCCCCTCTTTCAAATAAACGACCTAGATAGGACGAGTGTTTTTAAGTTAGAGTAGGGGGCTTATATTTTTAACATTTCAGTCTCTTTCAAGTACAGAGTGGTTTATTGATATAAATGAGCCTCGAATTGGCAAAGGGCGGCGCGGCTTAACCGAGTTAACTAACGTCTCATACGCCAACAACAGCCAAGCAATGAGGGAGAAGACCCTTTATCCCTCGACTTCTGAGTTATGGTTGTTCAAAAATATTCAAGGTCGTTGCCAAATCATTCCGCTATCACTCCTTTTAACTCCTGAATAAACTGGAGCCAAGTTTACATTTAGCCATCATTCAGCGCGCCAATCGTGGTTCTGTTGGTTCAAATTTTATGAATTAATGGCCCTGTTGCCGGGTGGCGCTAACGGCTTCCTTGTACCCTGAACCGGTTGGCTCCGGGTTAAAAGGCCTGATTTTAGGAGATTCCATGATCACTATCAGAAACGCTCATGAACGCGGCCGGGCCAGCTTTGGCTGGCTGAACAGCCGGCATACATTTTCATTTGGTCATTATTACGATCCCGCACACATGGGTTTTTCCCGGCTGCGAGTGATCAATGACGACTCGGTTGCACCGGGAGCCGGCTTCGAGACTCACGGCCACAGAGACATGGAGATCATCAGTTATGTGTTGGAAGGCAGCATTGCCCACAGGGACAGCTCAGGTAACGAAAAGGTGCTGACCACGGGTGAGTTTCAGCTGATGTCTGCCGGCCGAGGCATTCTGCACAGCGAATTCAACCCTTCAACGACTCAACCGCTGAAGTTTCTGCAGATTTGGATAGAGCCCGAGGTGAGCGGTGGTGAGCCAGGCTATCAGCAGAAGGACTTTGGCAATGAGCCCGCCCTCACCCTGGTGGTCAGTCCGGACGGTGCCGAAGGCTCGCTGGTGATCAAGCAAGACGCCCGTCTATATCAGTTATGGCTGGAACAGGGGCAAGAGAGTAGCCTGGCGCTGACTTCCGGGCGCCGGGCCTGGGTGCAACTGGTAGAAGGAGAGTTGTCCGTCAATGGCGAGCGGTTGGCTCCCGGTGATGGCGCCGCCATCAGTAACGAATCCCGTCTGGACTTTACCGCCCTTCGGCCGGTGCGCGCGCTGATATTTGAGCTGCCCTGAGGCTGCCGCAACTCAATGCCACCCCTTCGACCACAAAAGCCCCGGGCCTGCGCCCGGGGCTTTTTTCTGTTGCGGCCGTGGGTTCAGGCCTTCAATCCAGCAGGGCCTGGGCAATTTGCTGCCATTCCTCTTTGATGGAGCAGGCCGGGCGTTTCTTGCCGGCGCGGCCGTACCAATAGTCGGCGTTCCACAGCACGCCTTCCACATGATGCAGATAGGCGTGCACCCAGGCCGAAGGCTGGTCGCCGTTGTCACGAATGCACTCGTGGGCTTCCTCCCACTGGCCGTTGGCGTCGAGCCAGAGGGCAGTGAGGGCATCGGACAGGCCGGCAGGTGGTTTGGGCTGATTGAGTGAGGCGTGAAAGGCCTTGAAGTTCATTCGAGTGGCTCCCTGCGGGTGTAACTAAAACTTGATGAAGGTCACAGTTTACCACAGGCATTGCAGAATCAGGATGGCGCCGCGCCATGCACATAACGCCCTCCCTGCACACACCTTTACCTCAGGGAAGATCCTCATGTGCAACTGATATCGTCGGTTCAGGGCACGCTGACCGCGCTGAACTCCTGACCGAGGCGGCGAAAGGCATTCAGCACCAGTCCGTTGTCACGAATTTCCAGGTATTGCAGGCGGCCATCGGCGGCCAGCACCAGGGTGAGCTGCTGGCCGGCCTGCAGCCGGCTCAGAGGCTTGTAGGAAGGCTCGGCGCGCACCAGGGCAATCAGCTCCTGGCCAGGCAGCTGCCAGTCCCGGAACAGTGAAGACAGGGTTTCACCGGAGGTCAGGGTATGGTCGATGCGCTTGCCGCCGGTGGGCACGTCAATCACCCGCTTGTCGGCGTCGCTCAGGGGCACCGTCAGGCTGCCGGTCACCGGGCCGGAGGGAGCGGGGGGCGCCGGTTGCCAGCCCAGCAGCAGCAACCAGGCCGGAACCAGCACCAGCAGTGCCAGTCGGTGCCGGCGGGGGAACTGCCCCAGGGCAGCCAGCAACTGGCCCAGCCCTCGGCGGGCCGGAAGGGTTAGCTGATTGATACGAGTGCCGGTCGACACTCGTTGATGGCCTCTGGCTGCACTTTTTCTTCTGGTCATAATCCCCTCCGTCGCGGCCACAAGTGTATCCAGCGCCAACCAACTCCACAAGCGGGTGAGCCTGCCTTTTTGCGGCCGAAGCTGGGCGCGCGACAAGGCGTTTCGCCCGTGCGCCCCGGGTGCTAAAATAGCCACCGATTCACTTCCACGAGGCCTGTTTGGCCCCTTCACTCAATCAAGGCAGAAAGAATGACAGTTAAAACTCGGTTCGCCCCCAGTCCTACCGGCTTTCTCCATGTAGGCGGTGCCCGCACGGCGCTGTACTCCTGGCTCTATGCCCGTCACCAGCAGGGCGAATTCGTGCTGCGCATTGAAGACACGGATCTCGAGCGTTCCACCCAGGAGGCCATCGACGCCATTCTGGAAGGCATGAACTGGCTGGGGCTGAGCTGGGATGAGGGCCCTTATTACCAGACCAAGCGCTTCGACCGCTATAACCAGCTGATCGACCAGTTGCTGGAAGAAGGCAAGGCCTACAAGTGTTACTGCTCAAAGGAGCGGCTGGAAGGCCTGCGTGAGCAGCAAATGGCCGCCGGCGAAAAGCCCCGTTACGACGGCACCTGCCGCCATGGCAGCCGGGATCACGCCGCCGATGCCCCCCATGTGATCCGTTTCAAGAACCCCACCGAGGGCAGTGTGGTGTTTGATGATCACGTGCGTGGCCGCATCGAGTTTGCCAACGATCAGCTGGACGACCTGATCATTCGCCGCACCGACGGCGCCCCCACCTACAACTTCTGCGTGGTGGTGGACGATTGGGACATGGAAATCACCCATGTGGTGCGCGGTGAAGACCACATCAACAATACCCCGCGCCAGATCAACATTTACCAGGCCCTGGGCGCTCCGGTGCCGGAGTTTGCCCATGTGTCGATGATCCTCGGTGACGACGGCGCCAAACTGTCCAAACGCCACGGCGCGGTCAGCGTGATGCAGTACCGGGACGACGGCTACCTGCCCCAGGCCCTGCTTAACTATCTGGTGCGGCTGGGCTGGTCCCACGGTGATCAGGAGATCTTCAGCCTGGATGAGATGGTTTCTCTGTTCTCCCTGAATGCCATCAGCAAGTCGGCGTCCGCCTTTAACACCGACAAGCTGCTGTGGCTGAACCAGCACTACATCAAGACCCTGCCCGCCGAGGAAGTGGCCGGCCACCTGGAATGGCACATGCGTGACCAGGGCATCGACTTTTCCCGAGGCCCGGCCCTGGCCGAGGTGATCGGCCTCTATGCCGAGCGTTGCAACACCCTGAAGGAACTGGCGGCCCAGAGCCGTTACCTCTATGAAGACTTCAGCGAGTTCGAGGCCGGCGCCGCCAAGAAGCACCTGCGCCCGGTGGCGGCCGAGCCGCTGGCCCTGGCCCGTACTCGGCTGGCAGAGCTGGCCGACTGGCAGCCCGCCGCCATTCACGAAGTGGTGAACGCCGTGGCCGCCGAACTGGAACTCGGCATGGGCAAGGTAGGCATGCCGCTGCGGGTGGCGGTGACCGGCATTGGCCAGTCGCCGGCCATTGACGGCGTGATGGCCCTGCTGGGCAAGGACAAGGTGCTGGCCCGCATCGACATGGCCCTTGCCTTTATTGCCGAGCGCGCCCAGGGCTGATCAGCCCTGCTGAAATGAATAAACGGCGTTGCCAAGGCAACGCCGTTTTTCTATCCAGTCACCTTAGTGTTTCACCGCCAAGTGTTCGCATTATCACCTCATTGTTTAAAAAATGATTGCTTGAACGGTTTTTTTTATTTGGCGGTTGACTCTGAACGGCCCTGTGCCTATTATGCGCATCGCTCGCAGGGACAAGCTTCCTGCAACGACTTAAGCGGGGCTATAGCTCAGCTGGGAGAGCGCTTGCATGGCATGCAAGAGGTCCGCGGTTCGATCCCGCGTAGCTCCACCACTTAAGTCGAGAGCAGTTTCTGCCAAATGGGGTTATAGCTCAGCTGGGAGAGCGCTTGCATGGCATGCAAGAGGTCCGCGGTTCGATCCCGCGTAGCTCCACCAGGCGGCAGAAACTAACACCAGTAAAACAGTATTGTTTTGGGGCTATAGCTCAGCTGGGAGAGCGCTTGCATGGCATGCAAGAGGTCCGCGGTTCGATCCCGCGTAGCTCCACCAAAACAATCTGACCCAATTCGGGGCTATAGCTCAGCTGGGAGAGCGCTTGCATGGCATGCAAGAGGTCCGCGGTTCGATCCCGCGTAGCTCCACCAAATTTAAAAAGCCGCAGTCGACTGACTGCGGCTTTTTTCGTTTTAAACCGTCACTGGTTTTTTTCACTTTCGGTGCGCACAATGAAGCAAACTCGAACGAGACTGTTTTCATGGAGCACTTCGATCATATCTTTGCCCGGGCCTGCGCCCGTCATGGCGGCGAGGCCGCGCTGCGCCGGCTGATTGCCACCCCGGTTCTGAGTCCCGCCGAGCTGGCCGCCATTCCCGACGACCGCTGGCTGTCTTCCTTTACCATGAGCCTGTTTCAGTCCGGTTTTGTGTGGCGGGTCATTCGCGACAAGTGGCCGGACTTTGAACGGGCCTTTTTTGGCTTTGATCCCCATAAAATGCTATTGCTGGACGAGCATCACCTGGAGCGGCTCAATCATGATCCCAGCATAGTGCGCCACGCGAAGAAGATTGCTGCGGTGCCGGTCAATGCACAAATGGTGCTGACCCTGGGCAGGGAGCTCGGTGGCTTTGGCGCCTTTGTGGCGAACTGGCCGACCACCGACATGGTGGGCCTGTGGCAGCAAATTCGCCGGCACGGTCGCCTGCTCGGGGGCAATATCGCCCCTTATGCCCTGCGCCGGCTGGGGGTGGATACCTTTCTCTTTACCGGCGATGTCGGTGGCTATTTGCAGCATCACGGCGTGGTAGATGCGGCCCTGGGCAGCAAAAAAGGCATGAGCCAGGCCCAGGCCGCCTTTAACACCTGGCGTGAGCAAAGCGGCCTGAGCCTGAGTGAAATCAGCAAGACCCTGGCCTTTTCCATTGGTTAGGGCGTGAGATAGGGTGTGAGAAACGCACTGACCTGTTGTGCGATCAGCGGCTGGGCGGCGGCGGTGGGGTGAATGCCATCGTCCATCATCATGCCACTCTGGCCGATTAGCGGCGCCACAAAAAACGGCAGCAGCGGCACACCGTGCTGATCCGCCAGCCGGCTGAATACCCCTTCGAACTGCTGCAGGTAGCGTTGGCCATAGTTGGGAGGCAGCTGAATATCGGTGAGAATGACCCGGGCGCCGGCTTCATTGGCCAGGGCTATCAAGCGCTCGAGGTTGCGCTCTATCAGCCGGGGCGGCAGGCCGCGCAGGCCATCGTTGCCGCCCAGTTCCAGCAGCACCAGGCTGGGCCGGTGTCGTTGCAGCAGGGGGGGCAGCCGTTGCAGTCCCCCTTGAGTGGTGTCGCCGCTGACGCTGGCGTTGACCACGGTGATTTGCCGGCCTTCCTGCTGCCATTGCTCGGCCAACAGATGGGGCCAGGCCTGCTCGGCACGCATGCGATAACCGGCGCTCAGGCTGTCACCCAGCACCAGCAGGGTGTTCGCCCACAGGGCGGGAGACAATAACCAGATCAACAGCACAAGGATTCGCAGCATGACAACCTCTTCCATTATTCGCGTGGTGGATCTCGCGCACCGGGTCAGCCTGGGCGACGAGCACCTCACCATCCTTCAGGGTGTCAACCTCGAAGTCAAGGCCGGCCAGAGCCTGGCGCTGGTGGGCGCCTCGGGCTCGGGCAAGTCGACCCTGCTGGGGCTGCTGGCGGGGCTGGACTCCGCCAGCGAGGGCGAGATCCATATCGCCGGCAAATCCCTCGCCAGCCTGAACGAAGAGCAGCGCGCCGTGTTGCGGGCGGAGCACATCGGTTTTGTGTTTCAGTCCTTTCTGTTGCTGCCTACCCTGACCGCCCTGGAAAATGTCATGCTGCCCGCCGAGCTGAAAGAGGGCAATGGCAACCGGGAGCGTGCCAGGGCGCTGCTGGAGCGAGTGGGGCTGGGGGCGCGCATGAGCCACTTTCCTGCCCAACTGTCCGGGGGCGAGCAGCAGCGAGTGGCCATCGCCCGCGCCTTTATGACCGGGCCCGACATTCTCTTGGCGGACGAGCCCACCGGCAATCTGGATCACCAGACCGGCGGCCATATCATCGATTTGCTGTTTGAACTTAACCGTCAGCACGGCACTACCCTGGTGATTGTCACCCATGATGACTCCCTGGCCGGCCGCTGCGAGCGGCGCCTGCTGATGACCGCCGGTCATCTGGAGGAGCAGCATGGCTAGCCTGGGCTGGGGACTGATTCGACGGGAAGTGGCCAGCGGCCCGCTGCGACTGTTTGTGCTGGCGCTGGCGTTGTGTGTGGCCAGCATTCTCAGTGTGACCCTGGTGGCGGACCGGCTGAACGCCGCGCTCAAGGTGTCGGGACGGGACTATATCGCCGCCGATCGGGTGCTGAGTGGCAGCCGGCCTGCCGAAGCGTCATGGCTGGCCGAGGCCCAGGAGCGGGGGCTGCAGGTGTCGGTGGGGCAATCCTTTAACAGCGTGCTGTTTGCCAACGAGCAGTTGCAACTGGCCAGCATTCGCGCCGTGGACGATGCCTTTCCATTTTACGGTGAGCTGGTCTTGGCGCCGCAAGGCCAGGTAAAGCCGGGCTATATCTGGTTGTCGGCCCGGCTGCTGGCGCTGCTGAACCTGGCTCCCGGGGCCACGGTGGAGCTGGGTAACCTGCGGCTGATCGTGGCAGGAGAGCTGGTGAGCGAGCCGGATCAGGGCTTTTCTCCCTTCTTGCTGGCCCCCAGGGCCCTGATGCACCTGGATGACGTGGCTGCCACCGGCATTTTTATGGAAGGCAGCCGCAGCCGCTACCGCTACCTGTTCAAGGGCGACGACAAGGCCCTGACGGACTACGCCCGCTGGCTGCAGCCGCAGTTGCAGCAGGGCCAGCGTTGGCGCGGCCCCAATAACGCCGACACGCCGGTGGCCCGCTCCATTACGCGGGCCGAGCAGTTCTTTCGGCTGGCTTCGCTCACCGGCGTGTTGCTGGGCATTCTGGCCATGGCCATCGCGCTGGGGTATTTCTCCCGTCGAGAGCAGGACCGCATTGCCCTGCTTAAAACCCTGGGGGCGGGGCGGCGGCAGTTGCTGGCCTGGCTGGCACGACTGCTGACGGGCTTGATGCTGCTTGGCGCCCTGCTTGGTGCGGTAGCGGGTTATGGCGTGCATCAGCTGATCCTGCTGGCCCTGGGCGAGGCCATGGCGATACCGCTGCCGCCGCCTTCGCTCACGCCCTTTTTGGTGGCCGGTGGCCTGGCCCTGCTGACGACCCTGATGCTGTCGGTGGTGCCCCTGCTGCGGTTGTTGGGGGTGCCCCCGTTGCGAGTATTGCGCAACGAGGCCGAGGCACGCATTTCGCCCTGGCTTAGCGGTGGCATACTGCTGGCGGGTGTCGTGGTGCTGAGCTGGCTGTTCGCCGGCAGCCTGGGGCTGGCCGGCGGCCTGCTGCTGGGACTGCTGGCACTGGTACTGGTGCTGGGCGGGCTGTGCCGAGTGTTGCTGGCGCTGGCCCGGCTACCTCGGGGCAGTGTGGCCTTTCGACTGGCGCTGGGCCGGCTGAACCGGGCCCGCCTCGCCACCCTGCTGCAGTTTGGTGGCGTGGCACTGGCCCTGTTTCTGGCCAGCCTGTTGTGGGTGGTACGGGGCGAGCTAACCGAGGGCTTTCTGGCCCGGTTGCCTGCCGACACCCACAACCGTTTTCTGATCAATATTGCCGACACCGAGCTGGATCCGGTGGCGCAGCTGCTGAGAGACAACGGGCTGGACTCATCGCGCTTCTATCCCATCGTACGCGGGCGGCTGGCGCAGGTGAATGCGGTGCCGGTGGCGGAGATCAGCAGCGAGCGGGGCGGCGGCCTGGGCCGTGAGCTCAACCTCACCTGGAGCGAAGAGGTTCCCGAGGGCAACCGCATCGTGGACGGCCAGTGGTCGGCCGCCGCCGGCGGTGTGTCGGTGGAAAGCGGGCTGGCGGAGCGGCTCGGGCTGGTGCTGGGCGACATCCTCACCCTGGATCTGGCCGGACAAAGGGTCTTTGCCGAGGTGCGTAGCCTTCGTGAGGTGGATTGGGACAGCATGAAGCCCAATTTTTACCTGGTGTTGAGCCCGGACGTGCTGGCCGACTACCCGGCGGCCTGGATGGCGAGCTTTTACCTGCCCGAACGCCTTAAGGCGGTGGAGGTGGAGCTGATCCGTGCCTTTCCCACCATTACAGTGTTTGACGTTGAGGCCTTGCTGCAACAGTTGCGCACCATACTGGCCCAGGTCAGCCGGGCGCTGCTGGTGATCATGGCGTTGGTCACTGGGGCCAGCCTGCTGGTGCTGCTGGCCCAGGTGGAAGCCACCCTGGCCAGTCGCCGGCGGGAGCTGGTGCTGCTGCGCACCCTGGGGGCGGGCAACCGGCTGATCCGCGCCTCGTTGCGCTGGGAATGGCTGGGCGCGGGGCTGGTGGCCGGGCTGGCGGCAGCGCTGGCGGTGGAGCTGTGCGTGGCGGTGTTGCTGCCCTGGTGGCTGGATCTGCCCTGGCAGCCGCACCCTGGGTTGTGGCTGGCGTTGCCGGCCCTGGGCGCCGTGCTGTTGTTGCTTACCGGCCGCGCCGGCGGCCTGCTCAGCGGGGCCTTGATAAACCGGTTGCGGCAGTGGGGATAGTGCGCGATCCGGGCTGCGGCGCGCCCACGCGAACAAGACAGTTCGCGTGGGCCAGGCGCCCTTACAGCCGGGGGGCGCTCAGGGTTTCTTTCAGGGCCTTGTCGAGGGTGGGGTAGCGAAAGTGAAACCCCGCCTGTTGTAGTCGCACCGGCATCACTCGCTGGCCGGTCAGCAGCAGGTCGGCCATTTCACCGAACAGTAGCTTCATGGTCCAGGCCGGCACTCGGGCGAAATGGGGCTTGCCCAGGTTACCGGCCAGGGTTTTGCTGAACTGGGCATTGGTGACCGGCTCGGGGGCGGTGGCGTTATAGGCGCCATTGCATTCCTCGTGCTCCAGCAAGAACAGGATCAGATTGACCACGTCTTCAATGTGGATCCACGACATGTATTGCTTGCCCGAGCCGATAGGGCCTCCCAGGCCAAAGCGATAACTGGGCAGCATCTTTACCAGGGCGCCGCCTTCGGCGCCCAGTACCACTCCCAGGCGAATGCGGCACACGCGAGTGTGTTCGGTTTCGGCCTGCTGAGCCAGCTCCTCCCAGCGGGAGCAGACCTCGTGGCTGAACTCAGGGTGAGGGTGGGTGTCTTCGTCCACCAGGGTGTCACCCTGGCGACCGTAAAAGCCCACCGCCGAGCCGCTGATTACCACGGCGGGCGGGTTGCTGCCGGCCTTGATCTTTTCCACCAGTTGCTCGGTGATGCGCCAGCGGCTGTGGCAGATACGCGTTTTCTGGGACGGGCTCCAGCGTTTGTCGGCAATGGGTTCGCCGGCGAGGTTGATAACGGCGTCAAACTGATCGAGATCGGGCAGGTCATCAAGGGAAGGCAGGGCGTCAATGTCGTGCCCCAGGCGCTGATACACCTTATTGGGTGAACGGCTCAGTACCGACACCTGATGGTGCGGACGCAGGTGACTCATCAGGCGGCTGCCGATAAAGCCGGTTCCTCCGGTAAGCAGTATCTTCATCGCTGGCTCCTTCAAGTGGCGGGGCCTGAGTGGCCCCGCGCCAGACGAGGGTTATCCACATTATCTGTGAGTAAGTCTGTAGATTACCCCGCCTTGTCAGGATAGTTGGTTGATCTTAATGATAAAATCAAAAGCGTGCAGGGATCCGGCAGGATCACTTCAACGCGGCCAGGGCTCCCTCGTAGTCGGGCTCGTTGGTCAGTTCGGCCACGCGCTCAACATGGGTTACCTTGCCGTTTTCGTCAATGCATACCACGGCACGGGCGGACAGGCCGCGCAGGGCGCCGTCGCTCAGGGCTACGCCGTAGTCGGCCAGGAACTCGGTGTGACGGAAGGCAGAGGCCACCTGCACGTTTTCCAGGCCTTCGGCGGCGCAGAAGCGGCTGCCGGCAAAGGGCAGGTCCATGGACACACACAGCACCTGGGTGTTGTTCAGGCCGGCGGCCTTTTCGTTAAAGGTGCGCACGCTGGTGGCACACACGCCGGTATCCACGCTGGGGAAGATGTTCAGCAGTACCTTCTTGCCCTTGAAGTCGCCCAGCTTGATGTCGCTCAGATCGGCGCCGGTCAGGGTGAAGTCGGGAGCAGCCTGGCCTACGGTCGGCAGCTGGCCGGAAACGGCAACGGAATTCCCCTGAAAAGTAACGGATGACATTGAGACTCTCCTGATGATTGCGGTTGTTGGTGATTGGTTATCAGTATGAGTGACTAAGGTAACAGTTTTCCGCATTGGACACAGCTTTTATCGTGCGAGAACAGCGTCGTGCGAAGCCGGCCCTGCCGGCCTGATCACGGGCCTCAGGGCTCCTCGATAAAGGACTTGTCCAGCTGCTTGAACGCCGAGTTCAGGGTCTCTCCCAGTTCAAAATAACGGGGGCGGGACACCGGTGCCTTGACCCGGCCGCCGGCGGCGGCCAGCTTGTCGTGAATTTGCAGGTACCATTCCCGCAGCGACGGCGGCAAATGGGTATCGGCCCGCTTGCCCAGCCAGTAATAGCCCTGCAACGGCAGGCTGGCCAAAAACAGCACCGAGGCCACCACGCTGGGCCAGTAGTGGGGGGCACCAAACTGAAACTGCAGCAACAGGCTCAGGGTGATCAGCGCCGGCATGGTGCGTACCCCATAACGAGTGGCGACCATAATGCGGCATTCGGGAAACAGCGGCGCCAGACGGCGCTCCTGTGGCCAGATGGCCAGGTATTGCTGGCCGCGATGCAGGGTGTGGGTAAAGGGACTCATATGTCCTCCAGGCAGTCTCCTGCGGTGTAGCTAATTTTCAGATTAGCGATTCAAATCAAAAAAAACGCCGTGTCTGGCTGTTATTTTACCACAGACAAAAGGTTAATATTCGCCATCCAACTGGCCGGTTAACATAGCGGCCATGTTACGGATGACCCCCGGCCAGTCTACCCTTTGGTAAAGCGCCTTTTCTCAAGGATAGAGTTAAAGTGATATTTATTGCCCGTTTTATGGCGGGCAAGTGGTTTCGCAAATCCGAAAGAAAGGATTTTCAATGAGTAACGATCTGGTCCTGGTGCTGAATTGCGGCAGCTCCTCCCTCAAGTTCGCCATTCTGGACGCCGAAAGCGGCAGCGAAAAGCTGTCCGGCCTGGCCGAATGCTTTTACCTTGCCGACGCCCGTATCAAATGGAAGCTTGATGGTGTCAAGGCCGATGCAGCACTGGGGGCCGGAGCCGCCCACCAGCAGGCCCTGGATTTCATTGTGGAGCACCTGCTCAAGCCTCACCCGGAGCTGCTGCAAGGGCTGGTGGCGGTGGGCCACCGAGTGGTGCACGGTGGCGAACGTTTTACCCGTTCGGTACTGATTGACGACGAGGTGATCGCGGGCATCGAGGCCTGCGCCAGCCTGGCGCCGCTGCATAACCCGGCGCACCTGGTGGGCATTGCCTCGGCCCGCAGTGCCTTTCCGGCACTGCCCCAGATCGCGGTCTTTGATACCGCCTTTCATCAGACCATGCCCGAGCAGGCCTATCTGTACGCCATTCCTCATTCCCTGTACCGGGAACACGGCATTCGCCGTTATGGCATGCATGGCACCAGCCACTACTTCATCACCCAGGAAGCGGCGCGCGTGCTCAACAAGCCGGTGCACGAGCTCAATATCATCAGCTGCCACCTGGGCAACGGCGCCTCGGTATGCGCGGTGAAAAACGGCGAGTCGGTAGACACCTCCATGGGCCTGACCCCGCTGGAAGGCCTGGTGATGGGCACCCGCAGCGGTGACATTGATCCGGCCCTGATCTTCCATCTGCACGATGCCCTGGGCTACAGCGTGGATCGCATCAATACCCTGCTGACCAAGGAATCGGGCCTGCTGGGCCTGACCGAGCAAAGCAGCGACTGCCGTTTTGCCGAAGACAATTACGATCAACTGCCCGAGGCCAGGCGCGCGCTGGACATTTTTGCCTACCGCCTGTCCAAATACATTGCCGGTTATGCCTGTGCCCTCGACGGCCGGCTGGATGCCATCGTGTTCACCGGCGGCATCGGCGAGAACTCTTCTCTGGTGCGCGAACTGACCCTGTCCAAACTCGCATTGCTGGGTGCAAAGGTGGACGACGCCGCCAACCAGGCCGCCCGATTCGGCAAGGCCGGCTGCATCAGTCAGGCCGGCAGCCTGCCGGTGTGGGTACTGCCCACCAATGAGGAGTGGGTGATCGCCCAGGATGCGCTGGCGCTGTCTCGTCTGTCACCTGCGGGGGAAGACCAATGACCAGAACCATCATGCTGATCCCGGTCAGCAGCGGCGTGGGCGCCACCTCGGTCAGCCTGGGCATGGTGCGTGCCATGGAGCGCAACGGCGTTAACGTCAGCTTCTTCAAGCCGGTGTCCCAGCCGCGCTCCCGGCGCAAGGTGCAGGATCACTCCACCGCGGTCATGGCCAACGGCTCCAACCTGACACCGCCGGAACCCTTTGCCCTGAGCTATGCCGAGAGCATGATCTCGGCGGGCAACCTGGACGTGCTGCTGGAGGAAATCGTCGCACGCTTTGAAAAGCACGTTTCCGAAAGCGGCGCCGAGGTCGTGGTGGTGGAGGGCCTGATCCCCACCGACAAGCAGCCCTTTGCCAACCGCATCAACTATGACATTGCCAAGGCACTGGATGCCGACATGGTGTTCGTGGCCCAGCCCGGTAGCGACAGCAGCCAGCACCTGAAGGAGCGATTGGAGCTGGCCTGTGCCAACTTTGGCGGCGTGATTAACAAGCGCATTGTGGGCTGCATCATTAACAAGGTGGGCGCGCCGGTGGACGAGCAGGGCAACGCGCGACCCGATCTCACCGAGATGTTCAATCCCGGCTACAAGGGCGAGCATGTCACCGCCAACCTGGAAGTGCTGCAGGTGTTCGGCAAGACACCGCTGCGCATTCTCGGCTGCATTCCCTGGAATACCCAGCTGGTGGCCCCCCGGGCGGTGGATCTGGCCCGTCACCTCAATGCCACCATCATCAACGAGGGCGGACTGCACACCCGCCGGCTGCAAAGCGTCACCTTCTGCGCCCGGGCGCTGCACAACATGGTGCAGCACTTCAAGCCCGGCAGCCTGCTGGTGGCCTCGGGAGATCGCTCCGACGTGATCGTGTCGGTGTGCCTGGCGGCCATGAACGGCGTCAAGATCGGCGCCCTGCTGCTGACCGGCAGCTATCACCCCGAGCCCCAGATCATGGACCTGTGCCAGCGTGCCACCGAAACCGGCCTGCCCATTCTGATGGTCAACACCAATACCTGGCAGACGGCGGTCAGCCTGCAGCACTTCAACCTGGAGATTCCGGTGGACGACGCCGGCCGCATCGAGGCGGTGCAGGACTACATGGCCGGCCATATCGACAAGCACTGGATCGAGTCGCTGTCGGCCAAGTCCGCCCGCAGTCGCCGGCTCAGCCCGCCGGCGTTCCGCTATCAGCTCACCGAGCTGGCCCGCCGCGCCGCCAAGCGCATTGTGCTGCCGGAAGGGGATGAGCCGCGTACCATCAAGGCCGCCGCCATCTGCGCCGAGCGGGGCATTGCCCGGCCGGTACTGCTGGGCAACCCCGAAGAAATCCTGCGCATCGCCGCCCAGCAGGGCGTGGTGCTGGATGACAAGGTTGACATCGTGGATCCGGCCGAGGTGCGCGACAACTACGTGGAGCGGCTGGTGGAGCTGCGCAAGTCCAAGGGCATTACCGAGGTGGTGGCCATGGAGCAACTGCAGGACAACGTGGTGCTGGGCACCATGATGCTGGAGCGGGATGAAGTGGATGGTCTGGTGTCGGGCGCGGTCAACACCACCGCCAACACCATTCGGCCGCCGCTGCAGATCATCAAGACCGCGCCGGGCTGCTCGCTGGTGTCGTCGGTGTTCTTTATGCTGCTGCCGGATCAGGTGCTGGTGTATGGCGACTGTGCCATCAACCCGGATCCGAGCGCCGAGCAGCTGGCGGAGATCGCCATTCAGTCGGCGGAGTCGGCCCGGGCCTTTGGCATTGATCCCAGAGTGGCAATGATCTCCTATTCCACCGGCACCTCTGGCACCGGCGCCGACGTGGAGAAGGTGCGCGAGGCGACCCGTCTGGCCCAGGAAAAACGCCCGGATCTGGTGATCGACGGTCCGCTGCAGTATGACGCCGCCATCATGGAAAATGTGGCCAAGTCCAAGGCGCCCAACTCGCCGGTAGCGGGCAAGGCCACGGTGTTTATCTTTCCGGATCTGAACACCGGCAACACCACCTACAAGGCGGTGCAGCGCTCGGCCCAGCTGGTGTCCATCGGCCCCATGCTGCAGGGCATGCGCAAACCGGTGAACGATCTGTCCCGTGGCGCCCTGGTGGACGACATCGTCTACACCATTGCCCTCACCGCCATTCAGGCCGGTCAGCAGGGCGGCGCCGCCTGATCCCCACCGCGCCGGCGTAAACCACGCCGGCGCACTTGCAAAAACCACCACGATTGGCGAGTCTGGGACACTGCTTGCGCTTGAGAACCCGCCATGAACTTTCTTTCCCAGCCACTGCAAAGCCAGCCCGAGCCGGACTGGGCCCGGCTGCAGGCCCTGCCCATTGTCGATAAGGGGGAGCCCCTGGTACCCCTGGGCCTGGTGCCGTCGCCGCTGCGTGTTTATCCCGCTTATTTCCATTTGGGGGTGCCGGGGGCGCTCACCGAATGCTATGTGCGCCGCCCGGTGCTGGAGCGATTGCAGCAGGCGGCCATGCTGCTGCCCGCCGGGGTCGAGCTGGTGGTGCTGGATGGCTGGCGCCCGTTCCGGGTGCAACAGTATCTGTATGAAACCTTGGTGGATGCCCTCAGCCGGCAGTATCCCGACGAGGACGAGCAGGGCCTGTTGACTCGGGCTCGGCACTTTGTAGCGCCCCCGAGCGCCGATGACGCCGCGCCCAGCCCGCACCTCACCGGCGGCGCCGTGGACGTCTGTCTGTGCGATGGCACCGGGCGCTTGCTCAACATGGGCACCGGCTTTGACGATATCAGCCCCTGGTCGTATACCGCCGCCTTTGAGTCGGTGGTCAGACCCGGTGCCGAGGAAGCCGAGATCATCGAAAATCGCCGGCTGCTGCACAGTTGTATGACCCGGGCCGGCTTTACCAATCTGCCCAGTGAATGGTGGCATTACGACTACGGCAATCAGAGCTGGGCCTGGTACAGCCAGCAACCCCATGCCCTGTTTGGCGTGGCCCAGCAACACAGTCTGGCCGAGCGCTGGCGTGCCCAGGTGGCCAGCGCCGGCGGTTAACCGATCCCTCCTTTCCGCATTTTTCACTGCACCGGACCGCTCCCGACTGAATAATCGAGGGCGAATCCGGTGTCGGCTGCCGCATTGCGCTGCCTGTCGCCTAATTTTCCACCAGAAAAAAGTGTGACGATCACAGCATTTTTACATATTGGCCCGGTGGCAGCACCATGACAGTTGGGCCAGTTTCTTGCCGGCCGGCAGTCCTGAATGCAGTCTGTGTGAACGTGGATTTTTTGGTTAGATCTTTAAAAACAAGGTGTTAAATATTGGTTTTAAACGGATGCGACTAAATTGGTCGCGTGTTTTTATTTTCAATTTAAATGGGTTTATTGGTTTAAATAAATATTGTAAATGGTGTTAACCACTTGTTATCGTCCTCGTTGCGGAGTAATTTTCCTGCACTTGCCGCACATCGAACAGGATTGACGTGCCGGCAATGAATGATTCAGAACGATGTGCTGCTTTTCTGTAGCCATCACCCGTTCAACAAAGGATGTAACCATGAACGAACTGGTTAATGCCATTAACGGCTATATCTGGAGCCTGCCCCTGATCTATCTGTGTCTGGGCGTGGGTCTGTATTTCTCCCTTCGTACCCGCTTTCTGCAACTGCGCCATATCAAGGAAATGGTTCGGCTGATGTTCCAGGGCAACTCCTCCGCCGCCGGCATCAGCTCTTTTCAGGCGCTGGCACTGTCACTGTCCGGCCGGGTAGGTACCGGTAATATCGCCGGTGTGGCCACCGCCATCACCTTTGGCGGCCCCGGCGCCGTGTTCTGGATGTGGGTCGTGGCCTTCCTGGGCTCGGGCACCGCCTTTGTGGAGTCGGCGCTGGCGCAAATCTACAAGGAAAAAGACGACAACGGCCTGTATCGCGGCGGTCCGGCCTTTTATATCGAGAAAGGGCTGGGCATCAAATGGTACGCCTGGGTCTTTGCCCTCTCCACCGTGCTCGCCTGCGGCATGCTGCTGCCCGGCGTGCAGGCCAACAGCATCGCCTCCGGCATTGAGAACGCCTTTGGCATTCCCACCACCGTTTCTGCCGCGGCCGTGGTCATCCTGCTGGGTCTGATCATCTTTGGTGGCGTCAAGCGTATCGCTCACTTCACCCAGGTGGTGGTGCCCTTTATGGCACTGGGCTACATTCTGGTGGCCTTTGTGATCATCGTGCTCAACATCGGTCAGGTGCCCGAGGTAGTCAGCCTGATTGTGGGCAGCGCCTTTGGCATGAAGGCCGGTTTTGGCGCCATTCTGGGCCTGGCCATTGAGTGGGGTGTGAAGCGCGGCATCTATTCCAACGAAGCCGGTCAGGGTACTGGTCCCCACGCCGCTGCTGCGGCCGAGGTTTCTCACCCCGCCAAGCAGGGCCTGGTGCAGAGCTTCTCTGTCTATATCGACACCCTGTTCGTGTGCTCCGCTACCGCCTTCATGATCATCATCACCGGTGCCTACAACGTGATGGGCAAGGCCGGCGACGCCATTGTGGAGCAGCTGCCCGGCGTGGAAGCCGGCCCCGGCTACACCCAGGCGGCAGTCGAGTCGGTGATGCCCGGTTTTGGCGGCATTTTTGTGGCGGTGGCGCTGTTCTTCTTCGCCTTTACCACCATTCTGGCTTACTACTACATCGCCGAAACCAACATCGCCTATATCAATCGCAAGGTGCACCGCCCCTGGCTGATGTTTGCGCTCAAGCTGGTGCTGATGGCTTCTGTGGTGTACGGCTCGGTCAAGACCGCCGGCCTGGCCTGGGGCCTGGGTGACATCGGCGTGGGCCTGATGGCCTGGCTCAACATCATTGCCATTCTGCTGCTGCAAAAGCCGGCGCTGATTGCCCTGAAAGACTACGAGGAGCAAAAGGCACAGGGGCTGGACCCCACCTTTGACCCGGTCAAACTGGGCATCAAGAATGCCGACCACTGGGTGAAGGGCAAACGGTCACAGGCCGCGGACGCCGAAGGCTCGGTGTCTCCCGAGGCCCAGGCCGAGCGCAGCTGACCCCTAAACTAGCATCTGGGCCGGACGTTGTTCCGGCCCTTTTTCATTCTGGCGGTATCAAAAGCCAACACTGGTCCCACAGTGGCGCCGCCGCTTGTGCTTATACTCGAGCTGAAGCCCCCATTGCGCCAACATCACTGAATCAACAAGGAGAGCATCATGGACAGCAGCAATGCACTGTGGCAAACCGGCTGGTATTGCAACGGCCAGTGGCAGGACACCCAGGAAAGCTACGAGGTGCTGAACCCGGCCAGCGGCGAATTGCTGGCGCGGGTGGCCCGTTGTGGCGCTGCCGAAACCGAGCAGGCCATTGCCGCCGCGGCGGCTGCCTTTGACCAATGGCGCCACAGCACGCCCAAGGAGCGCACCGCTGTGCTGCGTCGTTGGCATGATCTGATGCTGGCGCACCAGGACGAGCTGGCCGAACTGATGGTGCTGGAGCAGGGCAAGCCCCTGGCCGAGGCCAAGGGCGAGGTGGCCTATGCCGCCAGCTTTCTGGAATGGTTCGGGGAAGAAGCCAAGCGTGCCGGCGGCGATACCATTCCCAGTCCCAAGCGGGAAAACCGGCTGTGGGTGATCAAGCAACCGGTGGGGGTGGTGGCCGCCATCACCCCCTGGAACTTTCCCATGGCCATGATCACCCGTAAGGTGGGCCCGGCCATCGCCGCCGGCTGCACCGCCGTGGTCAAGGCGTCCAGCGTCACGCCGTTGTGCGCCAACGCCCTGGCGGTGCTGGCGGAACGGGCCGGACTGCCGGCGGGGGTGCTTAACCTGGTGTCGGGCGATTCCGGCCCCATTGGCGAGGCGCTGATGCAAAGCTCGGCGGTGCGCAAACTGTCGTTTACCGGCTCTACCGGCATCGGCAAAAAGCTGATGGCCCAGGCCGCCGGCACGGTGAAAAAGCTGTCGCTGGAGCTGGGCGGCAATGCGCCCTTTATCGTGTTTGACGATGCCGATCTTGACGCCGCCGTGGCCGGTGCCATGGCCTCCAAGTTTCGCAACACCGGCCAGACCTGCGTGTGTGTAAACCGCTTCTATGTGCAGGACGGTATCTACGACAGATTTGTGGCCCGCCTGGCCGAGGCGGCCGACGCCATGAAGGTGGCGGAAGGCCGGGAGGACGGCGCCCAGCAGGGGCCACTGATCACACAAGCGGCGCTCGACAAGGTGGAAGAGCACGTGGCCGATGCGCTGAAAAAGGGGGGCCGGCTGGTGTGCGGCGGTGCCCGCCATGCGTTGGGCGGCACCTTCTACCAGCCCACGGTGATCGCCGATGCCAATGAGGACATGTTGCTGGCCCGGGAAGAAACCTTTGGTCCGGTGGCCGCCTGTTTCCGCTTTACCGACGAGGCGGATGCGGTGCAACGGGCCAACGACACCCCCTTTGGCCTGGCCGCCTATTTCTATACGCGGGATCTGAACCGGGTATTCCGTGTGTCGGAAGCCCTGGAGTCGGGCATGGTGGGCGTGAACGAGGGCATTATTTCCAACGAGGTGGCGCCCTTTGGCGGCGTGAAGGAATCGGGCCTGGGCCGGGAAGGCAGCCAGATTGGCCTGGATGAGTTCCTGGAAACCAAATACGTCAACCTGGGGAACCTGGTTCAGTAAGCCTGCTTGGGTGGTGCCGAAACGCAACCTCGGGCACGAAAGCAACAGCCGAATCAACAAGGGCCGCATTAGCGGCCCTTTTTTGTTATTCGCTCAGCATGGCTTCCATCGCCGCTTCCCGTTGCTCCCGGGACAGCGTTTTCGGCTCGCTGGAGTTCGGCGTGCTCGGCTTGTCTGCCGCAGCTTTGGCCTGCTGGTTTTCCAGCGCCTTCAGCTTTTCCTCCGTCTGCTGCAACTGGGTGCGGGTGGCGTCCAGCTCGTTTTGCAGCGGGGCGGCGGCCAGTGCGGTGGCAGGGGCTGCCAGCAGGGCGCCACCCAGGGGCGGTGCCGGCTGCTGGGCGGCCTTGGTCAGCCAGCCCTGCATCTCGTCGGGCCAGACCGCGGCCTTGCCAGTGTGCGACTCGCTGAACACGCGGGTCTGATCGTTGGCGCTCAGCAGCACCGACATCTGGTTGCTGTCGGCGTTCCATACCAGGCCGGCCTTGTCGGCGCCGGTCTGCTCGGCGGTGCGAGACACCAGATAGAACAAGGGGCCTTCCTGCTGTAGCTCGCCGGCGGTGCGCAGCAGCGATACCGTGGTGTCGTAGTGAGGGCCAAGCAGGCTGGTCATACGGGTTTTTATCACCGGCTGCTCAAACAGGTTGGTGGTATTGGGATCCAGCCCCACCATGGGTTTGAGCATGGCCCACATCAGCTGGCCCGGTCCCATGGTCAACAGGGGCGCCACACAGGCACTGAGGGAGAGGGAAAGCAGGGCGGCCTTGAGCAGAACAGACAGACGCATTCGAATATATAATCCAGGCTATTGATAATAATAAAGTTTTACCTGTTTGAATCCGTCGACGAGGCGGCGGTCATGAACAGGCCGGCGCAAATTAGCACAACCTGGGGAAAAAAAGATCAACCTCGATGAAAAATAGTCGAACGGCCGAGGATGACATGATTACCGCGCCATTTTTTGGCATGCTGACGGCCACGAACCTGAGGGCAAATTCAAATGAAACACTGGCTTTTACCCATGATGGCGGCATGGCTGCTAAGTGCCTGCTCGCCCGCCGAGCAGCAGCACCTTCGCCTGCTCAGCGGCGACTGGGACACGGCCCGGGCCACGACCGAGCTGGCCCGGCAAGAATTGGAGCAGGCCGGTTTTGCGGTGACCGTGGAGCAGGTGGCGCCGGGGCAAATCTGGTCGCGGCTTGCCGCCGGCGAGGCCGATGCCAGTCTCTCCGCCTGGCTGCCCGACAGCAGCCGGCACCATGCCGAGCGTTTCTTCGACAGGCTGCACGATCTCGGCCCCAACGGCCCCATGCTGCGGCTCGGGCTGGCGGTGCCGGCCTCGGCCACCCAGGCCCGTATCAGCGAGCTGGCCGGCAGTGATTATGGCAACAACAAGATCGTCGGCATGATGCCCGGCCACGGCAGCCTGGTGCTCACCGAACAGGCACTGGCTCGCTATCACCTCGATGAATACCAGTTGCTGTCCGGCTCGGGCGAAGCCTACCGTCACCTGGTGAATACCGCCATTGAGCAGCAGTTACCGGTAGTCATCGCCGCTTGGTCGCCCAGCCGAGTGATGCTGCACCCGCAGCTGAAATGGTTGAAGGACGACCAGGGCCACTTTGCCGCCGGCGAGCGGGCCCATACCCTGGTGCGCCGGGGCCTGGAAGACAGCGCCCCCAGGGCCATGGAAGTACTGGGCAGCATTCGCCTTACAGAAGACGAGTTGACCGCCCTGCTGCGACAGGTGGCCTCCGAGCCCGATCTCACCCTGGCGGTCAACCGGTGGCGGGCGGAGCAGAGTGAAGCCGAGCCCGTGCAGTAACCACCAGTCTGGCGACATTTGTCCGTGGATTGGGGTTTGATCTGGAGCCACGTGCGGCGCAGCCTTGTGTCTTGCGCTAACCCCATGGGGAACTTGGTGGTAGCCTCTCTCTGTTTGGGGTAAGGGAAATATCAGTCATGCGAGCAAAAAAACAATTGTCCCAGGTCACGGATTTTGATTTGCGTCTGTTGCGCCTGTTCAAGGTGGTGGCCGAGAGTGGCAGTTTTTCCGCGGCCGAAAGCGCCCTCGGCATTACCCGCTCGGCGGTCAGTCTGCAAATGAGTGATCTGGAAAAGCGTCTGGGCATGCGCCTGTGTCAGCGCGGCCGGGCCGGCTTTGCCCTGACCGACGAGGGACGGGAGGTGCTGCGGGCCGGCGAAGTGCTGCTGACCGCGGTCGAAAATTTTCGAGGGGAAGTCAATCAGATCAACAATCAGCTGCGCGGCGAACTCAATATCGGCATCGTCAATAACCTGGTGACGCAGCCGCACATGAGCATTACCCGGGCCCTCAAGGCGTTACGCGAACGCAGCGATGAAATCAGGATCAACATCAGCATGAGCACGCCCGGAGAGATTGAGCGTGGCCTGTTTGATGGCCGTCTGCATGTGGGGGCGATACCGCTCAATACGCCGTTATCGGGCCTGGACTACAGCCTGCTCTACGAGGAGCATGCCAGCCTGTATTGCAGCCATGAGCATCCCTTTTTTCATGAGGAGCACGGGCTCGATGACGAGCGGTTGGGGGCGGTCGATGCGGTCGTGCCCAGCTATCGCATGACGGAGCAAGCCATTGAGTTGCATCGCATGCTTCACTGTACCGCCACCGCCTCCGATCGGGAAGGCATCGCCTTTCTTATCCTTACCGGCAGTTATATCGGCTACCTGCCGGATCACTATGCCGCCAAGTGGGTGGCCAAGGGCCAGATGAAGGCGCTGTGTCCGGAGCGCCTGTTCTTTGACTCCCGGCTGGCCATCGTGACCCGCAAGGGGCGACGCCCCAACCTGTTGCTGGAAACCTTTCTGAATTCCCTGCCATCGCTCGGCTGAATGCCGACCCTGTTACCGGCCGTAATGGGGTCAGTCATTTTGCACTGCATAGTTAAGTCATTACTTACCTTTTGTTGATTACATTTGGGTTTAATTGATTTAACAATCTGAACACAATGCTTTCTGTTACCACGGCTTAGCCCTCAACAGCAGAAGGGATTGAATATGTCTAAACAGGATTGCTTGCAGCGTGCCGGCCTGAGCCCCGAACAGCTCGACGCCTACTGGATGCCCTACACCGGCAACCGTCAGTTCAAACAGGATCCGCGCATCATCGTGGGTGCCGAGGGCAGTTACTACCGGGATGTGGACGGTCGCCGTATTTTCGACGGCCTCTCCGGTCTGTGGACCTGCGGCGCGGGTCATAACCGTCCCGAAATCGCCGAGGCGGTATCCCGTCAGTTGCGTGAGCTCGACTATGCCCCGGCCTTTCAATATGGCCACCCCAAGGCCTTTGAGCTGGCCCATCGCCTGCGTGAGCTGACCCCGGCCGGCCTGGACTATGCGTTTTTTACCGGCTCCGGCTCCGAGAGCGCCGACACCGCCCTGAAAATTGCCCGGGCTTACTGGCGCAAGAAGGGCAAGGCCAGCAAGACCCGCTTGATCGGTCGCTCCAAGGGCTATCACGGCGTGAACTTTGGCGGCATCAGCCTGGGCGGCATCGGTGCCAACCGGGCGCTGTTTGGCCAGGGCATCGACGCCGATCACCTGCCTCATACCCTGATGGCGGAAAACGCCTTTACACAAGGCATGCCCCAGACCGGTGCCGACAAGGCCGACGAGCTGCTGGAGCTGATTGCCCTGCACGATGCCTCCAACATTGCCGCCGTGATCGTGGAGCCGCTGGCCGGCTCCGCCGGGGTCATTCCACCGCCGGTGGGCTACCTGCAACGGCTGCGGGAGATCTGCGACCGGCATGACATTCTGCTGATCTTCGACGAGGTGATCACCGGCTTTGGCCGCATGGGATCCATGACCGGTGCCGAGGAGTTCGGCGTGGTGCCCGACATCATGAACGTGGCCAAGCAGCTGACCAACGGTGCCGTGCCCATGGGGGCGGTGATCTGCAAGGGCGAGATCTACCACACCTTTATGGAGCAGGGCGGTCCCGACTACATGCTGGAGCTGCCCCACGGCTACACCTATTCCGGCCACCCGGTGGCCTGCGCGGCGGCGCTGGCGTCACTCGACATTTTGCAGCAGGACCGGCTGATCGATCGGGTCAAGGAGATGGCTCCGGTATTTGAACAGGCCCTGCACGGCCTTAAGGGCACCCGCTATGTCAGCGATATTCGCAACTACGGCCTGGCCGGTGCCCTGCAGATAGAAAGCCACCCCGGCGAGCCGGCCCGTCGCCCTTACGAGATTGCCATGAAGTGCTGGCAGAAGGGCTTCTACGTGCGCTATGGCGGCGACACCATTCAGCTCGGCCTGCCCTTTATCGTGGAGCGGGAAGAGATAGACCGTCTGGTCAATGCCCTGGGCGAGGCCATTGGCGAGCTGGACTGAATTAGTGGCCGGCGGCCGGGCAAAGCGCTCAGGCCCGGCCGCCGGCGTCAACCACAGCATTTGAAACTCAAAGAGGTATATTGAATGAACACCATCGGTCATTTGATCAACGGCACCATTGTTAACGACAGCGGCCGCACCCAGGACGTTTACAACCCCTCTACCGGCGAGGTGTCCAAACAGGTGGCACTGGCCAGCAAGGCCACCGTAGAAGAAGCCATTGCCGCCGCCCAGGCCGCCTTTCCGGCCTGGCGCAATACGCCGCCGCTCAAGCGTGCCCGGGTCATGTTCCGGTTCAAAGAACTGCTGGAGCAGAATGCCGAGAAAATCTGCCAAATGATCGGCGAAGAGCACGGCAAGATAGTGCACGACGCCATGGGGGAGCTGTCCCGGGGCATTGAGAACGTGGAATACGCCTGCGGCGTGCCTGAGCTGCTCAAGGGAGAGCACAGCAAGAACGTGGGGCCGGCCATCGACTCTTGGAGCGAGTTTCAGCCCCTGGGGGTGGTCGCCGGCATTACTCCCTTCAACTTTCCGGCCATGGTGCCGCTGTGGATGTTTCCCATGGCCATCGCCTGCGGCAACACCTTCGTGCTCAAGCCGTCGGAGCGGGATCCGGGCTCAACCCTGTTTATCGCCCAGCTGCTGATAGAAGCGGGTTTGCCCGCCGGCGTCATCAACGTGGTGAACGGCGACAAGGAAGCGGTCGATACCCTGCTGGACGACGCGCGCGTGCAGGCGGTGAGCTTTGTCGGCTCCACCCCCATTGCCGAATACATCTACAGCCGCGCCAGTGCCAACGGCAAGCGTTGCCAGGCCCTGGGTGGCGCCAAGAACCACGCCATTGTGATGCCCGATGCCGATATGGACAACGCCGTCAGCGCGCTGACCGGCGCCGCCTTTGGCTCTTCCGGTGAACGCTGTATGGCACTGTCGGTAGCGGTGGCGGTGGGCGATGCAGCCGCCGATGCCCTAATAGAGAAAATGCAGGCACAGATGCAGAGCCTCAAGGTGGGTGCCTTTCACGACAAGCAGAACGACTTTGGTCCGGTGATCACCCAGGCACACATGGAAAAAGTGGTGGGCTATATCAACAGTGCCGAGAAGCAGGGCGCCGAGATCGTGGTCGATGGCCGCAACCCGTCCGTGCCTGGCTACGAGCAGGGCTTCTTCGTGGGCGGCACCCTGATCGATCGGGTCACTCCCGAGATGCTGTGCTACCGGGAAGAGATCTTTGGTCCTGTGTTGCTGGTGGTGCGTGTGGAAACCATGCAGGAAGCCATGGATTTGATTGATGCCCATGAATACGGCAATGGCACCTGCATCTTTACTCGAGACGGCGAAGCGGCCCGTTACTTCAGCGACAACATTCAGGTAGGCATGGTTGGTATCAACGTACCGCTGCCGGTGCCCGTGGCCTATCACTCCTTTGGTGGCTGGAAGCGCTCACTGTTCGGTGATCTTTATGCCTACGGTCCCGATGCGGTGCGTTTTTACACCCGCCGCAAAACCGTCACCCAGCGCTGGCCCTCGGCCGGTGTGCGTGAAGGCGCCCAGTTCGCCTTTCCAAGCTAATTACTCAGAAGGGCCACTCGGGGTGGCCCTTCCCATCAGGCACGATCAGTGATGGACACGATGACGTTCTGCCGAATACACCAACCGGAGACCTTAAAATGGAATTAAGTGTTACCCGTAACAAACTGAAAAACCTGGCCGGCTCTTGCGCGCTGGTGGCCACCTTAAGCGCCCAGGCACTCAATCCGGCCCAGGCCGAAGAGTTCATCCTTGCCCATGCTTACCCATCCGAACATATCTTTCATCATACCTCGACCATTTTCACCGAAGAGTTAGCCCGCCAGAATTCGAACCTGGAGATTGATTACCATCCCGGTGGTGCCCTGGGAGACTGGACGTCCCTGTTTGAGCAGAGCATGGAAGGGGTCATTCCAATGTCCATGGCGTTTGGCGCTTCCGAGTTCGATGGCCGGCTCGATCTGACCTGGCTTGGCTATGTGGTGGATAACTGGGACGATGCGCGCAAGGTGTATGGACCCAATGGAGAAATGCTGGATGTTTACGATGAAATTCTGGCCGATCTGGACCTGAAGGCCCTGGGTACCATTCCCACTGGGTTTGGCTCTGTGGCCATTCGCAAGGGAAACGGCAAGTCTCCGACGGACTTCCCTTTTGACGCCAAGGGGCTGAAGATTCGAGTGCCTCCCATCCCCATTGCCATTGAACGCTTGAACAACTGGGGATTTTCCGCGGTACCAATGCCCTTTGCCGAGCTCTATACCGGCCTGCAATTGGGCACCGTTGACGGCCGAGCCTTTGGACCGGCGGTTGAGATCTGGCAAATGCGGGACGTGCTGGAGTCTTATGTATTGACCAAGGACTATTTTGAGCACGCGTTCTGGCTGGTAAATAAATCCTGGTTTGAGGAGCTGGAAGAAGTAGAGCAACAGAAATTACTGGCCGCTGCCGACGCCACTCTCAACAAGATCTGGGACGAGGCCCAAAGCATCGACAATCAATTTCTTCAGAAAGTACGAGATTCCGGAATCAATGTTGTCGAGCTCACCCCAGAGGAACTGAGCAAGGCGAAAAAAGTGCTTTATGAAAACGAATGGCCCTTCATGGAGCAACAGGTCGGTTCGCATATTATGACCCGACTGCGTGAGATTTCGGGTCAAAGCTGATTCGAGTACTCGGGGAGCTACCGCAATGGTAGCTCCGTGCCTGTTTATACGAGGTATGTCTCATGAAGATGCGAACTGGACAATATCAAACAAACTCCATTGACGATGAGCCCTGTATTCTGGCGAAGGAAGCAATGGAGCGGGAAGGGCCTCAACATGCAAGGGGGACACCCTCATCACATCATCGTGTTATGGCCGGACTGAAGCGGCTGGAAGCGTTATGTGACTGGTGCTTTCGAGCCATGATGATAGTGGCCGGCCTGTCGCTGGCTGGCTTGATGTTTGTTCAAGTGGTGATGCGCTACGGCCTGGACTCTCCCTTTTCCGGTATTGAAGAAGTAGCGACTCTGCTTGGGGTGTGGATTTACTTTCTCGGCATGGGATATGCGACGCGAGAGCGAGAGCATATTCAGGGTGGAATCGTTTCCCTTCTGGTTTCCGACCCATTCAAAATTCGACTAATCCGCTTTTTCAGCTCCTGTGTATGCGTGATTGCGGCCGGTGTGTTCGGCTACTTTGCCATCAAGTATTCCTTGTTTGTTCTTGGCAAGGGGCGGCTCAGCCTTTACCTCCATTGGCCCAAGGGAATATGGAATGCCAGCATGATTGTCGGTTTTGTAATGATGACCGGTTACTTTCTGATACAGGCTATTACCGAGCTGTGTGACATTATGCACCATAGAAAAACATCCTCTTAATTACCAAAGGGTTCAATAATGGTTACATTTCTTTTGGTCATGCTGATCGTGGTGGCGCTGTTGCTTATTGAAATTCCGGTCGCCTTCGCTTTTGGTATTGGCGCCCTGCTTTTTCCCGCCCTCACCGGTAATAATATTTCCTTTTTGGTGCCGCATGGTTTTAATACCGCCAGTGGGTTTGCCCTGCTGGCGTTGCCGTTGTTTGTGCTGGCCGGCACCCTGATGGCCGTAGGAGGCATTTCCGAGCGGTTGCTGGATTTTGTCAGTGCCATTGTCGGTCGCATCAAGGGTGGTCTGGGGGCCGTGACTGTGGTTACCTGTGCCCTGTTTGGAGCCATCTCCGGCAGCTCTTCCGCAGCCATTGCGGCCATTGGCCAGATCATGATTCCTCGTATGGTGAAAGAAGGGTATCCGGAGGGGCATGCCACAGCCCTGGTGGCCTGTTCATCGGTGCTGGCGCTGCTGATCCCTCCCAGCATTCCGATGATTGTCTTTTCCATTACCGGTGGGCTCTCGGTTGGCGCGGCCTTTTTGTCGACCATCATTCCCGGCATTTTACTGGCGGTCGTCTATTGTGGCCTGAATTTCTGGTTTCTGCGTAACAACGATTCCATCACCGTTGCACCCAGGGTCGGCCTTGCCGAGGCCGGCCGGGAAGTGATGCAATCCGGCTACAGGGCGAGTTTTGCATTGTTAATGCCCTTGCTTATTCTAGGGGTTATTTACAGCGGTATTGCAACACCAACCGAGGCGGCTGCCATTGCCGTTATCTATGCCATTCCGGTCGGTTTTTATATTTACAAGGGACTGACGCTCAATTCGTTGGGCTCGGCTACCGTTCGCGCCGTGGTCACCACAGGCTCAATTCTGGCTGTGCTGTTCTTCCTGTTTATTATGAGCCGGGCAATGATTATGGAGCAGATTCCGAAACAGCTCGCCGACTTTCTGCTGCAAGTGTCCGACAACAAATATGTCATTCTGTTACTTATCAACGTTTTGCTGTTGTTCATAGGTATGATTGTGGATGATATATCGGGTAGCGTGTTGGCCGCGGTTATTTTTCTGCCTGTCATTAATCAGCTGGGCATTCATCCGATCCACTTTGCGGCTATTGTCGGCGTCAACCTGGGGCTGGGTAATGTTTCACCACCTTGTGCGCCCATGCTTTATATGGCGGGAGGGGTAAGCAAGCTTTCGCTGGATAAATATATTACGCCCACATTAAAGTTCCTGGTATTCGGGCATCTTCCCATGGTGTTCCTGGTGACCTTTATACCGGAGCTGTCGTTGTTTCTACCTCAGTGGCTGATGGGAATCGAATAGGAGAGTGTAGGAGCTCCATAAATGAATGCTTTTTATTTTAGTCGATGCTAGATGAAAGGCCTATCCTCTGATGCGCCGCAGGGTGATATCAGGTTTGGCTGCAAGTACGGGGCCCAGCCCGGCAAGATGAGCGCCGGGTCGTGGGCTGCTAAACGATCAGAGGCTTTTTGGCAGCACCTGCTCAATGGCCTTGAGGGCACAGCCTTCATCCACGGCGGCGCTGCCGGCACCGGCCACACCAATGGCGCCGATCACCTGATCACCTACCTTCAGCGGCACGCCGCCACCCAATAGCAGCAGTTCGTCCAAGGTGTTGAGGTTTTCGGCTTCCGGGTTGTTGCGGGCCTTTTCAGACAGTTCCCGTGACGGGGTTTTGGTAGACAGTGAGGTAAACGCCTTGCGCTGGGCCGCCAGGGTGTTGTGCGGGCCTACGTTATCGTCCCGCTGCAGCGCCACCAGGTTACCACCCCGATCCACCACTGCCGCCACGGCGGTGCGGCCTTCGGCATGGCAGGCCGCCAGGGTGGCGTCCTGCAGCTGGTTGGCCAGAGGCAGGCTCACATCGGCCCGTTGGGGAATGGTGCCGGCGGCAAAACCGGGGGCGGCGCACAGCGCCAGGGCCAGCAGAGAAAAGCGAGCGTGTTTCATGGTGGTGATTGTCTCCGTCAAACATGGGTTGAAAGCCAATAAGCACCATTTTGTCCGCTTGCCCCCGTCAAACGGATTGCCGAAGCATTACCATTCTGTAATGGGCAGTCACGCCTGCCAGCTCACCTCACACACACTCACCGGCAGGCCCTGGTCCAGCATGGCCCGAATCCACAGCCGCTGGTGATCCTGCAGCCGGTCGCCGGGGCCTTTCACTTCAATCAGCCGGTAGCTGTTGGTTTGTGCATTCAGCTCAATCAAGTCCGGCATGCCCCTGCGGTGATGGCGCAAGTCCAGCAGCAGGTGGCGAAACACCGCTTCAAGGTGCGCGGCGGGAATAATGGCCAGCGCCAGCTCCATCAGCTCTTCAGACAAAGACGGCCAGTGCACAAAGGCACAACTCACGCCCTGCTTTTGCCGAAAACGCTCAAGAATAAGGCCGCGGTAATCGCCACTGGCGAGCCGAGCAAAGCCGGCATCAATCAGCCCTTGGCGCGCTTCGGCAAAACCCGGCCGGTACAAGTCTGCCGGCCCCGCCTGAAACGGATTGAAAAAGGCGCCGCGCACCGGCGCAAACAGCGCGGGCCAGAACAACAGCGAAAACAGGCCGTTGAACAGCCGGTTTTCCACATGAAACAGCCGAGTGTGCGCATTGGAAAAATGCACCATGACCGCTGCTTCCACTCGGTGCTGTTCAGGGTTTGCCAGCGCCAGCCTGGCCGTGGGCACCCGCAGGGCAGGGGCGGCGGGCACCGTTAATCCGGCCTTTTTGGCGCTGCGCTGCAGAATGCGGCCAAGAATGAGGCGGGCTTCCGGCTGTTCAATATCATCAAGGGCCTGTTGCGCCAGCCCGGCCACTTGAGCCGGATTGTCGCACTTTTCCCGCAGGCGCAGGGCGCGAATGCGCGCCTCTCTATGCCGGCTTTGCTCATGCAGCGCCAGGGCGAGGGCGGACTCTCCCTGGCGCTCCGCTTCCCGCCCCAGCTGAAACAGCAGCTTGTGGCGACGGTATTCAATCCATTCGCAGCGCACCGGCTCGGGCAGCTCGGTGGCAAGACCGGTCACCGGCTCGCTGTCCAGCCGCTGCCGCAGCCGGTAAAGGGCCAGCATGGCATTCACCTCATCCCGGTGTTGAAACGGGCGCGACGCCTCGCTCAGCGGCACCGGCTCAAAGCGCTGCAGGCCAAGCTCGGTAAGCACAAATTCCGACCAGTCCTGCTGCAGGTTGCCAAAAAACACCAGCCGCAGCCGGTCGAACAGCTCGCGGCAAGTCAGTTCAATCACCGTAAAAGACGCATGGGGCCACCAGCCGGCCAGCGGCTGTGGGTTTTCTTCAGTTCCGGTTAACAGCGCACTTTCCAGATCCCGCTTGCGGACGGAAGCGGCAATGGCCTGCTCCGGCAACCGGTGCCGGGCCAGCTGCACACATTCCTCACGCCGGGCCAGAGCGCAAACATCACTTAGCGCCAGCGCTGGCTCCAGCGCCACCAGACCGGCCTTGGCCAGCTCATGCAAAGCAGCGGTAACATTCGGAATTTCGGCATACACCAGCTTGTCGGGCCGAAACAGACAGCCCTTGCGCATTACCAGCCGCACCAGCAAGCCTTGAGCCGGCTCGCTCAGGGCCAGCACTTCGGCAAGCTGATCGCGCTCATCGGCCAGCCATAAATCGCCATAGCGGGCCAGACAGAAGTGCACCACCTGCTGCATATTGCGTAGGTAGTAAAAGGGGTCGCTCAGCGAAGTAGGGGTGATGGGCGCTGTGGTCATGCAAGTATTGTACGGCAAAAGGCGAACGGGATAGCAAGGCCGGAGTGTGCAGTGGCTTCGAATGAAAACGAGCACTTGCCGGCAATTTTGATACAGTAACCCGCAATATGTGTTTACCGGCAGGTTTATGACCCTCGACTATTACCAGCAACAGGCTGATGCCTTTTTTGCCGCCACCGTACAGGTCGACATGACTTCTCTTTATGATCGTTTTTTGCCGTTTGTGCCCAAGGGCGGTCATATTGTGGATGCCGGCTGTGGCTCGGGCCGCGACAGCAAACATTTTGCCGGGCTGGGTTACAGGGTAACGGCCTTTGATGCCAGTCCGGCGCTGGTGCAAAAGGCGCAGGACTACACCGGCCTGCCGGTAGCCTGCCACGACTTTCTCTCGCTCTCCTGCCAGCCCCCCGCCGATGCCATCTGGGCCTGTGCATCCTTGTTGCATGTGCCAGAAAGCGAGCTGGCCGGTGTGCTGGCGCACCTGGCCGCACAGCTGAAAACCGGCGGCGTGCTCTATTGCTCCTTTAAATACGGCCGAGGCGAAGTCGAACGTAATGGCCGGCGCTTTACCGATATGAATGGAGCCGGCCTGGCACAGTTACTGGAAGTCTTGCCCCTGACCCTGGCGGAACGCTGGCAAACGACAGATCTGCGCCCCGGTCGTGAGCAAGAAACCTGGCTCAATGCCCTGCTGGTAAAGGAGGCCGACTGATGCTGGAACTGGTCACCGGCGGCGGCGAGCAGGATCCCGCATTTAACCAGCCATTGCTGACTCCGCTGCTTGAAGCCATCAACCAGACCCGCGAGGGCAGTGTCATCACCATGGCGGTGTCCTTTATTCGTCAGAGCGGACTGAAGCTGCTACAGGATGCGCTGAGTGAGGCCCTGGACAGGGGCGTTCACTTGCGCATACTCACTTCCGATTATCTCGATGTGACCGAGCCGGTGGCGCTGAGGGAGCTGATGCTGCTGGCCGAACGTAAAGCAGATGTGCGTATTTACCAAAGCAGCGGCGAGGCCGGCTTTCACCTCAAGTCTTACCTGTTTATTCAGCAACATGGCGAACACCGGCTGCAGGGCAAGGGCTTTGTGGGCTCCAGCAATTTATCGAAAGCGGCGCTGACCCAGTCGCTGGAATGGAGCTGGCAACTGACGGTGAATGATGTTCACAGCCCTGCGGCCGCCAGCCTGCTGGCGCTGCAGGCGCAGATGGAGCGGCTGTTTAACGACAGCAGAGTCATTCCGCTTTCCAGTGAATGGATAGACGATTACCTCAAGCGTTACCGCCAAAGCCCGCTGACGCGCCTTCGGCTGATAACCGGCGACACCAGCAGCAATGACGAAACCTTGCGGGAAACCCCCATGCCCAACAGCGTGCAGGAAGCGGCGCTGGCGGCATTGCAGGCCAGCCGGGCGAAGGGCTATCGTCGTGGTCTGGTGGTCATGGCCACCGGTCTTGGCAAAACCTGGCTGGCAGCCTTTGATGTGCGCCAGATGAAGGCTGCACGCATTTTGTTTGTGGCCCACCGCGACGAGATTATTCGTCAGGCCCAGTCCACCTTTATTCACATGAACCCGGACGCTCACACCGGCCTGTATACCGGAGAGCAAAAACAGCAGGCCGACTGGCTGTTTGCTTCGGTGCAGACCCTGGGGCGGGATGCCCACCTCAGGCAGTTTGACCGGGAGCACTTCGATTACATCATCGTGGACGAATTTCACCATGCCACGGCGTCGTCTTACCGCCGCCTGCTGGATCACTTTAAGCCGAAGTTTTTGCTGGGGCTGACTGCTACCCCCGACCGCACCGATCAGGCGGACATTCTGGCCCTGTGCGACGACAATCTGGTGTTTGAATGTCACCTGCGGGAAGCCATAGAGCGCCGTCATCTGGTGCCGCTGGTCTATCACGGCATTTACGACGAGCACATCAACTACGAGGAAATCCCCTGGCGTAATGGTCGCTTCGATCCCGAGGCCCTGGAACATGCCTTTGCCAGCCAAAAACGGGCCAGGCACGCGCTGGAACAATGGCAACGGCTGGGACGCAGCCGCACCCTGGCGTTTTGTGTGTCGGTGCGCCATGCGGAATTTATGGCACGGACCTTCCAGGAAGCTGGCATTGACGCCGCCGCCGTTTATGCCGGATCCTCACTGCCCCGCAATCAGGCGCTTAGGGATCTGGCCGCCGGCCGGCTCAGCGTAATCTTCTCGGTGGACCTGTTTAACGAGGGCACGGATCTTCCCTCCATCGATACGCTGCTGATGCTTAGGCCTACGGAGTCGCGCATTGTGTTTTTACAGCAACTGGGCCGTGGCCTGCGCCTGCACCCGGGCAAGCAGGATCTCATGGTGATCGATCTGGTGGGCAACCACAGATCCTGCCTGTTCAAACCCTGGCAACTGCACCAGGCTCTGGGCGGCTCCGGCACGCCGGGTAAAACCGATATCACGCTGCCGCCCGGCTGTTTTATCAATCTGGATCCTCAAGTGATCAAACTTGCCGATCAACTGCGCTACGGCAGCCGGGTAAAAGTGGCGGACGATTATGTGCGACTGCGGGATCAGCTGGGATCCCGGCCCACGGCGGTGCAGGCCTTTCAGGCGGGAATTGAGTTCGACAAATTACGCAGGCAGCACGGTAGCTGGTTTGGGCTGGTACGAGAGCAGGGCGATCTGCCGGAGAACGCCGAGCGCGTGCTGGAAAAGCTGCATGACTTTCTGCTGACCGGTATTGAAACCACCCGGCTTGCCAAGTGCTTCAAGCTGATTTTGTTGCAGGCGCTGTTGGAGCTGGACGGCCTGCGTGAACCGCCCCTGCTCACCGAGCTGGCGGCCCAGTCCCGGCTGGTGCTGGAGCGCCACCCGGACCTGTTTGCGCTGGACTTGCCCAGGCCACAGCAGGCCATGGCAGCGGACTCTGCCCAGTGGCTGAGCTACTGGAGCAGAAACCCGATAAAACACAGCACCAGCGGCAGTGGTGATTCGCAGGCCGACTATTGGTTCGAGATCCAGAACGCGCGCTTTTGTCCGCGTTTTAGCCTGCCACTCAACGAGCTGGATACCCTGCACGACATGATGCAGGAGTTGGTGGATCTGCGGCTGGCGGAATACCGCCGGCGCAAGAGCAAGCCCAAAACAGAGCAGATTACGCCAAGCGCCGATGTGGTGGTGCTGCCGTATTATCCGAACCTCAAGATTGCCTGTGGCCATTTCAGAACCGGCAGCAGTGACCATGCCGAAATGATGCCGGTGCCCGAAACAAAAGTGCGCGTGGATCCGCAGCATCACTTTCTGGCCAGAGCCAGCGGCAACTCCATGAACGGTGGCAAGCATCCGGTCAATGACGGCAATCTGCTGTTGCTGGAGTGGATCACCACGGAGTCGGCGGGCAGCATCAGCAACCAGACGGTGGCCATAGAGCAACAGGATCAAACCGGAGACGATCAATACCTGCTGCGGGTGGTGCGCAAAATCGCCGAGGGTGGGTATTCGCTGCACGCCACCAACCCGGACTATGATGACATCATTGTTACTGACGACATGAAGCCCTTTGCCAGGCTGAAGGCGGTGTTGGATCAGTAGTCTGAGAGCGGGGAGCTTCTGCATTTTTCGGATAATTGATTTTTATTTCAAAAAAAATCAATCGCATACGAATCAAGCTGAGCAAGAGAGTTGAGGGTGGCCAATGACAATTCTTAAAAACAAGGAATCGGTTAGCTCTGCGGATCCACGCCGAGTGGCCGGTGACAGGCAGGAGCTGGATGTCGCTTTTTATCTGCGGCGTGCTTTCAAGGACGATGAGAACATTCTGGTGCTGAATGATTACCGGTTTAGCCATCTTGGCGAAACGGCGCAGATTGACCATCTGATTGTTCACCGCGCCGGGTTCATCATCGTGGAATCCAAAAGCATTTACGGCGAAGTTAAGCTGAACTCGCAAGGGGAGTGGTCCCGCAGTAACAAGGGCCGCTGGAGTGGCATGCCATCTCCCATCATTCAGGCCGAATTGCAAAGGGATTTGCTGAAGGCATTTCTGGGAGCCCATGTGGAGCAGTTTTTGGGCACCTTGCTGGGAGTACAAATGCAGGCGCAGAGAGTGGGATGTACTTTGTACGGTATCCAACAGCTGTATTCTGCACCGGGACACCATGTCGGCGGAGATGAATCGAAAAGTTGTCAAAAGTGAGTCGATTGCCGAGCAGGTGAAAGAAATTGGCGGCTTTTCACGTATTGGCTCAGCTTTCTCAAGCAAAGCCTATTTTTCCATGAAAGAGATGCAGCGAATCGGTGAGTTTTTAGTGAAGGCTATTTCAGCGGGCTCTCCTCAGGTATGTGAACAGCCACCGACCAGTTATGGCAGGCTCAGTGAGCAAGAAGGCCATCAAACCGAAGCCGCCCTGCAAACGGCTTCGCTTCAGGAAGACGCCACCGATGAACAGGCAACCATTGGACTGAGTTGCAAGGCATGCGGTAAAACAGATGCTCTCAATGCCTGCTCGGGTAAATTCGGATATTACGTAAAGTGTGGCTACTGCGGCGGCAATACCTCCATGAGGATCAGTTGCCCTTCCTGCGGAGGCAATCAGACCAGGGCCAGCAAGCGCGGTAATGTATATTGGCTGAGCTGCCAGTGTTCCCTGGTAGAAAAGCTGTTCGAACAGCGTTGACGTAGCCAATATGGCCCGGCGCAGGCTGTGGCCACAAAAGCCAAAGGTCAGCTCCGGCTGACCAAACTGTTGCACCAGAGCCAGTGCGTGGGCTGTGTCAATGTTTAAGCAGCGTCAGTGTCAGTTTCCGTAGTTCGCCGAATCACGAATCGTCGGGTAGCCCTCGATGTAGACCCATTCGGTGTCTTTCGCCGGCACGTGGCACCCGAAGCAGTTGTTAAAGCCTTCGCCTTTCCAGTTTTTTGTCAGACTGACTTCGGGGCTGTCTTGTGTGAACAGTGCCCAGCCCCAGCCTTCTCCCCAGGCTGCATTCTCGGGAAAGCGGTTCTTGCGGTCGCGTACCATCACAAACCAAACACCCGGTTCGCCCGCCCATTGGGCAAAGCCGGTTGCTTTCTGACCTTCACGAATACTACTTATTTCTTTGACCAGAGTGGCACCATCGGGCCACTGCCCGTTTTGTTTAAAGCTTTTCACGGCCGAAGGTTCCGCATATACGTCGTGCACACCGGGCCCGCTGGCCTGATCATCTTCACGCACAAACCAGCTGCCTATGTGAACCCATTCATCCCGAAATGCGGTGGGGCGGCTGATTGTGCCTTTGGCATCAACATAGGGCGAGAACTGATCGCTGGTGGTCTCGGCCGAAACCCAGAATGTGCCGCCGGCGAGCAGGGCGGCAAGCGTGATGGTGGATGTTGTTCTGAATCGCATGGCAATAGCCTCCAGTGGGGGGTGACTAAAGTAAAGCCTATCCAGCCATGGATTGCCTGTTGGTCAGTTTCTGGGGCATAAAGAAAAAGGCGTTAACCCTTTCGAGTTAACGCCTTAAAAATTAGTGCTTTAACTGAATATTATCAGTTCATGCCGTATTTCTTGAGCTTCTTGCGCAGGGTGCCGCGGTTAATGCCCATCATGTTGGCGGCGCGGGTCTGGTTGCCGCGGGTGTACTGCATGATCACGTCCAGCATGGGCGCTTCGACTTCGGAGAGAACCAGCTCATACAGCTCGGTGACTTCCTGGCCGTTAAGCTGAGACAGGTAGTTGCGCAGGGCCTGCTCCACGGAGTTGCGCAGCGGGCGCTGGGTCGGCTGCTCGGAAGTCGGAGATTTGGTGGTGGTTACCAGTGCGTCAGAAGTCGTAGTTTGTTCGAACATATTCAGTCGGCTCTTCTATTGTTCGTTAAGCTATTATTCGCGAAAAACTGCTCCAAAGCGTCGAGCTGCTGCCCGGCCTCTTCGAGAGCATTGAAATTACGGCGAAAGTCACGGCCCGCGTCACTTTCCTGCAGGTACCATCCCACATGCTTTCGGGCAATCCTCACACCCATTACCTCGCCATAAAAGTCATGCAGCGCGGTAACGTGTTCCCGAATCATTGCCTGCTCCTGTTCCATCGGGAGCGGTGCTGGGGTGGTGCCATGCTCAAGATAGTGGCGGATTTCTCTGAAAATCCACGGCCGTCCCTGCGCAGCCCGGCCAATCATAATGGCATCGGCGCCGGTGTAATCCAGCACAAACCGCGCCTTTTGCGGGCTGGTGATGTCTCCGTTGGCAACAACGGGCATCGAGACGGCCTGTTTGATTGCCCTGATGGTGTCGTATTCCGCGTTCCCCTTGTACATGCAGGCACGGGTGCGGCCATGCACGGCCAGGGCTCGAATTCCGCTGTCTTCGGCAATGCGGGCAATGTGCACGCCGTTACGGTTATCCGGATCCCAGCCGGTACGAATTTTCAGGGTCACCGGCACCGACACTGCAGTTACCACGGCGCTGACGATGTCCTGCACCAGCTCCGGGAATTGCAGCAGGGCGGAGCCTGCCATCTTCTTGTTTACTTTCTTTGCCGGACAGCCCATGTTGATGTCGATGATCTGCGCACCCTGATCCACATTGTATCGGGCAGCATCGGCCATCAACGCCGGATCGGCTCCGGCAATCTGCACGGAGCGAATACCGCTTTCCCCTTCATGGTCCATACGCCGGCGCGATTTGTCGGAATCCCGCAGCAGGGGATTGGCCGACATCATTTCCGACACGGCCATGCCCGCACCCATGCGCATGCACAGGGTGCGGAAGGGTCGATCGGTTACGCCCGCCATCGGTGCCACCAGCAGGGGGGCGTCCAGTTTGTAAGGACCAATTTCCATGAGGATAAGGCTGTCTCGGCTCAGGGTCGCGTATCTTACGCATTTTTGGCGGTGCTGAAAAGCTCACAAATTGAGCGGCGCATAATTTTTTATAAGTCAAGATGCCGGTGCATTTTTTATGCAATGGTGGCGCGCTTTCAAGGTTAAAAAAGGCTCCGTAGGGAGCCTTTTGTCAGCGTTTGCTGCCGTTCAGGCGAGCCCATTCTTCCCGGAACTCGGGTTCGGCCATGGCGAACCACTGATCGTAGACCTGATTCAGGCCCTCGGCCTGGGTTTCGAGGATGCCAGACAGCGCCAGCGAGCCGCCCGGACGCACCAGGCCACTGATGATGGGGGAGAGCTCTTTCAGCGGGCCGGCCAGAATGTTGGCCACCACCACGTCGGCCTGCAGGCCTTCGGGCTGGTCTTGTGGCAGATACACGCTCAGGCGGTCGGCCACGCCGTTGCGCTCGGCGTTGTCGCGGCTGGCCTGCAACGCCTGGGGGTCAATGTCGATGCCGATTACCTCTTTGGCGCCCAGCTTGAGTGCCGCCAGTGCCAGAATGCCGGAGCCGCAGCCAAAGTCGATCACGGTTTTGCCGGCCAGATCCTGGCCGTCGAGCCATTCCAGGCACAGGGCGGTGGTGGGGTGGGTGCCGGTGCCAAAGGCCAGTCCCGGATCCAGCATCACGTTCACCGCCTCGGGGTCGGGCACGTCACGCCAGCTGGGGCAAATCCACAGCCGCTTGCCAAAGCGCATGGGGTGAAAACTGTCCATCCACTCGCGCACCCAGTCCTTGTCTTCCAGCTGCTCCACCTTATACACCAGATCCTTGCGGTAGAACTTCTTCAGAAAGTCGATGATGGGCGCCGGGTCGGTTTCGGCGTCGAACAGGCCCACCACTACGGTGTCGTCCCACAGCAGGGTTTCACCGGGCAGGGGCTCAAACACCGGCTTGTCTTCGGCGTCCATGTAGGTCACCGCCTGGGCGCCGCGGCCGGAGAGCATGTTGCTGACCTTGTCGGCGGTCTTTTCGGTGGCGTTGATGCGAATTTGTATCCAGGGCATGGCGTTCTTCGTTATGGGCTAAAACCGCAATTCTAACACAGCTGGCCCCGGTGTCCGCTGGCGCGGACACCGGGAACTGGCTCAGCGGCCAAACAGGGTACGCACTTCGGGTGAGGGCGGCGGCGTGAGCAGAGATCCCACCACATAGGCCAGGCCCGAGAGCGCCAGGCTCGGCACGATGGCGTGCAGCCCCAGGGGCTTGATGCCAAAGTGCAGCAGCAGGCTGTAGCTGATGGCACCGGTGAGCATGGAGGCCAGTGCGCCGGTGCTGTTGCCCCGCCACCAGTACAGGCCCAGCACCAGCGGCCAGAAAAAGATAGCCTGCAGGGCGCCAAAGGCCATCAGGTTGAGCCAGATGATCATCTCCGGCGGACTCAGGGCCGCCCACAGCACTATCAGCCCCAGGGTCAGGGTCACCAGCTTGCTGGCGCGCTTGATCACGGCCGGCGCCGGCTGGGTTTTGCACAGGTGGTTAAGGTAAAGATCCTTTACCAGGGTGGCGGCGGCCTGAATAAGCTGGGAGTCGATGGTCGACATAATGGCGGCCATGGGCCCGGCCAGAAACAGCCCGGCCACCAGCGGCGGCAGCACGGTGAGCATCAGGGTGGGCATCACCTTGTCGGGTACGGTCAGCTCAGGCACCAGCACGCGCCCCAGCGCCCCGGCGAAGTGCATGCCAAACATCAGCACGGCCCCAACCAGGGTGCCGATAATAATGCCCCTGTGCATGGCGGCGCTGTCTTTGTAGGCCAGGCAGCGTACCGCCGAATGGGGCAGGCCTATTACCCCAAAGCACACCAGCACCCAGAACGACAGCATAAAGCTCATGGAGAGAAAGCCGTCGGGGCCCTGAGGCTGCACCAGCCCGGGATCGATGGCTTTCAGCTCGGCAAACATGGTGGCGGCGCCGCCGCCGGCCTGCAGCACGCCGGCCAGCAGCACTACAGTGCCCAGCAGCATCAGCATGCCCTGCACGGCGTCGGTTACCACCACGGCGCGAAAGCCGCCCACCAGGGTATAGAGCAGCACGGCGCCGGCAAACAGCATCAGCCCGCTCTGATACGACAGTCCGGTCACGGTTTCCAGTAGCCGGGCACCGCCGATAAACTGCACCACCATGGTGGCCACAAAGGCGGCCAGCAGGCCCAGGCCCGCCAGCAGCACCACCAGCGGGCTTTGGTAGCGGGCCTGCAGCATGTCGTTAATGGTGAGCGCGTTCACCCGCCGGGCGATATGGGCGAACTGCTTGCCCAGCACCCCCAGGGTCAGCCACACCGTGGGCACCTGGATCATCGCCAGCAGCACCCAGCCCAACCCCATGCGGTAGGCCGCGCCGGGGCCGCCAATAAAAGACGAGGCCGAGGCATAGGTGGCCACCATGGTCATGGCCAGCACAAAGCCGCCCATGGAGCGGCTGCCAAGGAAATAGTCCTGCACAAAGCCGCCTTCGCTGCGGCGACGGCCCAGCCACAGTCCCAGGCCAATCATCACCGCCAGATACACCAGCAGGGGAATCATCAGTCCGGCATTCATGACGAGGCTTCCAGGTTAACCGCCCTGAAACACCAGCGCACCATAAGCGCGCACAGCACAATAAACAGCAGCGGATTGAACAGGCAGCTCAGCAAAAACCACAGTGGCCAGCCGGCCAGGGTCAGCGCCGGCGGCACCAGCCAGGCACAGGCAGCCCAGGCCGCAAGATAAAGCAGGGCCAGCAGCACGCTGAGCAAGGCTTCGCGCCGGGCCACGGAAACAATGGAAGTCATTGGAAGGCTCCTTCAGGAAGGGGCGAAGCATACCAGTGGGGGAATAGAGGAACAAACTCGCCCCCGCTTTTGGCGGTAGGTTGTGATGAGCGCAGCGAATATGCGGGTGTTTTCTGGAGCGCTGGCGGCTCGCCCGCGCTCCACTTGTCATGTGCACTCGCTTCCAGGCAGAGCACGGGAACGAGGAAAACCTAGGGGATCCGGGCGGTAGGTTGTGATGAGCGAAGAGAATCCCAACACGAAGGCACCAGTGTAGCGTTGGAATTCGCCGAGGCTCATTTCAACCTACAAGTACTCTTCGCCGGCGGCGGCAACAAAGGCCATCTCCACCAGGTAGTCGGGGTTGGCCAGCTCGGCCTTTACGCAGGCGCGGCTGGGGGCGGTGCCTTCCGGGAACCACTCGTCCCACACCGCATTAAAGGCGGGCAGGTTGGCAAAGTCGGTGAGGTAGATGGTTACCGACAGCAGCCGGCCCTTGTCGCTGCCTATCTTGGCCAGGGCCTGTTCGGCCTGAACCATCACCTGGCGGGTCTGCTCTTCAATGCCGGCGGACAGATCCCCCTCGGGCACCTCCACAAAATGGGCGATGCCGTTGAACACGGTAATGTCGGACCAGCGTTTGCAGGGATTGATGCGATGAATGTTCATGTTGGTGTTTGTCTCAGTGGGCTGAGGGCGTAGTTTACCGGCTGGCCAGTTTGGGAAAAACCGCTGCGGTCGCGTAATGCTAAGCATATCGCACCCGGAAAGCAGAAGGTTGGCGATGAGCGCAGCGAATTCACAACAAGAAGGCGCCTGTGACATGTTGGAATTCGCCGAGGCTCATTCCAACCTACGGTCCTCTGTTGTCGCTCCTTAAACAAAAACGGCGCTCAAGGCGCCGTTTGATTATTCCGCGTGAGCCTTACAGGCCCAGCTTCTTCTCAAGGTAATGGATGTTGGTTCCGCCATTGCGGAAGTTCTCATCGCTCATGATTTCCTTGTGCAGCGGAATATTGGTCTTGATGCCGTCAATCACCAGCTCGTTGAGGGCGTGCTTCATGCGGGCGATGGCGATATCGCGGTTTTCGCCGTAGCAGATCAGCTTGCCGATCATGGAGTCGTAGTAGGGCGGTACTCGATAGCCGGCGTAAATGTGGGAGTCCCAGCGCACACCCAGGCCACCCGGAGAGTGGAAGCGGGTGATCTCGCCCGGGCTCGGCACAAAGCTGCGCGGGTCTTCGGCGTTGATACGGCACTCGATGGCATGGCCACGCACCACTACCTGATCCTGCGTAATGGACAGCGGCAGGCCGGCGGCCACACGCAGCTGTTCCTTGATCAGATCCACACCGGTGATCATCTCGGTAACCGGGTGCTCCACCTGAATGCGGGTGTTCATCTCAATGAAATAGAACTCGCCGTTTTCATAGAGGAATTCAAAGGTACCGGCGCCGCGGTAGCCGATGTCGACACAGGCCTTGCAGCAGCGCTCGCCGATGAACTTGCGCATCTCGGCGGTAATGCCCGGGGCCGGGGCTTCTTCCACTACCTTCTGGTGACGACGCTGCATGGAGCAGTCACGTTCGGCCAGATGAATGGCGTTGCCCTGGCCGTCGGCCAGCACCTGAATTTCGATGTGGCGCGGGTTTTCCAGGAATTTCTCCATATACACCATGTCGTTGCCAAAGGCGGCACCGGCCTCGGCCTTGGTCATGGAGATGGATTTTTCCAGTTCGGCTTCGGAGCGCACCACACGCATGCCGCGACCACCGCCGCCACCGGCGGCCTTGATGATCACTGGATAACCAATGCGCTTGGCAATGGCGGCGTTGCGCTTGGCGTCGCCGCCGATGGGGCCGTCGGAGCCCGGCACACAGGGGACGCCGGCCTTCTTCATGGCCTCGATGGCAGACACCTTGTCACCCATCAGGCGAATGGTGTCGCCGCGCGGGCCAATAAAGATAAAGCCGGACTTTTCTACCTGGTCGGCGAAGTCGGCGTTTTCCGCCAGAAAGCCGTAGCCGGGGTGAATGGCCACGGCGTCGGTCACTTCGGCGGCGGCGATGATGGACGGCACATTCAGGTACGACTGGGTGGACTGATTGCCACCAATACAGATGGACTCGTCGGCCAGCAGCACGTGCTTCAGGGTGCGGTCGGCGGTGGAATGCACCGCGACCGTCTTGATTCCGAGCTCCTTGCAGGCGCGCAGAATGCGAAGGGCGATTTCACCGCGGTTGGCGATGACTACTTTATCCAGCATGGGAATTCCTTATTCGATGATGAACAGGGGCTCGTCGAATTCAACCGGCTGGGCGTTGTCGACCAGAATGGCCTTCACTACGCCGGCCTTGTCGGCCTCGATCTGGTTCATCATCTTCATGGCTTCAACAATGCACAGGGTGTCGCCCACGTTGACGGTCTGGCCGACTTCAGCGAAGTTCTTGGCGCCGGGGCTGGAGGCACGGTAGAAGGTACCGACCATGGGAGAACGCATCACGTGGCCGCTCAGCTCGGGAGCGGCTTCGGCGGCCGGGGCGGCGGCGGCAGGAGCGGCGGCGGGCGCAGCGGCAGGAGCCGGGGCGGCCTGCACCTGATACTGAGGCATCACCGGGGCCGGGGCGGCGGCGCCGTAGCGGCTGATGCGTACCGACTCTTCGCCTTCGGCGATTTCCAGCTCGGCGATACCGGACTCTTCAACCAGTTCGATCAGTTTCTTGATTTTACGAATATCCATGAGCGTTCTCTTAGTTATGTTGGTGCTGATGTGAGTCAGCGACGAGCCAGATAACGGGCCGCCGCCTCAAGGGCAAATTCGTAACCATCGGCACCCAGGCCGCAGATCACGCCCACTGCCTTATCCGCCAGATAGGAATGATGGCGGAAGGGTTCACGGGCGTGCACATTCGACAAATGCACTTCAATGAAGGGAATGTTGACCCCCAGCAAGGCATCACGAAGGGCCACGCTGGTGTGGGTGAAGGCGGCGGGATTGATGATGATAAAATCCTGCCGGCCATCGGCCTGGTGGATGGCGTCGAGCAGAACGTGCTCCGCGTTGGATTGGACGTGACTGAGTTCGATATCGCGCCCGGCGGCCTGCTCGGTGAGGCGCGCCACGATGTCGTTCAGGCTGTTGTTGCCGTAAATGCCCGGTTCGCGTCGGCCCAGCAGGTTAAGGTTTGGCCCGTTGAGCAGCAGAATACGGTATTTGTCGGCCATTGTGCGGCAATCCTCGTCTATCTTGCGGTTTACACGTCGAGTCACAGGGAGCCTAGCGCTTTTTGCCGGTGTGAGGCAAATAAAATGGCGCATTTCGGCCCGGTGCGCCCAATTATAGTGATTTCATGAAAATTGGCAGCAATTTACTGGTCTAATGACTAATAAATTTTTGAGTGTGCCCGTGGGTGACCGGGGTTGAGGCTCGATGTGTGAGCGAAAATAACGTCAGAAAGTTCCGCAAACTGTTGTTGCTGCGACAAAAAGCGGCATTCACCGAGCCCCGACCATAAAAAAACGCCGCTCAAGGCGGCGTTTTGACATGGGTGAAGGGGCATCAGGCCACTCGGTTGCGTTCCTCGATCAGGCGGTCGACCACACCCGGATCCGCCAGGGTGGAGGTATCGCCCAGGGCATCGGTGTCGCCGGTGGCGATCTTGCGCAGAATGCGGCGCATGATCTTGCCGGAGCGGGTCTTGGGCAGGCCCTCGGCCCAGTGGATGACGTCGGGGGTGGCGATGGGACCAATTTCCTTGCGCACCCAGTCTTTAACTTCCTTGTGCAGCTCGGCAGACGGTACTTCGCCGGCATTGAGCGTGACATAGGCGTAAATGCCCTGGCCCTTGATGTCGTGGGGCACGCCCACCACGGCGGCCTCGGCAATCTTCGGGTGTGCCACCAGCGCCGACTCGATTTCGGCGGTGCCCATGCGGTGACCGGAGACGTTGAGCACGTCGTCCACCCGTCCGGTGATCCAGTAGTAGCCGTCTTCGTCGCGACGGGCGCCGTCACCACTGAAGTAGGTGCCGGGGAAGGTGGAGAAGTAGGTCTGCTCGAAACGGTCGTGATCGCCGAATACGGTGCGCATCTGGCCGGGCCAGGAGTCCAGGATCACCAGGTTGCCGTCGGTGGCGCCTTCCAGCACCTTGCCTTCGCCGTCCACCAGCGCCGGCTGCACGCCAAAGAAGGGGCGGGTGGCCGAGCCGGGCTTGAGATCGGTGACGCCGGGCAGCGGGGTGATCAGAATGCCGCCGGTTTCGGTCTGCCACCAGGTGTCCACGATGGGGCAGCGCTCGTCGCCGATCACGCGGAAATACCATTCCCAGGCTTCCGGGTTGATGGGCTCGCCCACCGAGCCCAGCACGCGCAGACTGGCGCGGCTGGTGCCTTCCACCGCCTCGTCACCCTTGGCCATAAAGGCACGAATGGCGGTGGGGGCGGTATACAGAATATTGACCTGGTGTTTGTCCACCACCTGGGCCATGCGGTTGGTTTTGGGGTAGTTGGGCACGCCCTCAAACAGCAGGGTGGTGGCGCCGTTGGCCAGCGGACCGTAGAGCAGGTAGCTGTGGCCGGTGATCCAGCCCACGTCGGCGGTGCACCAGTACACGTCACCCGGGTGGTAGTCAAAAATGTACTTGAAGGTCATGGCGGCATACACCAGGTAGCCGCCGGTGGTGTGCAGCACGCCCTTGGGGGTGCCGGTGGAGCCGGAGGTATAAAGAATGAACAGCGGATCCTCGGCGTTCATTTCTTCCGGCGGGCAGTCGGCGCTGACCTGGGCGGTGGCTTCGTGCCACCACACATCGCGCTGTTCGTTCCAGGCAATGTCACCGCCGGTGCGGCGATAGACGATCACGCTGTCGATGGAGGTCACTTTGGGGTTGGCCAGGGCCGCGTCCACGTTGGCCTTGAGTGCCACGGTGCGGCCGCCACGCAGGCCTTCGTCGGCGGTGATCACCGCCTTGGCCTGGGAGTCGATAATGCGGCTGGCCAGTGCATCGGGAGAGAAGCCGCCAAACACCACGGAATGCACGGCACCGATGCGGGTACAGGCCAGCATGGCCACCGCCGCTTCCACCACCATGGGCATATAGATGCTGACCACGTCGCCCTTTTTCACGCCCTGTGCCTTGAGCACGTTGGCAAAGCGGCATACCTGCTCGTGCAGCTCGCGGTAGGTGACCTTTTTGTCTTCGTCGGGGCTGTCGCCTTCCCAGATGATGGCAACTTCGTCGGCCCGGGTGGCCAGGTGACGGTCGATACAGTTGGCGGACAGGTTCAGGGTGCCGTCTTCAAACCACTTGATGCTGATGTGGCCCGGATCGTAGGAGGTGTTTTTCACCCTGGTGTAGGGTTTGATCCAGTCAACGATTTTGCCCTGCTCACCCCAGAAGGCTTCGGGGTTGTCGATGGACTGCTGATACATGGCCTGATAGCCGGCATCGTCCAGCAGTGCGGTCTTTGCGATATGGGGCATGACCGGATGAACCTTAACTTCACTCATTATTCCGCTCCTTGGTTGTAACCATTGGTTAACAAGGTGACCCAGATGGTCGTTACGCTCAATTAGACTTTCGGCTAGCCGAAAGAACTGGCGGCCCTGGTAGCACTGCCTTGTGTTGCCCAGTATACGGTCTTGTCGGGCTCATGCCAGTCCTTGCATTCGGAATGCCCCGTCGGGATCAGGACAGTAACAAGGTATCGGCAAACCACAGCACCACGGCGTAGCGCAGCGCCTTGCCGATGAACACCAGCAGGGTGAACAGCGCCAGCGGCACTCGCATAATGCCGGCGATAAAGGTGAGGGCATCACCGCCTACCGGTGCCCAGGACAGCAGCAGCGACCACACGCCAAAGCGCTGAAACCAGCGCTGAGCGCGCTCCAGCTGTTTGTCGTTGACCGGAAACCAGCGCTTGTGGCGGAAGTGCAGCAGGTACTTGCCCAGCCACCAGTTGATCATGGCCCCCAGGGTATTGCCGGTGCTGGCCAGCAGCCACAGCAGCAGGGCGGCATCGGGCTGGCGGGTCAGTACCGCCGCCAGCACCACTTCCGAATAAAAGGGCGCTATGGTGGCGGCGAGCAGGCTGCTGCCAAACACCAGCAAATAGTCAGTCATAAAGTGCCTCGGGCCGGCTGTGTTCGGCCGCCGTGACCAGATCCCGAAACAGCCGTCGCTGGCAGGGCAGGTAGGGAAGGTATTCCGGGTGCCACTGCACCCCCATCAGATAGTGATCCGTGGTGCTTTCAATGGCCTGCACAAAGCCGTCCAGATCCCGGGCCACCACCGCCAGGCCGCCGCCCAGCCTGTCCACCGCCTGGTGATGCAGGCTGTTGATGCGCCAGCGCGGCCGCTGCATGATGCGACTGAGCCGGCCGCCGCCACAGCCAATGGCGGTTTTGCGTGGTAGTGGTGTGCGCCGGTTGGAAGTGTTCTGGCGTAGCGGGCGAATGTCGGCGTGCAGCGAGCCGCCCAGCACCACGTTAATCAACTGGGCACCCCGGCAGATGCCGAGCAGCGGCAGGCTGGTGTCGAGGGCGTGTTCAATCAGTTCTATCTCAAAAGCGTCCCGGTCCGGATCCGCCGGGGCCCGGCCGGTATCGTGGCCGTAGAGGGCGGCGTCGATATCGTCACCGCCGCCGATGATGAGGCCCTGCAGCTGATCTCGTTTGTGCCTATGCATGTTGGCCGGGGTCAGGTGCTGGCCCCGGCCACCGGCCAGACCCAATGCCAGGCGGCTGGCCCACCAGGCCAGGGGCAGGCGGCTGTCGGGGCCGGTCACGCCAATCAACGCAGCCATGGGCGCACCTTGAGGCTCCAGGGATCCATAAAATCCGGGGTCAGCTGATCCAGGTGCTCACCATAGGCCCGGCAGGCGTCCGTCAGTCGTTGCGGATCCGCCGCCAGCCATTCCACCTGCAGCCAGCCGGCCCAGGCGTGGGCCAGGGACCACAGCGGATTGTCGATATCGGAATTGGGCAGCCGGTAGTGCAGGGTGGGACGAGGGTTGATCTTGTCGTCGTGGGCCACCGCCTGCACTCGGGACTCATCGTGCCAGGCCAGCAGGGGCAGCAGATCCATGGCCCGGTTGCGGGTCGGGTTCCAGGCCAGGTAGTCGGCAGTAAAGCGGGTCAGATCGGGGTGGTAGTCCGGCTTCAGCACCAGCCTGACATAGTCCCGGGGAAAGGCGCGAATATAGGGCGAGATCTTGCGGGCGGTAACGATGTCTTCGTGGGCTTCCAGCCAGTCGTGCAGGCACAGGTAGGCGCGAAAGTAGCGCAGCAGGGTGTGAATATCGGTGGCCGGCAGCTCGGGGTTGAGGTGCAGGCCAAAGGCATAGTGCAGGGCGTGGCGAGTGCCCCGGGCGCCCTGCTGGCGCAGTCGTTCAAACAGCCGGCTGAGCCGGTCGAGCCGTGACAGCGGCAGCGGCGGGCACACCAGCTCCAGCGGCGCCAGGTGCTGCGCTAGACTGCCCAGCAGGTCGGTGGCGGTCTGCTCCAGTTCGCCGGGCGGGTGTCGGCGCTGCTCCCGGGCCAGGCGTTTGAGGTAGTCAAAATCGAGTTCGGCGCGAAAGGTGCCAAGCGGGGTGTCGATGTCGAATTCATATTCCGACAGCGCGCGGGTTTCGCCTCGCAGGGCGTCGGTGACCAGGCTGACCAGCCGGGGCAGGGGCAGGCCACTCAGCTCCAGCTCCACGCCCAGCCGGCGCTCGGCGCCGTGTTCGGTATAGAGTTCCGGGGGCAGTGGCAATGGCATGGTGTCTCCCTGTTTCAGCCGTGGCGGGTGAGCCACAAGTATAGAAGGAAGCCGACCCAGCTCAGCCCCAGCAACAGCCAGGGCAGCGGGGAAGAACGCCCGGCAGGGGCGAGATCCGGTTCGGCCTCATTTTCCTCGTTTACTTCTGCACCCTGCTGGCGCTGTTGCTGCCGGCGGGCCTTGTCGGCGGCGCGGGCCCTGGCCTTTTGCTGCTTTTTATATTCCTCTATGCCCTTCTGAATTCCCTGGGCGATAAGCCGGGTCTGCTCCTTGGTCTGACCCGGACGCTGGGTGGCCTTGGCCACCCGCTCGGCCTCGGCCTGGGTTTCGGGTGAGGCCTCAGCCTTTTTGTGCTTGCTGTAACGCATGGGCCTGATTATTCCGCTACGTTGTTGAGGTAGTGCAGATCCATCACAAACACCGACAACAGCAGGCTGGCGGCGGCGGCGTAAAAGCCGCCCGCATCCCGCTTCCGGCACAGCTCCACAAACACCGGCAGCCAGCCGATCAGCTGGCTGTTGGCCAGCTCTCGCTGCTGATCCAGCAGTTGCAACCGTTGCTCCTCGATGGTGCTGTCGGCGGCGGCCAGCGCCAGGGTACCCATCATCTCCAGCTGATTGCACACATGCAGCGGATCGTCGTCGGCCAGCTCGGTGCCGTGCTGCTTGAGCAGCACCGTCATCAGCAGCAGGGCATCCTGGCTGGCCTCGTTCAGGCTGGCGGTGTCGAGCAGCGAGGGCGCCTCGAGCAGCGCCTGATAATGACCGCTCAGGCGCGTGTGCGGCGCCGTGTGTTGCAGCGCCTTTTCCGCTTCGCCGCGAAAGGCCTCGGCGGCCTCGGTGAGCGGGTCCAGGGTGGCCAGGCTGTCGAGGAAACGGTGCATGTCGTAGCCGCCGAATTCACCGAGATCGTCCTCGCTCAGGGGGGTGGCAAAAAGGGCGGTAAACCAGTGATACAGTTCGGCCCGGCGCTGGGAAGTCACTCTGAACGCTTGCATAATCCTCTTCAACGGCTTGTTCGGTCTGGGGATAGCCCCATTCTATCGGGTTTGCCGGTCGGATTCCTACCCGTGCGGAACAGGGAGTGTGTTAATGGGTCTTCAACTTTTTGTGAACTTTTCAACATAAAGGTAAAAAAATAGTGTAAACCCGGCTCGCGGGACTAGGCCGGACTGCCGCTTGGGGGTACACTCTGACTTTCAGTGACAATCCCCCATGAGTCAGGAGAGACGGATGTTAAAGCGTGAGATGAATATCGCCGACTATGATCCCCAGCTGTGGCAGGCCATCAGCAATGAGACCGTGCGTCAGGAAGAGCACATTGAGCTGATCGCTTCCGAGAACTACACCAGCCCGCGCGTGATGCAGGCTCAGGGTTCCCAGCTGACCAACAAGTACGCCGAAGGCTATCCGGCCAAGCGCTTCTACGGCGGCTGTGAATATGTTGACGTGGTGGAAGACCTGGCTATCGATCGTGTCAAGCAGCTGTTCGGCGCCACCTGGGCCAACGTGCAGCCGCACTCCGGCTCCCAGGCCAACTCCGCCGTCTTCCTGGCCCTGGTCAAGCCCGGCGATACCGTCATGGGCATGAACCTGGCCCACGGTGGTCACCTGACTCACGGTTCTCCCGCCAACTTCTCCGGCCGTCTGTACAACATCGTGCCTTACGGCATCAACGAGCAGGGTGTGATCGACTACGAAGAAATGGAGCGTCTGGCCGTTGAGCACAAGCCGAAGATGATCATCGGTGGCTTCTCCGCCTTCTCCGGCATCGTAGACTGGGCCCGCATGCGCGAAATCGCCGACAAGGTAGGCGCCTGGTTTATGGTGGACATGGCGCACGTGGCCGGCCTGATCGCCGCCGGTGTGTACCCCAACCCGCTGCCCCATGCCCACGTGGTGACCTCCACCACCCACAAGACCCTGGCCGGTCCCCGTGGCGGCATCATCCTGTCTGCCGCCAACAACGAAGAGCTGGAGAAGAAGCTGAACTCCGCCGTCTTTCCTGGTGGTCAGGGTGGCCCGCTGATGCACGTGATCGCCGCCAAGGCCGTGGCCTTCAAGGAAGCCCTGGAGCCCGAGTTCAAGGAATACCAGGCTCAGGTGGTGAAAAACGCTCAGGCCATGGCCGACGAGTTCCAGAAGCGTGGCTTTAAAGTGGTTTCCGGTGGCACCCACAACCACCTGTTCCTGCTGGATCTGATCGACAAGGACATCACCGGTAAGGAAGCCGACGCCGCCCTGGGCCGCGCCTTCATCACCGTGAACAAGAACGCCGTGCCTAACGATCCGCGCTCTCCGTTCGTGACCTCCGGTATTCGTATCGGTACTCCGGCGGTTACCCGTCGTGGTTTCAAGGAAGCCGAAGTGCGCCAGCTGGCCGGCTGGATCTGTGATGTGCTGAGCAACATCAACGACGACGCCACCATCGCCAGCGTGAAAGAGCAGGTGCTGGACATCTGCCGTCGCCACCCGGTTTACGCGTAAGGCGCACCGGTAACGGCAGCAGAAACGGGGTCTTCGGACCCCGTTTTTATTTTCTCTTACTTTCATTCCCCAGCCCGCTTCTTTACACTAACAGCCGATTAACAGGCCCCGCGGAGGCACCATGCACTGCCCCTTTTGCAACGCAACCGAAACCAAGGTAATCGACTCCCGTCTGGTGGGCGATGGCCTGCAGGTGCGCCGGCGGCGTGAGTGCAATGCCTGCCGGGAGCGTTTCACCACCTTTGAAACCGCCGAGCTGGTGATGCCGCGCATCATCAAAACCAGCGGCATTCGCGAGCCCTTTAACGAAGACAAGCTGGAAGCCGGCATGCAGCGGGCGCTGGAAAAGCGTCCGGTCAGCACCGAGGCCATCGAGCAGTCCATCAGCCGCATCAAGTCGCGGCTGCGGGCCACCGGCGAGCGGGAAGTCAAATCCGAGCTGGTGGGCAACCTGGTGATGGACGAGCTCAAGCAGCTCGACAAGGTCGCCTATATTCGCTTTGCCTCGGTGTACCGCTGTTTTGAGGATCTGCGTCAGTTTGGCGAAGAGATAGCCCGCCTGGAGCAATAAGTGTTCACAACCCAAGATGCGCGCTGGATGGCCAGGGCGCTTGAGCTGGCCCGCCGTGGCCGTTTTACCACCAGCCCCAACCCGGCGGTGGGTTGCGTGATCGTGAAAGACGGTCAACTGGTGGGCGAGGGCTTTCACCGGCGTGCCGGCGGCCCTCATGCCGAAGTCTTTGCCCTGCGTGCCGCCGGTGAGGCCGCTCAGGGTGCCACCGCCTATGTCACCCTGGAGCCCTGTTCCCATTATGGTCGCACCCCGCCCTGTGCCCAGGGTCTGATTGACGCCGGCGTGTCCAGAGTGGTGGCCGCCATGGTGGATCCCAACCCTCAGGTTGCCGGTCGCGGCCTGGCCATGCTGCAGGACGCGGGCATTCGGGCCGAGGCCGGGCTGATGACCGACGAGGCCGAGGCGGTCAACGTGGGCTTTTTGCACCGCATGCGCACCGGCCGTCCCTTTGTGACCCTGAAGCTGGCCGCCAGCCTGGATGGCCGCACCGCGCTCGCCAACGGCGAAAGCCAGTGGATTACCGGCCCGGCGGCCCGGCGTGATGTGCAGCGCCACCGGGCGCAAAGCTGCGCCATTCTTTCCGGCGCCGATACCGTGCTGATGGACAACGCCGCCCTCAACGTGCGCTGGCAAGAGTTGCCGGCGTCGCTGCGCCAGGACTATGCCGAAGCCGAACTGCGCCAGCCTCTGCGCATTGTGATCGACACCCAAAACCGGCTGCACGCCGGGCTGCGGCTGTTTGCGCAGCCCGGCCCTGTGCTGCTGCTGCGCGGCGAGGTGACCGGCGGTTTTGGCGACCAGGTGGAAGAATGCGTGCTGCCGCTGGCTGATAACGGCAAGCTGGATCTGGCGCTGCTGCTGGAAGAATTGGGCCGGCGTCAGCTGAATCACCTCTGGGTAGAGGCGGGGGCCACTTTGGGTGGCGCCCTGTTCAGCGCCGGCCTGGTGAATGAGCTGATTCTGTATCAGGCGCCCATGCTGATGGGCAACCCGGCCCGGGGCCTGCTGGCGCTGCCGGAATTTACCGCCATGAGTCAGCCGCCAAGGCTGGCCTGGCAGGATTGCCGCCTGGTGGGCGGCGATCTCAAACTGACTGCAAGGGTAACCGACTGATGTTTACCGGTATTGTTGAAGCCACCGGCACCCTGGCCGCCATCGAGCGAAAGGGTGCCTCCTCGGTGATCCGCATTCACTGCCCGGGGCTGGACCTGTCCGATGTCGCCCTGGGCGACTCCATCGCCACCAACGGCGTCTGTCTCACCGTGACCGAACTGGGCAAGGATTACTACTGCGCCGACGTGTCGATTGAAACCCTTAATCGCACCGGCTTTGCCGACTACCAGTCGGGCCAGGCGGTAAACCTGGAAAAGGCGCTGCTGCCCACCACCCGCCTCGGCGGTCACCTGGTGTCCGGCCATGTGGACGGCGTGGGCCGCATCAGCAAAAAGAGCAAGGTGGGCTTTGCCATTGAGCTGTGGGTCGACGCCCCGGCCGAACTTTCCCGCTATATTGCCGAAAAGGGCTCCATTACCGTGGACGGCATCAGCCTGACCGTGAACGCGGTATCGGGCGCGGCCTTTAAATTGACGCTGGTGCCCCATACATTAAATAACACCACACTGAACGACTGGCAGGTTGGCCGCAGCGTCAACCTGGAGGTAGACATTATCGCCCGCTACCTGGAACGCCTGCTGGCCGGTGGCCAGACTCAGGCGTCGAGCGGACTCACTCTGGCGACCCTGGCCGCCAGCGGTTTTGTGAAATAGCGGCTAACCGAATCAACCAAGGGGAACATCATGGCCTTAAGCAGTACCCAGGAAATCATCGACGACATTCGTCAGGGCAAAATGGTCATTCTGATGGATGACGAAGACCGGGAAAACGAAGGCGATCTGATCATGGCCGCCGAACACGTGCGTCCGGAAGACATCAACTTTATGGCCAAATACGGCCGGGGCCTGATCTGCCTGACCCTGACCGAGGCCCGCTGCCGCCAGCTCGACATTCCCCAGATGGTGAGCCGCAACACCGAGCAGTTCTCCACCGCCTTTACCGTCTCTATCGAGGCCGCCGAAGGAGTGACCACCGGTATCTCCGCCGCCGACCGGGCCCGCACCGTGCAGGCCGCCGTGGCCAAGGACGCCAAGCCCGCCGACCTGGTACAGCCAGGCCATATCTTTCCGCTCAAGGCCCAGAACGGCGGCGTGCTGACCCGCGCCGGCCACACCGAGGCGGGTTGCGATCTGGCCCGGCTGGCGGGGGTGGAGCCGGCGGCGGTGATCGTGGAAATTCTCAACGAAGACGGCACCATGGCGCGCCGCCCGGACCTGGAGAAGTTTGCCGAGGAGCACGGCATCAAGCTGGGCACCATTGCCGATCTCATCGAGTACCGCAACGAGAACGAAACCACCATCGAGCAGGTGGCCCGCTGCAAGCTGCCCACCGAGCACGGCGAGTTCGAGCTGGTGACCTTCCGCGACACCATCGATAACCAGGTGCACTTTGCGATGCGCAAGGGCGAGATCAAGGCGGACCAGCCGGCGCTGGTGCGAGTGCATATTCACGACATGCTGAGCGACGTGCTGATGACCGATCGCCACGCCAGCCGCAGCTGGCCGCTGGACAAGTCGATGGCGCGCATTGCCGATGAAGGCGGCGTGCTGGTGATCCTCGGCAAGGAAGAAACCCCGGATCACCTGTTGTCGGTAGTTCGCATGTTTGAAGCCGCCGACAAGGGCGAGCGCCCGGAGGCGGCCAAGCGCCAGGGCACGTCCCGCCGAGTGGGTGTGGGCTCGCAGATTTTGCGCGCCATGGGTGTGGGCAAGATGCGCCTGCTGAGCTCCCCCAAGCGCTACCACGCGCTGTCGGGCTTTGGCCTGGAAGTGGTGGAATACGTCACCGAATAAGGCCGGACCAACGGCACACCGTTCCGGCCGGCATGATGCCGGCCGGACTTTTTGTGGGAGCCTTTCAATGAGCAAGTTGCTGACCAGTGCCGATTTTACCGACATGCCCTGGAAAAACGGCGGCGGCACCACCCGCGAGCTGTTCCGGCTGCCCGCCGAGGGCGAGTTTGATCTGCGCCTGTCCATGGCCCGGGTAGGGCAAAGCGGGCCCTTTTCGTATTTTCCCGGGGTGGACCGGGTACTGATGCTGCTGAGCGGCGACGGCTTTGCGCTCGATCTGGCCGGTGAGCCGCACCGTTTGGACACCCCCTTTGCGCCACTGCACTTTGCCGGTGAGCAAGCGGTGCACTGCCGGCTGTTGGGCGGGGAATGCCTCGACTTCAACCTGATGGTCCGCCGCGACTGGGGCAGGGCCAGCCTGCGAGTGCACCGGCGCCGGGCCGGCGAGGGCTTTATCAGCGAAGGGGCGCAGGCCCGGCTGTGCTATGAGCACGGCGACGCGCCCAGGTTGTGGCTGCTGGAACCGGGCGAGGCCCTGACCCTGGCACCTGCCGATGCCTCTTGGCCGCTGATTGAAATTGAGCTGTATCCCCATTCGCTGGACGCCCATTTACTTTCGGAGAGCCGCCATGCTTGAGTATCTGTGTCACGACACCGCCGCCAACCCCGATGCCTGCGTGATTTGGCTGCACGGCCTGGGCGCCGACGGCCACGATTTTGCCCCCATCGTGCCCGAGCTGGGGTTGCCTGCTACTGCGGCGGTGCGCTTTGTGTTTCCCCATGCGCCGGCCATGCCGGTGACCATTAACGGCGGCATGGCCATGCCCGCCTGGTATGACATTCTGGCCATGGATATCGACCGCAAGGTGGATGAAACCCAGTTGCGCGCCTCGGCGGCGGCGGTGGTGGAGCTGATTGAACAGCAGTTGGCCGCCGGCATCGACAGCCGGCGTATCGTGCTGGCGGGCTTTTCTCAGGGGGGCGCCGTGGCCTATGAGGCGGCATTGGGCTATGACCAGCCCCTGGGCGGGCTGATTGCCATGTCGACCTATTTCGCCACCGCCGACAGCATAGTGCCGAGCGAGGCCAACCGTGCGCTGCCCATTCAGGTGCTGCACGGCACGCAGGATCCGGTGGTGAGCGAGCAGCTGGGGCTGCGTGCCTGCCGTGCCCTGGAAGCCCTCGGCCATGTGCCCGAATATCACAGTTATCCCATGCCGCACGCCGTGTGTGCCGAGGAGATTGCCGATATTTCCCGTTTTCTGTGCCGCTGCCTGGCACTCAAATAAGCAAAAGGAACCTTCATGAATATTCAGGAATTGCAGAGCAAGCTGGCCGACGCGCCGGAAACCATTGAGTTCGCCGAGGTGATGGCGCTGATTGACGGTCTTTACGAGTTCCATCCGGTGGCCTTTACCAATGGCGAACAGCGTAATGACGCCGGCCAGAACAACGGCTCTTGCAAGCTGTTTGCCTTTGCCCGGTTGCAGGGCTTTGACGAGCAGGAAACCCTGGCCTGCTTTGGCGCCTTCTACCGTGACGACGTGCTGGGCAACCCGGACGGCGACGATCACCAGAACATTCGCAACTTTATGAAAACCGGCTGGATGGGCATCGAGTTTCAGGGTGATGCACTGACCGCGAAGTAATCCCCCTCCGGGGAGCCGAAAGCACGTTCTGGCGTAGGTTGGGATGAGCGCAGCGAATCCCGACCTTTCACTGGCGCCTTTGTGTTGGAATTCGCTTTGCTTATTGCCAACCGACTACACGTCTCACGTCTCACGTCTCACCTTCATGGCCCGGCGATTGCGATACCACTCGTATAGCGCCCGGCTGCGAAAGCTGAGCAGCGCCAGCAAAATCAGCACACACCCCATGATCTTCTGGACCGGCATCGGCTCGTGATACCAGAACACGCTGATCAGCACCGTCCATATCGGCTCCAGCATCATGATCAGGGCGGCGTTGGCGACGTTACTGAATTTTTGCCCGGCGCTCTGGCAGAAAAAGCGCAGCGAGGTGGCCAGCAAAACGCTGGCGGCAAACCAGCCCCAGATATCGGGTGCCACCTGCTCGGGCCAGCGTTCAAACAGGGCGGAATAGCCCAGATGCATGACGCCGGTGACCGCCAGCTGCACAAAGGTAAGCGCCATGGGATCCACCCGTCGGGCAAAACGGCTGTTCAGGCTAAAATACAGCGCCAGTGACACCGAGGCCAGCAGAAACAGCAGCTGACCGAGGGAGAGGGAAAGGCCGTTGCCCGAGGTCAGCAAAAACAGTCCGGTTACGGCAATGGGCAGCGCCAGCCAGAACTGACGGCCGGGTCGCTCGCGAAACAACAACCAGGCCAGGGGCGGTACCATCAGCATGGCCAGGCTCATGATAAAGGCGCCTTCGCCAATGCCATCGCTGTGCATTACCGCCTGAATCCAGAAAATCAGATTCAGGGTCATCACCAGGCCGATGCCGGCGGTTTTGAGCAGGTTGGCGAACGAGGTGGCCCGCAGCTGACGATAACAGAAGGGCAGCAGAATCAGTGCCGCCAGTACAAAGCGCCAGCCCACGAAGCCTGCCGGGGGCAGGGCGGAGATCGCCTCCTTGGAAAACAGCCAGCCCGCCGAGGCCAGCAGGGTGGCGGTGAGTATAAGCAGATCGCCGCGCCGTTCCGGCAGCATAAATACCCCTTGAATTGCTTGATATGAAGATGGGCCGCGCAGTGAACGCGCCGAGGAGCCGAACAACCGGCCGTTGTCCGCCGTCTGTCTACTCTAAGGTATTTGTACGGACTTGCACACTCGCACGAAAGGTTCTTTGTGAGTCCTGTCTTCCTCGTCGCCCCTGGGGTGGCCATGGCCTACGCTTGTAGGGGGTGCGAGCGGCAGCGCACCGGCAGGAGGACATCATGTCACAGCACGACACTCAGCCCGGCGGCGAACAGGATCAATACCAGCAAATCGACATGGATCCCGGTGTCATCATGGAGCGGCTGGACAGCTGGCTCGATGGCGCCGTACGGCTGGTGCCCAATATAGTGGTGGCCCTGGTGGTGTTGGCGCTGTTTTATGGCCTGGCGGTGATGGTGCGGCGCATGGTGCTGGCCCACGCTCGCCGGCGAGAGCGGGAAAACCTGGGGGAGGTGCTGGGAGGCTTTGTCAAATGGGCCATGGTGCTGCTGGGGTTTCTGCTGGCGGCGACCATTGTCATTCCCAGCCTGAAACCGGGGGATCTGATCGCCGGGCTGGGGGTGAGTTCGGTGGCCATTGGCTTTGCCTTCAAGGACATACTGCAAAACTGGCTGGCCGGGCTGCTGATCCTGCTGCGCCAGCCCTTTAACATTCGCGATCAGATTGAAGTGAATGGCCATGAGGGCACGGTGGAGCGCATTGAAACCCGCGCCACCATCATCAAGACCCATGACGGCCGGCGTATCGTCATTCCCAACAGCGATATCTACACCAATGCCGTGCTGGTCAAAACCGCCTACGAGCAGCGGCGCAGCCAGTATGATGTGGGCATTGGCTATGAGGACGACATCGACCAGGCCTGCGAGTTGCTGGTGCGAGCGGTGGCCAAGGTGGAAGGGGTCAGCCAGGAGCAGGGCGTGCAGGCGCTGCCCTGGGATCTGGCCGCCAGCTGGGTCACCATTCGCGTGCGCTGGTGGACCGACAGTCAGCAGGGCTCGGTCACGCAAACCCATGCCCGGGTGGTGAAAACCATCAAGCAGACCCTGGAGCAGGCTAATGTCGACATGCCCGGTGAAACCCGTCTGTGTCTGCTGCAACGCCAGGATGATGCCGGCGAGGCGAGCACGAACGCCGGCGACTGAGCCCCGCACCGGGGGCTGCGCCACTTGTCGCCGACGCCCTCGTCAAGGGCGCCCCAAGGCTTTTGTCAATCGCCGATTGTGCTAGAATGTGCGCACTTTTCTGCAAACAAGGATTCCCATGAAGGTAATCGAAGGGCTGATGGCCGCACCCGAGGCCAAAGTGGCCATCGTGGTCGCCCGTTTCAACAGCTTCATCAACGACAGCCTGGTGGCCGGCGCCCTCGACGTGCTCAAGCGTCAGGGTCAGGTCAAGGACGATAACATTACCCTGGTACGGGTACCCGGCGCGGTAGAAATCGCCCTGGCCTGTAAAAAACTGGCCAAAACCGGTAAGTATGACGCCATCGTGGCCCTGGGCTGCGTGATCCGCGGCGGCACCTACCACTTTGATCTGGTCGCCAACGAAAACAGCAAGGGCATGGCCGGCGTGATGATGGAGTATGAAGTGCCCATCGCCTTTGGCGTGCTGACCACCGAAAACATTGAACAAGCCATCGAGCGCGCCGGCACCAAGGCGGGTAACAAGGGCGCGGAAGCGGCCTCGAGCGCGCTGGAAATGATTAACGTCCTGCAGCAGCTGGACTGAGAGGAGTACTGCATTGAAACCGTCTGAACGCCGCAAGGCCCGCCGACTCGCCACCCAGGCCATTTACCAGTGGCAAATGACCAAAGACAACGTGGCCGACATTGCCCAGCAGTTTGCCCTGGAGCAGGAAACCAAGGGTGTGGACATGGACTATTTCCGTGATCTGCTGTTTGGTGTGTCGGTTCACGCTGCCGATCTGGATGGCGTCTTTTCTTCCTACCTGTCCCGTCCGCTCGCCGAGCTGGACATGGTGGACAAGGCGGTGCTGCGGTTGGCCTGCTACGAGCTGACCCGGCGTGAAGATGTGCCTTATCGGGTCGTGATCAACGAAGCCATTGAACTGGCCAAGGCGTTCGCCGCCGAAGACAGTCACAAGTTCGTGAATGGTGTGCTCGACAAGGTCGTCAAGCAGTTGAAAAAATAACAAAATGCACGGGAAAAAAGCCAGCTGACGCTGGCTTTTCATTTTCTATGAACGAGTTTGAAATAATAAAACAATATTTTACCACCGACAGCGGTCGCAAGGACGTGATCATGGGCCCGGGCGATGACTGCGCCCTGCTGCAAATGCAGCCCAATACCCTGCTGGCGGTCAGCACCGACACCCTGGTGGCCGGTGTGCATTTCTTTGCCGACATGGATCCGGTGGCCCTGGGGCACCGGGCGCTGGCGGTCAATCTGTCGGATCTGGCGGCCATGGGCGCCGACCCATGCTGGGTGTCGCTGGCGCTGACCTTGCCCGAGGTAAACGAGGCCTGGCTGCGCGGATTCTGCGAAGGTTTCTTTGAACTGGCGGAATATTACAACGTGGCCCTGGTGGGCGGCGACATGACCCGCGGCCCGCTGTCGATCACCGTGACCGTGCACGGCTCCCTGCCCAGAGACCGGGGTCTGCGTCGTAACGGCGCCAAGGCCGGCGACGGCATCTATGTGACCGGCACTTTGGGGGACGCGGCCCTGGGCCTGCAGCAGCAGCTGGGCAAGGTCACAGTGGACGAACAGCACTGCGAGTTTGTGCGCACCAAGTTTGAACACCCGCATCCCCGCATTCTTGCCGGCCAGGCCCTGCGCAACATCGCCTCCAGCGCGCTGGATCTGTCCGACGGCCTGCTCGGGGATCTGGGTCATATCACTGCCGCTTCCAGCCTGCGTGCCCAGCTGGAGCTGGAGCACCTGCCCCTGAGCCAGGCGATGATTGATACCGTCGGGCTGGAGCAGGGCTGGCAGCTGGCGCTGACCGGCGGCGACGATTATGAACTGTGCTTTACCGTACCCGAAATGCACCGGGGCCAGCTGGAAACTGCCCTGGCCCATTGCGGGGTCAAGTTCACCCGCATCGGCCGCATGGTGGCCGGCGAGCCGGGAGTGGAACTGCTGGCGGAAGGGAAGCCCTATAAGCTGACGGCCCGAAGCTGGGATCACTTTCGGAGCGGCGAATGAGAAAGCCCGAACTGGCGGCGCTGAAGCTGTCCAACCCGTTGCACCTGCTGGCCCTCGGCTTTGGCTCCGGCCTTAGCCCCATCATGCCCGGCACCATGGGTACCCTGGCGGCCATTCCGCTGTATCTGCTGATACAGGGCCTGCCGCTGTGGCTCTATGTGGCCTTGCTGGTGGTGGGCTTTGTGGCCGGCATCAAAATTTGCAATGCCGCCACCAGTGCCATTGGCCGGCACGATCACGGCGCCATCGTATGGGACGAATTTATCGGTTTTGGCGTGACCATGCTGGCGGCCCCGGCGGGCTGGCAGTGGATTGCCATTGGCTTTGTGCTGTTCCGTTTCTTTGACATGGTAAAGCCCTGGCCGATCAGCTGGTTCGACCGCCGCGTGCACGGCGGTTTTGGCATTATGCTCGACGATCTGATTGCCGGCCTGTTTGCCCTGGCCTGCCTGCAGGGGCTGGCGCTTTACCTCTGAGCGGAAGCCAATTACCGCCCACCTCGGCCTGCAGATACCCGGTTGTGTCTGCAGGCTTGTTTCAACATAGGGGCACCTCTCTTCCTTGCCCGGCGATATGCAGGTGGCCTGCTCTAGTCGGAAACGGGCCACTCCGGCTCACTCAGAATGCCCTGTTTGATTAAGCGTTCTCTGCGTTGATTGATGGTCAGTTTTAATTCATCACGAATCAATCGAATGGCCGGGGAGAACATCTGGCGACTGGGGGTAACAAGCCACAACTCGGTCAGGGGAATCCTGTAGTCGACCATGACCCTTTGTAGCCGTCCGGCCAGTAAATCCTCGGCAACATCAATGGCCGATTTTTTGGCAATGCCCGCACCATCAACACACCAACGGCGAACAATATCGCCATCGTTAACACAGCGATTGCTGGTCATTTTCACTTTATATCTGGTCTCGCCGTTATACAGCTCCCAGTCATCATGCATGACCTCGTAAAGCTTATACAGTAACGCATTGTGTTCAGGCAGCTCTTCAGGCGTGGTGGGGGAGCCGTGCTCTACCAGGTACTGGGGTGACGCACAGAGCAGATGCGGAATATTGCATATTTTAAATCCGTACAGGTTCAAGTCCTGCAGGGCGGTTCGGGTCATCGCCCGCAAGGCTACATCGACCCCATCTCTGTAAAAGTCCACACGACTGTCGCTGACATGCAAACGGACCCTTACCTCCCGGTGTTGACTCATCACCCGGTTGAGCAAGTCACGCATCAGGTTGCGCCCCATCTCCGATGACATCGCCATTTTGACCTCACCACGAACAAAGGGCTGCCTCTCGTTGATGGTCATCTGGCCCTGATGCAGTAATTCAAGGGCTTGTTGGCACAGTGGCAGGTAACGTTCCCCTTCTGGGGATAACCGTAGCTGACGCGTTGTGCGCACAAAGAGCTGGGCACCCAATGCATTCTCTATACGCTTTAATGCGGTACTGGCTTTGGCGGTACTCATATCCAGCTGATTGGCTGCGGCGGTAATCGATTGAAGCTCTGCTATTTTGGTGAACACTTGTAAATCTTTAATATTCATAATGTGACTCTCCATTCACCAAGGTGAGCACCCGAGTAAGAGCATCCTGGAGGCAGGCAACCCAGGCTCCTGGCATCAGCGGTTTGAGATCAGTTGGTATCTGCCATTGGTACGAAAGTAAAGAATGGCATCCTGGTCGGATACACTGATATTGTGATCGAACTGGCCGGTTGAACCAAAATAACTGCCGGCTGCGAGTTCTTTTTCATCCCGGGTTTCCGCAGACCGGTAGGTAACGTCTCCCTTGATGACAATGCCACGAAACTCTTCGGCATCGACGTGGATCTGGCCGGTATAACCGGCGGGAAGTTTTACCAGGGTTCCGCCCAGCTCTCCGGCCTGGTTGCTGCCCCATAGGGCGGTAACCTCTGCATCCTCGCCTTTAATCAATTTCATGTCTGACTGGTTCAGCCACACCATATTGGAGGCATGCAGGTTGATTGGCTTTTCACCGTTTTCGAAGTGCTCGTCTGAAGGTTGAACAAGGTAAGGACCACTGTCAATTTCCAGGTAGATGAGGTTTTCCTCTCCATTTGCTGCAGTAATGTGGTTCTCGCCGGCGGGCTGAGTCCAGAATGAGCCGGTGGGCATCCACATGGACTCGGCCTTGGGATCGTCGTTGTGCATCAGCCCTTCGATGACCACGCCACGATAGGTGATATTGTGAATATGGGGGGGAGATGAGAACCCTTTGTTGAATTTAACCAGCATGCCCGCGGCGGTATTCTTGGTGCGATCCCCCCAAAGATCCGCGGCACCTGGACTTCTAATACCACGAAGGGGATTCAGGTAACCCCACTGTACTTCCTCTGCAGTGACAACTTCGGACTGCATGTTTACATCTTCGGCGAATGACAACGGCGAAACGAAAGTTCCTGCCAATACCAGACTCAATGTTGCCTTGTTAACGCGCATCGTTGGCTCCTCTTTAAGTTACAGCGACAAGGTATTCCATATGATAGAGACCGAGCTTATTTCGCAAAAAGAGGGCTGAACCGAAAAGACTATTAAGAATTTTTTGATAATACAGAACCACAGGCAGCACCTGCCCATCCGGGAAGACGCCGGCCGCAGGCTCGGGCGTGTTTGAATTGCCGTTCGTCAACGCGGGCGCGGCGCCGAGGAGGTCAGCCAAGTCATATTAACCATGATCTGTCTGTGGATAATATTCTAGTCATAAAGTCTGGATTGTTTTTCAAGTGTAAAAATATATGCTGAAAATTTGCTGCTTAACTGCGTAATCAGTCTTTGTCTTTGGTTTGCAACCGGATTAGAATGCGCCCTGATGTTAACGTTTTGTTGCGGATTGGTGAGCCGGGTTGTGGCCAAACGAGGCTATAGTAAGGTCACTTCAGCCACCGGCCGCCCCGGCGCAGCAACGGGCGCCAGTCCCGTTTAAGGATGAGCATGTCGTTACTGGAAGTTAAAAACCTGCGGATTGAATACCCGTCCCGCCACGGCGTCATGGCCGCCGTGGAAGATCTTTCCTTTACCATCGAAAAGGGCGAAATTCTGGGCGTGGTCGGTGAGTCCGGCGCCGGCAAGTCGACCATCGGCAACGCCGTCATCGATCTGCTGAGTCCGCCCGGGCGCATTGCCAGCGGCGATGTCTACCTGGACGGCGAGAAGATCTCCGCGCTGTCGGCCAGCGCCATGCGCACGGTACGGGGCAAGCGCATCGGCTTTATTTTTCAGGATCCCATGACCTCCCTGAATCCGCTGTTTACCGTGGAGTATCAGATGGTCGAGACCCTGCTGGCCAACACCGGCCTCACCCGCGAGCAAGCCCGTAAAAAGGCCATTTCCCTGCTCGATGCCGTGGGCATTCCCCAACCGGAGCTGCGCATTCAGCAATATCCGCATCAGTTTTCCGGCGGCATGCGCCAGCGGGTGGTGATCGCCATTGCGCTGTCCTGCGATCCGGAGCTGATCATTGCCGACGAGCCTACCACGGCGCTGGACGTGTCGATTCAGGATCAGATCCTCACCCTCATTCGCGGCCTGTGCAAGGAACGCAATGTGGGCTGCATGCTGGTGACCCACGACATGGGCGTGGTGTCGAACGTCACCGACCGGGTGGCGGTCATGTACCGGGGCAAGCTGATGGAAATCGGTGCCACCGAGCGAGTGCTGGGCACGCCCGAGCACGCCTATACCCGCAGCCTTATCTCCGCCGTGCCCCGCTCCGACATCAAGCTGCGGCGATTTCCGCTGGTGTCCTACATTGAAGACGCCAAGGAAAAGGCCAGTCTGGATCTGAAAAGCCACTGGCTGGGCCAAAGCCAGGATCAGCGCGACTATGAGGGCGCCCTGCTTCGAGTGGAGCACTGCAACCTGCGCTTTGTCACCAAAGACTCGATTTTTCCGTCCCGGCGGGAATACCTGCAGGCCACCAATGATGTCAGCTTTGAGATCTTTGAGGGCGAGACCTTTGGTCTGGTGGGGGAGTCGGGCTCCGGCAAGTCCACCATAGCCCGGGCCATTACCGGGCTGTATCCGCCCGATACCGGCAAAATCTGGTTTGAGGGCATCGAACTTACCGCCATCAAGACCGAGCAGGAACGCCGCCCGCTGCGCCGGCAGATGCAAATGGTGTTTCAGAACCCTTATTCGTCGCTCAATCCGCGCATGCGGGTGGAAGACATTATCGCCGAACCCATTCGTTTTCACGGCCTGGCCGGCAATGACGCTCAGGCTCGCGGCATCGTCGCCGATCTGCTCGACTACGTGGGCTTGGGCCGCGCCGCCGGGGTCAAATACCCCCACGAATTTTCCGGCGGCCAGCGCCAGCGCATTTCCATTGCCCGGGCCCTGGCCACTCGACCGAGGCTGCTGATCTGCGATGAGCCCACCTCGGCGCTGGATGTGTCGGTGCAGGCGCAGATCCTCAACCTGCTCAAGGATCTGCAGGACGAGCTCAAGCTGACCATGCTGTTTATCAGCCACGATCTGCCGGTGATTCGGCAGATGTGCGACCGCATCGGGGTGATGAAAAAAGGCACCCTGGTGGAGGTGGCGCCCACCGAACAACTCTTTACCCATGCCGCGGATCCCTACAGTCGCTCGCTGATCTCCCTGATGCCGGAGTTCAAGGGCATGTCCCGGGAAGGGCTGGATATTTCACAACAGGCCTGAGGGCCAACGTTAACCCAGTAAATGGAGTGCGAAATGAAAAAAGGACTCAACAGAATAGCTGCTGCCCTGGTGGCCGCCGGTGTTGCCTTCAGTGCCCAGGCCGCCGACATCACCATTGCCTACGACGCCGATCCGGTGTCCATGGATCCGCACGAGCAGCTGTCGGGGGCCACCCTGGAGCTGTCGCACCTGGTGTTTGACCCCCTGGTGCGCTGGACCAAGGATTTTAAATTTGAAGCGCGGCTGGCGGAGAAGTGGGAGCGGGTGGACGACAACACCATGCGCTTTCATCTGCGCCAGGGCGTGACCTTTCACAGTGGCAACCCCTTTACCGCCGACGACGTGATCTGGACCTTTAACCGCCTGAAAACCTCTCCCGACTTCAAGGCGTTGTTCGAGCCTTTCTCCGAGGCCAAAAAGGTGGATGAGCACACCGTGGATCTGGTGACCAAGGGCCCGTTCCCGTTGGTGCTGAACACCGTTACCTATCTGTTCCCGATGGACTCCAAGTTCTATACCGGCACCACCGCAGACGGCAAGGACAAGGGCGAGGTGATCAAGCACGGCAGCTCCTTTGCCTCCACCAACCCGTCCGGCACCGGCCCCTTCAAGCTGAAGTTCCGCCAGCAGGGGGTCAAGGTGGAATATGAGCGCAACGCCGATTACTGGGACACATCTTCTCCCGGCAACGTGAACAACATGACCCTGGTGCCGATCAAGGAAGACGCCACTCGAGTGGCCGCCCTGCTGGCCGGTGACGTGGACTTTATCAAGCCGGTATCGCCCAACGATCACAAGCGGGTGGAATCCGCCAGCGGCGTCAAGCTGGTGACCGAGCCGGGCACCCGCATCATTACCTTCCAGATGAACCAGGATCGCTTTGAACCGTTCCGCGACGTGCGTGTGCGTCAGGCGGTGAACTACGCCATCAACCAGGAAGGCATCGTCAAGCGCATCATGCGTGGCTTTGCCACCACCGCCGGTCAGCAGGCGCCGGCGGGTTATGTGGGTCACAACCCGGAGCTGGTGCCCCTTTATGATCTGGACAAGGCCAAGGCGCTGATGGCGGAAGCCGGCTACGCCGATGGCTTCAAGATCAGCATGATCGCCCCCAACAACCGCTATGTGAACGACTACCGCATTGCCGAGGCGGTCAAGGCCATGCTGGCGCGCATCAACATTGACGTGGAGCTCAAGACCATGCCGGTGGCCCAGTACTGGCCCGAGTTCGACAAGTGCTCCGCCGACATGCTGATGATTGGCTGGCACTCCGACACCGAAGACACCGCCAACTTCTCGGAATTCCTCACCATGACCCGCAACGAGGAAACCGGCCGGGGTCAGTACAACTGCGGCCATTACGCCAACCCGGCGCTGGACAAGCTGATTGAAGACGCCAACGTCGAAACCGACGGCGCCAAGCGGGAAAGCATGCTGCAGCAGGCGGAGAAAATGCTCTATGACGACGCCGCCTTCGTGCCCCTGCACTGGCAGAACCTGGCCTGGGGCGCCCGTGACAATGTGAATGCCGAGCCCATTGTCAACGCCATGGACTTCCCCTATCTGGGCGATCTGGTCGTTAAGGAATAACGAGTGGTGGGATCGGGGACGCGGCACCGGGCTCATCCGGTATCGGTTCCCGATCCCCATTCCCCGGTCCTGCAGTTGGAACTTAAAGCATGTTTACTTTTCTGCTTAAACGCGTGTTTCAGGCCCTGGTGGTGATGTTTGTCATCAGCCTGGTGGCCTTCTCGATACAGGACAACCTGGGTGACCCCCTGCGTGAGCTGGTGGGGCAGTCGGTGTCGGAAGAAGTGCGTCAGCAGATGCGCGACGAAATGGGCCTGAACGATCCCTTTATGGTCAAATACGGCCGCTTTGTGGGCAATGTGCTGCAGGGCGATTTCGGCACTTCCTATTTCTTCAAGCAGCCCACCATCGAAGTGATCTTTGAAAAGCTGCCCGCCACCCTGGAGCTGGTGTTCTGTGCCAGCGTGCTGATCATCGCCCTGAGCATTCCGCTGGGGGTGTATTCGGCCATCAAGCCCAGGGCCGTGCTCTCCAAAATCATTATGGGGGTCAGCATAGTGGGCATTTCGGTGCCGGTGTTCCTCACCGCCATTCTGCTGATGTATGTGTTTTCCATTGAACTGGGCTGGCTGCCCGCCTACGGCCGGGGCGAACTCACCAGCCCGCTGGGCTGGGAGTCGGGGCTGTTTAACTGGCAGGGCTTTCGCAACCTGATCCTGCCGAGCATTGCACTGTCGTCCATCATGCTGCCGCTGTTTATTCGCCTGGTGCGCTCGGAAATGCTGGAGCAGCTCAGCTCCGAATACGTCAAGTTCGCCTGGGCCAAGGGCCTGGACAAATATCGCATCTGGTTTGTGCATGCACTGAAAAACACCCTGCTGCCGCTGATCACCGTGGGCGGGGTGCAAATCGGCACCATGGTGGCCTACACCATTCTCACCGAAACCGTGTTTCAGTGGCCGGGCATTGGCCTGTTGTTCCTTGAGGCCATTACTCGGGTGGATACGCCGCTGATCACCACCTATGTGATTTTTGTGGGCTTTATCTTTGTGGTCACCAATACCATCGTCGATTTGATTTACGGCCTGGTGAACCCCACCGTCAACCTGGCAGCAAAGGGATAAGCGCATGAGCACCGAACTTCAATTGAGTCGCTGGGCCCGCTTTCGCCGCTCCGACTTTCTCTATCATTTTCTGCGCGACAAGGTCGCCATGGTCAGCTTTGCGGTGTTTGTGGCGTTGGTGGCGGCGGCCTTTCTGTCGCCGCTGATCGCCCCTCACAACCCCTATGATCTGGCCTCCATCGACATTCTCGACTCCGAGCTGCCGCCGAGCTGGCAGGACATGGGTGACGAGCGGTTTGTGCTGGGCACAGACGTGCAGGGCCGGGATATTCTCAGCACCATTCTCTATGGCTCCCGAGTGTCGCTGATCATTGGCCTGGGGGCGGTGGCGCTGCAGCTGGCCATTGGCATAGTGGTGGGCCTGAGCGCCGGTTACTTTGGCGGGCGCATTGACAACTTTCTGATGCGCATTGCCGACGTGCAGCTGTCGTTCTCCACCATGATGGTGGCCATTATCGTATCGGCGGTGTTTCAGGCCACCCTGGGCAGCGATTTTTACGCCCAGTATGCGGTACTGATGCTGGTGGTGATCATCGGCCTCGCCGAATGGCCGCAATACGCCCGCACCATTCGCGCCACCGTGCTCGCCGAAAAGAAAAAGGAATACGTGGAAGCGGCGCGAGTGATGGGATTCAAGTCGATGCGCATCATGTTTCGCCACATTCTGCCCAACTGTTTGTCGCCCATTCTGGTGATTTCCACGGTGCAGGTGGCCAACGCCATCATGAGTGAAGCGGCGTTGTCGTTCCTCGGCCTGGGCATGCCGGTCGACAAGCCCTCGCTGGGCTCGCTGATCAGCATGGGCTTCAGCTACATCTTCTCCGGATCCTGGTGGATCACCGCCTTTCCCGGCATTTATCTGGTGGTGCTGGTGCTGGTGATCAACCTGCTCGGTGACTGGCTGCGGGACGTGTTTAACCCCAAGATCTACAAGGGGTAAAACATGGCTGTAAGCCATCAGCTTTAAGCTATCAGTGTGTGCGTCATGGCCTGCAGGCACAGTGTTGTGTCTGCAGGTTTTTTTATGCATTCCCACGCAGAGCGTGGGAATGCGGTGAAAAGACGTCGCCCCCGCGAAGGCTCCAAAAGACGTCGCCCCCGCGAAGGCGGGGGGCCATATGTGGCCCGGCACGGGATGCAGACCGACGCCGGATTCGTGGATTTCCGCCTTCGCGGAAATGACGGCATGTCACTGGCGCCTGCATTGTTGGGATTCGCTTCGCTCATCACAACCTGCTGCTCTTGTTTACCCCGCTCCACCGGTTATGATCCTTCCCCTTGTTTAACGTTACTCCCGGAGCTCATTGTGCTCGCCACCCTGTGTTCGCTGTTTCCCCTGTCTTTGCGCCGGCAATTGGCCGGCAGCCTGGTGCTGGCGGCCATGGTGATGATTGCCGCCGGCCTGCTGGGGCTGCCGCTGGCAACCCACTGGGCGGGGCTGGCGTACTGGTGTGCGGCGGTGCTGCTGTGGCCGGGGCTGGCCACCCGCAACCGCACCCAGGCGCTGATCCTGCTGCTGGTAGGGGGCGGCTGCCTGGCCTGGAGCGCGGGGCAGGGGGCCGAGGTGAATGTGCAGCGGCTGGTGGCGGGCAACAGCGGCCTGCTCTCCATGCTGGTGGCGGTGAGCTTTTTAAGCCTGGTGAGCCGGCCCCAGGCCGAGGACGACGAGCGTGCGCCCAAGGGGCGGCGGGCGCTGGCATCAACCCTGGCGGCGGTGCACCTGTTTGGCTCGGTGATCAATCTGTCGTCGGTATTTATTATCGGAGACCGTCTGGCCCGGCGCGGCAGCGTGACCCGGGAGCAGGCGCTGGTGCTGATCCGTGGCTTTACCGCCGCGGCCTTTTGGTCTCCTTTTTTTGCCGCCATGGCGGTGGCCCTGAGCCTGGCCCCCGAGGCACGGCTGGCCACCCTGTGGCTGGTAAGCATGCCCCTGGCGTTGCTGGCCCTGCTGCTGACGGGCTGGCAACTGAGCCGGCCCAATGGCAACAACGCCCCGGTGGCGGCCTTTACCGGCTATCCACTGCATGCCGGCGGCCTGGCCTTGCCGGGCCTGCTGGCGGCGGCGGTGCTGGCGCTGCATGAGCTGCAGCCGGCGTTGTCCATTCTGGCGGTGATCACCCTGATGGCGCCGGCGCTGACCCTGACCATTCTGGCGGTGAAGCGGCAACAGCCGCTGGCGGCCGTTGCCGGACTAACCACAGGCCGGTTGCCGCAAATGGGCAACGAGCTGGCACTGTTTCTGGCCGCCGGGGTGCTGGGCTATGGCCTGGAGACCCTGTTCTCCACCCTGGGCGGCAGCCTGCCGCTGACGCACTTTGGCCCGGTGGAGGCCAGCGCAACCTATCTGGCCACGGTGGCGTTGTCGCTGCTGGGCATTCATCCCATTATCTGCATCTCGCTGGCGGGAGCGGTGCTGGCGCCGCTTGAACCCAACCACACCCTGCTGGCGCTGGTATTTTTGTCGTCCTGGGCGGTGGGCACTCCCGCCGGGCCGCTGTCGGGTATCAACCTGGCGTTTCAGGGCCGCTATGGAATGGACTCGTTTCGCATCATGCGCTGGAACCTGGGCTATGCGGCGGCCATGTCGGTGCTGGTGGTGGCGGCCATTTTTGTGCTGGCGGGGCTGCTCGGGCTGGCGTAACCTTTTGGACGGTGCCACAATCGCGCTTTGAAAATGGGGCTGGATTGCACCCACAGGAGACAAAAGTGAAATTTATCTGGCTCAAGGTGTTGCTGACCGTGTTGATCTTCGCCGGCCTGTTTGGCTGGGTGTATTACAAGGTGGCCCTCGGCGGCATTTGAGCGGACCGGGCCGGCCGCAAGCCGTGGCCACAGGCGGCGGTGAGGCTGGCAAGGCGGCGAAAAAAACGGGGCCGGAGCGTTGAGCCGGGTCTGCACAAAAAGTACACTCGAACCCGCTCGGGCCATTTGCGCGCGGCTGGGTTCTACTGCATAATGTGCGCCTCGAAATCTGAGGTGCGGTGTGCTGGTACTCTTCGCATGCTCCGTCTACTTCTTTAATCAACCATATAAAGTTGCATCATGTCTGATTTATCACATTACAGAAACATCGGTATTTTTGCTCACGTTGACGCGGGCAAGACCACCACTACCGAACGTATCCTCAAGCTGACCGGTAAAATTCACAAGTCTGGCGAGACCCACGACGGTGAGTCCACCACCGACTTCATGGAGCAGGAAGCCGAACGTGGTATCACCATCCAGTCTGCGGCCGTAAGCTGCTTCTGGAAAGGCCACCGTTTCAACGTAATCGACACTCCCGGACACGTTGACTTCACCGTTGAAGTATACCGTTCCCTGAAAGTACTGGACGGCGGTATCGGCGTATTCTGTGGTTCCGGCGGCGTTGAGCCCCAGTCCGAAACCAACTGGCGCTATGCCAACGAATCCGGCGTTGCCCGTATCATCTTCGTAAACAAGCTGGACCGTCTGGGTGCCGACTTCCTGCGCGTGGTTCAGCAGACCCGCGACGTACTGGCCGCCAACCCGGTTGTGATGGTACTGCCCATCGGCCGTGAAGACGAGTTCAAGGGTGTGGTTGACCTGCTGACCCGTAAGGCCTACATCTGGGACGAGTCCGGCGAAGCCGAAAACTACACCATTGAAGACGTACCGGCCGACATGGTGGATCAGGTTGAAGAATACCGCGAAATGCTGGTAGAAAGCGCCGTTGAACAAGACGACGACCTGATGGAAGCCTACATGGAAGGTGAAGAGCCTTCTATCGAAGACATCAAGCGTTGTATCCGCAAGGGTACCCGCACCATGGCCCTGTTCCCGGCCTACTGTGGTTCTGCGTTCAAGAACAAGGGCATGCAGCTGGTGCTGGACGCCGTTAACGACTTCCTGCCGAGCCCGACCGAAGTTGATCCGCAGCCGCTGACCGACGAAGAAGGCAACGAGACCGGTGAATTCGCCATCGTTGAAGCCGATGCCCCGCTGAAGGCCCTGGCGTTCAAGATCATGGACGACCGTTTCGGCGCCCTGACCTTCGTACGTATCTACTCCGGCCGCATCAAGAAGGGTGACACCATCCTGAACAGCGCCACCGGCAAGACCGAGCGTGTAGGCCGCATGGTAGAGATGCAGGCCGATGAGCGTACCGAACTGGACTCTGCCCAGGCCGGTGACATCATCGCCATCATCGGTATGAAGAACGTGCAGACCGGTCACACCCTGTGTGATCCGAAAGCCCCCTGCACCCTGGAAGCCATGGTGTTCCCCGAGCCGGTAATCTCCATTGCCGTTGCGCCGAAGGACAAGGGCGGTTCCGAGAAGATGGGCGTGGCCATCGGTAAAATGGTTGCCGAAGATCCGTCTTTCCGCGTTGAAACCGACGAAGACTCCGGTGAAACCATCCTGAAAGGCATGGGCGAACTGCACCTGGACATCAAGGTAGACATTCTGAAGCGTACCTATGGCGTTGAGCTGATCGTGGGTGAGCCGCAGGTAGCCTACCGCGAAACCATCACCGCTCAGGTTGAAGACAGCTACACCCACAAGAAGCAGTCTGGTGGTTCCGGTCAGTACGGTAAGATCGACTACGTTATCCGTCCGGGCGAAGCCAACACCGGTCTGGTGTTCAAGTCTTCCGTAGTGGGTGGTAACGTACCGAAGGAATTCTGGCCCGCCATCGAAAAGGGTGTTGCCAGCATGATGAAGACCGGCCCGATCGCTGGCTTCCCGGTACTGGACATCGAGTTCGAACTGACCGACGGTGCCTACCACGCCGTTGACTCCTCGGCCATCGCGTTCGAAATCGCCGCCAAGGGTGCCTTCCGTCAGTCTCTGCCGAAGGCCAAGCCGCAGCTGCTGGAGCCGATCATGAAGGTTGACGTGTTCACTCCGGAAGATCACGTGGGTGACGTAATCGGTGACCTGAACCGTCGTCGCGGCATGATCAAGGATCAGAACGCCGGCGTGACCGGTGTGCGTATCAAGGCCGACGTACCCCTGTCCGAAATGTTCGGCTACATCGGTTCTCTGCGTACCATGACTTCTGGCCGTGGCCAGTTCTCCATGGAGTTCTCTCACTACGCTGCTTGCCCGGCCAACGTGTCCGAGAAAGTGGTTGCCCAGGTGAAAGAGCGCAAGGCTGCCGAAGCCAAGAAGTAAGTTCGGCTAACCCCGATTACTTCGATAAAAACCGCTGCTTCGGCAGCGGTTTTTTTTTGCCTCGACACAGGGCTTTGCACCCTTTTGGCTGCTTCGCCGGCATTGCTCGGCACGTCCTTTATATTCCCCCCTGTTGACTTCATTTCAAGCGCACGCGATCCCACTCTTAAAGAAGCAAGTGGAAATCAGGCTGGCCTGCAGTTAATGTGGCTCACCGGTTAATGTTTCAGTCATCGCAAGACGCGGCAATGGCGTGGCGATGCAAGGCGTATGGAAACCATTAAATGAACAAAGTAGCCATTCTGGATGGAGGCATGGGCCGAGAGCTAAAACGCATTGGTGCCCCCTTCTCACAGCCGCTGTGGAGCGCTCAGGCGCTGATTGAATCACCTGAACATGTGCGCAAGGCCCATCAGAACTTTATTGATGCCGGTGCCGATATCATCACGGTGAACAGCTATGCCTGCGTGCCCTTTCACCTGGGCGACGCCCTCTACCAGGCGGAAGGGGCACAACTGGCGCGCAGTGCGGCCGCTCTCGCCCAGTCCGTGGCCAAACAGGCCGCGGCGTCTTCTGGCAAGCCCGTGCGCGTGGCCGGCTCGATTCCTCCTGCGCTGGGCAGCTACCGCCCCGATTTGTTTGAGGCCGGGGCGGCGCAAGCGATTTCGAGCACACTGTTCGATGCCCAGGATCCCCATGTTGATCTCTGGATTGCCGAAACCATTGCCAGCCTGGCGGAGTTTGACGTGATTCATGCGGTGTTGCAGCACACTCAAAAGGACTGTTATTACGCCTTTACCCTGAATGATGACGTGATGGAAACATCGCTGTTGCGATCCGGTGAAAGCGTAAGAAGTGCCGCCGAGCGAGTGTGTGCGGCGGATGCTCAGGGCATTTTCTTTAACTGCTCAACCCCGGAAGTGATGGACCTGGCCATTCGAGAGGCGAGGGCGGTAATGGACGCCTGTGGTGCCAATATTGAGCTGGGGGTTTATGCCAATAACTTTACGCCCATCAAGGCCAATCATCAGGCCAATGGTGCCCTGCAAGCCATGCGCGAGCTGACGCCACAGGACTACCTGAATTTTGCCAAACGCTGGCACGAGCTGGGTGCCACGGTGATCGGCGGTTGCTGTGGCATCTATCCCGAGCATATTCGAGCCCTGAACGAATGGCGGAATGAGCGTTAATTGTCGTCACTCCCGCGAAGGCGGGAGTCCATTCCCACGGCGTTCGCCATTGCTGAATCTTTGCCATTAGCGCGGTAAAACCTTAAAAACGTTGCGGCCACAATTGAAACCCTTCACCACAACGTCCAGAATAGATGCATTCAACTCGGTAGTGGCAGGGTTCGGCGGCTCAAACGCTCGGCGGTAGCGTGCCTTACGCTGATGTTTTATACAGTGAATTGGCTGTTTTTCGGGTTTATTGCGTACTATCTTCAGCCCATGCTCGTGTACAGCAAACCGGACTGAAAAAACGCCATGCTCAGAAAAGGTTACGGCTGGCGATTGTTGATAACGCGCAAACGGCCGTTGATAGTGCGCATGCGCGTTTTTGCTCACTGCTGCATACGGCAGTTGAGTGATATTTTATTTATTATCAATGGTTTAATGGTGACAAGTGCTCTAGTGTGCAGGAAGAGATATGAGCATGCTTACTATTAAAATGTTAGGCATTCAGGTTAGTCAATCACCAATAATATAATTAGAGAGTTTATGGACATCAGATTACAAGCAGTATTTATCTCATCAGGCGTTGCAATTTCGTTATTCTTCCTCAGAGATTATTTGCTTCCAAAAATTAAAGCCAAAAAAGAGGATAAGAAGCAAAAGATCGAGGTGTACAAAAAATATGCTGAACCTTTGGCTAAATCAGCTGAAAGCATGTTTTGGCGATTGAATGAGATATTTACAAATGAGACTAAAGCAAAATTTTTGAAGCGTGGGAGTGTAATAACCGACTTTGATAACTACAAGTACGTTAGCACGTTGTATAGATTGGGGAGTTTGCTCGGTTGGATAGCTGCTATACGTAAAGAGCAGTCTTATATACGAGCTAGTAACGATAGCCATAGTAGAGATTTGCTGCAAGCTCTAAACGATTTAGAAAAGTCCCTAGCTGATGGTCCACATACAGAAAAGATGCGAGCTAAACACTTAACTGATATTTGGAAAATTCAGGCAAGAGATGAGCTGCTAATGGGATTAGGCTCTGAAATTTCTCGAATAGTAAAACATGAGCTAAAGGTAAGTAATGTACTTTTAATGAGCGATTTATCGGCTGAGCGTAATCTAGAGGTGGCTAAAAAATGTGCGGATTATTTGTGCGTGGAGCTCGAACAAGAAAGAATCGATGAAGAAACTCTAATTAGTACTCAGTTTGAAGTGGCAAAAAAATTGGCAATAAGGGAAGCGTGGATATATCGAGATTGGCAGTCCGGTATTGGCGAGTTGATGTTAGTTAAATCAGAGTCCAAAAATAGAACCTTCGACGTCATTGGTTATAAAGAGTTTGAGATGATGTTTGAAAGTGACGACGTTGAGAATCAAAAGTGGGTTTCTAGGTTGGGTAAACTCTTTGATGGGGTCGTAATAAAAGACGCAAATGCAAATGATATGCGTATTAAGCAGCTAGAAAACACCTATAAATCAATAGCTAAATTGATTTTGACCATAAAGAACTCTGAGATAGAGACAGGGCTGCTGAGTGAAGCAACTATTAGTAGTGCAGCCGTCGTAGAAAAAAATGCCTAACAAAGCATTTAAGAGTGATTCGCAACGCTTGGCGTTTTCGCTTCGCTCAAGTATAGCCAAGCGTCGCTCACACCTTAATGCGGCGTTATAAGCTTTAAGGAAATCCATGCAGATCGAATGTCCATCTTGCGCTACAGACAACCAAGTTGAGTTTGGTGAGAATATTGTTTGTAGCGAATGCAAAAAGTCATTTGCAGGCCACTCTTATAAGAAATTTAAGAAGCCGTTTTTATCGGCTACAACTGCTCTATTTATTGGCGCGTTCGGAACTCATAAAGCAGACCAAATATTCTTTGAGGATCAGCGATACCCGCTTAATGTTGAATATGAAATTATAGATAGTTGTGTAAACTCGTCGCGCATGCTAATGAACACTTACCGACAAGCTGAAAAAACTCAGGTTTGTGTATGTGCATTGGAAAAAACGATGGAAGTGATCAGTTACAAAGAGCTGAAGAAAAGCGAGTCAGAGTTTCTGACTCGCTTTAGAGGCAGCCTGACTAGCTGCAATTAGTTATTTTCTCTTTGGTGGGTTATTGCCTCGCCCACCTCCAGAAGGATTACCGGTTGTGCTTGGACCGTTGGGTGGGCGAGTTGAACCAGATTGGCTTGCTGCAGATTGCCCTCTCGCAGCAAAAGAACCTTTCGGTACGACTCCACCGTTTGATTTAGCTGTCGCTGACTGAATTCGAGCAGCAGCGGCTTTTGACATTGATTTAGACATAGAAGTCTCCATAGTTGAATAAAAATTGTCCCCGCAGGGACATTGACAATGCTAGGGGGTAGGAAAAGACAAATGGGGACAAAACAGGAATCTCATGAGCTTTTGTTGCAAATAAAAGGCCTAATAGCTGAGCTAGGATGGACTCAGAACAGGCTTGCTCGCATTTTGTATAGCGAATTGAATGAGTGGGATGACGAAGACGAAATCTGTAGGTTTCAAGAGAAGCTTAAAAAGGAGCTTCAACGGCCGACAACAAAAGCTGATAGGCTGAAGGTATATCTTGATGTGATGGTTAGGCATCCTGAAGCGCAAAAGCTGGATGTGGTTATGAATAGGTATATACCTCAAGGATCAATTAGTTCTAGCCTAAGTAAGGGCATGAAAGATATATCTACCGAAATCGACAACGCTTATAACAAAGCGTTGCGCCGGACGAGCCGGTGAACGCGGCGTTAAATTAGGAATAGGTATGGATACATCTACTTGGAAGGAAAAAAATGTTGATGAGCTGAGCATTTTTGAGCTGGCATATGCGCATCTAGGGGGCGCTGGTTCTTATCGGCTAAAGGATGGTTGGCTGAAGTCAATCTTGCCAATTACATTGCAAGAGATTAATCATGCAAGGCATATGGAGTATTCTAAGAACTTTGTTCCTATTGTAGGTGCTTTCGGTGTGATTGAGCAGATAGGATTTACATACAAGAGAAATGACAAAGTAGAATATTTGAACCCAAATGCCAGTAGCATAAATAAAGCGTTGTATTACTTTGCTGACTACGAAGAAGGTAGCGACGATGTGAAAGCCCTCTACGCTTTAAGGAATTCTTTCTTACACAATGCAAGCTTAATGGCGAAGGCACTTCATGCTAATAAACCAAGTTATTATTTTCAGTTTGACCGGGAAATAGATGTACTCGTTCAATATCCAGAAACACCATGGGATGGGAATATATTAACTTTCAAACCTGAACATACAACTCTAATCAATCCAGAAAGGGTTATTGATTTAGCTAGGATTATCGTAGATTCAGCCCTAGAGTGTTTGGAGAGTAATGTTCTTGAAGTCGATTTGGAGTGCGGTGAGAGAGAACTTTTTTATCGCTTTCTTAAGCATTTTCTAGATTAAAATTTAACAAAGCATTGCAGCGGACAAACCGCTGAATGAGGCGTTACAACAGACAAATGAGGTCATTCAGTTGTTGGAAGTAAAAACCATCGGCTTGTTCTTTATTACGGCAATCGCAGAGATTCTGGGGTGTTATTTACCGTATTTGTGGTTAAAAGAAGACAGGTCGGTCTGGCTGCTGGTGCCGGCTGTGTTCTTTCTTGCGGTGTTTGCCTGGCTGTTGTCGCTGCACCCAACGGCGGCGGGCAGGGTCTATGCCGCTTATGGTGGTGTCTATATTTTTGTGGCGATACTTTGGTTGTGGGCAGTGGACGGCATTCGCCCCACTTTATGGGATCTGGTGGGGGTATCAGTCGCCTTGCTGGGAATGGCGATCATCATGTTCGCTCCCAGAAGCGTATAGTTAATGCAGCGTCAGGCACTCAGGGGTCCTCGTATGAGCAAAAAAGTGAAGTTCACAGCCGGCTGTAATATCGCAATCAAGATACCGCCTCACTTGTATGATGAAACGGTGCGCTTTTATCGTGATGTTCTCGGTTTTCCGGAAATAACGGAGCAGGCACCTGCCGTGGGCTTTCAGTTTGGCGCCAACAACCTCTGGCTCGATTCGGTTCCGGGCCTGAGTCAGGCCGAGACCTGGCTTGAAGTGGTCACCGATGATATCGACGGTGCCGCAAGGCAGCTTAACGTGGCGGGAGTGGTTCGCTGTGACGAAATTGAGCCTTTGCCAGACGGCATGCAGGCGTTCTGGATATCGAGCCCGGCATCCATCATCCACCTGGTCTGCCAGGATTCAGCGTCCTGGTCGTAGCCGTTATCAAGCCCATGCACTACTTCGCTTACGGCTCCAATATGTCCCTTGCCCGAATGCGCGCTCGGGTGCCTTCCGCTCGAGTGATCGCGGTGGCCCGGCTCGGCGGGCACCGGCTGATGTTTCACAAGGTCGGCAAGGATGGCTCGGGCAAGTGCGATATTTTAAAGACCGGAGATCAGAATGACCTTGTCTACGGTGTGGTGTATAACATTGCGCCGGCCGAAAAGCCCTGGCTGGACCGGGTGGAAGGCCTGGGTGCCGGTTATGATGAAAAACCGGTGCGGGTGATGACGCAGGCAGGAGTAGAGCTGATTGCGGTGAGTTATGTCGCCACCCATATCGATGCCCGCCTGACGCCGTATTCATGGTACAAGGACCACGTGCTTCACGGCGCCGGGGAGCATGGCCTGCCGGCTGACTACATCAGAGTGCTGGAGCTGGTGAGGGCGAACGAGGATCCCGATCGGGATCGCCATAAGCGGGAAATCAGCCTTTACCGCTGAAAGGGGCTAGAGCATAAGTTAGCTTCGTTAGCGCGAATGCGAGGCCACAGACAGCGACGGTCGTTGGCTGTATTATGCCGGCGACCATAACAAGCAAATATGTCCGAAATTTATGTCCACCTTTCTCTCCGGCTTTGCCCTTAGCTTTTCCTTGATCCTGGCCATTGGCTCTCAGAACGCCTTTGTGCTGAAACAGGGCATCAAGAGCCACCATGTGTTTGTGGTGTGTGCGGTCTGTGCCCTGTCCGATGCGGTATTGATCTCCCTCGGGGTGGCAGGCTTTGGCGCCATCGTGAAGCAGTTTCCGGCCATTGAGACCATTGCCCGTTACGGCGGGGCCACCTTTCTGGCGGTATATGCCTTTCTGAGTTTCAAGTCGGCCTTTGCCACCAGTCACGCCATGACGGCGGCGGGCGACACCCGGCAGTCGCTGCCAAAAACCGTGGCCATCTGCCTGGCGTTTACCTGGCTGAACCCTCATGTCTATCTGGATACGGTGGTGCTGCTGGGCTCCATCTCCACCCAATATCAGCCGGCCCAGGGGCTGTTTGCCCTGGGGGCCATCTGTGCCTCGCTGGTGTTCTTTTTCAGCCTGGGGTATGGCGCCCGGGTGCTGGCCCCGGTATTTCAGCGGCCGCAGGCCTGGAAGGTGCTGGAGTTTGTGGTGGGGGTAATGATGACCACCATTGCCGCCACCCTGGTGATGGGGGCGTAAGGGGACGTCATTCCCACGAAGGTGGGAATCCAGAGCATGGAGCAGAATACTGATGACAAGGTAGCGTCTGCAGAGACAAACCAAAAAGCGAAGCCGGGTGGTTTCGCTTTTTTTATGTTGCCAGCAGAGCCGGAGCCGTTTGCTATGGACCCCCGCCTTCGCGGGGGTGACGTATTCTGAGAGCTATCGCCTTTTTCTCGTTCCCACGCTCAGCGTGGGAACGCATAGTGAGTCTTAAAGCCCGTGATACACATCCACGCTGGAGCGAAGGATGGAGTGCCCCACGAAAGTGGGGCCGGTGTCAGCGGGCCTGATAGTCCTGCACGGCTTTGGTGATGCCGTCGGCGTCCAGGCCCAGTTTGGCCAGGATCTGCTGCTGGCTGCCCTGCTCGATAAAGATGTCGGGAAGCCCCAGGTTCAGCACCGGCACCGGTTTTTTATGGCGCATCAGGCACTCGTTCACCGCCGAGCCGGCGCCGCCCATGATGGTGTTTTCCTCAATGGTCACCAGCAGCTCGTGGTCGGCGAGCAGATCCAGCAACAGGGTCTCGTCGAGGGGTTTGACAAAGCGCATGTCCACCAGGGTGGCATCAAGCGCTCTGGCGGCCGCTTCGGCTTCGGGCAGCAGGGTGCCGAAGTTCAGCAGTGCCACGCCCTTGCCCTTGAGCATGCGCCGGCCCTTGCCGATATCCAGGGCGGTCATGGTGTCGTCAATTTCGGCACCGCAGCCGCTGCCGCGAGGGTAGCGCACCGCCGCCGGACCGGTGTGCATATAACCGGTGTAGAGCATTTGCCGGCATTCGTTTTCGTTGGCCGGGGTCATGATCACCATGTTGGGCACGGTACGCAAAAAGCTGAGATCAAAGGCGCCCTGATGGGTGGGACCGTCGGCACCCACGATGCCGGCGCGATCGATGGCAAAGAGCACGTCCAGGTTTTGCAGCGCCACGTCGTGGATCAGCTGATCGTAGGCACGCTGCAAAAAGGTGGAGTAAATGGCCACGACCGGCTTTTTGCCTTCAATGGCCAGGCCCGCCGCCAGGGTGACGGCGTGCTGTTCGGCGATGGCCACGTCAAAATAGCGCTTGGGGTATTCCCGTGAAAAACGCACCAGGCCAGAGCCTTCGCGCATGGCCGGGGTAATGGCCATCAGCTTGTCGCAGTCGCCGGCCATGTCGCACAGCCAGTTGCCGAAAATGCTGGAAAAGCTGGGGCTGGTCGGGGCGCTTTTGGGCAGGCAGCTTTCTGCCGGATCGAACTTGGGCACGCCGTGATAGCCGATGGGATCCTGCTCGGCGGGCAGATAACCCTTGCCCTTGCGGGTCATCACATGCAGAAACTGCGGGCCCTTGAGCTTGCGCATATTGCGCAGGGTTTCCACCAGGGTATCGATGTCGTGGCCATCAATGGGGCCCACGTAGTTGAAGCCGAACTCCTCAAACAGGGTGCCGGGCACCACCATGCCCTTGAGGTGCTCCTCGGTGCGCCGGGCCAGTTCCTTCAGCGGCGGCAGCATTTCCAGCGCCTTTTTGCCCCCTTCGCGCAGGGTGCTGTAGAGCGAGCCCGACATGATTCTGGCCAGGTGGTTGTTGAGTGCGCCCACGTTTTCGGAAATGGACATCTCGTTGTCGTTCAGCACCACCAGCATGTCTTTGTGCAGATCGCCGGCGTGGTTCAGGGCCTCAAAGGCCATGCCGGCGGTAAGGGCGCCGTCGCCGATCACCGCCACCACCTTGCGGTTCTGGCGTTCTTCGTCGGCGGCAATGGCCATGCCCAGCGCCGCGCCAATGCTGGTGCTGGAGTGACCCACCGACAGGGTGTCGTATTCGCTTTCTTCCCGCCAGGGAAAGGGGTGCAGCCCTTCATACTGGCGAATGCTGGCCATGCGCTCGCGCCGGCCGGTGAGAATTTTGTGGGGATAGGCCTGGTGGCCCACGTCCCATACCAGGCGGTCAAAGGGCGTGTGATACACATAGTGCAGGGCCACCGTCAGCTCCACCACCCCCAGCCCCGAGGCCAGGTGGCCGCTGCTGCGGCTGACCGAGTGCAGCAAATAGGATCTCAGCTCGTCACACAACGCCGGCAGGCGCTCCTGGGGCAGGCTGCGCAGCTCTTCCGGCAGGTTGGCCAGGGCCAGGGTGGGGTAATCGGCAATATTCAGACTCATAGGCTTGTCGTTATTGTTGTCGCTTCAGTATTCGCGCTGCACGATGTAGTGGGCGAAGGCTTCCAGTGTTTCGGTATTGCCGGGCAGGCCGGCCAGGGCGGCGAGGGCGTCCCGGTGCAGGCTAGCGGCCAGGGCGCGGGCGCCGTCCAGTCCCAGCAGCGCCGGATAGGTGCTTTTCTGCTGGGCCAGATCCTTCCCTTGGGTTTTGCCCAGGGTGGCGGTGTCGGCGGTAATGTCGAGAATGTCGTCCTGCACCTGAAACGCCAGGCCAATGGCCTCGGCGTAGCGGCTGAGCGCGGCCAGCTCGGTTTCCTGCATGGCGGGGGAACACAATGCCCCCATGCGCACCGCGGCGCGGATCAGCGCCCCGGTCTTGTGGCGATGAATGGTTTCCAGGGTGGCGCGTTCTACCGGCTTGCCCTCGTGGTAAATGTCCAGCGCCTGGCCGCCGCACATGCCGCCATAGCCGCTGGCGGTGGCCAGCTCCTGCACCAGCCGCAGCCGGCGCTCGGCGGGCAGATCGTCGCCAGCCTGGCTGACCAGCTCAAAGGCCAGGGTCTGCAGGGCGTCACCGGCGAGAATGGCGGTGGCCTCGTCAAAGGCCTTGTGCACCGTGGGTTTGCCCCGGCGCAGGTCGTCGTTGTCCATGGCCGGCAGATCGTCGTGGATCAGCGAATAGGCGTGAATGCACTCAATGGCGGCGGCGGCGGCATCGGCGGCCTGCTGGTCGGTGTCGGTGTGCAGCCCGGCGGTGGCATACACCAGCATGGGCCGCACCCGCTTGCCGCCCTGCAGCAGGCCATATTCCATGGCGTCGCGCAGGCCGGGGGCGAGGTCATCGAGCCGGTCCAGGGCCCGGCGCAGGGCGGCGTTAATGCGCTCGCCATATTGCTGTTGCCACTGCGCAATCATGGCTGGGACTCCTCGCCGGTGGCGAAGTCGGCCAGGGTGTCGCCGTCGCTCATCAGTACCTTCACCTGTTGCTCGGCCTGGCTCAGCCGCTGCTGGCCGGCGCGCACCAGCTGCACCCCCCGTTCAAACGACTTGAGCGCCTGCTCCAGACTCAGCTCGCCCTGCTCCAGCTGGCCTACCAGGCCTTCCAGCTCGGCGAGTGCGCTTTCAAAGTCCATGTTTTCCGGTTTTCTGGCAGCCACGGGCATCCTCTGTTCGATCGCTTGCAAAATTGGGCCAATAGTAACACCGCTGCCCGGAATTTGGCGAAGGATTAGCGACTTTCAACTATGGGGCCAGCCCGCCGTTAAGCATTTTTGTGCGGTGCCGATAACAACTTCGGCGACAAAACTCACTCGCAAGGGGTAAGATTGAGTCGTATTGCTTGCGCTAACTGAAGAGGATGCCCATTTTGGATCTGGCAACACTGATCGGACTGATTGGCGGGTTTGCATTTGTCGCCATGGCGATGGTGCTGGGAGGCAGCATCACCATGTATGTGGACGTACCGTCCATTTTCATTGTTTTTGTCGGCTCTCTGTTTGTGGTGATGATGAAATTCAACCTCGGGCAGTTTCTGGGGGCCGCCAAGGTGGCCGCCAAGGCCTTTATGTTCAAGCTGGAAAAGCCCGAAGAGCTGATTGAGCGGGTGGTGGACCTGGCCGACGCGGCGCGCAAGGGGGGCTTTCTGGCGCTGGAAGAGGCGCAGATCACCAATCCCTTTCTGCAAAAGGCGGTAAACATGCTGGTGGACGGCCACGACCAGGGAGTGGTGAAGGCGGCGCTGGAAAAGGACATCGACCTCAACGCCGAACGCCAGGAGCAGGGAGCCAAAATCTTTCGCGCCCTGGGGGATGTGGCCCCGGCCATGGGCATGATAGGTACCCTTATCGGTCTGGTGGCCATGCTGGCCAATATGGATGACCCCAAGGCCATCGGCCCGGCCATGGCCATTGCGCTGCTCACCACCCTGTATGGCGCCATGCTGGCCAACATGGTGGCGCTGCCCATTGCCGACAAGCTGGATCTGCGTTCGGAAGAGGAGCGGCTTAACCGCACGCTGATCATGGACGCCGTGCTTGGCATTCAGGACGGCCAGAATCCCAGGGTACTGCAGGGCCTGCTGGAGAATTACCTGGCCGAGAACAAGCGCACCAAGGAGGAATAGTGGCCAAAAAGAGCAAGCCACAGCCGGCCGGCGCGCCCGCCTGGATGGCGACCTTTGCCGATCTGGCCACCATTCTGATGAGCTTTTTCGTGTTGCTGCTGGCCTTTGCCGAGATGGACGTGCTCAAGTTCAAGCAGATCGCCGGCAGCATGAAATATGCCTTTGGGGTGCAGAACCAGATTGAGGTCACCGAAATTCCCAAGGGCACCTCGGTCATCGCCCTGGAGTTTCGCCCCGGCCGGCCCGAGCCCACGCCCATCAGCACCGTCATGCAGCACACCACCGATTCCACCCTCACCGAGCTGGACTTTCAGCCCGGCGAGTCGGAGCGGGCCTCGGGCCAGAGCCGGGAAGACGGCAACATGAGTGGCAGCCAGCAGCCCGACATGCCCCAGACCAGCGCCGAGTCGGTGAGTCTGGCCCAGGCCCTGGCCGAGCAACTGAGCAGCGCCATTGAGCAGGACGCCATTGAAATCGAGGCCCTGGGGCAGCAGGTGGTGATCCGCATTCGTGAAAACGCCTCTTTTCCCGCCGGCTCGGCGTTTTTGCAGCCCCAGTTTTGGCCGGTGATTCGGCTGATTGGCGACCTGGTGAAGAATGTGCCCGGCGAGATCCTGGTGTCCGGCCATTCCGATGACATTAACAGCGGCCACGAGCTGTTCAGCTCCAACTGGGAGCTGTCCACTCAGCGGGCGCTGGCGGTGGCGGATCAGCTCAGGCGCACTCAGGGGTTTGATGACGCCCGCATGATCGTCATGGGCCTGGCCGACACCAAGCCGCTGGTGGCCAACGACAGCGCCGAAAACCGCCGCCGCAACCGGCGGGTGGAAATCACCATTTCCCAGGGCAAACCGGTGTATACCGAGCCCCTGGAGGCGGTGCCGCCCGGCACTCCCTGAACTGCTTTTCTTTTAACCGCAAGCCCGGCACGTGTATAATGCCGGGCTTTCTTTTTTATGTGTTGTCTGAGCGTACCGAATTATGAAATTTATCATCAAGCTTCATCCTGAAATTACCATCAAGAGCAAGTCGGTGCGCCAGCGCATGAGCAAGATTCTCTCCGGCAATATTCGCAACACCCTCAAGCCCCTGGATGAGACCGTCAAGGTGCGTGCCGACTGGGACAAGCTGGTGGTGCGCAGCAACAACAACGACGAAGACAGCCGCCGCATGCTGATTGAGGCGCTGGCCTGTATTCCCGGCATTCAGTCGTTTCTGGAGGTGGTGGAATACAAGGTGTCGTCGATGGACGACATTCTCGAGCATACCCAGGCCATGTTCGGCGACCAGCTGGCCGGCAAGACCTTTTGCGTGCGCGCCAAGCGCCGGGGCAAGCAGGAGTTCAGCTCGCTGGACGTGGAACGCTATGTGGGCGGCGGCCTGAATCAGCGTTGCGAGACCGGCGGCGTCAAGCTCAAGCAGCCCGATGTGCAGATCAACCTGGAGCTGGACGACGACAAGCTGTACCTGGTGAGTGAGCAGCACGCCGGCATGGGTGGCTTTCCCATCGCCACCCAGGAAAGCGTGCTCAGCCTGATGTCGGGCGGCTACGACTCCGGCGTGTCGTCCTACCAGTTCATCAAGCGCGGCAGCCGGGTGCATTACTGCTTCTTCAACCTGGGCGGGCGCGAACACGAGGCCGGGGTGCGCGAGGTGGTGCACTTTTTGTGGAAGAAATACGGCGCGTCGCACCGGGTCAAGTTTATCTCGGTGCCCTTTGAGGGCGTGGTAACCGAGATCCTGGAAAAGATCGACAAGGGCCACATGGGCGTGGTGCTTAAGCGCATGATGATGCGCGCCGGTGCCGCCGTGGCCGAGCGTCTGGCCATCAACGCCCTGGTCACCGGTGAGTCCATGGGACAGGTATCGAGCCAGACCGTGACCAACCTCAACGTCATCGATCGAGTGACCGACACCCTGATCCTGCGCCCGCTGATCGCCACCGATAAGCAGGACATCATCGATCAGGCCAGGGCCATCGGCACCGCCGCCTATGCGGAAAAAATGCCGGAATACTGCGGTGTGATTTCCCAGAAGCCCACCATCAAGGCGGTGCTGAGCAAGGTGGAAGAAGAGGAAGCCAATTTTGACTTCGGCGTGCTCGACACCGCGGTGCAGGCGTCGTTTGTGGAAGACGTGCGCGATCTGGGCAAGGTATGGGAGGTGCCGGAAGTGGAATTCAGTGAACAGGCCAGCGAGGAAGAGGTGATCCTCGACATTCGTGCCCCCGAGGAAGAAGAGCTATCGCCGCTGGAAGTGGACGGCCACAAGGTGATGCACCTGCCGTTTTTCCGCCTGGCCCATCAGTTTGGCGAGCTGGATCAGAACAAGACCTATCTGCTGTATTGCGCCCGGGGTGTGATGAGCCGGCTGCAGGCCATTCACCTGAAAGAGCAGGGCTTTGACAATGTAAAGGTATACAAGCCCTGAATCGGTGAGGAGGGAGGAAAAACTCCTTCCCCCTCACTCCTCACGTTTTCCTTCTCACTGCTTACCCGCCCTGTTTTTTCACCTCGTTATACAACTGCCGGCACACCGGCACCGGTAAGTCTTCCGCATGTTTCAGCACATAACCCGTGATGTAGTCGATCTCGGTGGGGCGGCCGTGGGCCAGATCCTGGTGCATGGAGGAATAATTGGTGGCGGTCAGCCCAATCACGCTGTTAAGCCGGCGCAGAAACTGCGCCAGGGTCTCGGTTTCCCCCAGCCGGGTCAGCACCGCGTGTACCTCCTCGGCCAGCTGGTTGAGCACGTCGGCAAAGCGGGGCTCGTGCAGCTGGCCGTTGCGAATATGGTGGCAGGCGGTGAGGGGGTTGATCACGGCGTTGATGGCGAGCTTGCGATGCTGCAGCGAGACAATGTCTTCGCTCCACTCGGCATGCCCCAAAGCGTCGGCCAGGGGCTTGATCAGGTGGGCAAACGCTCTGCCCTTGTCGTTGACCGGCCCCAGCCAGGTTTCGCCCTTGCCGGTGTGACGCACCTGCCAGGGGCCTTCCTTGAGGGCACCATGGCTGGTGACGCCCGCCAGCAGCGGGTTGTGGGGAAAGGCGCGGGCCACCGCCTCGGCCACGCCCATGCCGTTGTGCAGCAGTATGATAGGAGTGTCGGCAGGCAGGCCGCGCAGGTTGTTCAGGGCGGGCAGCACCTGATAGGCCTTGGTCATGACCAGCAGGCACTCGATGCCGCCGGCCTGCTCGGCATGGCGGGGGTGAGTGCTTACCAGCCGGCGGCGCTCGTTAAGGGCGATAAATTCCAGTGCCGGATGAAAATGGCGCCGGTGCCGTTCACTCAGCAACAACGACACCGGCCGGTGTTTTGCCGTCAGCAGGGCGGCAAAGGTGCAGCCCAGGGCTCCGGCCCCCAATATGGTCCACTCGCGCATCACTCTCTCCCTGAACTTTGATATTATTGTCTGTTATTAATGCCATACGTTAGCCGTGAACCGCGGCCGTTGCCAGCGGTTTTAATGCCCATTCAAGGAGCTTTCATGCCCTCTTTTGATATTGTTTCCGAAGTGGAAATGAACGAAGTACGTAACGCCGTTGAAAACGCCAACCGCGAGCTGGCCACCCGCTATGATTTTCGTGGCGTGGAAGCCAGTTTTGAACTCAACGACAACAAGGTAAAGCTGGCCGCCGATGCCGAGCTGCAACTGCAGCAGATGCGGGACATGCTGCGGGGGGCCCTGATCAAGCGGGGCATAGACGTTCGCGTGCTGGATGCGGGCAGCATTGTACGTTCGGGCAAGCGCCATGTGCAGGAAATGAGCTTTCTTCAGGGCATTGACAATGCCTTGGCGAAGAAGCTGGTCAAGAAGATCAAGGACAGCAAAATCAAGGTGCAGGCCTCGATTCAGGGCGAGCAGCTGCGGGTGACCGGCAAGAAGCGCGACGATCTGCAGCAGGTTATGGCCATGCTGCGCGCCGAAGAGCAGGATCAACCCCTGCAGTTCAACAACTTTAGGGATTAAAGCGGCAGGGTGCGAGGAGCAGCGGTAGGTTGCGAATGAGCGAAGCGAATTCCAACATGAAGGCGACGGCGGCATGTCGGAATTCGCTGAGGCTTATTCCAACCTACGGTGTTGAGCCGGCACCCGTCGGGCAACCACCGCAATCAGCACCAGTACCGGCAAACCCAGTGCGGCGGTGCCGGTAAAGAAGCCGGCGTAGCCGATGGCGTCCACCACCAGGCCCGAGAAGCCGGCCACGAACTTGGGCAGCAGCAGCATCACCGAGCTGAACAGGGCGTACTGGGTGGCGGAAAAGGCCACGTTGGTCAGGCTCGACAGATAAGTGATAAAGGCGGCGGTGGCAATGCCGGCGCTCAGGTTGTCGAGCGAAATGATCACCGTCAACAGGCGCACGTCCGGGCCCAGCTGGCTCATCAGTGCAAACAGCAGGTTGGTGCCGGCGGTGAGCAGGGCGCCCAGCATCAGAATGCGCAGGGTGCCAAAGCGGCTGACCAGTACACCGCCCACGGCGGCTCCGGCCAGGGTCATGATCACCCCATACACCTTGGTGACGGTGGCGATTTCGGTCTTGGAAAAGCCCATGTCCACGTAAAACGGATTGGCCATCACCCCCATCACCACGTCGGCAATGCGGTAGCTGGCGATCAACCCCAGGATCAACAGGGCGTGCCAGCCAAAGCGCCCGATAAAATCGGCAAAGGGAGCCACCACGGCACTTTTGCCAAAGGCCATCAGCCCCGCCAGCCAGCCGGGCCAGCCGGCGGTGACCAGCCGGGCGCGGTGCTCCTGCTGTGAGCGCTGCTGCGCGCCCAGATCCACGTCGGGTTCGTGCAGCAGCAAACAGGTGATCACCCCCACCAGCATGCAGCCGGCCATGGCCAGGTAGGCGGTTTGCCAGCCTGTCATGTTATAGCCGGTGTCGGACCCGGCCCAGGCGGCGATGGCCAGCGCCCCGGCGCCCGCCAGGATCATTGCCAGCCGGTAACCGGTCATGTAGGCGGCGGCCAGCGCTCCCTGCAGTCGTTCCGGGGCCGATTCGATGCGGTAGGCGTCGATGACGATGTCCTGGGTGGCGGATGCAAAGGCCACCGCCAGGGCGAACAGCGCCAGTTGGGCGAGATCCGTGGTGGGATCGGACAGGGCCATGCCCGTCAGCGCCGCCATGATGATGCCCTGGGAGAACAGCATCCAGCCGCGCCGCCGCCCCAGCCAGCGGGACAACAGCGGCAGCGGCAGCCTGTCCACCAGCGGCGACCACAGCCACTTCACCCCGTAGGCCAGCGCCACCCAGCTGAAAAAGCCGATGCTGGTGCGACTGACGCCGGCCTCCCGCAGCCAGAATGACAGGGTACCGAACACCAGCAGCAGCGGCAGACCGGAAGAAAACCCCAGCGCCAGCATGATCAGCACCCGCCGCTCGGTGTAGAGCGACAGGCTTTGCTGCCATTTCAGAACCCGGGCGAGAATGGCTTAGCTCCCGCTCAGGCGGCGAACCTGCTCAAGCACGATGGGCTCTTCCGGTACGTCCCGGGCGCGCAGTTGCAGGCTCATGCCGGTGGGCACGGCGGCCATACGCTGCAGCACCTCTTCCCCCTTGACCACGCGGCCAAATACGGTGTAGCCGGCGCGGCGGCCGCCATCCAGCGAGGGGTTGTCGCCGAGGTTGATATAGAACTGGCGGGTGGCACTGTGCGGGTCCTGAGTACGGGCCATGGCAATGGTGCCGGTGGTGTTCGACAGGCCGTTGCCCGACTCGTTCTGCACCGGATCATAGGTGGGCAGGCGATCAAAGTCGGCGTTAAAGCCGCCGCCCTGCACCACAAACCCCGGGATCAGCCGGTGAAACAGGGAGCCGGCATAGCTGCCGTCGTCCACATAACGCAGAAAGTTGGCCACGGTGTGGGGCGCAGCCTGTTCATTGAGCTCCACTTCCAGCGTGCCCATATTGGTGACCAGCTCCACGCGGGGGGCGGCCAGGGCGGCGGTGGCGGTGAACAGGCCCGCCAGCAGTATCAGTAGTTTTTTCATTTAGTTACCGTTGATAAAGCTCTGTACGTCACGATCGGCGAGAATGTCCTGCACCATCAGGCTCAGCTGCTGGTTGAGGGCCTCGGTGACCGGGGCCAGCTCGGGGTGCAGGCGGCCGGGGAATTCCTGCTGGGCGCTGCGGCGATACTGCTTGACCACGCGGCGGCCGTCCCGCTCCAGCACCAGCTGTACCCGCACCTTCTGCACCACGTCATAACTGATGTGGCCGCGAATGACCCGGGACAGCACCTCCTGCAGCTCCAGGGTGGCACGGGTGTTGGCACCCTGCTCGATAAAGGCGCCCTGCGTGCTGAATCCCTGCGCCAGGGCCTGCTCCATCTGCAGTCGCAGGTTGTTGGCGGCACCCACCACCACCGGCGACTTGTCTTTCTGCTCAATCTGAATAATGAAATCGCTGGCCCGGTTGTCGGCGCTCGACAACGCCAGGGTCTGGCCCCGGTACACGCCGCCGCCCACCTGGGCCGGTGCCGGGTTTACGTCCACCGCAATGGGGTAGTAGCTGGCGCAGGCGGTCAGCCCCAGGGCCAGCAGGGGAGCGGTCAACCATTTGATGCAGTTCATGAATATTTCCTTCAGGCGGTATGAATGGCTCTCAGAATAACGAATTTGCGGTTGGATGCCACTACCCGCTGATTGCCGAACAGCCGTTTGAGCTTCTGGTGGTAGTCCAGGTGGCGGTTGCCCACCAGCAACAGCTCGCCGCCCCGGCGCAGCACTCGGCGGGCGTCGGTCATCATCTGCCAGGCAATATGATCGGTAATGGCCTGCTGCTGGTGAAAGGGCGGGTTGCACAGCACCAGATCGGCGCTGTCGGGGCCCATGCCGTCGAGACAGTTATTGACCACAAAGCGGGCGCGCTCCATGGCCTCCGGCAAATTGCGTTCCACATTCAGGCGGGCACTTTCCACCGCCATATGCGATTCGTCCACAAAGGTCACCGTGGCTTGCGGGTTACGGGCCAGGGTCATCAACCCCAGCACGCCGTTGCCGCAACCCAGATCGATTACGCGTCCGGGGCGATTGGCGGGCAGGTGCTCCAGCATAAAGCGGGCGCCAATATCCAGGCTGGCACGGGAGAACACGCCGGCGTGGTTATGAAGGGTGAAATGGGTGCCTTCCAGCGGCCAGGACAGCGGCGCGGGGGCGGCCATGGGGGCGATATTCATATCCCGCTCGGCAAAGATCAGCCGGGCCTTTTTCCAGGCCAGGCTGGTACGGGTGGGGCCAAGCATCTGCTCAAACAGTTTCAGGGTGGAAGTGTGCACGTCCTTGGCCTTGGCGCCGGCCACGATTTGAGTATTCGGCCCGGCCACCCGGCTGATGGCGGCGAGCTGGTGCTCGAGCATGGCGTTGGTCTTGGGCAGCTTCATCAGCACCAGGCCGGGAGTCCCGGGTAACTCTTCCAGGCTGTTGAGCGCACGCCAGCCGGGCTCGAGCCCGTTGTCGGCGGCGTTGGCGGCCAGGGCCAGTTCGGCAATGCGCGAGTCGGTCAGGGTATAAGGCCGGTGCGAATGCAGCCCAAGAGTGAGGGCGCCAAAGCCGTCGTTGAGAATCACCAAGGGCGCATGCCGGTCCCAGTCCAGGGTGGCCAGCTCGTTCATGATATATTCGTCCGCCGCCTCCCAGGCCTGCAGGCCGTGACGGGCCTGGCGCGGATAGCGGTGCAGCTCGAGCTCGCCGCCTTCGGGCAGGGGAAAGTGATGATTCATGGGATTCATGCCTGCTGATTGCAAAGGGCGGCATTTTACCAGTTTGAAGGGGAAAATCAGCATGCAGCTATGGCCCGAGCCCGAGTGGCTCACGCTCAACCAGGGGCGCCTGTTGTGGTGGCCCGATGCCTTTGCCGCCGAGGCGGACGCCTGGCAGGCGAAGTTAAGCCGGGACATTCCCTGGCAACAGCACCGGCTGACGATGTTTGGCCGGGAAGTGCACGAGCCCAGATTGTCTTGCTGGATGGGGGACTGGCCTTACCGCTACTCCGGCCGGGAGCGCCGGCCCGAGCCCTGGCACCCGTTGGTGCAAGACATTGCCCAGCGGCTTGAGGTTATCTGCGCTCAGCCCTTTGACGGCGTGCTGCTCAATCTTTACCGCGACGGTCACGACAGCATGGGCTGGCATGCCGACGATGAGCCCGAACTCGGGCGCAACCCCATGATTGCCTCGGTCAGCCTGGGCGAACGCCGGCGTTTCATGCTGCGCCATGATGGCGGCGAGCGGCGCGAGCTATGGCTGGAGCACGGCAGCCTGCTGGTGATGGCGGGAGAAATGCAGCATCATTGGCGCCACGCCCTGCCCAGAATGACCCGGGCCGGGGGCCAACGAATCAACCTGACTTTTCGCAGGCTGGCCACACCGGAGTGAAAGCGGGTGAAGGTTGTGCCTGTCATCTGTCCTGATATTTACGAGGAGAACGCCATGTCGATGCAAAGCACCATAGAGCACAAGGTCAAGGAGGCACTGACGCCCGAGCACCTGGAGGTGATTAACGAAAGTTACATGCACAGCGTTGCGCCGGGCTCGGAAACCCATTTCAAGCTGGTGGTGGTGAGCCAGGCCTTTGAAGGCCAGCGCCTGCTGGCCCGTCACCGCACCCTCAACGGCCTGCTGGCCGACGAGCTGGCCGGCGGCGTGCATGCCCTGGCGCTGCACACCCTGACCCCGGCCGAATGGCAGGAACGGGGAGCGGTGCCTGCCAGCCCCAACTGCATGGGCAAGGGCGGCGCGTCGGCCTGAGCCGGCTGTTATTCACGGTTAGCAAATTTGTTATAAGGCGGGGTTCGTTGAAAAGCGCTTCCATTTTGGCGCCGCTTGCGACCAAAGCATGATTCTTCCTTCAAAATCATGGCCTTATTTTTGCTTGGCGAAATATCAGGCAAGCCAATTTTGCTGGCGGTGACGGTAATTTTTAGTGATTGCCGTGGCAGCCGCAACGGTAAAAGTGCTAGAATTACGCGCCTTTTAAATCGGGCTGGATGTTACCGGAGTGTAGTCGTGCTGTTGTCAGGGCGATGCGAACATGCCGGTAGCGACTCATCAGCATGTTGTCATGCTCAGCATGGCAAGTACCTGTCTTCCCCTAACAAGTAGTGCAAGTGAGTATGATTACAATTAAAAAAGGACTGGACCTCCCAATTGCCGGGGCACCAGAGCAAGTAATCTACGATGGTCCTGCCATCAAGCGCGTTGCTACGCTGGGCGAGGAGTATGTGGGTATGCGCCCTACCATGCACGTCAAGGTAGAGGATCGCGTCAAGAAAGGTCAGGTTATCTTCGAAGACAAGAAGAATCCTGGCGTCAAGTTCACAGCTCCCGCCGCCGGTACAGTGGTTGAAATTAACCGTGGCGCCAAACGTGTGCTGCAATCCGTTGTTATTGCCGTTGATGACAGCGAAGAGCAGATTACTTTCAAAAGCTACGGCTCTGCCGAACTGGCCAAACTGGAACGTGAAACCGTGCAGGAGCAGCTGGTTGAATCCGGCATGTGGACCGCCCTGCGCACCCGCCCCTACAGCAAGGTGCCGGCGCTGGGCTCCACTCCGCGCTCCATCTTCGTTACCGCCATGGACACCAACCCGCTTTGCGCCAATGCCGAGCTGGTGATCAAGGAAAACGCCCAGGCGTTTACCGACGGCCTGCAGGTGCTGAGCCGCCTGACCGACGGCCAGGTGCACGTGTGCAAGGGCGAAGGCAGCCTGCCTCAGGCCACCGCCGGTAACGTCAAGGAACATGTGTTCGGTGGCGTACATCCGGCCGGTCTGCCCGGCACCCACATTCACTTCATCGACCCGGTCGTGCCTGGCAAGGTGGTCTGGTACATCAACTACCAGGACGTTATCGCCTTCGGCAAGCTGTTCACCACCGGTGAAATCTGCACCGATCGCGTGGTGGCACTGGGCGGACCCGTGGTCAACAAGCCGCGTCTGCTGCGCACCCGCCTCGGCGCCTCTCTGGATGAGCTGACCGCAGGCGAGCTGCAGGACGGTGAAAACCGTGTGATTTCCGGTTCGGTACTGTCCGGCAATACCGCCAATGGTCCTCACGCCTACCTGGGTCGCTACCACCTGCAGGTCTCCGTGCTGAAGGAAGGCCGCGAGAAGGAATTCATGGGCTGGCTGGCCCCGGGTTCCAACAAGTTTTCGGTCACCCGTGCCTACCTGGGCCACCTGGCCAAGGGCAAGCTGTTTGACCTGACCACCACCACCAACGGCTCTGCCCGTGCCATGGTGCCAATCGGTAACTACGAGCGCATCATGCCGCTGGACATTCTGCCGACCCTGCTGCTGCGTGATCTGCTGTCCGGCGACACCGACAGCGCCCAGAGCCTGGGCTGCCTGGAGCTGGATGAAGAAGATCTGGCGCTGTGCACCTATGTGTGCCCGGGCAAGTACGATTACGGCCAGGTGCTGCGTCAGTGTCTGACCAAGATTGAGCTAGAGGGCTAAGAGAAATGAGTTTGAAGCACACTCTGGAAAAAATGGAACACCATTTCGAACCGGGTGGTAAATACGAGAAGTTTTACGCCCTGTACGAAGCGGTGGCCACCGTGCTCTATACCCCGGGCATGGTTACTCGTCGCTCCTCCCATGTGCGCGATAGCATCGACCTGAAGCGCATCATGATCATGGTGTGGATGGCGACCTTCCCCGCCATGTTCTTCGGCATGTACAACACCGGTGGCCAGGCCATTGCGGCCCTCACCAACATGTACAGCCCGGCCGATCTGGCCGGTGTGATCGATGGTAACTGGCGTTACGGTCTGGCCGAGAGCCTGGGGGCAACCCTGGGTGACGGGGCCGGCTGGGGCAGCAAGCTGCTGCTGGGTGCCACCTACTTCCTGCCCATCTACCTGACCGTGTTCCTCGTCGGTGGTTTCTGGGAAGTACTGTTCGCCTCCGTGCGCAAGCACGAAGTGAACGAAGGCTTCTTCGTGACGTCCGTACTGTTCGCCTTGATCGTGCCCGCCACCCTGCCGCTGTGGCAGGCGGCCCTGGGCATTACCTTCGGTGTGGTCATGGCCAAGGAAATCTTTGGCGGTACCGGCAAGAACTTCCTCAACCCGGCGCTGGCGGGTCGTGCGTTCCTGTTCTTCGCCTACCCGGCCGAGATCTCCGGTGACACCGTGTGGACCGCCGTTGACGGCTTCTCCGGCGCCACCGCCCTGGGCCAGTGGGCCGCCGGCGGCCAAGCTGCCCTGATGGATGCCAACACCGGCGCCGTCATCAGCTGGATGGATGCCTTTATCGGTAACATTCAGGGTTCCATCGGTGAAGTGTCTACCCTGGCCATCCTGCTCGGCGGCCTGTTCATCGTCTACCTGGGTATTGCCTCCTGGCGTATCGTGGGCGGCGTCATGGTCGGCATGGTGGCTACCGCGACCCTGTTCAACCTGATCGGTTCCGACACCAACGCCATGTTCTCCATGCCCTGGCACTGGCACCTGGTGCTGGGTGGTTTCGCCTTCGGCATGATGTTCATGGCCACCGACCCGGTATCCGCGTCCTTTACCAACAAGGGCAAGTGGTGGTACGGCGCCCTGATCGGCGTCATGGTGGTGCTGATCCGCGTGGTCAACCCGGCCTTCCCCGAGGGCATGATGCTGGCCATTCTGTTCGCCAACCTGTTCGCTCCCCTGTTCGACCACTTTGTGGTTCAGGCAAACATCAAACGGAGGCTGGCCCGTGGCTAAGAAAGAAACTATCGGCAGAACCTTTGCCGTTGTCGGCAGCCTCTGCCTGGTCTGCTCCATCATCGTATCCGGCGCCGCCGTGATGCTGAAGCCGACCCAACAGCGCAACCAGGCGCTGGACGTTCAGACCAACATCGTCGACGTGGCTGGCCTGGGCCGTGACAATGTGGCGGAAACCTATGACCGCTTCATTGACGCCCGCCTGCTGGATCTGACCACAGGTGAGCTGACCGACCAGTCTGCCGCCGGTTACAACCAGCGCAATGCCGCCAAGGATCCGGCCACCAGCATCGCGCTGAGTGGAGAAGAGGATCCGGCCGGCATTCGCCGTCGCGCCAACCTGGCCCCGGTATACCTAGCCAAGGATGAAAACGGCGAGCTGGACAGCATCATTCTGCCGGTACACGGTCAGGGCCTGTGGTCCACCATGTACGCCTTTGTGGCGGTAGCCCCCGATGGCAACACCATCAAGGGCATCACCTACTACGAGCAGGGTGAAACTCCCGGACTCGGCGGTGAGGTGGAAAACCCCAGCTGGCGTGCCCAGTTCGTCGGCAAGAAACTGTACGACGAAAACGGCGAGCCGGCGCTGAAAGTGGTCAAGGGCGGTGCCCCCGCCGGTGCCCCTTCCAGCGTTGACGGTCTGTCCGGTGCTACCCTGACCTCCGACGGTGTGCAAAAAACCTTTGAATTCTGGCTGGGTGAGAAAGGCTTTGGTCCTTTCCTGGCCAAGGTTCGTGAAGGAGAACTGAACAATGGCTGATAAAGCTGAAATGAAAAAGGTTCTGTTCGGTCCCATCATCGGCAACAACCCCATCGCCCTTCAGGTGCTGGGTATCTGTTCTGCCCTGGCGGTGACCTCGCAGATGCAGACGGCATTCGTAATGTCGCTGGCGGTAATTGCGGTAACGGCGTTCTCCAACCTGTTTATCTCGCTTATTCGCAACCAGATCCCCAACTCGGTACGGATTATTGCCCAGATGGCGATCATCGCCTCCCTGGTAATCGTGGTGGACCAGATCCTGAAAGCCTACGCCTATGACATCTCCAAGCAGCTGTCGGTGTTCGTTGGCTTGATCATCACCAACTGTATCGTCATGGGTCGCGCCGAAGCCTACGCCATGAAGAGCCCGCCCATGATGTCGTTCCTGGATGGCATCGGTAACGGCCTGGGCTACGGCCTGATCCTGCTGGTGGTGGCCACCATTCGTGAGCTGTTCGGCTCCGGCACCTGGTTTGGCATTGAAATCCTGCCGCTGATCAAAAATGGTGGCTGGTATCAGGCCAACGGCCTGCTGCTGCTGCCGCCGAGTGCCTTCTTTATCATCGGGGGCTTTATCTGGGTACTGCGTACCTTCCGTCCCGAGCAGGTGGAGGCCAAGGAGTAAAAGATGGAACATTATCTGAGTCTGTTTGTTCGTGCGGTGTTCATCGAGAACCTGGCACTGGCCTTCTTCCTGGGCATGTGTACCTTCCTGGCGGTGTCCAAGAAGGTAAAGACCTCCTTTGGTCTGGGTGTGGCCGTTATCGTGGTACTGACCATTGCGGTACCGGTGAACAACCTCATCTATAACTTCATCCTGAAAGACGGCGCCATGGTCGAAGGCGTGGATCTGAGCTTCCTGAACTTCATTACCTTTATCGGGGTAATTGCGGCGCTGGTGCAGATCCTGGAAATGACCCTGGACAAGTTCTTCCCGGCGCTTTACAACGCCCTGGGTATCTTCCTGCCGCTGATCACCGTGAACTGCGCCATCTTTGGTGGTGTGTCCTTCATGGTGCAGCGGGACTACAACTTCGGCGAGTCCATCGTCTACGGTTTTGGTTCCGGTGTAGGCTGGATGCTGGCTATCGTGCTGCTGGCCGGTTTGCGTGAGAAGATGAAGTATGCGGATGTGCCCAATGGCCTGCGTGGCCTGGGTATCACCTTTATTTCCGCCGGCCTGATGGCCCTCGGCTTCATGTCTTTCTCTGGCATTTCTCTGTAAACCCAGTGACGGAAAAGGAATAAACGATGGAAATCATTCTAGGCGTGGTCATGTTCACCGTGATCGTGCTGGCCCTGGTAAGCGTCATTCTGTTTGCCAAGTCCAAGCTCGTCGCGGAAGGGGATGTGACTATCAGCATCAACGACGATCCCGAAAAGGCGATTACCTCAGGTGCCGGTGTCAAACTGCTGGGTGCCCTGGCCGCTAACGGTATCTTCGTATCTTCTGCCTGTGGTGGCGGTGGCTCCTGTGGCCAGTGTCGTGTGCGGGTACTGGACGGTGGCGGCGAGATCCTGCCCACCGAACTGGATCACATCTCCAAGCGCGAAGCCCGCGAAGGCGAGCGCCTGTCCTGTCAGGTGAACGTCAAGCAGGACATGAAGATCGAACTGCCGGAAGAAGTGTTCGGTATCAAGAAGTGGGATTGTGAAGTTATCTCCAACGATAACAAGGCCACCTTCATCAAGGAACTCAAACTGAAGATCCCCAACGGCGAAAGCGTGCCTTTCCGTGCCGGTGGTTACATTCAGATTGAGGCGCCGCCTCACCACGTCAAGTACAAAGACTTCGATGTGCCCGAGGAATACCGCGAAGACTGGGATAAGTTCAAGATCTTCGATCTGGAGTCCAAGGTAGACGAAGAAGTGATTCGTGCCTACTCCATGGCCAACTACCCGGAAGAAGAAGGCATCATCATGCTGAACGTGCGGATCGCGACTCCGCCGCCCAGCAACTGGACCGCTCCTCCCGGCAAGATGTCTTCCTACATCTGGTCTCTGAAGGCCGGCGACAAGGCCACCATTTCCGGTCCCTTTGGTGAGTTCTTCGCCAAGGAAACCGACGCCGAAATGGTATTTGTTGGCGGTGGTGCCGGTATGGCACCGATGCGTTCGCACATCTTCGACCAGCTCAAGCGCCTGAACTCCAAGCGCAAGATCAGCTTCTGGTACGGTGCCCGCTCCAAGCGCGAGATGTTCTATGTGGAAGACTTTGACGGCCTGCAGGAGCAGTTCGACAACTTCCAGTGGCATGTAGCACTAAGCGATCCCCAGCCCGATGACAACTGGGACGGCTACACCGGCTTCATTCACAACGTACTGTTCGAAAACTACCTGCGCGATCACGAAGCGCCGGAAGACTGCGAATACTACATGTGTGGACCGCCCGTGATGAACGCCGCCGTTATCAACATGCTTAAGAACCTGGGCGTTGAGGACGAGAACATCCTGCTGGATGACTTTGGTGGTTAAGCACTGATGCTGACTCGCGTAATCAACTGGCTGGCCCCATTGGGGCTGGCCTTTTTATTGGCGGCCTGCCAGCCGGCGAACGACGCCGCCCCGCAGTTGCACCTGACCGGCAACACCATGGGCACCTACTACTCGATCAAGGTAGTGGGCGCCGAGGATGACCGGGCAACGGCGCTGCAGGCGGAGATCGACCGCCGGCTGGAGCTGGTCAACGATCAGATGTCCACCTACCGAAAAGCTTCCGAGCTGAGCCGGTTTAATCAACATCGAAGCGACACGCCCTTTGCGGTGTCGAGTGATACTGCAAAGGTGGTGACCGCGGCGCTGCAACTGGGTCGGCTGACCGACGACGCCCTGGACGTGACCGTGGGTCCGCTGGTTAACCTGTGGGGCTTTGGTCCCGATGCCAGGCCCACGCAAATTCCCAGTGATGCGCAACTGGCCGAGGTCAGGGAACGAACCGGCCTCGACCACCTGAGTGTGCTGACCGCCGCCGACGGCGACTACCTGCAAAAGTCATTGCCTGAGCTGTATGTGGATTTATCGTCCATCGCCAAGGGCTTTGGCGTGGATGTGGTGTCGGAATACCTCTCCGAGCAGGGGCTGACCAACCATTTGGTGGAAATCGGCGGTGAGGTGAGAACCAGCGGCCTGAACGCCCATGGTCAGGACTGGCGCATTGCGGTGGAAAAACCCGGCCAGGGTGAGGGCATGGTGCAGCAGGTAGTGGCCCTGGCCAACACCAGCGTGGCCACCTCGGGGGATTATCGCAACTACTATGAGCTGGACGGCAAGCGCTTGTCTCACACCATGGATCCGACCACAGGCAAGCCGATCACCCACCGGCTGGCGTCGGTGACAGTGATCCATCCATCCTGTATGATGGCGGACGGTCTGGCCACGGCGCTGACGGTGATGGGAACAGACAGGGCGCTGTCCTTTGCCGAGGAGCAGGGACTGGCGGTTTATCTGCTTACCAAAACGGACGACGGTTTCAGGGTGGATATGTCCAGCGCCTTTAAGAAGTATCTAAGAGGTTGATATGCTGTATTTTCTGGTTACCTTCGGAGTCTTTGCCCTGGTGATTGCCGCCATGGCCATCGGCTATATCATTCAGCGCAAGACCATCTCCGGCTCCTGTGGCGGCCTGGGCGGTATCGGCGTGGAGAAGGCCTGCGATTGCCCGGATCCGTGTGATAACCGCAAGAAGAAAATGGCCAAGGAAGAAGCCCGCCGCAAAATGCTGGAAGAAAACCGCATTATCTGATCTTTACGGCGCTGGCGGCCAGAATGTCGCCGGCGCCGACTTTCCCCCCTGATTTTCCCCTTCAGTACGCCCAATTGGCGCTTTTCGCCGCACCGAGCTCAGGTTAGTATTTAACTACTGTCTGTTTATCCAGTTCGTCAATGCGTAAAATCATTCATGTGGACATGGACTGTTTCTTTGCCGCGGTGGAGATGCGTGCGCATCCCGAATGGCGGGACATTCCCCTGGCCATCGGTGGCAGTGCCAGCCGACGCGGGGTGATTGCCACCTGCAACTATCCGGCCCGGGCCTATGGCGTGCGCTCGGCCATGCCCAGCCATCAGGCACTGCGGTTGTGCCCCGAGCTGTTGCTGATCTCCGGCAACATGGCCGAATACAAGCGGGTTTCGCAGCAGATCCGCGCCATCTTTCGGCGCTACACCGAGCTGGTGGAGCCCCTTTCCCTCGATGAAGCCTATCTGGATGTCACCGGCAGCCCGCAGTTTAACGGCAGCGCCACCCTGATAGCGGAAGACATTCGCCGGGCCATTCGTGACGAATTACAGCTCACCGCCTCGGCGGGGGTGGCGCCGAACAAGTTTCTGGCCAAAATCGCCTCGGAAGAAAACAAGCCCGATGGTCTGTTTGTACTGCCGCCGGCGGCGGTGGCGAATTACGTCAGCAGTCTGGCCCTCGGCAAGATTCCCGGTGTGGGCCGAAAAACGGTGGAAAAGCTCGCGGCCATGGGGCTGGAGACCTGCGCTCAGGCGGTGGCCGCGGGCGAAGAGACCCTGACGCGCCGTTTTGGCAAGTTTGGCCGGCTGCTGTGGCAGCGGGCACAGGGAATTGACGAACGGCCGGTGCAGGTGGACCGAATACGCAAGTCGGTGGGGGTGGAAACCACCCTGGCCGCCGACATTTATGCCGCCGAGGAAGGCCGGGAAGTATTGACCCGGCTCTGGCCCGAGCTGCGGCGCCGGCTGGGTGAGCGGGCCATTTGCGGCCTGTGCATCAAGCTCAAGTTCGAGGATTTCGAGCAGACCACGCTGTCCCGGCGCACCACGGTGCCCGAGCTGGACTCGGCGCTGAAGTTGTGCGAGCAGGCCTGGGGGCGGGCCGAGGGCCGCGGCGTGCGGCTGGTGGGAGTCAGTGTCGAGCTGGCCGGGGAAGATAGCGGCGCTCAGTTGGGCTTTGACTGGGATTAAAAGTCCCGAGTTACTTCAGATGATCCTCTTCCACAAACCAGCCCTGATTGTTTTGGGGCGTGGTGGTTGCGGGCGGGGACGGCGGCGCCACCACGGCGGCCGGACCGGATATTGTGGTGCTGGCCGTGGAGCCGTGACCGGGCTCCAGCGCCGGCAGATCGCGGCCGTCGTTGGGGTGGGCACTGGCCTGTCGAGCCGGTGCAGCACTGTGATCATGCTGAATGCCGGGGGCCAGCTTGCGGGTTTCGTCGAGCAGCTCGCGACCGAAGTCGAGCGCCCGGCTGAGAATGTTGTCGGCCAGGACCGGGGTGGTGACCAGTGCCAGCATCAGTAACAGGGCCTTGGATTTCATGTCGCCTCCGAAAGCAATCAATCGTGTCGAATAATACGCCAAAACCGAGGCCGTGAACACGGCCCCGACAGCCCGGGTTGACGTCAGTTGTCGCGGTCGGGAATCTGTGCCAGTACTTGCACCAGCAATTGCCAGAAGCGGGACACGGCGTCAATGCTGACCCGCTCGTCGGGCGAGTGGGCGCCCTGAATGGTGGGGCCGAAAGACACCATGTCCCAGTGAGGGTAGGCGCTCTTGAACAGGCCGCATTCCAGTCCGGCATGGATCACCTTGACCGCCGGCAGGGCACCGAACACCTTCTCGTGGGTGTCGAGCACCAGCTTCATGATGGGAGAGTCGGGATTGGGCTGCCAGCCCGGGTAGGCACCGTCGAAACGCACTTCGGCCCCGGCCAGTTCAAAGACCGCCGCCGTCATGGTCGCCACCCTGTCCCGGCCGGCATTGTCGAGGGAGCGGATCAGGCACTGTACATGCACATGATCCTCGCGAGTGGCAATCACCCCCAGGTTGGTGGAGGTCTGGGTCACTTCCGGCATGCTGCGGCTCATGGCCATGACGCCGTGGGGGCAGGCCAGCAAGGCGCGCACCAGTTGCTGCTGCATGGCGTCACTCATGACGCGGGCAGGCATGTCATTCGGGCTCAGCGCCAGTCGAATGCGGTCATCCACACCATTGAATTCCGCGGCATACTGCCGTTGATATTGCGCCAGCAAGGTATGCAGGTGTTCACTCTTTTCCTCGGGGACCAGCAGCAGCGCCGAGGCTTCCCGGGCGATGGCATTGCGCAGGGTGCCGCCGTCGAGGCTGCTCAAGCGGGCATTGCCGTGGCGGGTAAGGACATGCAGCAGTTCCGCCAGCAGTTTGGTGGCACTGGCCCGGCCCTGGTGAATATTGATGCCGGAATGACCGCCGCGCAGCCCGGTGATGGACAGGCGAACGGCGCGATAGCCGGCGGGCACCGGTTCGGCCTGATAGGGCAGGGTGATGTTGGCGTCCACGCCCCCGGCACAGCCCATATAGACATCGCCGTCCTGCTCGGAGTCGGTGTTGAGCAGAATTTCCCCTTCGAGCCAGCCGGGTTGCAGGCCAAAGGCGCCGGTCATGCCGCTTTCCTCGTCGACCGTGAGCAGTACTTCCAGCGGGCCATGGGCCAGGTGAGGGTCGGCCAGCACCGCCAGGCAGGCGGCCATGCCAATGCCGTTATCGGCCCCCAGGGTGGTGCCGGTGGCATACACCCAGTCGCCGTCGATGCGCGGGCGAATGGGATCCCGAGTAAAGTCGTGGTCGGTATCGGCATTGGCCTGGGGCACCATGTCGAGGTGGGCCTGCAGCACCACGCCCTTGCGGTGCTCCATGCCGGGGCTAGCGGGTTTTTTGATGATCAGGTTGCCGGTGTCGTCCCGACGCACCGCCAGGCCCTGAGCCTGAGCCCAGTCGATGATCCAGCGGCCAAGTGCGGCTTCGTGGCCGGACGGGTGGGGAATGCTGCAGATGGTGTCGAAAAAGCCCCACAGTGAGGAAGGGGACAGGGAACGAATGGCAGTCATGTCGTCTCCGGTAACGGTGTCGGTCGGTATGATGGCGCCAGCTTACCCTGTCCCGACGATGGGAATCCATCTTCTTCCGTTCGGCTGAGCTACCCGGGGCGAGGCCGAAAGCAGGGGGTTACTCTGTCCACTTTCGTATTAAGGAGGTGGCTCTTTGCGCTACGCTTTTAGCGGCAGGGTTGCCAAGGAAAAAGTGGTTACAACGGCCATGAAAAAGCTGTTTAGCTGGTCAAGAATGGGCGTGATCTCTATAATGCGCCCATTGTTTGCCCTAGGTTCCGTTATGGCGGGGCTGGGGTGGCCGTTCTGTTTTAAAGCCAACACCCAAAGGTTCTTTCTATGTCCAACAAATTCGTCGTCACCTGGGACTTATTTCAGCGCGAAGCCCGCAAACTGGCCGCCCGTCAGCTGCCAGCCAGCCAGTGGAAAGGCATTATTGCCGTCAGCCGCGGCGGCCTGGTCCCGGCTGCCATCCTGGCTCGCGAGCTGGGTATTCGCCACGTGGATACCCTGTGCATCTCCAGCTACGATCACAATCAGCAGCGGGACGATCTGCAGGTGTTGAAGCAGGTGAATGGTGATGGCGAAGGCTTTCTGATCGTCGACGATCTGGTGGACACCGGCAACACCGCCCGCGTGATCCGCGAACTCTACCCCAAGGCCAAGTTCATCACCGTCTTCGCCAAGCCCAAGGGTGAGCCGCTGGTAGACGACTTTGAAGTACATGTGGGCCAGGACACCTGGATTGAACAGCCCTGGGACATGAGCGTGACCTTTGTGCCGCCCCTGTGCGAGCAGGACCAGGCGTGATAAAAAGGCTCTTCGGAGCCTTTTTTACTTTTTGATGCCGGAGACGCCATGACCGAACGACAGGGCAATCTCAGCGAGCAGCTTTTTTCCAGCGTACAGCACGCCCCCGAAACGTCCACCATCGCCTTTCGCGGCCGGCGCGATGCCGGCCTGCAGGAGCCGGCCCCCTTTGTCGACGGGGCCGATCTGCCCGGCTTCTATCGCCTGCAAAAACGCGCCTTCTGGCACTGGCTTGGGCATGACAGCATCGAGATTGAAGCCACCCTGGCGCGCATGGCGGCGGCCGAGGGCCCACGGTCGGTGGAGGGCTGGCTCGACACCCTGGCCGAGTACAAGCCCGGCAACTGGGTATACGAATGGAGCCGGCTGGGCGCTGAGGCCCATCAGGCTGCGCAAGCCGCCAGTGACCAGACCGAGGCCAGGGCGCAGTTTCTGGCGGCGGCGCGTTATTTTTCCCTGGCCAGTTACCCCCACCTGAGGGGGGACCGGTTGGCGCTGCAGGCCCAGCTGCTGGCCAACCAGGCCTATCGGGAAGCGGGGCGGCGGTTGCCGGTGCCGCTCAAGGAGCTGCGTATTCCCTTTAACGGCAAGGAGGTGCAGGGCTATCTGCACCTGCCCGCCAGCGACCGGCCGTTGCCGCTGGTGATCGTCAGCGGCAGCCTCGACAGCCTGCAACTCGACTTCTGGCGTTTTTACGAGCGCTACCTGGCGCCCGCGGGCATGGCCATGCTCACCGTCGACATGCCCGGCGTGGGCTATTCCTCCCACTGGCCGCTGGTGCAGGACAGCAGCCGCCTGCACCAGGCGGTGCTGCATCATGTGCCAAACATTCCCTGGGTGGACGAGCGCCGGGTGGCCATGCTGGGAGTGCGCATGGGCGGTAATGTGGCGGCCAGGCTGGCCTGCCTGGAGCCGTTCCGGCTGCGGGCCGTGGTGTGCATCGCCGGCGCCGGCAACCTGTTCTTTACCGAACGCGAGCGCTTTATGCGCACCCCGGCCATGCTGCGGGACACCATCGCCAATCGCCTGGGCATGCACAGCAACGACTGGGAGCAAATTTACCGGCACTGTCGAGGACTGTCCCTCAAGACCCAGGGGCTGATGGGCCGCAACACCCCGGTGCCGCTGTTGAGCATTGGTCACCGTCATGACTTTATCTGCCCCGAGCCGGAGGTGCAGGCCCTGGCCGGCACCAGTTATGGCGGACGAGCGTTGGTGCTCGACAAGCTGCCGTTATTGCAGGTTTATGAAACGGCGCTGATAGAGTCCCGAGACTGGCTGCTTCGCCACCTTTGACCCAAAGCCGGTTGTTTTTTGCGCAGCGGGGGCGGCCATCCTTTACCCCCGGCTGAAAAAGCGTTACATATAGGCCAGTTACCAGGGAGGTGGTTATGAGTACTGAAGCAGTGAGTCATCAGAAGCTGTTGCGTCTGTTTGCGGCCATCGGCCCCTATCTGCGCAGCGAGCAGTCCGAAGAGCAAGCCTACTTTTTTGATTGCCTGGCGGTGTGCGCCAGCGCCAAGGTAGAGCCGGAGAAGCGGGAGTTCTGGGGCTGGTGGCTGGTGCTGGCACCCCAGGACGAGCAGCGTTTCGAGTTTCACTACCGGCTGGGCTATTACGATGCCGAGGGCAACTGGCAGGAGCGGGACATTCCCCGCAAGCATGAAGAGGAAGTGGCGCGCACCCTGCGTGATTTCTACGACAAGCTGGCCGCCTGCCTCGATGAGCTTTCCCTCAGTGCCACATCATCTCCCGAACTGGGCGACAAGCATTTGCTGAGCCCCGCCTGATGATCTGCGGTCAGGCTGGCCGCAGGAAATTTCTGTCCATACTGATATTGCCGGCGCCATGCCGGCATTGCTGTGTTGTAAAGGAGCCGCAGGGCGTTCCATGAAAGGCAAAACCATTGTTGTAAAACTGGGTACCAGTGTGCTCACCGGCGGCACCCGCCATCTCGACAAGGCACACATGGTGGAGCTGGTACGCCAGTGCGCCAGCCTGCACCGGGCCGGACACCGCATTATTGTGGTGACCTCGGCGGCCATTGCCGCCGGGCGTGAACACCTGGGCTTTCCCGAGCTGGCTGGCACCATGGCCAACAAGCAGATGCTGGCGGCGGTGGGCCAGACCCAGCTGATCCAGACCTGGCAGTCGCTGTTCAATATCTACGGCCTGCATGTGGGCCAGCTGTTGCTGACCCGGGCCGATCTGGAAGACAGAGAGCGTTACCTCAACGCCCGCGACAGCCTGCGCGCCCTGCTGGATCACCGCATTATTCCGGTGATCAATGAAAACGACGCCGTGGCCACCAACGAGATCAAGGTGGGCGACAACGACAACCTGTCGGCCCGGGCCGCCATTCTGGCCGAGGCCGATCTGCTGATCCTGCTGACCGATCAGCGCGGCCTGTTTACCGCCGATCCGCGCAACAATCCCGATGCCCAGTTGATCGAGGAAGTGCAGACCATAGACGACACCCTGCGCAAACTGGCCGGTGGCAGCGTCAGCGGCCTGGGTACCGGCGGCATGGCCACCAAGCTGCAGGCCGCCGATGTGGCCCGCCGGGCCGGAGTGGACGTGGTGATCGCCACCGGCCAGATTCCGGAAGTGGTGGGCCGGCTGGCCGCCGGCGAACGGGTCGGCACCCGTTTTCCGGCCCTGGCCACGCCGCTGGAAAGCCGCAAGCGCTGGATCCTGGCCGGGCCGCCTCCCCACGGCGAAATTCATGTGGACGACGGCGCGGTAAGGGCGGTAATGGACAAGGGTTCCAGCCTGCTGCCCAAGGGCATAGTGCGGGTGGAAGGACGCTTTCGCCGGGGCGAGGCGGTGCGCATCGTTAACCCGGACGGCCGAGAGCTGGCCCGGGGCATCTGCCGCTACGACGCTCAGGATCTGGAGCGCATTAAAGGACAACATTCAGATCAGATCGAAACCCTGCTGGGCTATGGCTACGGCAGCGTGGCCATTCACAGGGACGATCTGGTGCTTCTGTAGGAGATAACATGGATTTGCAACACATGGGCCAAGCGGCCCGCGATGCTTCTTATGTGCTGGCCGAAGCCAGCACTCACACCAAGAACGCCGCCCTGGTGGCCATGGCCGATGCTCTTGAAAAGCATGCCGAGGCCATTCTGGCCGCCAATGCGCTGGATCTCGAGGCCGCCCGTGCCAACGGCATTGGTGAGGCCATGCTGGATCGGCTGATGCTTAACCCCGCACGGCTGACCGCCATTGCCGACGACGTGCGCAATGTGGTGCGGCTGCCGGATCCGGTGGGCGCCGAGCTGGAGTCCCGCGTGCTGGAAAACGGCATGCGGCTGTCTCGCCGCCGGGTGCCGCTGGGCGTGGTGGGGGTGATCTACGAGGCCCGCCCCAACGTCACCATCGACATTGCCGCCCTGTGCCTGAAAACCGGCAACGCCAGCATTCTGCGCGGCGGCCGGGAAACCTTTCATACCAACCAGGAGTTGGTGAAGGTGATTCGCCACGCCCTGGCCGCCTGCGAACTGCCCGAGGCCTGTGTGCAGTACATCGGCGAGCCGGGCCGGGAGTGGGTGAGCGGCCTGCTCAAGCTGGATCGGTATGTCGACATGATCATTCCCCGGGGCGGCCCGGGCCTGCATCAGCTGTGCAAAGAGCAGGCGACCATTCCGGTCATCATTGGTGGCTTTGGCATCAGCCACACCTTTGTGGACGACAGCGCCGATCTGGTTCGCGCCATTGAGGTGATCGACAACGCCAAGACCCACAGGCCCAGTGCCTGCAATGCCCTCGACACCTTGCTGGTGCACGAGGCGGTGGCCGCCGCCCTGTTGCCTGCCCTGAGCGCGCGTATGGCGGAAAAAGGCGTGACCCTGGTGGCCGAGCCGGCGGCACTGCCGTTGCTGCAGGACGGTCCGGCCACGGTACGGGCCGCCGAAGCGGGTGACTTTGACACCGAATGGCTGGGGCTGACCCTGGGAGTGAAGCTGGTGGCCAATGTGGACGCGGCACTGGCGCACCTGCGCAGTTACAATGCCAGCCATTCCGACGCGATTTTGACCAATAACCTGGTCAGTGCCGAACGCTTTATCAACGGAGCGCCCTCGGCGGCGGTGTATGTTAATGCGTCAACCCGCTTTACCGATGGCGCCCAGTTTGGCCTGGGGGCCGAGGTGGCGGTATCTACCCAGAAACTGCACGCCCGTGGCCCCATGGGGCTGGAAGAGCTGACCAGCTACAAATGGGTAGGTCAGGCAGATTACCTGATCCGTCAGTAAGGGCCTGAGCCGTTTGAGCTTCGGTCATTTGTTGCGAGGGGAGAGGAATCCTATGCCATCCAAGTTGCTGGATGCCCTGTTGCTGGCGATGCCCTTGTCGCCCACGCTGGAGTCCTGGCGTCAGCATCTGCTCAGCCACCTGAACTATCCGGTGCAGGGGGCGCAGAGCCTGTTTATTGGCGATCCCGTACTGGTGATAGTGTCGTTTCAGCTGGACAGGGCCGAAGTGCTGTTGCCGGCCGTGGAGTGGCGCCACCATGATATGCAGACCACCAAGCCCAGCTCCCAGGGGGTGGTGGACGAACACAGCGGCAGCCTGGAGCAGTTGCTGGCGCTGGTGGAGGAAAGCATAGCCCTGCGTCAGAAGTCGTTTCACGAGTGCAGCCACTGCGGTCAACGTTACCCGCCCGAGGAGCTGGGTTCGCTGATGGGCGAGCCCATCTGCCGAAATTGCCTCAAGGGCCGCCGCGTGTTGTTTTAACGAACGACAGCGGGGAGCGGGGAAAGGCATGCACTCCCCGCTCCCCTGTCCTTAAATCCCCAATTCGGCCAGCCAGCGCCGTAATATCATGCCCGGCAGGGTGGTAAAGCCGGTGGTGGCGAGCTTCAGCTCTCCCCGGTGGACCACCATCAGCGTGGGGGTCACGCCAATGCCCAAGGCGCGCGCCAGCCGATTGTCGGTATCGTTGATCACCTCAAAGTCATGGCCCTTGTCCTTCATGTAGGCGGCAACCTTTTGATCGCTGCCCGAAGCGATGGCAATGCTCATCACCGGCCCCGGCACCATGTCCACCATGGGGGATACCACGCGACACACGCCGCACCAGCTGGCCCAGACATAGAGCAACACCGGCTCATGGTGGCTTTGTGCCACCAGGTCCACCGGTTCGCCCTTCAGTGTCACCAGCTGGCTCAGCGCCCCGGCCGAGGCGGGCAGATCCCGGCTGCGCCACAGATCCACCGCCGTCATCACCAGCAGCAACATCACCCCGTATCCCAGCAGGCGTTTAATGCGGCTCATTGCGCCGCCTCCAGTGCGGCCAGCACCCGGTCGCTGGTCAGCAGCACCTCCAGCTCCCGACCTGCGGGCAGGCCCGGTCCAAACACCTGGTTAAAGGGAATGCCGGCGCGGCCGTGGGCGCGCAGGTAGTCGGTGATCTCGGCGTTGGGCTGAGTCCAGTCGCCGCGCATCAGCACCACATCGGTTTGCTGCAGCGCACTGTATACCGGATCCCGCTGGATCACCCCAATCTTGTTGGCCTGGCAGGTAATGCACCAGTCGGCGGTAATGTCCACAAACACCCGGTTGCCGGCGGCCACTTCCTGTTCAATGCGGGCAGTGTCCAGGGGCTGCCAGGCCAGTTCCGGCTTGGCCGGGCTGACCCAACGTTCCTGGGTCAGCAGCGCCACGCCACCGAGCAGGGCGCCGGCCAGGCTGATGCCGGCCACCCCGAACAGCAGCGCGCGGGCACCGTGGCGACGTAGCAGACCGGCCAGTGGCAACACCACCAGCAGGGTGGCCAGGATCAGGCTGAGTGAATTGCCCAGGGTGGGAGCCAGCAGCGACAGCAGCCACAGGCTGGTGGCCAGCAGCATCAGACCAAACAACCATTTCACCTTGACCATCCAGGGGCCGGGTTTGGGCATAAAGCGCACAAAGCCGGGGAACAACGCCAGCAGCAGCCAGGGCAGGGCCATGCCCAGCCCCAGGCCGGTAAAGATGGCGATCAATATCAGCGGGGAAGAAGCCAGCGCCGCCGCCACCGCCGTGCCCAGAAAGGGCGCGCTGCAGGGCGTGGCCAGCAGGGTGGCGAACATGCCCTGCATCAGGTGACTGCCGCCGCCCTTCGGGTGGGTGGCCAGCCAGGTACTGAGCCGGCCGGGCAACTGAATTTCAAACAGCCCGAAAAGGTTGAGGGAGAACAGCGCGGTGACCGCCAGCATAAAGCCGATAAAGCCCGGCTGCTGGAACTGAATGCCCCAGCCAAGCTGGGCACCGGACCAGGTCAGTGCCAGCATAAAGGCGGCCAGGCCCCAGAACGACAGCATGATGCCGGCGGCGGACAGCAGCAGCGGGCGGCGCACCTCGGCCCGGCTGCGCTGGCCCAGCAGCAGGCTGTTGAGCTTGAGCCCCAGCACCGGCAGTACACAGGGCATGATATTGAGGATAAGGCCGCCCAGCAGGGCATAGCCCAGTGCCAACAGCAGGGAAGGCTGGTCGCTGCCGCCGGCACTCAGGGCGCCCTTGATGACGGGGACGTTCAGCTCCTCGGCCAGGTTGGCGTCGGCCACGGTAACGGTCAGGCGCTCACCGTCCAGATTGAGTGCGGGATCCCAGCTGTTTACCGTAAAGCGGGCTTCGAGCCGTTCACCGGCCAGCCGCAGCTCGGGCTGGCTGAACACCGCGGTGTCGGTATCGTCGATAAAGACGGTGGGATCCTGCCAGCCCTCGGGATTACTCAGGGTCACCGCTACCTGCTCGCGGGTGTTGTCCCAGCGGCCGTCTTCGGCCTGCACGCGGGAAGCCGGGCGCGGGACTTGAGACAGGGCCTGCTGAAAGTAATGATTGGTGGTTTCATCCGGCACCAGGTTGGCATCAAGCGGCAGCGACAGCGAGTATTCGGTCAATACGCAGATGGTGGTGCAGCTGGGCAGGGTCAGGGTGGCATTGAAGGTGGTCGGCCGGCCGGCGTCCGCCGGGGTAATAAACAGCGGAAAGTTCACATCCTGCTGATATCCCTGAGTCTCTATGCCCAGCAGGTGAAAGCGATCGGGCAGGGGCCAGCGCCAGTCCAGGGCCTGGACATTGGTGGAGTCCTGCCATTCCATTCGCGGGGCCAGGCCACCCTCGCCGGGGGAGCGCCAGTAGGTTTTCCAGTCATCGGCCAGGCGCACCTGCAGCAGGGCGGCATATTGCCCGCTGGTGTCATTCAGCGGACCGTTCTGTACCAGTCGCACCTGCACCGGCGGATGCTCGGGGGCCTGCAGCCAGCCGGTGTCGGCCCGGGCCGACAGGCTGGTCAGCAGCAGTAAACACAGTGAAAAAAGTCTGAACACGTTTTAAATCTCCGGTAGTCAACGCAAAACATTAGGGCAAGAGGGCGTTGACTGTCATTCCCGAAATACGCACAGCAGCAGGTGACGCCGGTATTCGGGTACCGGTTCGGGAGGAGGAAGTGGGCGCCTGCCGTGGCGGCGGGGCGGGGCCAGCCACCAGCTTAGCAGGGCCACCAGGCCCAGCAGCAGGCTGTCGGGATGATCCCAGAACTTGGTGAGTAACTGCTCCGAGAGCGAGCAGCCTTCGCCGCCGGTCGAGTCGCCGGTCTCGTCGAATTGCATGGTGTAGGCCGGCTGGCCGCAGTGGCTTATCAGGCCGATGCGCTGACCCAGGCAGATCATGCCCACCAGCAGCACCAGCACGATGGCCAGGCGGCCTCGGCTCAGCCCAGCACCAGCCACAGGGCCACTCCCAGCATCAGGCTGCCGGCAATGCGGTTCATCAGTTTCACTTTGCCCTTTTGTTGCAGCACTCGGCTCAGGGTACGGCCACCGCTGGCATAGAGCAGCATGCAGATAAATTCCAGCGACAGAATGATCGACACCAATCCTGCCAGCTGGCCGGCCAGGGGGGCCTGATTGTCGATAAAGGGGGGCAGCAGGGCGATGAAAAAGGCCCAGCCCTTGGGGTTGGCGATGGCGGTAACAAAGCCCTGACTTACCAGGGTGGCGGCGGGAATATGGCGCGGACCGGCATCCACCGGGTTCAACGCCAGTTTGCCCCGGGAGCGCCACAGCTGCAGGCCAAGCCAGGCCAGGTAGAGACCGCCACCGTATTTAAGCAACAGAAACAGCTCGGGGTATTGCAGCATAAGGGCGGCGACGCCGATGACCGCCAGACAGGCCACCAGGCCCACGCCGGCGAGCTCGCCCAGCATCATCCACAGGGTGCGTTTTACCCCTACCGTCATGCCCAGGGACAGGGCCAGGGTCATGCACATGCCGGGAGTGACCGACACAAAGAAAAAGGTGGGCACAAACACCATTAAAACCGTTGCGTTAATAGGTCACCTGCCTGCCAGTGGCGCTTTGGTTGAACACAATCTGCGCCATTGTAGGCCAGGTGCAATAGATTAAGCCAGCCCCGGCGGCGGCATTTCGTCAGTCGCTGAAACGGGGGCTGAACACCAGCCGGCCGGGGGCGATGTCCATGGCCACGGGCACGGTTTTGAGCCAGCCGTAGCGACCGTCGTCAAGCCGGTACACCGGCTGGTTCTCCAGTACGGCACGCACCATCTGCATCATGCCCGCCGAGGCGGCGGCCACGTCACCCTGATAGCCAAAGGCGTTGACCTTGCTTTTCAGCAGGTTGAGGTCCCGAATGAAGATGGCGTTTTTCTGCCGGTCATACACCGGGCGGCCTTCAATCTGCAGATCAAGGGCGGCGGGAAACCGGGCAATCAGGGCATTGATGGCGGTTTCGCCGCTGATGTCGAGGCGCACTACCTGGCGGTTGTCGGGGCCGACGGTGAGATCGAGATGGTCGATGCGGGTTTCCACCAGCCCCTGGGTAAAGCGCGGCGCCTGCTCTTCCAGCTGGGTGTAAAGCGCCTTTTCCAGCTCGCTCTCGGAGACGCTGTACTGGCTCAGGCCGGCACAGGCGCTGAGCAACAGGGCACTCAGGGTAAGGGTAAGAGTTCTGAACATGGTGTACCTCTTTAAAAACGTGAGGGGTGAGGGGAAACACGTGAGGAGAAACATTCCCTCACCCCTCACGCTTTACTCCTCACCGTGGTTAACGCAGCAGGCGATCTAGCTGGTTGGCAAAGGCCTGTCGGTCGGCCTGGCTCAGGGTGGGCGGACCACCGGTCTGCACGCCGCTGGCGCGCAGGGTGTCCATAAAGTCGCGCATGGTCAGTTTGGCGCGAATGGTGCCTCTGTAAAAGCGTTCGCCCCGGGGGCTGAGCACCTCGGCACCCTTGTCTAGGGCCTCGGCGGCCAGCGGAATATCGGCAGTGACCAGCAGATCTCCCGCTTCAATACGGTGCACGATTTCGTTGTCGGCCACGTCAAAGCCTTTCGCAACCTGCAGTTGGCGCACCAGTTTTGACGCCGGCACCGGCAGGGCGTGGTTGGCCACCAGGATCAGCGGCGTGCCGGTGCGCTCGGCGGCGCGCAGTAAAATTTCCCGTATCACCTTGGGGCAGGCGTCCGCATCCACCCAGATTTGCATCAGTTGCGCCGCCGCTGGGACTTTTTGCGATCCAGGGCGTCCTTCAGCTCAAAGGGGTCCACCACCACGCCGGTTTCGTTGGGGGTGGGAAAGACCGCCACCAGCAGTTCGTCATCGGTCATGCCCGGCACCCAGCGCTTGAGCCAAACATTGAGGCTGATGGCCTCGGGCTTGCAGCCCTGCCAGTCGCCTTCGGCCCAGTCCCTGGCGTAATCGGCATGGGGCCAGACCGGAATGCAGTCTTCCTCATCGTCCGTGGTCAGCATCATGCAGCCGTGCTCGTCGGTCAGGATCCAGATCTCTTCCTGCTCGCATACTCGGTTAACGAAGTGGTTGAAGCGTTCGTCATCGCCAAGGGCGAGCACGGTGGCCTTGTCTTGCTCGGTGAGGGAATAACTCATGAAGGTTCTCGCTTGGAAAAGTGGAGCGCATGTTCACATTGCCGGGCCTGTCTTGTCCAGCCTCGCCTGACCAAAGTGGTTCCATGCCTTTTCGTGAAAAAAGTAGGCCACGGTATTGATCATGGGCTCGACCAGGGCAATCAGGCCGCCCACCAGCAGGCTGCCGGAAAGCAGCCAGGCCACGCTGAACGCCACGGTGAAATGAACAACGGCAAAGGTAAAGGTCTTGTACATGGCGGCAACCCTCGAGTAGCCAGAATCATGTCTTTAATAATAATGATTATCAGTTGTTGCGCTAATCGTTCCTGTTTATGGTGTCCATCGGTGTTTCCTGTCAAACAAATGACGAGGTGAGGCAATCGAGCGTTTACAGTCGAAGCCCACCGGGATAGATTGAAAACAGTTTTTCATGCGAGCCAGGGGCTCACCAGTATTAAGCAGGCTGCTCATGCATTTTCAGACCGACGATATCCGCATTAACGAAATCAAAGAATTGCTGCCGCCGGTGGCGGTGCTGGAGAAATATCCTGCCACCGATACCGCCTCGGCCACGGTGTTTGAGTCCCGTCAGGCAATTCATCGTATCCTGGCTGGCGAGGATGACCGCCTGCTGGTGGTGGTCGGTCCCTGTTCCATTCATGACACCCAGGCCGCCATTGAATACGGCCATCGGCTCAAGGTACTGCGCGAGCGCTATGCCGATACCCTGGAAGTGGTGATGCGGGTGTACTTTGAAAAGCCGCGCACTACCGTGGGCTGGAAGGGCCTGATCAATGACCCTTACCTCGACAACAGCTTTCAGATCAACGACGGCCTGCGCATCGGCCGCAAGCTGCTGCTGGATCTCAACGACATGGGTCTGCCCACCGCCAGCGAGTTCCTCGACATGATCACGCCGCAGTATCTGGCGGATCTGATGAGCTGGGGCGCCATCGGTGCACGCACCACGGAATCCCAGGTGCACCGGGAGCTGGCTTCAGGCCTGTCGTGCCCGGTGGGCTTCAAGAACGGCACCGACGGCACCATCAAGGTGGCTGCCGACGCCATTGGCGCCGCCAGCGCCTCGCATCACTTCCTGTCGGTGACCAAGTTTGGCCACTCGGCCATTGTGTCCACCGCCGGCAACCCGGACTGCCACATCATTCTGCGTGGCGGCAAGGAGCCCAACTACAGCGCCGATCACGTGGCCAGCGTCTGTGCCGGGCTGGACAAGGCCAATTTGCCGCAAAAGCTGATGATTGACTTCAGCCATGCCAACAGCAGCAAGCAATACCAGCGCCAGATGGTGGTGGCCGAGGACGTCTGCGGCCAGATCGCTGGGGGCCAGCAGGCCATCATGGGCGTGATGGTGGAAAGCCACCTGGTGGAAGGTCGTCAGGATCTGACGGAAGGTGGTGAGCTGACCTACGGCCAGAGCATCACCGACGCCTGCATCGGCTGGGACGATACCGAAAAGATGCTGGCACAACTGGCGGAAGCCGTAGCCGCTCGGCGCCAGGCGTAATTGATGTGAGGAGCAAGGGGTGAGGTGTGAGGCGTTGCCCCTGACCTGAATAAAAAAAAGGAGCCGAAAGGCTCCTTTTTTATGTCTGAGTGGTCTGAGTGACGGGCGATGAACTTTCTCCTCACCCCTCACACCGAACCCCTCTCGGGGTTATTTCACTTCCACACCCTGAGCCTGCAGATCGGCGTGGTAGGACGAGCGCACGAAGGGGCCGCAGGCGGCGTGGGTAAAGCCAATGCTGTCGGCCACGTCCTTCAGCTCGTCGAACTCGGCGGGCGGTACATAGCGCTTCACCGGCAGGTGATGGCGGCTGGGTTGCAGGTACTGGCCCAGGGTCAGCATGGTGACGTTGTGCTCGCGCAGATCCTTGAGCACTTCCACGATCTCCTCGTTGGTTTCGCCCAGGCCCATCATCAGGCCCGACTTGGTGGCCACCTGAGGGTGCATTTCCTTAAAGCGGCGCAGCAGCTCCAGCGACCACTTGTAATCGGCGCCGGGACGGGCCACCCGGTACAGGCGCGGGGCGGTTTCCAGGTTGTGGTTGAACACGTCCGGCGGGGTGTCCTTAAGGATTTCTAGGGCGGTGTCCATGCGGCCACGAAAGTCCGGGGTCAGAATCTCAATCTTGGTGTTCGGGCTCTGTTCGCGAATGGCCTTGATGCAGTCGGCAAAGTGCTGGGCACCCCCATCGCGCAGATCGTCCCGGTCCACCGAGGTGATCACCACATATTTCAGGCCCAGCTCACGAATGGTTTTGGCCAGCTTGGCCGGCTCTTCCGGGTCCACCGGTAGCGGGCGGCCATGGGCCACATCGCAGAAGGGGCAGCGGCGAGTACAGATGGCACCCAGGATCATAAAGGTGGCGGTGCCGTGGTTAAAGCATTCGGCCAGGTTGGGGCAGGATGCCTCTTCACAAACCGAGTGCAGGTTGTTCTCGCGCATGATGTTCTTGAGGCCCTGTATGCGCTGGTTGCTGGGAGGAAGCTTGATCTTCATCCACTCCGGCTTGCGCAGCACTTCCTCTTCCTGCTCGGGCATGTATTTGACCGGGATCAGGGCCATCTTGTCGGCGTCGCGCAATTTTACGCCGGGTTCGACGCGTACGGGTTTACTCATAATGTCGGTTTCTCTGTGGTGTAGTAGAGATGTAGATAGCCAAGCCGCTCTGCCAGCAGGGGCACCAGGCGAGACTGGGCTTCCTCGAGGGTCTGGGGGCCGCCCAGGGCACAGCACTGGGTCATGGCCATGCCTGCGTAGCCACAGGGGTTGATGCGCAGGAAGGGGCTCAGATCCATGTTTACGTTCAGTGCCAGGCCGTGAAAGGAGCAGCCTCGGCGCACTCGCAGGCCGAGCGAGGCGATTTTGCTGTTATCCACATAGACCCCGGGGGCATCGGGCTTGGCGTAGGCCTCAATCTGGTATTCGCGCAGCAGGCCGACGATGGACTCTTCCATGGCGGTGACCAGGTTGCGCACGCCGAGCTTTCGGCGACGCACGTCGAGCAGCAGGTAAAGTACCAGCTGGCCCGGGCCGTGGTAGGTGACCTGGCCGCCGCGATCCGCCAGCACCACCGGAATGTCACCGGCGTTGAGCACGTGCTCGGCCTTGCCGGCCTGCCCTTGAGTGAACACCGGCAGGTGTTCCACCAGCCAGAATTCATCACCGGTGTCCTGATCGCGGTGATCGGTGAAGTTCTGCATGGTGTGCCAGACGTGCTCGTAAGACGCCAGCCCCCAGTGTCGAATCGTCAGTCTGTCCTGCTGCATGGCCGGCCTTAAAGTACGTACTTGACCAGCTCGATCTTGCCGAGCTCCTGGTACAGCAGCTCTACCTGCTCCTTGCTCTGTACCATGACCTGTACGCTCACCGCGTGATAATTGCCCTTGCTGCTGGGGCGCACCGTGGGGCTGTAATCGCCGGGGGCGTGTTGTTGCAGCACTTCCACCACCAGGTCGGGCAGGCGCTCATCGGCCAGGCCCAGTACCTTGAACGGAAAGCGGCAGGGAAATTCAAGCAACTCATCAAATTTGGTATTCATGGCAACCTTCGAGAACAGCAGTATTCGATTGGGAATGGAAGCAATTTCCACCACCCGTGTCGCATTTTTATCATAAAACCGGCTAATTCGAAACCGACAACTTGCAGGGTCTTTGGCGGCGGGAGAAAAATGAAAGGGCCGGCAGAATGCCGGCCCCGAACATGGGTTAGTCGAACAGCCCCTGCACCAGCAGGGTGAGGTAGTCGATCAACCGGCTGAACAGGCCGCCCTGTTCAATGTCTTCCAGCGCCACCAGGGGCACGGTGGCCACTTCCTTGTCGTTCAGGCGCAGGTGCACGGTGCCCACCTGCTGTCCCTTGGCCAGCGGCGCCTTCAGGGCCTGGTCCAGGGTAAAGTCGGCCTGCAGGTTCTGGGCCTGACCGCGGGGAATGGTCACCGCCACCGGCTTGTCTACCCCCAGAGCAACGGTGCTTTTGTCGCCCATCCAGATCTTTTGATCCACCAGCTTGCTGCCGGCCTCATAGGGCGTCAGGGTCTGGTAGAAGCGGAAACCGTAGGTCAGCAGCTTTTTGCTTTCCGCCGCCCGGGCGCGCTCGTTGGTGGCACCCATGACCACGGCAATCAGACGCATGTCTTCCTTGGTGGCGGACGATACCAGGTTATAGCCCACGGCCTCGACGTGGCCGGTCTTGATGCCGTCCACGTTCAGGGACTGATCCCACAGCAGGGAGTTGCGGTTGTTCTGGGTGATGCCGTTATAGGTAAAGGTTTTCTCGGCATAGATGGCGTACTCCTCCGGCACGTCGCGGATCAGCGCCTGACCCAGCAACGCCATGTCGTAGGCGGTGGTGTACATGTCATCGCTGTGCAGGCCGTGAGGAGTCACAAAGTGACTGTCCTTCATGCCCAGACGTGCGGCCCAGGAATTCATCAGATCGGCAAAGGAGTTGACGCTGCCGGCCAGGTGCTCGGCCACCGCCACTGTGGCGTCGTTGCCGGACTGAATGATGATGCCCCGGTTGAGATCGTCAATGCTGACCTGCTTGCCCACTTCCAAAAACATGACGGAAGAGCCGGGAAAGTTCTGGGCCCAGGCGGCCTCGCTGATGGTCACCAGATCGTCGCGCTTGACCTTGCCCTCTTCCAGCGCCTGGCCGAGGATGTAGGAGGTCATCATCTTGGTCAGGCTGGCCGGCGGCAGCTTTTGATCGGCATTTTCCGACACCAGTACCTGGCCGCTGGCGTAGTCCATCAGCACATAGGACTTGGCGGCAATGGCCGGCGGCTCGGGGATCAGGGGCGCCGAGGTTTGCGCCTGGGCGGCACAGGACACCAGGCCGGCGATGGCGAAAGAAGTCAGAGTATTTACCGTACGCATAAGGTGAGTCAGACCCTTGTTGTAAATGTGGATAAGCGTGAATGCCGTTTGAGAACGTTAAAAGTCCGTTTAGTTCAGGAAATATGCCTGTTCGTAACCCTCGGCGATCAGTCGGGAAAGAATATCATCGGTCTGGGTCACCGGGATAGGCCCCATCTGCAGCTTGTACCAATCGGACTGGTGCTCTACCCGGGCGGGAAAACCGTACTCCCTGCTCAGGCGGGTGGCAAGATCCCGGGCCCGGTCGCCGGAGCGGGTGGCCAGCAGCTGTATGTGGCGGCCCGGCCCCTGCTCGGCCAGGCGAACGTCTTCCTTGCTGGGGGCCATCTTTATCAGCTCCACCTTCACCGGTGCCGTGCCCTTGTCGAGCATGCCCAGGCGCCAGGCGGCCGCGTAGGACATATCGATAATGCGGCCATCGTGAAAGGGCCCGCGATCATTGACCCGCACGATCACCTGCTTGCCGTTGGCGGTATTGGTGACCCGCACAAAGGACGGCAGCGGCAGGTTTTTGTGGGCCGCCGTCATGGTGAACATGTCATACACCTCGCCGTTGGAGGTGTGATAACCGTGAAATTTGGCACCGTACCAGGACGCCATGCCCTCGTCCTTGTAATTCTGCACGTCCCGCCACACCTGGTAGTCCTGCCCCCAAACATTGTAGTCCTTGTTGCCCTGGCGGCTGTAAGGCTCAAAGCGCGGCACCGCGTCCTTGACGTGAGACATGTCGGGCATCTCGCCCGGCGCCATGTCTTTGCGCATGCTGTAGCGGCCGCCGGCGGTTTCCCGGTCATAGCCGTCGTCCGTGGCCGGCGGCTGCTCGGGCTGGCTGCTGCAGGCGGCCAGCAGCAGGGCGGCCAGTGGCAGCCACGCCCGTGGCCGCAGAAGATTAACGCTGTTGTTCATAGGCTTGTCTGATTTCTTCACTCAGTTGATAGACCGCCATGGCATAGAGCGGGCTGCGGTTGTAACGGGTGATCACATAGAAGTTATGGCGCACTACCCAGTACTCAGGGCCGTCGGCGCCATCCAGCTTCAGCAGCTTGACCGGCGTGTCGGCCGCCAGCTCGGCGTCCGTGAGTACGCCGGCGGCCGCCAGCTCGGCCCAGCTGTAGTCCAGCTCGAGGGCGGCAGACAGCAGCGCCTCGGCGGCGTCGGCGTCGGTCACTTCGGCCCGGTGGGCCACCGGCTCTCCCGGCTGCCACTTGTGCTGATGAAAGTAGTTGGCCACGCTGCCGATGGCGTCGGTGGCCTCAAACAGGTTGGTGTGGCCGTCCTGATCAAAGTCCACCGCATAGTGGCGGTAACTGGAGGAAATAAACTGGCCCATGCCCATGGCGCCGGCGTAGGAGCCTTTTTGCTCGTCCAGCGCCCATTGCTGCTCGCCGGCCAGCTTCAGGTAATGGCCCAGCTCCGAACGGAAAAAGGCGCCCCTGGGCGGGTAGTGAAAGCCCAGGGTATAGAGGGCATCGAGCACTTTGTGCGTACCCATGTGGGCGCCGTAGTAGGTTTCCACGCCGATGATGGCGGCGATGATCTGGGCCGGCACCTGCAGCTCCTGCTCGGCTCGGACCAGCAGGGCCTGATGTTCTTTCCAGAAGGCGGCGCCCTGTTCAATGCGCTTGTCGGTGAGAAAGATGGGACGGTACTGATGCCAGGGCTTGGCCTCGGCCGGCCGGGTCATGGCGTCGATGATCGGCTGCTGGTACTGCGCCTGTGCCAGGGCTCCGTTCAGTGCGTCCTGGGTCAGCTCGAACTTGCCGGCCAGCTCGTCGAGCCATTGCTGCTGCTCGGACACGGTGGGGGCTGCCGAGACCGAGGTAGATAACCACACTGCCGCAGAAAGAAGGGCGAGGCGCATTTACGGGTTCCTTAGTTTGTTATTTCGCCAACAGGCGTTTGTGAGTATGAACGGACATGAGAATGCCAAATCCGGCCATCAGTGTCACCATGGAGGTGCCGCCGAAGCTTATCAGCGGCAGCGGCACACCCACCACCGGCAGCAGGCCGCTGACCATGCCGATGTTGACGAACACATAGACGAAAAAGGTCAGGGTCAGGGCGCCCGCCAGCAGGCGGGGAAAGGCCCCCTGGGCCTGTACCGAAATCTGCAGGCCGCGGCCGATGATAAACAGGTACATCAGCATCAGCAGGCTGACGCCCACCAGGCCGAACTCCTCGGCCAGTACCGCGAAGATAAAGTCGGTGTGGCGTTCGGGCAGAAATTCCAGCTGGGACTGGGTACCGTGCAGCCAGCCTTTGCCCCAGAGGCCGCCGGAGCCGATGGCGATTTTGGACTGAATGATATGATATCCGGCCCCCAGAGGATCGCTTTCCGGGTTGAGCAGGGTCAGCACTCGTCGCTTCTGGTAGTCGTGCATCAGAAAGTACCACAGCGCCGGCAGAAAGGCGGCCAGGCCGGTGAGCGCCAGCAGAATCAGTCGCCAGGGCAGGCCGGCAAGGAAAATCACGAACAGGCCGGAGGCCGCCACCAGCACCGAGGTGCCCAGATCCGGCTGCTTGGCGATCAGCAGGGTGGGCACCAGCACGAGCACAAAGGCGATGGCCACGTGCAGCAGGCCGGGAGGCAGGGGGTAGCGGCTGATGTAGGCGGCGATGGTAATGGGCATGGCCAGCTTGAGGGCTTCCGAGGGCTGAAAGCGAAAGCTGCCAATTTCCAGCCAGCGCTGGGCGCCCTTGCCAATATCGCCCACCAGCAGCACCAGCACCAGCAGCACCACCCCCAGCAGAAACACCGGCGGCGCCCAGCGGGCGTAAAAGCCGGGCGGCAGCTGGGCCAGCACGAACATGACGGTAAGGGACAGGCCGACGCGCATGCCTTGTCGAGTGACCGCCTGCAGGTCCTCGCCGGTGGCGGAATAGAGGATCATCATGCTGGCGCCGAGCAGCAGCAGCAGGCCGGCCAGCAGCGGCCAGTCCAGGTGCAGGCGTTCTCCCAGGGAGCGGCGGTGCTTATTCATGGGCGATGGCATCCTCGTCGGGCTGAAGTTGGTCGGGGATCAGAAAGGCATCGAGCATTGCTCGGGCCACGGGGGCGGCGTTGGTACTGCCGCCGCCGGCGTTTTCCAGCACCACCGACACCACCGCCTCGGGGTTTTCAAAGGGGGCAAAGGCCACGAACAGGGCGTTGTCACGCAGGTGCTCGCGCAGGCTCTTGTGATCGTACTGCTGGTTTTCCGCCAGGCTGAACACCTGGGCCGTGCCCGACTTGCCGCCGGCGACATAGGGGGTGCCGGCAAAGGCTCGGCGTGCCGTGCCCTCGCTGCCGTTGATCACCCGCCACATGCCGGTGAGGCCTACCTGCCAGTAGTTGTCCTGCCTGAGCCGAATGGGTTCGCCGTGGCTGATGGGCATGGTGACCCGATCGCCGTTGATGGCGATGGCATTAAGCAGGCGCGGGTGCACGGTGTCACCGTGGTCCACCATGATGGAGGTGGCCCTGGCCAGTTGCAGCGGGGTGGCGGTCCAGTAGCCCTGGCCTATGCCCACCGAAATGGTGTCGCCCTGATACCAGGGCTGCTTGTGGCGGCGTTGTTTCCATTCCCGGGACGGCATGATGCCGCTGGCTTCTTCGTGCAGATCGATGCCCGAGGCCTGGCCAAAGCCAAAGCGGCTCATGTAGTCATGAATGGTGTCGATGCCCACTCGGTAGGCCAGATCGTAGAAAAAGGTATCGGCGGATATCTCGATGGCTCGGTAGACGTCCATCCAGCCATGGCCCCAGCGGCGCCAGTCGCGAAACTTGCGCTTGGTGTTGGGGATTTGAAAATAGGGGCCGCCGAAATAGCGGGTGCCGGGGGTGATGGCGCCCTCGTTCAGCCCCATGACCGACAGCATGGGCTTGACGGTGGAGGCGGGGGCGTAAATGCCCTGGCTGGCCCGGTTGATCAATGGCCGGTCGGGGTTTTCCAGCAGCGCCTTGTAGTCGGGGCTGCTGATGCCGTGTACGAACAGGTTGGGATCATAGCTGGGGTTGGAGACGATGGCCCGTACCTGGCCGTCTTTCGGGGTCATCAGCACAATGGCACCGCGCTGGCCTTCGAGCAGCTTCTGGGCGTGCTGCTGCAGCCGAATGTCGAGGTTCAGGTAAATGTCGCTGCCGGGCACCGGGGGCTCGTATTTCAGGGTGCGGATCACTCGGCCGCGGTTGTTGACCTCGACTTCCTGATAGCCGGCGTGGCCGTGCAGCAGATCCTCGTAATAGCGTTCCACCCCGAGCTTGCCGATGTCGCGGGTGGCGGCGTAGTTGGCGAGCTTGTTCTCTTCCCGCAGGCGTTCCACGTCGCGATCATTGATCTTGGCCATGTAACCCAGCACATGGGTCAGGGTGTCCTTGTAGGGGTAGTGACGCTTGAGATAGGCCTCGATAGCGGCGCCGGGATACTTGTGTTGGTTGATGCTGAAGCGGGCTACCTGATCTTCGTTCAGCCGGCTGACCAGCACCACAGGGTTAAAGCGGCGCTGGCGGCGCACCTCTTCAAAAAAACGCTCCCTGAGCTCGGGATCGAGATCCAGCAGTTCGATCAGGTCGTCGACGGTGGCGTCCAGATCGCCGGCCTTTTCCGGAGTGATTTCCAGGCTGTATATGGGGCGGTTTTCCGCCAGCAGCACACCGTTGCGGTCGTAAATCAGCCCCCGGGTCGGGGCGATGGGCACTACCTTGATGCGGTTGTCATTGGAGCGGGTCTGGTAGCTCTGATGCTGGTTCACCTGCAGGTGGTAGAGGTTGGCAAAGAGCACGCCCATCAACACCACTATGCCGATAAAGGACACCAGGGTACGGCGCCAGTGCAAAGAGGACTCGGCGACGTGGTCGCGCATTTTTACCCGGGACCTGGCCATGACTTACTCCCGGTGATAGGGGTGGTTGTTGTTGATGCTCCAGGCGCGGTAGAGGCTTTCCGCCGCCACCACCCGCACCAGGGGGTGGGGCAGGGTGAGGGGGGACAACGACCAGCTTTGTTCGGCCGCGGCCTTGCAGGCCGGCGCCAGCCCCTCGGGGCCGCCAATCAGAATGGCCACGTCGCGGCCGTCGTGCTGCCAGCGGGTGAGCTGGCCGGCGAGTTGCTCCGTGGTCCAGGGCTTGCCGGGTATGTCGAGGGTGACAATGCACGCCGACTTGGCGATGGCGGCCAGCATCTGTTCGCCCTCCTTATGCAGAATGCGTTCAATGTCGGCGTTCTTGCCCCGCTTGCCGGCGGCAATTTCCACCAGTTCCAGGGGCATGTCCCGGGGAAAGCGGCGCTGGTATTCCTGAAATCCCGTGGTTATCCAGGCCGGCATTTTGGTGCCGACCGCCACCAGCTGCAGCTTCATCCGGCCATGGCTCCGGCCGTGCTGCCGCCCCAGAGTTTTTCCAGTTGATAAAAGTCGCGGGTTTCTTCCTGCATCACGTGCACGATGGCTTCGCCCAGATCGACCAGTACCCATTCTCCCGCGTCCTGGCCTTCAATGCCAAGCAGATCCAGGCCGGCATGTTTGGCCTCGGTGGCCAGGTGATCGGCAATGGAGTTGACGTGGCGGCTGGAGTTGCCGGAGCAGATGATCATGCAGTCGGTGATGGTGGATTTGCCGGTGACGTCCAGTACGCGAATGTCACGGGCCTTGAGATCGTCCAGTTTGTCGACGATAAAGTCATGCAGTTCTTGGTCTTGCAAGCGTGTTTTCTCCTCGTTGAAACAACATGAATCATACCACGGACCCGGTGTAGAGTCCCTGTTGTCGAATATAGTTCGCTACCGCTTCGGGCAACAAATACTGGGGATTGTTCCCCGCCCGAATGCCGTCCCGTATCTGGGTGGAGGACACCTCCAGCTCCGGGTTGTCGAGCAGGAAAATATGGCCGGCGGGGACGCGGTGAAGCCGTTCGCGATCCCGAGTGCCATGGCGGCGGTACAGCTGCTCCAGGGTGTCGTTGAGTGAGGGTGTCCAGCCGGGCCGGTGACTCACCACCAGGTGGGCATGATCCAGCAGCTCGGGCCAGCGGTGCCATTTGTCCAGGTTGCATAATGAATCCATGCCCATGATAAAGCACAGCGGCCGACTGCCCAGCTCCCGGCGCAGTTCAATCAGGGTTTCCACCGTGTAGGATGGCGTGGTGCGGCGCAGTTCACGCTCGTCCACGGTAAGCCCCGGTGTGGCCGCCGCCGCCAGGCGGGTCATGGCCAGGCGGTGCCGCGGTGCACTGTCGGGGGTAGCCCGGTGGGGAGGAATATGGTTGGGCAGTAGCCGCACCTCGGCCAGACCCAGTTGTTCCTGGGCCTGAATGGCGGTGCGCAGGTGGCCCACATGTATGGGGTCGAAGGTGCCCCCCAGCAATCCGATGGGTACAGTCATGGCAAAATGATCGGTGGTTTTTCGTCGAAAAAGCCGACGCACAGGGCGTAAAGCCAGCGCCAGGCGGTGTCGTCATCAAACTCGGCCACGGCGGCGTCGGCGGCGGCCAGCAGGGTGGACAGGGCGCTGAGCTTGGGCGCCGGCAGCCGGCTCAGGGCCGACTGCATCAGCGGCTGGCGGCTGGACCATACCTGCAGGCTGCCGGCGGCCTGAGGAAAGGACTGGCCGGTGGCGAGGGCCGCTTGCAGGCCGTGCAGGGTGTTGAGTTCTTTCGCCAGCAGGTGGCAGAGCATGCCTGCCTCGACGCCTTCCTGGCGCAGTTGCAGCAGGATACGGCAGCCCCGTTTCACCTTGCCCTGCAGCAGCGGATCGATCAGCTGAAAGGGGTTGAAATGATAATGGGGCTGAACCTGTTGCTGCAGGGTCGCCAGGGTCAGCGGCTGGGGCAGCTCGAGCAGGGCCAGCTTTTCAATCTCGCCGGCGGCGGCCAGCAGGTTGCCTTCAAAGGCCAGGGTCAGCCAGTGCAGGGCATCGGGCTCGGCCGCCAGCCCGTGGCGGCCGAGCCGTTGTTCCAGCCAGCGTGCCAGCTGACGGGCGTCGGGGGTAAATACCGGTACCACCGGGCCGGCGGCGGCCAGGGCCTTGTACCAGGCGGTTTTTTGCTGTTGCTGGTTGAGGCGGGGGCCGCTTATCAGCAGTAGCAGATCCGGGTGACACTGCCCCAGTAACTCCTTTAGCCGGTCCGAGGCGGTGCGGTCCAGCTTGTCGGGCAGGGTCAGCTCGATGATCTGCCGGCTGCTGAACAGGCTGAGGCTTTGGCTGGCATCAAAGATGGTGTCCCAATCCAGCCCCTCGTCGGCGTCGAACTTGTGGCGTTCGTCAAAGCCCTGCGCCCGGGCGGCCTGGCGCAGTTCGTCGAGGGCTTCCTGCTTGAGCAGGGGCTCGTCGCCATAAACGAAATAGCAGGGCGCCAGCCCTGCTTTGATCTGTTTGGCAATCTGCTCGGGGTAGAGACGCATCAGAACGACAGGCGGCTCAGCTGACGCACAATCTGCTCGGCGGCTTCCAGTTCCATCTGCTCGCGCAGTTGCTGCTGCTCCCGGCTGGATGCCAGGGCCTGGTCCGACTTGTCGAGAAAGCTGCGGTTAAAGGTCACGTTGAACACCTGGCGGGGCTCGTCGGGGAGATCGAGGGTAAAGCGGGTGCCAAAGCGTGCGGCGTACTCCAGGGTATCGCCGGTCGGCTGAATGGAGGCGGTGGTGTTGCCCTGGCCCAGAGCGCCTATGGTCAACACCGGCGTGTCGCCGTCGTTTTCCACCAGTTGTGCACCGGCGCGCAGCAGGCGTGCCGACACCAGTCGATAAAACTGGGTCTTGTCGTCACCGTCCAGCACCAACCGCTGAAGTTCGGGCGGCAGGCTGTCACCGCCTCTCAACTGAAAGCCGCAACCGGCCAGCATCAGGGTCAGCGTCAACAGGACCAGCGCCTTGATTCGAGTGAGCATAACAACTCCTTGATTCTGCTGTGAGGAGCGAAGGGTGAGGAGTGAAGTGTGTGTTCCTCACTCCTTTTCCCTCACTCCTCACCGTCTGGTTAGTTGGCTACGATATTCAGCAGCTTGCCGGGCACATAGATGACCTTGCGAATGGTCTTGCCGTCCAGGTGGCGGGCGACGTTGTCGTCGGCCTTGCCGGCGGCTTCAACCGCGTCCTTGTCGGCATCGGCGGGCACGGTGACCTTGCCCCGCACCTTGCCGTTGACCTGCACCACCACCAGCTTTTCGTCTTCCACCAGGGCATCGGCATCGGCCACCGGCCAGGCGGCGTGGTCGATGTCGTCATGGCCCAGGGCGCGCCACAGCTCAAAGCAGGTGTGGGGCACTATGGGGTGCAGCATCACGACCACGGCTTCCAGCGCTTCCTGCAGCAGGGCACGGTTCTGGTCGTCGCTCATGTCGACCTTGGCCAGGTGGTTCATCAGCTCCATGATGGCGGCAATGGCGGTGTTGAAGGTCTGGCGACGACCCACGTCATCGCTCACCTTGTTGATGGTCTTGTGCACTTCCCGGCGCAGGGTTTTCTGGGCCGCATTCAGGCCGGCCAGGTTCAGGGCCGGGGCGGCGCCGTGGGACTGATGCTCAAACACCAGCTTCCATACCCGCTTGAGGAAGCGCTGGGCACCTTCCACGCCGGAGTCGGACCACTCCAGGGTCATGTCGGCGGGGGAAGCGAACATCATGAACAGGCGTACGGTGTCGGCGCCGTACTTGTCCACCATGACCTGGGGGTCGATGCCGTTGTTCTTGGACTTGGACATCTTGGTCATGCCGGTGTGCACCAGCTCGCGGCCGTCGGCGTCCACCGCCTTGCTGATGCGGCCCTTTTCGTCCCGCTCAACGGTTACGTCCAGCGGGCTCACCCAGGTGCGGGCACCCTTGTCATCGGTGTGGTAGAAGGCATCGGCCAGTACCATGCCTTGGCACAACAGGCGCTTGAACGGCTCGTCGGACTCCACCAGGCCGGTGTCGCGCAGCAGCTTGTGAAAGAAGCGGGCATAGAGCAGGTGCATGCAGGCGTGCTCGATACCGCCGATGTACTGATCCACCGGCAGCCAGTAGTTGGCCTTTTCCACGTCCAGCATGCCCTGATCGTATTCCGGGCTGCAGTAGCGGGCGTAGTACCAGGAGGACTCCATAAAGGTGTCAAAGGTGTCGGTCTCACGCAGGGCCGGCTGGCCGTTATAGGTGGTCTTGGCCCACTCGGGATCCGCCTTGATCGGGCTCTGAATGCCGTCCATCACCACGTCTTCCGGCAGCACCACCGGCAGGGTGTCTTCCGGCGCACCGACCACGGTGCCGTCTTCCAGGTTGAGCATGGGAATGGGGGCGCCCCAGTAACGCTGGCGGCTTACCCCCCAGTCGCGCAGACGGAAGTTGACGGTGCGACGACCCAGGCCTTTCTTTTCCAGGGTTTTGGCGATGGCATCAAAGGCCTGCTCGAAGTTCATGCCGTCGAATTCACCGGAGTGGAACAGCACGCCTTTCTCGGTATAGGCCTCGGCGCTCACATCCAGTTCGCTGCCATCGGCGGGCTTGATCACGGGTACGATGTCGAGGCCGTACTTGCCGGCAAACTCATAGTCGCGTTGATCATGGGCGGGAACCGCCATCACGGCACCGGAGCCGTAATCCATCAGCACGAAGTTGGCGACCCAGATCGGTACCTGCTTGCCGGTGAGCGGGTGAACCGCCATCAGGCCGGTGGCCATGCCTTTCTTCTCCATGGTGGCCATCTCGGCCTCGGCGACCTTGTTGTGCTTGCAGTCGTCGATAAAGGCGGCCAGTTCCGGGTTGTGCTCGGCGGCGCGGGTGGCCAGCGGGTGGCCGGCGGCAATGCCCACATAGGTCACGCCAAACAGGGTGTCCGGGCGGGTGGTGTACACCTCAAAGCTGTCGTCGGCTCCGGCCACGTCAAAACGCAGGGTCACGCCCTCGCTGCGGCCAATCCAGTTGCGCTGCATGGTCTTGACCTGCTCGGGCCAGCCTTCCAGCTCGTCGATGTCGCGCAGCAGTTCATCGGCGTAGTCGGTGATCTTGATAAACCACTGGGGAATTTCCTTTTGCTCTACCGGGGTGTCGCAGCGCCAGCAGCAGCCGTCGTTGACCTGCTCGTTGGCCAGCACGGTTTCATCGTGGGGGCACCAGTTCACCGAAGAGGTTTTTTTGTACACCAGGCCCTTTTCATAGAGCTTGGTAAAGAACCACTGTTCCCAGCGGTAATACTCCGGCGTACAAGTGGCCAGTTCCCTGTTCCAGTCGTAGCCAAAACCCAGCCGCTTGAGCTGGTTTTTCATGTAATCGATGTTTTCGTAGGTCCAGGGCGCCGGTGCCGTCTTGTTGTTGATGGCGGCGTTTTCGGCGGGCAGGCCAAAGGCATCCCAGCCGATGGGCTGCAGCACGTTTTTGCCCTGAAGCCGTTGATAACGTGAGATAACGTCGCCTATGGTGTAGTTACGGACGTGCCCCATATGTAGCCGACCTGAAGGATAAGGGAACATGGACAGGCAATAGAACTTGTCTTTGCCGGCTTGTTCGGTGGCCTTGAAGGTCTGCTGCTCGTCCCAGTGGCGTTGCACCTGGGGCTCGATATTCTGGGGATTGTATTGCTCTTGCATTATGACGTCCGGTTCCGTAAATGAGTGGTAACACCAGCGATAAATCGGCATAGAATACCTTAGGGGGTAGCCGGCAACAATAGTCCGGCCCGGGCCCTGCCTGAGAGGACAAGACCATGAGCGAGCAAGACGACAAGCACAAAAAAGGCTATGACGCCTTTGTGGAAGAGCTGCAGCGCCAGTGGGAGGTGGCGGAGAAGACCACCATCAAGGAGGCGGTGGAAAAGACTCAGGCCTATATGGAAGCGGCCGGAGATCTGACCAGGGACGAATTAGCGCTGATTGCCGAATATGTCAAGCGGGATCTGGCCGCCTTTGGGGAAGAAGAAGGCGGTTTTCGCGACAGCCTGTTTTACCGCCGTATTCGTGAAACCGTATGGGGCTGGCTGGCCGGTGCCACCGACAAGAGCCAGCTGGAGTGGCAGGAGTTAAGTGAAGATCTGGCCCATCACGGCGAATACCAGGCCGGCGAAGTGGTAGGGCCCGGTTTGTACGACTGCGCCCTGTGCGCCCACCGCCACGAAGTAACTCACCCTGTGGTGCTGACCACCTGCCTGGAATGCAACCACTACACCTTTATTCGCCACCCGCTTACGCCCTGATAACCGATTCTTTTCCCCGAACCTTTCCATTTTGTCCAGCCTGGTATTGCCAGGCTGGTGCCATTGAAACGACAGTTTTCGATTGAATCTTTAATAGACGGTTGATAGTATTTTTGCAGTTATATAACGCCTAGTTTCTTTGAGGTTATTCATGGACGAGACCTCCTATAGAAAGACAACCCTGTCTTTGCTCTCCGTGAGCGCGGAATACCGCGCTCGGCCTTTTGCATTTCAACTGTTACCGCCATACCCACCCGATTGTTGACACATTCGGGGCATATTCTTGTTGCCGTCCGTTAGCTTCCGTTTATTCGGCCAGGCGAATGCTGGCTTTCCAAATATTAAGAGATTGAATGATGTTCAAACAAACCTTGGTTGCCAGCTCTCTTGTGCTGGCCATCAGCGGCTGTGCCGTGTCTCCGGAGTCAATTCCCACCCGTCAGATCAACCAGACGGTACAAGCCGATCTGGTACAGCTCGGCGCCGAGCAGGAGGCTATTCAGGGTCACATCGGGCTGGAAGACGCTATCGCCCGGGCGGTGCGCAACAACCGGGACAAGAAACTGAAGGCGCTGGAGTCGGCCATGGAGCAGGGGCAGCTCGAGCTGGTGCAGCACGAAATGCTGCCCAGCCTGGCCGCCTCCGCCGGCTATTCGGCCCGCAGCAATTATGCCGCCTCGGCCAGCGTGGCGTTTCAGGACGGCCGGCCCGAGCCCCTGGGCGACAACCCTTCCTATTCCATCTCCCAGGAAAAGCAGCGCACCACCTATGATCTGGCCCTGAGCTGGAACGTGCTCGACTTCGGCCTCTCCTATGTGCGCGCCAAGCAACATGCGGATCGTTACCTGATCGCCCGGGAGCGGGAGCGCAAGGCGGGCCATAACGTGGTGCAGGAGGTGCGGGGTGCCTACTGGCGGGCGGTATCGGCCGAGCGGTTGTTGCAGAAAATAGATCCCCTGGTGGCCCAGGCCTCTTCCGCTCTGAACGACTCCCGCCGGGTCGAGCTGCTGCAGCTGCGCTCGCCGATGGAAGCCCTCTATTACCAGCGCGAGCTGCTCGATGTGCTGCGCGCGCTGCAGGCGCTGAAACAGGACCTGGCCAACGCCAAGACCGAACTGGCCGCCCTGATGGGACTGAAACCGGGCACCGCCTTTGAGCTGACCGATGTGGCGTCGCCCCACTTTGTGGTGCCCAAGATGACGGTCGAGCTGTCGGCCATGGAAGAGCGAGCGCTCAACCAGCGCCCAGAGCTGATGGAAACCTACTATCAGCAACGCATTTCCGCCGCCGAGGCCCGCGCCGCCCTGCTGAAAATGCTGCCGGGGATCACCCTGACCGCCGGCGCCTATCACGACAGCAGCGACTACCTGCTGAACCAGGACTGGACCAGCCTGGGCGCCCAGGTGAGCTGGAACCTGCTGGACGTGTTCAAGGTGGGCGCCGAACGGCGGCTGGCCAAAACCCGCGAGGCGCTGGCCGAAGAGCAACGGCTGGCGTCCTCCATGGCGGTACTGACCCAGGTGCACCTGGCCCGCATTCGTTATGAGGAGTCGCGCAAGTCCTTTGAACTGGCCGACCGTTACCTGGATGTGGCCGGTCGCATCAGCGAGCAGACCGCCAATGCCGCCCGACTGAACCGGACCTCCGAGCTGGATCTGATCCGCGAATCCCTCAACGCCCTGCTGGCCGAGTTGCGCCGGGACGTGGCCTATGCGGATCTGCAAAACAGCTATGGCCGCATTTTCATGAGCATGGGCATGGATCTGCTGCCCGAGGGCTATGCCCAGCACAGCGTTCAGCAGTTGTCCGAGACCATCGCCACCCGCTTCGAACGCTGGCAGCGGGGTGAACTGGACGCGCCCGAGGCGAATCCCGAGTCCACCGTAGCGGCCGAGCAGCAGGACGCCGCGGCCGACGGCGCCGTACGCGCCGAGGGAGCTTGAGTTGAGCAAGCCGATCCGTTGCAAGGAGCTGTTGCTGGCGGCCCTGGCGCTGACGGCCTGGTCCGGCCATGCCGATGAGTACAGGGCCGAAGCGTTCCAGGGCGAGGAATATAAGGCCCGTGCCGTGATCAAGGCCCTGGACAGGGCCGTGTTGTCGGGGGAGCTGGCGGCCCGGGTCACTCAGCTGCCCAAACGACCGGGGGACAGCTTTCGTCAGGGCGAGCTGCTGTTGGGTCTGGATTGTTCCCTCTACCAGGCCCAGGCGGACAAGGTGGCCGCCGAGAGCAAGGCGGCGCGTTTTAAGCTGGATAACGCCAAGCAGTTGAACGAGCTGCGCTCCATCGGCAGCCTGGACGTGGCACTGGCCCAGTCGGAATACGCCCAGGCCCAGGCCGAGCTGCGCATCGCCCGGCTCAACACAGAGCGCTGCCAGATCAAAGCCCCCTACGACGGCCGCGTGGTGGCGGTGTTGGTCAACCGCCACGAAAACATTCGTCAGCAGCAGGAAGTGCTGGAGATCGTCGCCGACCAGCGGCTGGAAGCGGAGGTGGTGGTGCCCGCCACCTGGCTCGGCTGGCTGAAGCCCGAGCTGCCGCTGACCCTGCGCATCGATGAAACCGGCGCCAGTGTCGAGGCGGCGGTGGTTGCCATCAGCCCGGCCATCGATCCGGTCAGCCAGACCCTGCAGTTGCGCGCCCGGCTCACCCAGCCGTCCGGACTGATGCCGGGCATGAGCGCATCGGCCTATTTCACCCCCGCCGGGGCAGGAGAGAAGTCATGAACACCAAACACCCGCACCATAGTCCGCGCCGCCAGCCGCTGATCACCGCCCTCGAGCCTCGCATTCTGCTCGACGGCGCGGCGGTGGCCACCGCCGTGGATCTCGCCACCGATGTGGATCATCAGGACGCGGCCGGCCACAGCCAGGCCCCCGAGCAATCGGTACACTTCACCGCCCTGGCGCCGGCCCAGGTGCGAGGGGCGGATCCAGCCCTGAACCAGGGCCGCAAGGAAGTGGCCTTTGTCGACACCGGGGTGGAAGGCTACCAGGCGCTGGTGGACGGCATAGGTGCCGGCATCGAAGTGCGGTTGCTTGACGCGGGCCAGGACGGCCTGGCGCAGCTCACCGCCTGGGCGCAGCAAAACGACGGCTATGACACCATCTACCTGTTGAGCCACGGCGCCGAGGGCCGGCTGCAACTGGGCAACCTGACCCTGGACGGCGTCGAGGCCGAGCGTCGCGCCGACGAGCTGGGCACCCTGGGCCGGGCCCTGACCGCCGACGGTGACTTGCTGCTGTATGGCTGCTCGGTGGCGAGCGGCGAGGGTGAGGCCTTTGTGGGCCGGCTGGCCAGCCTGACCGGCGCCGATGTGGCGGCCTCGGATGACCTGACCGGCGCCGCCGACCTCGGCGGCGACTGGGATCTGGAAGTGAGCCGGGGCACCATCGACACGGACGGTGACGGTAGTCGCTTGGGTGAGGGCTTTACCGGCCTGCTTGGGCCGGCGCCCGGCACCATAGACTGGACCGGCCAGTCCTATACCAATGGTGGCTATGTTTATGATCCGACGGTGGCGAACATCGGCGGCTCGGGCCTGGATCTCACCGTGACCAGCGAGGAGGGCGGCGGCGGTACCGAGGGAGTTCAGGTGGACATCGGCTCGGGAGATGACTGGTACTATGATGGAAGCGCGACTCCCCCTGGAGACGGGCAAATCCTGAAGCTATCGACCGATTTTGTCGGTAATACCAACATTACCAAGGTCGAGCTTGCCAGCAGTGACGGGACCGAATTCAAGCTGGAGCAGCTGCTGTTGGGATGGGACGTGTCTAATGCCCCTGGCGACATTACCATTACCGGCTGGCGTGACGGCGCTGAGGTGGCGACACAGCTTCACAGTACCGGCACTAACGATTATTTTTATTTTGAGGAAGGGTTTGCCCACAAGACCATCACCCTGAATGCCGATTTTGCCAATATCGATGCCTTCAGCTTTAGCTATGCGGCCGATGGGGGCAGCGGTGTCATGTATGGCCTGGCGCTGGACAACCTGGTGATCAGTGCCGCTGAGGGGGGCAATGCAGCGCCTTCGGTTTCCGTGGCCGATGCCAGCCTCGCCTATACCGAAGGCAGCGCCGCTACTCAGATAGACGGCGCCGCGACGATTAGTGATGCCGATGGCGATGCCGAGTGGAATGGTGGCACCTTGTCGGTGCAGATCACGGGCAATGCCGAAGCCGGCGATCGACTCAGCATCGTCGACAGTGACGGGGATGGTACGGCCATTACCATCAGCGGCACCAATATTTTTGCCAATGGTGTGGATATCGGTGATCTCAGCACCAGCGGCGGTATCGTTACCGGTGGCACCCAGCTCACCATTACCTTTGATGCCGACGCGACCAATGCCAACGTGCAGGAAGTGCTGCAGTCGATGCGCTTCGACTCCACCACGGATGATCCGGGGACCTCGAGCCGGACCATCACCTTTACCGCGACCGATAAAAATGCGGCCAGCGGCTCCGATACGCGTACCGTCGTCATAACGGCCATTAACGACGAGCCGGCCCTGACCGCCACCGGCAGCAACCCGACCTTCACCGAGGGCGGCGCCGCGGCCAGCCTGTTCAGCGGCACCAGCATCAACACCGTGGAGTCCGGCCAGAACGTGACCGCTCTGAGCTTTACGGTGACCAACGTCACCGACGGATCGAACGAGCGCATCAACGTCGATGGCACCACCATCGTGCTGACCCACGGCACCAACGGCAGCACCGCCGGCAACAGTCTCAACTACTCGGTGATGGTGATCGGCACCACCGCCACCGTGAGCCTGACCGGCGGCAATCTGTCGGTCGTTGCGGCGGAGACGATGATCGACAACATGAGTTACCAGAACAACAGTAACGCACCGTCGACCAGCAACCGTGTGGTCACCCTGACCAGTGTTCAGGACAGCGGCGGCACCGCCAACGGCGGGGACAACACCGGCGCCCTGGCCGTGGCCTCCACCGTCACCGTGGTGCAGAACAACGACGAACCGACCCTGACATCGAACGGCAGCCACCCGACCTTCACCGAGGGCGGCGCGGCGGGCAGCCTGTTTAACGGCACCAGCATCAGCACCGTGGAGTCCGGTCAGACCCTCACCGGCTTCAGCTTTACGGTCAGCAATGTTACCGACGGCAGCAGCGAGGTGATCAACCTGGACGGCACGGCCATCGTGCTGACCCAGGGCACCAGCGGCAGCACCGCGGGCAACAGCCTCGGCTACACGGTGACGGTGGTGGGCACCACCGCCACGGTGAGCCTGACCGGCGGCACGCTGTCCACGGCCACGGTGCAGACGCTCATCGATAACATGAGCTACCAGAACAACAGCGATGCGCCCGACACCAGCAACCGGGTGGTGACCCTGACCAGCCTGCAGGACAGCGGCGGCGTCGCCAACGGCGGTGACGATACCGCCAGCCTGGCGGTGGCCTCAACCGTGACCGTGGTCGGCGTGAACGACGAGCCGGCCCTGACCGCCAATGCCAGCCACCCGACCTTCACCGAGGGCGGCGCCGCGGCCAGCCTGTTCAGCGGCACCAGCATCAACACCGTGGAGTCCGGCCAGAATGTGACCGGCCTGAGCTTTACGGTGACCAACGTCACCGACGGCAGCAACGAGCGCATCAACGTCGATGGCACCACCATCGTGCTGACCCACGGCACCAA
>NZ_VFBE01000008.1:0-110963 GCF_011319775.1 Oceanimonas sp. MB9 | reverse complement strand
ATGCGAGGGTGGCGGAATTGGTAGACGCGCTAGCTTCAGGTGTTAGTGTCCTATGGACGTGGGGGTTCAAGTCCCCCCCTTCGCACCAAGCTTAACGGCTTGCGAACGTCTCAAATATCAGCATGGTGGCCCATGTAAAACAGCCGAACAATCAGGTATGCGAGGGTGGCGGAATTGGTAGACGCGCTAGCTTCAGGTGTTAGTGTCCTATGGACGTGGGGGTTCAAGTCCCCCCCTTCGCACCACGATTGTTGCTTCAGTAATTATTTCTTATATCTCCCCTGATTTTATTATCTTCTGAAACATCGCTCTGTTTCTCGCACCCTTGCTGTTAGTCGTTCAGGCGTAATCGCTCAGCATCATTCCCAGGGTCATTCCCAGCCCGGCCAGACCACCCACCGGCAGCCAGTACCAGTGCCTGCTCACCGACGGCATGGCCAGCACCAGCGCAAACAACGCAAAGCCCGCACTCAGCCACAGGGTGAGTGACGACGCCGGCACCCACCACACCATGGTTAACCACCCCAAAACCAGTAACACCACCATGACCACCTCCTTTATTTCAGGTGATAATAGTTATCAGTTGCGTTACTAGCAAGGGGTTATTTGGACAATGTGAACAGGGCCACGGTTTCCACATGCATGGTATGGGGGAACATGTCCACCGGAGTGGCCTCGGCCAGGGTAAAACCATGTTCCCTCAGCCAGGCCCCATCCCGGGCCAGGCTTTTGGGATTGCACGACACATACACCAGCCGCGCCGGACGCATTTGCGCCAGGGTGTTGAGTAACTGCTGATCACAGCCCTTGCGCGGCGGATCCACCACCACCACATCGGCGCCGGTTCCCTGTGCATAAAGCGCCGGCACCAGCTGCTCGGCGGCCCCGCAGTGAAAGCTGACATTATCGATGCCATTGCGCGCGGCATTGCGCTCGGCATCGGCCACCGCCTCGGGCACGATCTCGATGCCGTGCACATGTGCGGCATGGGGCGCCAGAAACAGGCTGATGGTGCCGATGCCGCTGTAGAGATCAAATACGGTTTCGCTGCCGGACAGCGCCGCCAGCCGCACCGCTTCCCGGTACAGGGTTTCGGTCTGGCGCGGATTGATCTGGTAAAACGACAACGCCGAAATATCGAAATCCAACTCGCCGAGACGATCGCTGATGGTCTCTTTGCCCCACAGGGTGCGCACCTGCTCGCTCAGTATGCGGTTGCCGGCGGCGTCGTTCAGGCACAGCTGAATGCTGGCCATGTGCGGAACCTGAGCAAGCTGCTCAACCAGCGTCGTCAGCGCCTTCGATGCCGGCTCTTCCGCCACCACCAGCACCACCATCAGCTCACCGCTGTGCACGCCGTCCCGCACCATCACATAACGCACACAGCCACTGTGATGGGCTTCATTAAAGGCCGGCACCGCCAGATCCCGCATCCACTGATGCACCAGGGCGGTAATCTCGGCGGTTACCGGTGCCTGCACCCGGCACTGATCCACTTCCACCAGCCGGTGACTGTGCTTGGCGTAAAAGCCGATGGTCGGACCGGGCTGCACCGCATATTGCGCCTTGTTGCGGTAATGAAAGGGCTCGCTCATGCCCAGGGTCTCCCCCACCGGGCAGTTCAGCCCCTGCTCCTGCAGCGCACCGAGCAGCAGCTCCCGCTTGAGCTCGCGCTGAGTGGCGTAGTCCATCACCCTGAGCTGGCAGCCTCCGCACTCGGTGTGCGGGCAAAAGTCGGCGCGCCGCCCCGGCGCCGGGGTCAGTACTCGCCTGATCTCGGCCTGGGCGTAACGGGGTTTGGCCAGGGTGACCCTTGCCTCCACCTCGTCGCCGGGCAGGGCACCGGCCACGTAAACGGGTCTGCCGTCATGGGTTGCAATGCCATCCCCCTTGTCGGTAAGGCTGTGAACGGAAAGGGTAAGCAACTGGCCGGTCTTGAACATGGTATGCACTCTGGTAACTACGAAAACCGGCCGACGCCGGACAGCGGGCAATTTTACCCGAGCCGCCGCTCGTGCAACAGCCCGCCGGTTACCAATACCGATTCACTCTGGCTTGGCCATCTGCACCCAGTGGGGAATGTCCCGCCGGGTCCAGCGGGCAAATTTCATCTTTTCGCCCAGATAGAAGTTGCGGTAGGCCTGTACCGCATCATTGGGCACCTTGTACTGATCCGGCATGGCCTGGGCAAATTCGGTCAGGCCAATGGCCGGATATTTCAATTGCTGTATTTGCGCCAGCACCGGCATCGACTTGTGATCCTGCTCTTTGCGGTAGCGATAGCGGTATTCGGCATTCAGCGCAAGAGTGAGCTGGCTCAGCCACTGAAAATTGTCGTACGATGCTTCAACCCAGAGCACGCTGGGGTGCTTCACATGGGTGGACTTATAGGGAGTCTCAAAGCCTTTCTTGTTGAGGGCCGTGCACAGGATTTGCACGCTCTCCAGTATCATCTTGACCACATGCTGATCGCAGTGATACCGAGCGCAGCGCTCTATGTCATTGTCCAGGATGAAAATATTCACAAGTATGGTCCCGCTTGAACACAAAACCATTGTGAGAGCGAAGGGCCGGTGGTGCAACGCTTGATAGCGCGAGGTGGTCAGCAAAAGCGGAAAAACGGGCACAAAAAAACCCGATGATATCGGGTTATTTGTTGGTAGCAGTGGCCGGACTCGAACCGGCACGCCCGAAGGCAAGTGATTTTGAATCACTCATGTCTACCAATTCCATCACACTGCCACCGGTAGACTCACCATGAGTGAGCGGTTGCATTATACCCGTCCCCCTTCGCCCCGCAACCGGATTGTGCACCGGCCGGTGTCGAGTGAGCATTATTTGTGCGCCACGCTTTGGCTTTTCCACGCCGCCGCTTTTGCTAGAATGCCCACCTTGATTCATCAAAGGAACATGACTGGTGGCTTCTTCTTATGCGGGTTTGCCCCGGGCGGGGGTGATGCGTCGCCTGGGTGCCTGGCTGTACGATTTTCTGGTAGTGGTGGCGCTGTTGATGGTGGCGGGGTTTATCTGTTTCGGGCTTACCGCCCTGGCGCTGCACCTGGGCTGGATTGGCCTGGGTGAGCACGAAGATACCGCCGCCCTGCTGAGCGCCAGCCGCGGCTATCAGCTGATTTTGCTGGGAGTGGTGCTGGGCTTTTACTGCTGGTTCTGGCGCACCAGCGGCCAGACCCTGGGCATGCGTGCATGGCGCCTCAGGGTGCAGAATACCGACGGCTCACGGTTGCGCCTGGGCCAGTGTCTGGTACGCGCCGTCACGGCGCTGCTGGGTCTGGGCAATTTCTGGGTGTGGCTGAATCCGGGTAGTAAACTGGCACTGCAGGACAAGCTCGCCCACTGTGAGACGGTGGTGCTCACCAAGGAGCAGAACAAGGAACTGCTGAGCCGCTGATGTTGTGAGGGGTGAAGGGTAAGGAGTGAGGAGCAAAAACACGCCTCTCCCCTGCCTCCTCCCCCCTCACTTTTAAGCCCGGCGGTTAAGCAGAAACAGCGCCACACCGATAAACAGCAGGCTGGGGCCCAGTGCGCCCAGCGCCGGCGGCACTTCATAGACCAGGCTGATGGGGCCAAACACCTCGTTGGCCACATAAAAGCCAAAGCCGAACAGAATGCCCATCAGCAGCCTGGCCCCCATGGTCACGCTGCGCAGGGCGCCGAACACAAAGGAAGAGGCCAGCAACATCATGGCCACCACCATCACCGGCTGCAACGCCTTGCGCCAGAATGCCAGCTCATAGAGGCTGCCGTCCTGACCGTTGTCTTCCAGGTAGTCCTGATATTCCCACAACCCTCGCATCGACAGCTCGTCGGGCTCTATCGCCACCACGCCCAGCTTGTCGGGGGTCAGGGTAGTTTGCCAGCGCCGGCTGGCCTGCTGCTCGGTGAGGACCGACTCACCGTGGTTGAAGATGGTGTCGGTCAGGTTAAGCAGGGTCCATTCACCGTTTTGATAGTCGGCGGTGGCGGCCTGGGTAATGCGCTGCAGGCGCAGGTCATCGTCGAAATAATACAGGGTAATGTTGCTCAGGGTACCATCGCGCCGGGCCTGGCCAATATTGATATAGGCCTCGCTGTCCCGGGCCCAGACACCGTTCACCGACAACACCACCTGGCCGTCGGAGCGTGCCTGGGTACGCAGGTCGTCCGCCGCCAGCTTGGTGGCCGGGGCCAGGTATTCACCGATAAGCATGATCACCAGCATCATAGGTACCGCGGTTTTCAGGGCACTGGTGACGATGTTGAAACGGGAATTGCCCGCCGCCTGCATCACCACCAGTTCGCTGGAACTGGCCAGCTGGCCCAAGCCGATCAGCCCGCCCAGCAGGGCGGCGATGGGAAAGAACAGCACAATTTCCTTGGGCATGGACAACAGCACATAGTAGAAGGCGGAAAGCAGGGTATAACTGCCCTCACCCACGCTGCGTAACTGCTCCACGTAACGAATAATGGCCGACAGGCCCACTAGCAAAAACTCACACAACAGCATGGCCATCAACACGGTGCGGCCAATGTAACGATCGAGAATATTGAACATCAGGCAGCCTTGCTCCGTGTGAGTTTTTCCCGCGTGCGGTTCCACCAGGCGGTTTCCGCCAGATTAAGGGGAACCGCCACCAGCAGCAGAAACGCCAGCGGTACCGTATACAGGCCGGGCGTCGGCGGCAGACTGCCCCCCTCCATCGCCGAACGAGACGCACTTTGCAGCAGAAAGTAAGCCAGATACAGCAGAATGGCCGGCAGCAGCTTGGCATAGCGCCCTTGGCGGGGATTAACCACCGCCAGCGGCACCACCACCAGGGTCAGTACCAGCATCGATAGCGGCAGCGCCAGCCGCCATTGCAGCTCGGCGCGCTGAGGCAACTCTTCCATGCCCAGCAAGGCAAGGCTGGGCTGGGCCTCAATCCGGCTTTGCACCGCTTCCACCTCGGAAGGCCGAATATAGGCGCTGTATTCATCAAACTCGGCCACGTCGAACTCCCGGTTGCCAGGGGTACCGCTATAGCGATAGCCCTGTTCCAGGGTCAGCCACTGGCCGTCATCCCGCTCGTGCAGGCGGCCGCCGTCGGCCACCACTATGGCCGGGGCGCGCTGGGCCTGACCCTGCTGCACCACAAACAGCCGGTTAAGCCGGTTGCCTTCCTCACCTTCTTCCAGCTCTTCCACATATCCCACGATACGGCCGCCATCCAGGCTCATGAAGCGGGCCTCGCGCAACACCGCAAAACCCGGATCGGCCTTGACCTCTTCCCGCAGCTGATAGACCTGAGTCTTGGCCCAGGGGTTGAGCCAGAGCGAATTGAACAGCGCCACCGCCGTCCACAGCAGGGCCAGTACCAGGGTAGCGCGCATGATGCTGCGAGGGCCCATGCCCACCGCCTTCATCACCGTCATCTCGCTTTCGGCGTAAAGCCGGCCATGGGCGAACAGAATGCCGATAAACAGGCTGACCGGCAGCATCAGGGTGGCCATCTCCGGCAGGTTAAGCAGCAGCAGCCTGCCCACCAGCGCGCCGGGAATCTCACCGCTGGCAGCCTTGCCCAACACGTCGATAAAATTCTGGCTGATAAAGATGAGCAAGAGCACAAACAGCACGGCCAGCTGAGTCTTCAGGGTTTCCCGAAACAAATAGCGGAATGCAATCACCGTTAATCCCAGTGTAAACTTGTCTTTTTTAATGGAAACGCTTAACAATAAGCGTAAAATCACGATTTTCGCATATTAACTGTGCGAAATCCGGCGCCTTCAGCGATGCCCGTCATTATCGTTCATTCGGCGCCCATTGTCTTCAGGCTCAGGAGAATCCATGGAGTTCAGTGTAAAAAGCGGTAGTCCCGAGAAACAGCGCAGTGCCTGCATAGTAGTGGGCGTATTTGAACCGCGCCGGCTGTCGCCGGTGGCCGAGCAGCTCGACAAGGTCAGCGACGGCTACCTCAGCTCGCTGCTGCGCCGCGGCGATCTGGAAGGCAAGGCCGGCCAGACCCTGCTGCTGCATCAGGTACCCGGCGTACTGGGCGAACGGGTGCTGCTGGTGGGATGCGGCAAGGAGCGTGAGCTCGACGAACGCCAGTATAAGCAGATCATTCGCAAGACCATCAGCACCCTGAACGAGACCGGCTCCATGGAAGCGGTGTGCTTTCTGACCGAGCTGCACGTCAAAGGCCGCGACACCTACTGGAAGGTGCGCCAGGCGGTGGAAACCACTCTCGCCAGCCTGTACAGCTTTGATCAGTTCAAGACCAACAAAGCCGAACCACGCCGCCCGCTGCGCAAGCTGGTGTTCAACGTGCCCACGCGACGAGAGCTGACCATAGGCGAACGTGCCATTGCCCACGGCCAGGCCGTGGCCAGGGGCGTGCGCGTATGCCGCGACGTGGCCAACATGCCGCCCAATGTGTGCAACCCGGCTTACCTGGCCTCTCAGGCGCGCCAGCTGGCCGACGCCTGGGACAATATCAGCACCCGGGTGATCGGTGAGGAAGAAATGGCCGAACTGGGCATGAATGCCTACCTGGCGGTGGCCCGGGGCTCCCATAACGAAGCCATGATGTCGGTGATCGAATACAAGGGGCACCCTGACCCCAGCGCCCGCCCCATCGCCCTGGTGGGCAAGGGGCTTACCTTTGACGCCGGCGGCATTTCACTCAAGCCGGCCGAAGGCATGGACGAAATGAAATACGACATGGGCGGCGCCGCCTCGGTGCTGGGCACCATGCACGCCCTGGCCGAACTGCAGCTACCGGTGAACGTGGTGGCGATACTGGCCGGCTGTGAAAACATGCCCGACGGCAACGCCTATCGCCCCGGCGACATTCTCACCACCATGTCCGGCCAGACCGTGGAAGTGCTCAACACCGACGCCGAAGGCCGGCTGGTGCTGTGCGACGCCCTCACCTTTGTGGAACGTTTTGAGCCGGAAGCGGTGATCGACGTGGCCACCCTCACCGGGGCCTGCATCATCGCTCTTGGGCACCATACCTCAGGACTGCTGGCCAACCACAACCCCCTGGCCCACGAGCTGCTCAATGCCTCCGATCAAGCCGGTGACAGGGCCTGGCGCCTGCCCATGAGCGATGAATACCAGGAGCAGCTGGAAAGCCCCTTTGCCGACATGGCCAACATCGGCGGCCGGCCGGCGGGCACCATTACCGCCGCCTGCTTCCTGAGCCGGTTCACCAAGAAATACAACTGGGCCCACCTGGATGTAGCCGGCACCGCCTGGCAAAGCGGAAAGCAAAAGGGCGCCACTGGCCGTCCGGTGCCTCTGCTGACCCAGTTTCTGCTGAACCGCGCCGGCGCCCTGAACGTCGAAGAATAAAATGAGCACCGGCTGTTTTCACCTGTTGCCTAACGACGCCGCCGGCCTGCTGGAGCAGTGGGTGTGCCAGTTGGCTACCGACTGCTACCGCCAGGGCCTGGGAGTGTTTATTCACACCACCGATCAGGCCCAGGCCGAAGCCATTGACGAGCGCCTGTGGCAACAGGAAGCCGACAGCTTTGTGGCTCACAACCTGCAGGGCGAAGGCCCGCGCCAGGGCGCACCCGTGGTGATTGGCTGGCAACCGCCCCAGGGCGGCCGTGCCGTGCTGATCAACCTGGCGCCCGAGGCCCCCGCCTTTGCCCGCCGCTTTGGTCAGCTGCACGACTTTGTGCCGGCCTCCGACCCCGGAAAACAGCAGGCTCGGGAGCGCTTCAAGGCCTACCGTCAGGCCGGCTTTGAGCTGACCACCAAGCCGGTACCACTTCCAACTCAAGATGTATAACACCATGGAAAAGACTTTTAATCCCAACGCCATCGAGCAGGCCCTGTACCAGCAATGGGAAAACAAGGGCTACTTCAAGCCCCACGGCGACACCAGCAAAGATGCCTACAGCATCATGATTCCGCCCCCCAACGTCACCGGCAGCCTGCACATGGGGCACGCCTTTCAGGACTCCATCATGGACACCCTGATCCGTTACCAGCGCATGCAGGGCAAAAACACCCTGTGGCAGGTGGGCACCGACCACGCCGGCATCGCCACCCAGATGGTGGTGGAGCGCAAGATTGCCGCCGAGGAAGGCAAGACCCGCCACGACTATGGCCGTGACGCCTTTATCGACAAGATCTGGGACTGGAAAAAGGAATCCGGCGGCACCATCACCCAGCAGCTGCGTCGCCTGGGCGCCTCGGTGGACTGGGACCGTGAGCGCTTTACCATGGATGACGGCCTGTCCAACGCGGTCAAGGAAGTATTCGTGCGTCTGTATGAAGACGACCTCATCTACCGTGGCAAGCGCCTGGTGAACTGGGATCCCAAGCTGCACACCGCCATCTCCGATCTGGAAGTAGAAAACAAGGACAAGAAGGGCCACATGTGGCACTTCCGCTATCCCCTCGCCGACGGCGTCAAGACCGCCGATGGCAAGGACTACCTGGTGGTGGCCACCACCCGCCCGGAAACCATGCTGGGCGACACCGCGGTGGCGGTGAATCCGGAAGATCCCCGCTACCAGGATCTGATCGGCAAGGACATTATCCTGCCCATCGTCAACCGCCGCATTCCCATCGTGGGCGACGATCACGCCGACATGGAAAAGGGCACCGGCTGCGTGAAGATCACCCCGGCCCACGACTTCAACGACTATGAGGTGGGCAAGCGTCATCAGTTGCCGATGATCAACGTGCTCACCTTTGACGCCGCCATTCGCAACGAAGCCGAGGTGTTTACCACCACCGGCGAGCCGAGCGACGTCTACAGCCCCGAGCTACCCGCCGCCTATCAGGGTCTGGACCGCTTTGAAGCCCGCACCGCCGTGGTGGCCGAGCTGGAAACCCTTGGGCTGCTCGACAGCATCAAGGATCACGATCTCACCGTGCCCTACGGTGACCGTGGCGGCGTGGTGATCGAGCCCATGCTCACCGACCAGTGGTACGTGCGGGCCGCGCCCCTGGCCAAGGTAGCCACCGAGGCGGTAGAGAACGGTGACATTCAGTTCGTACCTAAGCAGTACGAAAACATGTATTTCTCCTGGATGCGCGATATTCAGGACTGGTGCATCTCCCGCCAGCTGTGGTGGGGACACCGTATTCCCGCCTGGTACGACGAGTCCGGCAAGGTCTATGTGGGCCGGGACGAGGCCGAAGTGCGCGCCACCCACAACCTGGGTGATGGTGTGGTGCTGAGCCAGGACGACGACGTGCTCGACACCTGGTTCAGCTCGGCGCTGTGGACCTTTTCTACCCTGGGCTGGCCGGACAAGACCCCGGAGCTGGCCACCTTCCATCCGTCCAGCGTGCTGGTCACCGGCTTTGACATCATCTTCTTCTGGGTGGCGCGCATGATCATGATGACCATGCACTTCATCAAGGACGAAAACGGCAAGCCCCAGGTGCCGTTCAAGACCGTTTACGTCACCGGCCTGATTCGCGACGAGAACGGCGACAAGATGTCCAAGTCCAAGGGCAACGTGCTCGATCCCCTCGACATGATCGACGGCATCGACCTGGAGTCCCTCGTCACCAAGCGCACCGGTAACATGATGCAGCCCCAGCTGGCCGCCAAGATTGAAAAGCGTACCCGCAAGGAATTTGCCGACGGCATCGAGGCCCACGGCACCGACGCCCTGCGCTTTACCCTGTGCGCCATGGCGTCCACCGGCCGCGACATCAACTGGGACATGAAGCGCCTGGACGGTTACCGCAACTTCTGCAACAAGCTGTGGAACGCGTCACGCTACGTGCTGATGAACACCGAAGAGCAGGACTGCGGCCAGAACGGCGGCGAACTGCAATACTCCCTGGCGGATCGCTGGATTCGCGCCCAGCTGCAGGCCACCATCGCCGACGTGCGCAGCGCCCTCGACGGCTACCGCTTTGACCGTGCCGCCAGCGCCCTGTACGAGTTTATCTGGAACCAGTTCTGCGACTGGTATCTGGAGCTCACCAAGCCGGTGCTGTGGCACGGCTCAGAGGCCGAGCAGCGCGCCACCCGCAAGACCCTGATCGAGGTGCTGGAAACCCTGCTGCGTCTGGCCCATCCGATCATGCCCTACATCACCGAGGAAATCTGGCAGCGGGTGGCCCCCCTGGCCGGTCGCGGTGGCGACAGCATCATGCTGGCCGCCTACCCGGAGGTGAATGCCGCCGAGCAGGACGAGCAGGCCATGGCCGATCTGGAGTGGGTGAAGCGTTTTATCGTGTCCATTCGCAACCTGCGCGCCGAGATGAACATTCCCCCGGGCCAGTCCCTGAGCGTGCTGCTGCGCCCCGCCGGGGATGACGCCCGCCGTGCCACCGACAACGATGCCTTCCTCAAGGCCATGGCCAAGCTGGAGTCCATCACCCTGCTGGCCGCCGACGAGGAAGCGCCGGTGTCCACCAAGCAGTTGATCGGCGACACCGAGCTGCTGCTGCCCATGGCCGGCCTGATCGACAAGGACGCCGAGCTGGCGCGCCTGCAAAAGGAGCTGGGCAAGGTACAGGGCGAGATCAAGCGTCTGGAAGGCAAGCTCAACAACCAGGGCTTTGTGGCCAAGGCCCCCGCCGACGTGGTGGCCAAGGAGCAGGAAAAACTGGCCGACTACCAGGCCACCCTGGCCAAGCTGCAACAGCAGCAGGAACAGATCGCCAGCCTGTGATCATGGCAACCATGCCCTAATGTAAAAGCCCCGGCCGTGGCCGGGGCTTTTTTTATGAGGTTTTTCCGCCCGGGATCAGGACAACACCGCCACCGTCTGTTGCACCGCCAACGCGCCCTGGTGGATCTCATGCATAAAGCTTTCCACCTCCTGGGCCTGCTGCTTGCCCTGCTCTGCCACCCCACTGACCTCCAGGATGGCCTCGGACACCTGGGCGGTCAGCTCCCGGTTTTGTTGCACCACCTGGGCGATTTCCGCCGTGGCCCGGCTGGTGCGGCCCGCCAACTGGCGTACCTCGTCGGCCACCACCGCAAAGCCCCGCCCCTGCTCGCCGGCCCGGGCCGCCTCTATGGCCGCATTCAACGCCAACAGGTTGGTCTGATCCGCCACGCTGCTGATAGTGGCCACTATGTCCTCGATATTGCGCGCCTGTTCATTGAGCCGGCTGATGATCCCCATGGCCTGCTCCAGATCCTGGGACACGCGGGTGGAGAGGTGCACCGAGGTCTGCAGGGTATTACTGCCCTGCTCCACTATGTTGGAGGTCTTCACCGCAATCTCGCAGGCCTGCTCCGAAGCCTGTTGATTGCGGCGGGACTGCAGTACTCGCCGAGTGATGTCGCTGGCGAACTTGACCACCCGTTCGACCCGCCCCTGCTCATCCAGAATGGGGTTGTAGGTGGCCTCCAGCCAGATCTCCTCACCGCTGGCGTTGACCCGCTTAAAGCGACCCGACTTGTGCTCACAGGCCGCCAGCTCCTGCCAGAAATGAGGGTGATCCCGGTAGAAGTCCTCATCGCAAAACAGACGATGATGCTGACCCACCACCTGCTCGAGATGATAGCCCATCAACGACAGAAAGTTGTCGTTGGCGCTGAGGACGGTGCCATCCACCTTGAACTCGATCACCGCCATGGATCTGTCCAGCGCCGTCAGTACCGCCTGCTGCCGAATCAACTGATGCTGCTTTTCGGTAATGTCACTGGCGATCTTCAGAATTTTCAGCACCCGCCCCGTTTCATCCTGTACCGGAAAGTAGGTTGCCTGAAGCCAGATTTTACGGCCATCATGGGTTATCCGCGGGAACGTGCCCTGCTGGTGTTCTCCTGCCCGCAGGCGCTGCCAGAACGTCTGATATTCCGGTGATGCGACCAGCCCAGGTTCACAGAACATCTGATGATGTTTGCCTTTCACCTGCTCCAGGGTATAGCCCACAACCTTCAAAAAATCCTCATTGACATTAAGCACCTCGCCATCTGGCGTGAACTCAATGACGGCCACATGAGCCCGAATGGCCCGCAGTAAAGCGCTAAAATGCTGATTTTGCTCTTTGTACTGCAGCAGTTCCTGCTTTAGCTTTCCATTGCTGAACATGGGCACTTTCCCCCGAGACCAATATATCGATATATCGAAAGGTGGCATCTTGCAGACTCATATCAATCCTTTTGTTTCCGAGTTTACAGGATAGAACAAAACCCGATAGCCCATCCTCCATAACGTTTCATTTGACGCACGTCCTCGGCCGCTGGAACTTTATTCCGCTGGCACTTTATTCCGCTGGCACTTACCCTGATAACTTGAGACGGGAGTAAGTACCATGGGTTATCTGAAGTATGGCTGGTGTTGGCTACTGTTGACCGTCAGTATGCCGGGGCTGCCCAACAACATGAAACAGGCCCTGCTGGACGCCCACAACAGAGCCCGGGCCGAGGTGGGTGCTGGTTCGCTGGCATGGTCGGCCCGGGCCGAACAACAGGCAACGGGTTGGGCACAAGTGCTGAGCCGGCGCTGCGATATTGAGCACAGCCGGGGTTCGGGCTTTGGCGAAAACCTGTTTATGGGCACGCTGGGGTTTTACGATGAGCTGGACGGGGTGCAAAGCTGGAAGGATGAACAGCGCCATTATTCCGGACAGCCCCTGAGCCGCGAGCTGGTGCCGCTGGTGGGCCACTACACCCAGATGGTCTGGCCCGATACTCGAGAGCTGGGTTGTGCCACCGCCACCTGCAACAACATGATGATACTGGTATGCAATTACTATCCGCCAGGCAACTACCTGGGGGAAAGCGCCTGGTAAATGGGGCCGACTGGCCCCTTTACTTCGGATTAATCATCGTCGTCGGTATCCACTTGGTTACCGATCACTCCGCCCACCACGGCCCCGCCCAGGGTTCCCATGGTGCTGCCGCCGGTCAGTACCGAGCCGCCCACGGCGCCGGCACCGGCGCCAATGGCGGTATTGCGATCCCGCTGGGACATATTGCTGCAGCCCGCCAGCCCCAGCAACAGCACGGTCGCCAGTGTGGCCGCCTTCATTTTGCCATCGATCATCATGGTGCTTTACCTCTGTAGGTTAGGGTCACTGTCCTCACTTTCAGTGTAAGCGCTGAACGCTCCCCTTTCATGGTGACACTCCGGCCGTATGCTGAAGGTTGTCGCAGCAGTCAGAGGGCCAGCCACAACAACCGCACCACAACCACGTTGGCCATGCTGACCAGCAGCAGAAAACCGACATAGGTCATCACCAGATAACGAAAATAGTTATGCCGGCTGTGCCGTACCAGGCCCAGCTCCTCCTGGTGGGCCCGGTGAGCCTGGGCGATCTTGGCAAACAGCGTCAGCTCAAAGTGCATCAGCGCCAGGCTGATCAGGCTCAGCACGGTGCCGAGCAATGGCGCTATCAGTATCCAGCCCTTGAGCACCTGGGTGATTTCGGGCTTGAGGTAAGGCACGGCGCCCAGCAACACCACGGCCACGGTAATGCGAAACAGCTTTTGCCAGATGTGGTCGTGGCGGTACTTGTACTCGTCCCACAACTGCATGTGGGGATCCGGCGGTGGATACATGGCGGCGCTCCCGGCAACGATTTGCGCCACTATAGCATGGCCTTGAGTCCCATCTCTTCATTGCCGGGGCGTCCCTGATCGCCCTGGGTGAAGTCACAGACCCCGTCGGGAAAGACCGTCTGCAACATGGTCAGGTGCGGGCGCATGTCGAGACCGCCATACAAACCCCGCTCCACGGCGGCGCTAACCGGGATCAGGGCACACTGGAACACCTCGCCGGTGAGCGGGGCACCGGCCACGTTGCGGGGCGAACGATAGGCCGGGTAACGCTGCAGACAGGCGCCCATGTCGGCATCACCGCGCCAGGGGCCATTCCATACGCCATCGCCCGCGGCGATCAGCTCACCGGTGTCGGTCCAGCAGGCATCCTGGGCACTGGCGGGGCGCTGGCCGCTGGTAAGCCATTCATCCAGCACCTCAAAGGCCCGATCGCTGGGGTTGTAGGGTTTGCCGCTTTGCCATATCACCATGTTGTCGACATTGCCCCTGGCCGCCTTCATGCGCAGCCACACCGACTGGCTGGCGTAGGAGTGATGCATGTCGAGCTCGGGATCCAGGTAATGGCGCAGATCGATCACCGGAATGTTGATATTGCCCAGGAACACGTGGCCGGAGCGGTAGGCGGCGGCAATGGCGTCGTGATTGCCCCGGCTGCGCGGAGCGGTTTTCACCAGATCGGCCCGGTTGCGCTCAAACACCCACAGCGGCACCGGGCTGCCGGGGGTTTTCTGCATGTTGTGATCGCTCCAGATGGACACCCCGGACAGGCTGTCGTCGCCGGTCAGCACCCACAGCCTTTCCTGAACCATCTGCACCGGCGGTTTCCAGCTGCCGATATTGGCATTGAGGTGAAAGAATTCGGCAAACGAGATGTCCCCCTGTTTCAGGGCCTCCAGGCCATACTGCACCCCGGTGTTGTCGTGGGTTCGGTTGGCATAGCCGTTTTCATCCACCCCGTATACATGGCCCAGATCGTGCCAGTGGCTGAAGCGCTCCCTGGCCACCACCGCCGGCGCATAGTAATGGGTCCGATGGGAGTAATGAGGGTTGTTGGTCAACGGCGCCAGCCCGCGCCAACTTTTGGAGCACTCGGTCGCCCCCGGTGGCAGCCCGGGCAGGCGCAGTCCCAGCCCGGCCATGCGCGCCCAGCGGTAATACTTCTTGAACTCGTGTTCCACCTCGCTGCTGGCCGCCACGCCCATCACCAGGCCACGGTTTTCCTGCACCCGCCAGCGCTTGTTCTCCCGGGCGGTTACGTCGAAGTAATACTCAAACAGTTCGCAGTCCAGCGCCCAGATGCTCTGGGTGATCATGTCCGGGTAGCTGTACTGGGGAATGAGGGCGTCGAGCAGGCCGGGCTTGTTCTGGGCAAACAGGTATTGCTGCACGGCGCCACCGGAGCCGCCAATGCCCACGGTGTAATCGGGCCGGCCATAACGGGCCACAAACTGCGCCTTGACCATTTCGGCGGTATTGGCCGCCAGCCACATGTTGTAGTGGTTACTGGTGACGTTGCCACTGGAGCCGGCCATGGCATAACCCTGGGCCAGCTGGGTGATCAGCCGGCTGCCCACCCGACCCAGGCTCATCTTGCCCTGGCGCTTGCCGATGCCGACCCCGCCCTTGAAGTGGAAAATAAGCTTGTTGTTCCAGTAGGGGCTGTGGGTGTCGGTCACCGGCGCGCTGGGGTCCGCCAGCATGGCGAGCACATACACAAAGCGGTTGATGGTGCCCTGCTCTACCCTGAGCACAAAGGGAATGCGCTCGCCATTGTGCTCTATCCAGTCCATGTTCTCCGGGTAATCACCTTCGGGCAATAACCGGAAATCATTCTTGTCCTTAACCCGGTAGTAGTAGTCGAGACGGGTATTAAGCAAACAGTCTTTGCTGTGGCCCAGCAGCTTTTGCTTGTTCTTGACGCCGTTTTCCTCGGCGTACACCGGCGTGCCGATGCCCTCCTGATTATCTACCAGCGGCTGGCCCAGGCCCGATTCTTCGGTATTGCAGGAAAACGGATATTGCAGCGGGCCGAGGGAAGTATCGATGGGGCCGGTTTCACCGGGCTGCACCGGAAAGTCAAAGGCGGCAAGATCGAGCTGCACCAGTGAGGCATGGGGGCCGGCATAAGGCGGCCGCGGGTGAGCGGGATCATAGCCCGGGGGCAGCGCTTCAACGACCACCTCGGGCGGATCCGGCAACAGGTGCCGGCCCAGACGGGCCTGAAGCTCGCTGCAGCCGGAAAGGAAAATCAGAACAGGCAGGAATAACAACAGGGGGGGGCGACTACGGAACATGGTACTCTCCTTGATCCATGCATATATGGATCAAGCTTAGCCGAGCCCGTCAGCCCCCGCCCGCCGTTGTTATTCTTCGGCTTCCTCGAAGTAGGTGCCCCAGCCATCGTAATCAATGCCGTATTTCTCGGCGATGGGCAGCAGCTCGGCCACCTGCTGCATGATCTGCTCCTCGTCCAGGGCGCTGTCGGCCACGGCGTCAAAGCACAGTAGGGTCTGCCCCCGCTCCAGGGTCAGCTCCTCGGCGTCGGTCACTTCGTAGCCGGCCTTGAAGCAGTCCACTGCCGCCTTTTCCAGTTTGGCAAAATTCTGGCCGGAAAAATGGTGCTCTATGATGTATTCGGCGTCGGGATTGCTGCCGTCGCTCAGCAGGGATTCGATGATCTCGCGGGTTTCCGCACGCCAGTCGTTGGCTTGGCTCATGATTCGGCTCCGGGTTGAGTCAGTGTTTCGGGGCGGCGGGCCTGCCGGTCCAGCTCAATGATACGCTCGGCAATCTGCTTGCGGCAATGCTTGAGCAGATCCCGCATCTGGGCGGGCTCCCAGGCGCTGACATCCACCGGCGGCATGATGTCGATCAGCACCTCGCCGTTGTCCCAGCGGTTGAGATCCACCTGGCCAAAATAGCTGGAGCAGGCAATGGGCACCAGCGGCACCTGGGCCTGCAGGGCAATGTGAAAGGCGCCGGTCTTGAACGGCAGCAGCCCCTTGCCCTTGCTGCGGGTGCCTTCCGGAAACATCCAGATCGACAGCCGGTTGTGGCGCACCTTGTCCACTACCTTGCCGATGGTGCTGGCGGCCTTGGCCTTGTTTTCACGGTTGATCAGCAGGTTGCCACTGAGCCAGAACAGCTGGCCAAACAGGGGAATCCAGAACAGGCTGTTCTTGCCGATGGCCACGGTACGGGGCATGACCACCCCCGGATGGGTAATGATATCCCAGTTGGTCTGGTGATTGGCGATATAGATGGCGGACTCAAGCCCCTTCACATTTTCACGCCCGCGAATGCGCACCTTGAGCCCGATAATCGGGCAGGCCAGATGAAACAGGCGACCGAGCAGATGCACGTTGTTCGGGTGGCGGGGGCGCACCAGGCACACCAGGGTACCGAGCACAAACACAACGACCATGGCCAGGCCCAGCAACAGTATCCGCAACAGCTTTAACATGAACTTTCCTCGCAATTTGAGACACGGCAGTATACTGACCGCCCCTCAAGGGAACAAGGCCGGCGGACTCAGCCGCCGGCGGGCCCCTATCTGAGTCGGGGGCCGCCTCCCTGTTCCAGCCTGAAGCCGCTCACCGCCAGTTGCAGTTGTTCCGCCAGGGTTGCCAGCTCTCGGCTGGCGCTGGCGGTCTGATCGGCGCCGGCGGCGTTTTCGACGCCCATGCCGTGAATGCTGGTGACGTTGCGGCTGATGTTTTCGGTGACCGAGGCCTGCTCTTCCACCGCACTGGCAATTTGCGTGTTCATATCGTGAATAATCTGCACGGCGGAGCTGATGAGCTCCAGAGCCTGCTCCGCCTCACGGGCACGGCTTACGGTGTTCTCGGCCCGTTGACGGCCGCTGTCCATGGCCATCCTGGCTTTTTCCGCGTCGCCCTGCAGCCGGGCCACGGTGGCCACAATTTCCTGGGAAGACTGCTGGGTCTGTTCGGCCAGGTTGCGCACCTCGGCCGCCACCACCGCAAAGCCTCGGCCCTGCTCACCGGCCCGGGCCGCCTCAATGGCGGCGTTGAGTGCCAGCAGATTGGTTCTATCGGCAATTTCCTGAATCACCTCGACGACGGTGCTGATTTGCGTGCTGCTGTCGGCCAGTGACTGCACCACCAGGCTGGTGTTGCCGACATTTTCCGACAGGGTTTGAATGTGCTCCACCGTCTGCAGTACCACTCGCCGTCCCTGTTCGGCGGCTTCAAACGCCGACTTCGCCGACTCGGCGGCCTGGGTGGTATTTTGCGAGACTTCCTGCACCGTGGCGGACATCTGATTGATGGCGGTGGCCACCTGCTCGGTATCCTGCTGCTGACGTTCCAGGTTGGTGCTGGTCTGCAGCGACACCGCCGAGGTCTCCTCGGCGGCCGAGGCCAGCCCCGAACTGGACATGTTGATCTGGCCGATCAACTCACGCAGCTTGTCGCTCATGTGCTGCAACCGGGAATAGACGCCACTGGCGTTGGGCATAAATTGCACCCCGAGATCACCGGCGGCAATGGCGCTGGCGATCCGTTCCATTTCGGCCGGCTCGGCCCCCAGCGGCTGCAACACGGTCCGCCGCAGCACCCAGCCCAGCAGCAGACTGAGCAGCACCAGCAGCACCGACATGATGACCATGACGATCACCATGTTCTGTTTTTGTGCCTCGGCATGCCTGACTTCACGCTCCAGCCGCTCCAGCAGCAACTTGGTGAACGTGTTGACCGACTCCTGCATCTGGCTGCGCGCCTGCTCATAGGTGGGACCAAACACGACCTGCGCGGCTTCCTGCTGTCGACCTGCCGCCATCAGCTCCATGGCCTGGGTTTCCAGTCGGGCCATGGTGACGGTGCCCTGACGGCCTTGCTCCAGCGTGCCCAGTTCTTCTCGGGTCAGCGCCAGGCCACCGATCATATCCTTGTTGGACAGGAGCCGGCCATCGATACGGGCCGCACGCCCTTCGGTGATGTCCATCACCCGTTGATAGGCACTCAGCTCCTGCTCCGCGCCCGTGGAAACATAATTGCGAATGCGCCCGGTCAGCTCGGTTGACATCATGCGCATCTGATTGGCCGAGTTAAAATAGTCGTAACGCTTTTCCTGTGCCGAGCCCAGCTCGCTCTGCGCCTGTAACAAAAAAAAGAGTGCGCCGGCCAGTATCAGTGCAAACCCCAGGGCCACCCCTATGATCTGACGAATCACGCTCTTCAGGGTCATTTTGCCCTTCATTCTTTCATCCCCTCTCGCAATCATGCCGCACCCATTTATTCAAGACGGCGGAATTTTGCTTTAAATGAAGCGGAATTGAAAACAAAAAGGCTCACATGAAACCATTTAATCTCTGTCTTCGGTTGCGACATCCCTCTCAATCCCGGCCGCGATAGCCGGCCAGAGACAGTCGTCGCCGTGTCTCCCCCCGGTCACGCAGGCGCCAGCCCAGCCACAGGCTGGCCGCCATCATCAACAGCAGCAACCCCGCCAGCACCGCCATGGTCAGCCGGTTGTGCCGTTGCTCCCGCTGAATATTGCGCTCCAGCCGTTCCAAAAGCAGGGTGATAAACTGGTTGACCGAATCGCTCATGATCTCGCTGTAGCGATCGTAATCGGGATTGAACACCTTTTGCCGTGCCTGGTGCTCGCGCCCCGACGCCATCAGCCGAACCGCCTCCTCTTCCAGCCGGGCCAGGGTCAGGGTGGCCTGCCGCGCCCGTTCCAGCAAGCTCAGCTCTTCTCGGGTCAGCTCCATGTTCTGCAGCATTTGCTCATTGGACAGGGTCTTGCCATTGAGACGGGCATGACGCCCTTCGGTCACGGCCAGCACATGGTAATAGAGTGACAGATCCCGCTCCGAACCCGTGGTGACATAATTGCGAATGCGGGCACTGAGCTGGCCCGACAGCAGCCGAATCTGGTTGGCCGATTCGAAGTAGTCAAACCGCGTTTGCTGCGCCAGCACCAACTGCTGCTGAGACTGTAGCAGCAGCCACAGCGCCGCGGCACCGATCAGCGTCAGCGCCGGCAGCATCACTGCGGCCAGCCGCCCTATGACGTCATGTTTCATTTCGCCCTCTTCTTGTCCCGTGTTGTTGTTATTGTTCCCCGCGCACGAGGAGGAAAATTATGGGCCAAGAACCGCAGCAGGGGAACCGAAGGGAGGGCCGGCAGGACAATATGCAAGAAAAGCCCGCACCGTTCACATTTGGCAGTCATATCGTTCACAGCAACCACCCAAAGGCAGTACAAAATGAAAGGGCCGCCCAAAGGGCGGCCCTGCATCATGTTGGTGTTCGGCTCAGCTGAGCTTGCCGTGACACTGCTTGTATTTCTTGCCCGAACCACAGGGGCAAGGGTCGTTGCGCCCCACCTTCTGGCCTTCTCGTACAAAGGGCGTGGCCTCGCCTTCGGCGGTGGCGGCCTGCTGCTCACCGGCCAGCGGATTCTCCGCCTCGGCGTGGCTGTAGCTCTGGGGCTGACGCTCGGCTGCCTCACGGCGCTTGGCCTCGACCTCTTCCACTTCTTCCTGAGACTGCACCCGCACTCGGCTGAGAATGCTCACCACCTCACGCTTGAGGTTTTCCAGCATCTGGGTGAACAGTTCATAGGACTCGCGCTTGTACTCCTGTTTGGGGTTCTTCTGGGCATAACCACGCAGGTGAATACCCTGACGCAGGTGATCCATGGCCGCCAGGTGCTCCTTCCACAGGTTGTCGAGGGTTTGCAGCATCACCGAGGTTTCAAACTGGCGCAGCACTTCTGCGCCGACCACGGCTTCTTTTTCTTCGTAGGCCTGGGTCGCAGCGGCCAGCACCCGCTCCAGGATCTGCTCGTCGTGCAGCTTGTCGTCCTGCTGGAGCCACTCACCGATGGGCAGCTCCAGGGCAAAGTCGCTCTGCAGGCGCTGCTCCAGGCCGGGCACGTCCCACATTTCCTCCAGCGACTGGGGCGGAATGTATTCGTTGACCACGTCGGTCAGCACGTCTTCCCGAATCACCGCGATGGTGTCGCGAATGTCACCGGAGTCGAGCAGCTCGTTACGCTGCTCATACACCACCTTGCGCTGATCGTTGGCGACGTCATCAAATTCAAGCAGGTTTTTACGAATGTCGAAGTTGCGGGTTTCCACCTTGCGCTGGGCGTTTTCAATGGCCCGGGTCACCCAGGGGTGCTCGATGGCCTCGCCTTCTTCCATGCCCAGCTTCTTCATCATGCCGGTCACCCGATCCGAGGCAAAGATGCGCATCAGGGCATCTTCCATTGACAGGTAGAAGCGGCTGGAGCCGGCATCGCCCTGACGACCGGCCCGACCGCGCAACTGGTTGTCGATGCGACGGGACTCGTGGCGTTCGGTGCCGATAATATGCAGGCCACCGGCGGCCAGTACCGCCTCGTGGCGCTGCTGCCAGTCTGCCTTGATAGCGGCAACCTGAGCATCGGTAGCCCCATCACCCAGGGCTTCAATCTCGGCCTGCCAGCTGCCGCCGAGCACGATGTCGGTTCCGCGGCCGGCCATGTTGGTGGCGATGGTCACGGTGCCGGCACGGCCGGCCTGGGCGATGATCTCCGCTTCCTTCTGGTGGAACTTGGCGTTGAGCACCTGGTGCCGAATGCCCTGCTTGTCGAGAATGGTGGAAATCAGCTCGGAGTTTTCGATGGAAACCGTACCCACCAGCACCGGCTGGCCCCGCTCCACGCAGTCCTTGATGTCGGCGACGATGGCCTGGTATTTCTCGGCGGCGGTCAGGTATACCAGATCACCCATGTCCTTACGGATCATCGGCTTGTTGGTGGGGATCACCACGGTGTCGAGGCCGTAGATATGCTGAAATTCAAAGGCTTCGGTATCGGCGGTGCCGGTCATGCCCGCCAGCTTGTCGTAAAGACGGAAGTAGTTCTGAAAGGTGATCGAGGCCAGGGTCTGGTTTTCGTTCTGAATCTTCACCCCTTCCTTGGCTTCCACCGCCTGGTGCAGGCCTTCGGACCAGCGTCGACCCGCCATGGTGCGGCCGGTGTGCTCATCGACGATCACCACCTCGTCGTTCTGCACGATGTAGTCGACGTTACGCTCAAACAGGGTGTGGGCCCGCAGACCGGCGTTGACGTGGGCCAGCAGGGTAATATTGCCGGCGGAGAACAGCGAGTCGTCCTCCTGCAGCAGGCCCATGCGCTTGAGCTCGTCTTCCACGAAGATCTGGCCGTTTTCGGTCAGCAGCGCCTGTTTGTTCTTTTCGTCTACGGTGTAGTGGCCGTCGCCGGTGTATTCCTCGGTATCTTCCTTGTCCTGCTTCACCAGCTTGGGGATCAGGGTGTTGATGCGCATATACAGCTCGGAGCTGTCTTCTGCCGGCCCCGAGATGATCAGCGGGGTACGGGCTTCGTCGATCAGCACCGAGTCCACCTCGTCCACCAGGGCGTAGTTGAGCGGTCGCTGCACCCGCTGCTGGGGCGAAAACGCCATGTTGTCGCGCAGGTAGTCGAAACCGAATTCGTTGTTGGTGCCGTAGGTAATGTCGCAGGCGTAGGCGGCCTGTTTTTCCTGATGGCTCATGCCGGGCAGGTTGCAGCCCACGGTCAGGCCCAGGAATTCAAACAGCGGCCGGTTGCCTTCGGCGTCCCGCCGGGCCAGGTAGTCGTTCACCGTCACCACGTGCACGCCCCGGCCGCTGAGGGCGTTCAGGTACACCGGCAGGGTACCGGTCAGGGTCTTGCCCTCACCGGTCTTCATTTCGGCAATCTGGTTGTTGTTGAGCACCATGCCACCGATCATCTGCACGTCAAAGTGGCGCATGCCAAACACTCGCTTGGACGCCTCGCGCACCACCGCAAAGGCCTCGGGCAAAATCTGCTCCAGGCTTTCGCCCTGCTCCAGGCGGGCACGGAATTCCACCGTTTTGCCCTGCAGCTCGGCGTCCGACAGGGCCTCGAACTTCGGCTCCATGGCGTTGATTTCGTTTACTACCTTGCGCAGTCGCTTGAGGGTTCGGTCGTTGCGGCTGCCAATGATGCGAGTGAAAAGTCTGGTAATCATGCTTGGCCAATAGTGATGTTGAAAAAAGACGCCCCGCGCGCCGGCGAGGCCATAACGATAACATGGGCGGAAAGCACATGACGCCTTCCTGCCGGCCCCGGACTTTGGGCGGTTGAGTATGTCAATGTAACCCGACAAGGCGTCAGGTAAAAGGGCTGGTCGCCGTGAACGCATGGCTCTTCGGGCCCGCGCTTTCGAATCCGGGTTCACCGAAGCATGCTCGAAACGGAGTTGATATGGTGTTGAAAGTGCCGGGATTCAAGGGTGTGGGTGCCAAAAGCGACACAATCAGGCTTTGGGTGCGGAGAAAACCGACGTGCCTGACACAAAAACAACACGGGCCCGTTACCGGGCCCGTGAGCAAGGTGCACACCGGCGCGGAGAGATGCCGGCGTGCAAGCCTGGTTTATCAGGCAGGCTGAAAAGCGGTGTCGTAGTAACGAATGGGCGATTCGGCGCGCTCGTCGCCAAAAGTGACCATTTCCCAGGCTTCGGTCTGGGCCAGCAGCGCCCGCAACAGGTTGTTGTTCAGGGCGTGACCGGTCTTGTAGGCCCGGAACTCGCCCAGAATGCTGTGGTTGCACATGTACAGGTCGCCGATGGCGTCCAGCATCTTGTGCTTCACAAACTCGTTGGGGTAACGCAGGCCGTCGTCGTTGAGCACCTTGTAGTCATCCAGTACCACGGCGTTTTCCAGGCTGCCGCCCAGGGCCAGGTTCTGGGAATGCAGGTACTCGATGTCACGCATAAAGCCAAAGGTTCTGGCCCGGCTCAGTTCCTTCACAAAGGAAGCGCCGGAGAAATCCAGCACCAGGTGCTGGCTCTGGCCTTCAAACACCGGGTGTTTGAAGTCGATGGTCAGATCCATGCGAAAGCCCTTGTTGAAGGGACGCAGTTCGGCCCACTTGTCGCCGTCCTCTACCCGCACCGGCTGCTTGATACGAATAAACCGCTTGAGCGCGTTCAGTTCGTGAATGCCGCCGGACTGCAGCAGGTAAATAAAAGGATGGGAACTGCCGTCCATCACCGGCACCTCGGGCGCATCCACCTCGATATAGAGGTTGTCGATGCCGAGACCCGCCAGGGCGGCAGACAGGTGCTCAATGGTGGACACCCGCACACCGGCGTCGTTGACCAGCGCGGTGCACAGCATGGTGTCCTTCACCAGATCGGCGTCGGCCCGAATCTCAACCTGCGGCTCCAGATCGGTACGACGAAACACAATACCTGTGTTGGCCGGCGCGGGTACAAAGCGCATCTGCACCTTGTGACCGGAATGCAGGCCGATTCCGGTGGCCTGCACGGTATTTTTCAGAGTTCGTTGTCTAATCATGGAATTGTCCGTCAGTCAGATAGCACGATTCGAACCATATTAAAATGGCCATACATCCTAACACAGCTTTGCCCGCCGGCGCCAATGAGGCGCTTTTTCAACCAGGCTCAGTCGGCCTGCTTGCGCAGGAAGGCCGGAATATCCAGGTAGTCCAGATCGGTCTTGACCTGAGTATTGTCGGCGTTCACCGCCAGCTTGCCGGACTGCTCCTCGTGGCCCAGATCGGGGCGGCGCGGACTGCTTTCCTGGCTGTTGCCGGATTTCACCAGGGTGATGTCGGGCTTGCGCTCGGCACCGATACCGGTGGCCACCACGGTTACCCGCAGCTCGTCGGTGATTTCCGGATCCAGTACGGTACCCACCACCACGGTGGCGTTCTCGGAGGCAAAGGCCTTGACCGCGTTGCCCACGGTTTCGAACTCCTCGATGCTCATGTCGAGACCGGCGGTGATGTTGACCAGAATGCCACGGGCACCGGCCAGATCCACGTCTTCCAGCAGCGGGCTGGAGATGGCCTTCTCGGCGGCTTCCTCGGCCCGGTCTTCACCGGTGGCGTGGCCGGTACCCATCATGGCGGTACCCATTTCCCGCATCACGGTGCGAACATCGGCGAAGTCGACGTTGATCAGACCCGGGCGGGTGATCAGTTCGGCAATGCCCTGTACCGCGCCCAGCAGCACGTTGTTGGCGGCCTTGAAGGCGTCCAGCAGGGAAATGCCCCGGCCCAGCACCTTGAGCAGCTTGTCGTTGGGAATGGTGATCAGCGAGTCGACGTGCTTGGCCAGCTCGTTGATGCCCTGCTGGGCGTAGTTCATGCGCTTCTTGCCTTCAAAGGCGAATGGCTTGGTCACCACCGCCACGGTCAGAATGCCCAGCTCCTTGGCCACTTCGGCCACCACGGGGGCGGCACCGGTGCCGGTACCACCACCCATGCCGGCGGCGATAAACACCATGTCGGCGCCGTCGAGCAGATCGCGAATGGCATCCTTGTCTTCCAGTGCCGCATCGCGCCCCACTTCCGGATTGGCTCCCGCGCCCAGGCCCTTCGTAATGGCGCTGCCGACCTGCAGGGTGTGATGGGCGCTGGCGTTGCGCAATGCCTGGGCATCGGTGTTGATCGCCAGGAATTCCACGCCTTCCAGGTTTTCACGCACCATGTGCTCCACGGCGTTACCGCCGCCGCCGCCTACACCGACCACTTTAATGACGGCTTCCTGCTCGTGATCATTCATCAGTTCAAACATAGGATTCACCCTCTCTCCGCTTTGGTTCCGGCGTGCTTGTGCCGGACTTAAAATTCGCCACGCAGCCAGTTGCCCACCCGCCGGAACAGGCCGGTGACGCTGGACTTGCCGCTGTATTCCTGCTGAGGCATCGACTGGTGCTCCTTGCCGTATTGCAGCAGCCCCACGGCGGTGGAGTACACCGGTGTCTCAACATAATCCGATAATCCCTTGATACCGCCGGGCTGGCCCACCCGTACCTGGCACTGAAAAATCTGCTCGGCGCATTCCACCAGTCCTTCGATCTGGGCGGCGCCGCCGGTCAGCACCAGGCCGGCGGCCAGCTGATGCTTGACCCCGGCCTTTTTCAGCTCGCCCTGCACCTTGGCCAGCTCCTGGTTGATCATGCCGAGCAGCTCGCTGTAGCGGGGCTCGATCACCTCGGCCAGGGTCTGGCGCTGCAGGCTACGGGCCGGTCGCCCGCCCACGCTTGGCACCTCTATGCTGTCTTCCTTGCTCACCAGGCGACTGAAGGCGCAGCCGTGACGTACCTTGATGGCTTCCGCATCCAGCGGCGGCGTGCCAAAGGCGTAGGCGATGTCACTGGTCACCGTGCTGCCGGCATAGGGAATCACCTTGGTGTGGCGCAGGGCGCCGCCGGTGAACACCGCCATGTCCATGGTGCCGCCGCCGATGTCGACCACACACACGCCCAGCTCCTTCTCGTCCTCGGTCAGCACCGCATAGCTGGACGCTAGGGCGCTGAAAATCAGTTGATCCACCCGCAGGCCAAGGCGTTCCACGCACTTCTCAATATTGCGCGCCATATCGTTGTGACAGGTAATCAGGTGCACCTTGGCGTGCATGCGCACACCGGACAAGCCAATGGGATTGCGAATCCCCTCCTGAAAATCGATGGAGTACTCCTGGGGAATCACGTGCAGCACCCGGTGCTCGTCGGACAACCGCACCGACTTGGCGGTGTGGATGACATTGTCCATGTCTTCCTGGGTCACTTCCTCGTCGGAAATGGGCACCATGCCGGTTTCGTTGCGGCATTCGATGTGCTTGCCCGACAAGCCCAGGTAAACGGAGGTGATCTGGCAGTCGGCCATCATTTCGGCCTCATCCACCGCCCGTTTCAGGGACTTGACCACCGACTCAAGATCGTTCACGCCGCCCTTGTCCATGCCTTTTGCCGCATGGCTGCCGAGGCCGATGATATTGAGATCACCGTCCGGCAGCACTTCGCCCACCAAGGCAGTGACCTTGGCCGTGCCGATATCAAGCCCGACGATCAGATTTCGTTCCGCGCTCTTGGTCATTCTCTGTCTCTTCGTCCTGCTTCCATCCCACTGCCAACCCGGTATCGTAACGCAGGTCGAGATAGGCCACTCGCTCGCGTCCAGCAATGCCCGGATAGACATTCACAAATCGTTGCAGACGGGCTTCAATATCGTCCCGCCCCAGTATCAGCCGCACCCCGTCACTCAGGGTCAGCTCCCAGGAAAAGCGCGGCGTCAGGTGAACGCGGCTGATACGGTACCCCTGCTCACCCAACAACATGCGCAGGCGCTGATATTCTTCCAGCACCCTGGGCGCTTCTTCATCCGGTCCCGACAGGCTCACCAGCTCTAGCTCGCCCCTATCGGCGTGAAACACCTCGCCGTGGCGGTTGACCAGATCCTGCTCGTTCCAGAACGCCGCCACCGGCTGCTCCACTATGTAGACACGCAGGGTGTCGGGCCACTGCTTGCGTACCGAGGCGCTGTATACCCAGGGCAGTGCCTGCAGCTGCTGCTGCACCCGATCCACCTCCAGGGCAAAAAAGTTGCCCACCTCGGGCAGCGCCAGCACCGATTCGCGCATGTCATCACGGCTCACGAAACGGTGCTCGCCCTGAATAATCAGGCTGTTCACCGGCACCTGATTGGCCGCCGTCGCCCACATCACCAGCTGCCACAGGCCCCACAGCAAGGTGCCCAGTACCAGCAGAAAAAACACCAGGCCGGACAAAAAACCCAGCCGGGTACGGGTGGCCACGACCTCGCTCATTTCAGTCCGCCATTCCCAGCACGCGCACCACCAGCTGATCAAAATCGAGTCCGGCCACTCGAGCCGCCTTGGGCACCAGGCTGGTCTCGGTCATGCCCGGCACCGTATTGACCTCCAGCAGCCACCACTGGCCGCTGCGACCCCGCATCAGATCCACCCGGCCCCAGCCGCTGGCGGCCACGGCGTCAAAGGCCTGAAGGCACAGCTCGCCCAGCGCCTGCTCTTCCGGCTCGCTCAGGCCACAGGGGCAGAGATACTCGGTGTCGCCGGACTGGTACTTGGCCGAATAATCGTAAAAGGTATGGGGCGTGCGCAGGCGAATGGCCGGCAGCGCGCGCTCTCCCAGAATGCTGACGGTATATTCGTCGCCGTCGATAAAGCGCTCCAGCAGCACTTCGTCGTCAAACTCAAAGGCGGCATCAATGGCCGCGCGCAGCTCGGCGGCGCTTTCCGCCCGGGCCATGCCGATGCTGGAACCTTCGTGAGACGGCTTGACGAACACGGGCCCGCCAAAACGCGCCATCAGCGCATCGGCCATGGCGGGCTGAAAGTCCTTGCGGCGCACGATGTCAAAGTCGGCGGTGGGCAGCCCCATGGCCCGCCACACCTGCTTGGTGCGAATCTTGTCCATGGCCAGGGCCGCGCCCAGCACTCGGGAGCCGGTATAGGGAATGCCCAGATGTTCCAGGGCGCCCTGCAGGGTGCCGTCTTCACCGCCTCGGCCATGCACCACAATAAAGGCTCGGTCAAAGCCCTCTTCCTTCAGCCGTGCCAGCGGATAGTCTTTGGTGTCAACGCCATGGGCATCGACCCCAGCCCGCTGCAGGCCGGCGAGCACGGCGGCACCGGAGCGCAGTGACACTTCCCGCTCGGCGGAGCGTCCGCCAAAGAGCACAGCAACCTTGCCGAATTGTTCCATCATTGCTCCCCTTGCAGCTTCATCGCCTCGGCCGAGAGTTTCAGGCCGCCCAGTTTGCGCGCCAAGGCGCCCACGTTGCCGGCCCCCTGGGTCAGTACAATGTCACCTTCCTGCATCAGCTCCGCCAGCACGGCCGGCACCTCGTCGGGAGTGGCCACATAGATAGGCTCCTGACCCCGACTGCGAATGCTACGGCACAACGCCCGGCTGTCGGCGCCGGGAATGGGTGATTCGCCAGCACTGTACACTTCCAGCAGGATCAGCACATCGCTTTTTGACAGAACGTCGACAAAATCCTCATACAGGTCCCTTGTGCGGGTATAACGGTGAGGCTGGTAGATGGTCACCAGCCGGCGCTCGGGCCAGCCGGCCCGCACCGCATTCTGGGTGGCGCGCACTTCACTCGGGTGATGGCCGTAGTCGTCCACCAGCTTGACCCGGCCACGACCGGTGTCGAACTCGCCATACTGTTGAAAGCGCCGGCCCACCCCCTCGAATTTTTTCAGCGCCGCCAGAATGGCCCCGTCTTCGATGCCGTCTTCACAGGCCACGGCGATGGCTGCCGCCGCGTTTTGGGCATTGTGCCGGCCCGGCAGGTTGAGCTGAACGTCCAGGCAGCTGCCGTCGGGGCGGCACACGCGAAAGGTGCTGTGATCGGCGCTCTGTTGAAAGTCTTCCACCCGGTAATCGGCCTCGGGATTGAAGCCATAGGTGACGAACTGGCGGCCGATGCGCGGCAACAGTCCCCGCACCACGCTGTCGTCGATACACAGCACCGCCAGGCCATAGAAGGGCAGATTGTGCAGAAAGTCGACGAAGGTACCTTCCAGCTTGCTGAAGTCGCCGCCATAGGTGTCCATGTGATCCGCTTCGATATTGGTGACGATCGACACCATGGGCTGCAGGTGCAGGAAGGACGCATCGCTTTCGTCCGCCTCGGCGATCAGGTAACGACTGGAGCCCAGGCGGGCGTTGCAGCCGGCGCTATTGAGCAGGCCACCGATAACAAAGGTGGGATCCAGCTCGGCCTCACCGTAGATGCTGGCCACCAGACTGGTGGTGGTGGTCTTGCCGTGAGTACCGGCCACCGCCACGCCGTGGCGAAAACGCATCAGCTCCGCCAGCATCTCGGCTCGGCGCACCACCGGAATGCGCAGATCCCGTGCCGCCAGCAGCTCGGGGTTGTCGGCCTGAATGGCGGTGGACACCACCACCACGCTGGCCCCGGCCACCTGCTGGGCGTCATGGCCCAGGAAAATGGTGGCGCCCATGGCCTGCAGCCGGTCGGTGACCGGGTTGTAGGCGATGTCGGAGCCGGTAATGGCATAGCCTTCATTGGCGAGCACTTCGGCAATACCGCCCATACCGGCACCGCCAATGCCGATAAAATGAATGCGTCTGACCCGTCTCATCTCCGGAATCATGCTTCTCAGTTTTGCCAGTTCAACCTTGGTCATGCCAGTCTCTCGTTTATGTCGCCAGGCCGCGCAGGCAGTCCGCCACCCGCGCCGCCGCATCGGTAATTGCCAGTTGCCGGGCCCTGCCGGCCATGTCCCGCAGCCGCTCCCGGTTGCCGGCCAGTTGTTCCAGTTGCTGCGCCAGTGCCGCCGGGGTCAGGGCTTGTTGTGGCATCAGCAGGGCCGCGCCTTCGCTCACCAGCGCCTGCGCGTTTTTGGTCTGGTGGTCGTCCACCGCGTGGGGCAGTGGCACGAAAATGGCGCCCAGTCCCGCCGCGGCCACTTCCGACACCGTCAGCGCCCCCGCCCGGCACACCACCAGATCGGCCTCTCCATAGGCGGCGGCCATGTCGGAAATAAAATCACTCACCTCGGCCTTGATCCCGTGCGCCGCATAGGCGGCGCGCACTGCCTCGCCGTTGCCCTTGCCACACTGGTGGCGCACTTGCACCGGGGCACTCACTTGCGCCAGGGCCTCGGGCAGGGTGTCGTTGAGTACCTTCGCGCCCAGGCTGCCGCCCACCACCAGCAACCGCAGCGGCTGAACCCCGGTGCCGATGCGTTCGGCCGGTGCCGGCAGCGCCACCACGTCCGGACGCACCGGGTTGCCCACCACCTCGCCCTGCTCAAAGGCGCCGGGAAAGGCCATCAGCACACGGCTGGCGATGCGCGCCAGCAACTTGTTGGTCATGCCGGCGGCGGCATTTTGCTCGTGCAGCACCAGCGGAATGCCCGCCAGCCTGGCCGCCACGCCCCCCGGGCCGGCGGCAAAACCGCCCATGCCCAGCACCACGTCCGGCCGGGTTTGTTTCAGCACGCTGCGCGCCTGGCGCACGGCGTTGGCTATTTTAAAGGGCGCCGCCAGCAACCGTTTCACGCCATTGCCGCGCACCCCGGCGATGTCGATGGTGTGCAGCGGATAGCCGTGCTCCGGCACCAGCCGGGCCTCCATGCGCTCGGCGGTGCCCAGCCAGTGAATGGTCCAGCCTTCGTCCCGCAGCAGGTCGGCCACCGCCAGCCCGGGAAAGACGTGGCCGCCGGTACCGCCGGCCATGACCAGCAGGGTCTTGCTGTTGCTCATAACACCTCCCGCTGTCTGGCCTGCATGTGATCCCGCCGCCATTCAAAATCAATACGCACCAGAATGGCCACCGCCGTGCTCATCACCAGCAGGCTGGAGCCGCCGTAGCTGACCAGCGGCAGGGTCAGGCCCTTGGTAGGCAACAGGCCCGAGGCCGCGCCCACATTCACCACTGTCTGAAAGCTGAACCAGATGCCGATGCCCATGGCCAGATAGCCTTCGTACTGGCGGCCGCCCAGCAGCACCTTCTGGCCGATGCGCAGGGCCTTGAACGCCAGCCAGCACTGCAGCAGCAATACCAGCAGCACCCCGGTAAAGCCCAACTCTTCACCGAGAATGGCGAATACGAAGTCGGTATGGGCCTCGGGCAGGTATTCCAGTTTCTGAATGGAGTTGCCCAGGCCTTCACCAAACCAGCCGCCCCGGCCAAAGGCCATCAGCGACTGGGTCAGCTGGTAACCGCTGCCAAAGGGATCGTCCCAGGGATTGAGAAAGGAAGTCACCCGCTTCATGCGGTAGGGCGCCATGGCGATCAGCCCCGCCACCAGTGCCACGCCCAGGGTCACCAGGCTGATAAACTGACCCATGCGGGCGCCGGCGATAAACAGCATGCCGAGGGTGGTGACAAAGAGCACCACCACGGATCCCAGATCCGGCTGCTTGAGCAACAGCAATGACATGATGCCCATCACCGCCAGTGGCTTGAGAAATCCCTTCCAGTGGCCGCGTACCTCGTCCTGCTTGCGCACCAAAAAGCCGGCAAGAAAGGTGAACAGCGCCAGCTTGGCGATTTCCGCCGGCTGCACGTTGAACAGTCCCAGCGCCAGCCAGCGCTTACTGCCGTTGATTTCGCGTCCGGCCACCAGTACCAGCATCAACATGATCAGCGCCAGCACCAGAAAACCGGCGTTGAATTGCTGCCAGCGGGCCATGGGCACCTGCAGCACCAGGGTGCTCAGAAACAGGCAGATCAGCAGAAAGCTGCCGTGACGCTTGACGAAATAAAAGGGATCGCTGCCCACCGCGATGCCCTCGGCGATGGAGGCGGACGACACCATGACCAAGCCGATCGCCATCAGCGCCAGGGACAGGATGACCAGCTGACGGTCATAAATATGGCCCTGGGAGGGTCGCAGCAGCCAGTCCAGACGGGGTGAAGGCAATAGCGTCATAACGCCTCCACCAGGGCCGCGAAATGATCGCCCCGGGCCGTGTAGCTGGAATACATGTCCAGGCTGGCACAGGCCGGCGCCAGCAACACCCAGTCTCCGGCCTGCGCCTGCTCCGCACACCAGGCCACCGCCTCGGCCATGTCGGCCACGGCGTGCGTATTGTCGGCAAGACGCAGCAATTGCGCCTGATCCTGACCCAGGCAGGCCATGCCGGCGATGCACGAGTGCAGCAGCGGCACCAGCGGGCCAAAATCCTGGCCCTTGCCCTGGCCGCCGGCGATCAACCACAGCCGACCGCTCATGCCATCGGCGATGCCATCGATGGCGGCCAGGGTGGCGCCCACATTGGTGGCCTTGGAGTCGTTGATCCAGCGCACTCCGCCTTTCTCGGCGATAAACTGACTGCGGTGGGCCAGGCCGCCAAAGCGGCGCAGCACCGCCAGCTGGGCGGCTTGGGCAATGCCGGCTTCGTCCGCCAGGGCCATGGCGGCGAGCGCATTAAGCTGGTTATGGGCGCCCACGATGCGCAGCTCCGGCACCGCCAGCACCGGCTCGCCGTGCACGCTGAGCCAGCGTTCGCCCTGATGGTCGATGCGGCCATAATCCCGTGCGTCGAGGCCAAAACTCACCGCCCGACGACCCGCCGGCGGCGTGGTCTCACCGTCTTCCCGGTTATACACACAAAGCCCGGCCCCTCGGTAGATGCCGAGCTTGGTGTCCCGGTAATGGGCCAGGGAGTCGTAGCGATCCAGGTGATCCTCGCTGATATTGAGCACGGTGGCGGCGCGCGCCGCCAGGCCGGGGGTGGTTTCCAGCTGAAAACTGGACAGCTCCAGCACCGCCAGCTCCAGCGGCCGGTTCAGCAGTTCCAGCGCCGGCGTACCGATATTGCCCCCCACGCCCACCGCCAGACCGGCCTCGGCAGCCATCTCGCCCACCAGGGTGGTGACCGTGCTCTTGCCGTTGGAGCCGGTAATGGCGATCACCGGGGCACGGCATGCCCGCAGGAACAACTCGACATCACCGATGATTTCCACCCCGGCCTCGGCGGCGCGACGCAACTCGGGGGTGGCCAGGGGAACACCGGGGCTGGCAATGATCAGTTCGGCACTGAGCAGCACCTCGGCGTCGAGGCCTCCGAAGTGGCACTCCAGCCCGGCGGGCAGTTGCTCGGCACCCGGCGGCTGGGCACGAGTGTCCATCACCACGGGACTCACCCCGAGGCGCGCGCAGTAACGCACACAGGAAAGTCCCGTCTGTCCCAGTCCGATAATCACAGTGCGCGCAGGGATCATGGCGTTATCTCAGCTTCAGGGTGGCCAGGCCGGTCAGCACCAGCATCAGGGTGATGATCCAGAAGCGAACGATCACTCTGGGCTCGGGCCAGCCTTTCAGCTCGTAATGATGATGAATGGGCGCCATGCGGAAAATACGCTGGCCCCGCAGCTTGTAGGATCCCACCTGCAGGATCACCGACAGGGTCTCGATCACGAAGATGCCGCCCATGATCACCAGCAGAAATTCCTGGCGCACCAGCACAGCAATCACCCCCAGGGTAGCGCCCAGCGCCAGGGAGCCCACATCGCCCATAAACACCTGGGCGGGAAAGGTGTTGAACCACAAAAAGCCGAGGCCGGCACCGACGATGGCGGTACATACCACGGTCAGCTCGCCGGCATTGGCTACGTAGGGAATGTGCAGGTACTCGGCGAAATTGACGTTGCCGGTGGCCCAGGCCACCAGGGCAAAGCCCGCCGCCACCATGACGGTGGGCATGATGGCCAGGCCGTCGAGGCCGTCGGTGAGGTTGACCGCATTGCTGGAGCCCACGATCACGAAGTAGCTGAGCACCACGAAGAACAGCCCGAGCTGGGGCATGACATCCTTGAAAAAGGGCACCACCAGCTGGGTCTGGGCCGGCTCCTGGGCAATCCAGTAGACAAAGCCCGCCGCCGCCAGCGCCGCCGCCGACTGCCAGAAATATTTCCAGCGCGCAATCAGGCCATCGGTGTTCTTGCGCACCACCTTGCGGTAGTCATCGACAAAGCCGATGGCACCAAAGGCGCCCAACACAAACAGCACCACCCACACATAGGGATTCGACAGCCGGGCCCACAGCAGCACCGACACGAAGATGGCGATAAGGATCATCAGGCCGCCCATGGTGGGGGTGCCGGCCTTGCTGAAGTGGGACTCGGGACCGTCGTTGCGCACCACCTGGCCAATCTGCAGTTTCTGCAGCCGGCGAATGAGCCGGGGGCCTATCCACAGCGATACCAGCAGGCCGGTCAGGATGGAGACGATGGCCCTGAAGGTGAGATAGGAAAATACGTTGAAAAACCCGAAGTGGGGGGTCAGCCATTCCGCCAGCCAGACTAGCATAGCTCGCCCTCCCAAATGGCCCGGACCATGTCTTCCATCCGGGCACTGCGTGCACCCTTGACCAAAACTACCACCTTGTTGTGTGCCGCCAGTTCTGCCTTCAGCGCTGGCCACAGTTGTTGCTTGTTGTCGAAATGACGGCCCTGAGCCGCCGTGGCCGTGTGCCGGCTGTCTTCACCCGCGGTCAGCACGGCGTCAATGCCAAGCTTGCGGGCATGCTCGCCCACCCTGACATGCATGTCGCGGCTGTAATCCCCGAGCTCGGCCATGTCACCAAACACGAAAATACGGTAACCCGGCAGGCTGGCCAGGGTATCGAGCCCCGCCAGTACCGACGCGACGCTGGCGTTATAGGTATCATCCAGTACCGTCAGACCGGGTCGCGTCCATACCTGCAACCGGCCCTTGGCCTGATCAAAGGCGGCAAGTCCGGTCGCAATGTCCTCCAGGCTGGCGCCCAGCTGTTCGGTACCGGCGGCGGCGGCCAGCGCATTGGCCACGTTGTGCCTGCCGGGCACCGGCAACTGCACGTCCACCTCGCCCTGAGGCGTCAGCAGCCGAAAACGGGCACAGCCGGCGGCATCCAGGGTCACCTGGCGGGCCTGGTATTCACGGCGCTCGCCGAAATACGTCAGCTCCACCTGTTGTTTCCACAGGCTGCAGAAGGGGCTGTCGCCATTGGCGATAGCCACCCCACCGGGCTCCAGGCCGCCGTAGATTTCTCCCTTGGCCTGGGCAATGCCTTCCAGCGAGCCGAACCCTTCCAGGTGCGAGGCTTCCACGTTGTTGATCAATGCCACATGGGGCTTTGCCAGCGAGCTGGTCCAGGCAATTTCGCCGATGTGATTGGCGCCGAGCTCGATCACCGCATAGTCGATGGCATCGGTCAGCTCGCACAGGGTCAGGGGCACGCCGATTTCATTGTTGAGGTTGCCCCTGGTGGCCAGCACCTCGCCTTTCTGGCGCAGTATGCTGGCGGCCATTTCCTTCACCGTGGTCTTGCCACAGCTGCCGGTGATGGCCAGCACGCGAGCATGGCTTTGTTCACGCACCAGGCCGCCCAGCACGCCCAGCGCCAGCCGCGTATCGGCCACGCGGATCTGGGGTAAATCCAGCTCCAGCCAGCGCTCAACCAGCAGGGCAGCAGCGCCCTGTTTCACCGCCTGTTCGGCAAAGTCGTGGGCATCAAAGCGATCGCCGGACAGCGCCACAAACAGGCAGCCCTCATGCATGGGCTGGCGGCTGTCGGTAGACACCGCCAGAATGTCGCGGTTGGTGCCGCGCAGCTCGCCGCCAGAAGCATCGGCCAGCCGGCTCAGGGAAACGGCGATCACTGAACCTCTCCCAGCAGCGCGGCCACGGTTTCCCGGTCGCTGTAATGTATGGTTTGGGTGCCCACTATCTGATAATCCTCATGGCCCTTGCCTGCTACCAATATGATGTCCCGCTCGTCCGCCGCCTCCAGGGCATGGGCGATGGCGTCGGCGCGGGCATGAATGACGATGGCCTCATCCGGCGAGCTCAGACCGGCCCGCATATCGGCGATAATGGCCTCGGGCGACTCGGTGCGCGGATTGTCATCGGTCAGGATCACCACATCGGCGGCGCTTTCGGCCGCCGCCGCCATCAGCGGCCGCTTGCCCTTGTCCCGATCACCGCCGCATCCGGTCAGGCACCACAGCCGACCCCGGCAATGCTGACGCAGCGCCTGCAGTACCTGCTCCAGGGCATCCGGCGTGTGGGCATAATCCACCACCACCAGCGGTTTGCCCGGGGCGGTAAAGGGCTCCATGCGCCCGGCCACACCGGTCAGTCTTGGCGCCGTTTCCAGCAGGCGCTCGAAAGACTCACCCAGCTCCAATAGTGCCCCCATGGCCGCCAGCAGGTTGGCCACGTTGAAACGGCCGATCAGGGGGGCGGATAATACACCATTCCCCCAGTCGGAGTTAATGGTCACTTTCACCCCGTCGCCATAAAAATGTACCGTTTCCGCCACCAGCTGACGCCCGGGGAAATCCGCCAGGCGGCCGTGCAGGCTGTAGGCCACGGCGTCGGAATAGCGGCCCAGCCAGCGCCGGCCCAGCACGTCATCGGCGTTGATCACCCGGCTGCGCCGGCACAGCTCAAAAAGGCCTCGTTTGGCTTCGCCGTATTCCGCCATGGTGCCGTGATAATCCAGGTGATCCCGGCTCAGGTTGGTAAACACCGCCACGTCAAAATCGAGCGCGGCCACCCGGTGCTGATGCAGGCCGTGGGACGACACTTCCATCGCCACGCGCGCAGCACCGGCGTCAAGCAGCCCGGCCAGAGTGTGCTGCACTTCCAGCGCCGAGCCGGTGGTATTGACCGCCGCCTGCAGCTGGCCGCACAGGCCGTTTCCAAGGGTGCCCATCACCCCGGTGGTAGTGCCCAGCAGCTGGCTCCAGTGGGCAATCAGCTGGGAGACGGTGCTCTTGCCATTGGTGCCGGTGACCCCGACCAGTTGCAGTTGCTGTGAAGGCTCGCCGTAAAAGGCGCCGGCCAGCCGGGACAGCTGCTCCGGCAGTCGGTGCACTCCCAGCAGGCGATGATCCTGCGGGTTCAGGCCGGCCTGCTCGGCGCTGTCGACCTGGTGAATCACCGCCGCCGCGCCCTGCTGCAGGGCGCTGTCGATAAACTGACGACCATCGATGTGATGACCTTTAACGGCAATAAACAGGCTGCCGGGACTGACCCGGCGGCTGTCGAGGGTGATCTTTTCAATGGCGATGGCCGGGGCCGAATGACCCAGGGACACCGCCAGCTCTCTAAGTGTGAGGGACAAGTGCTGCCTCCTGTCCTGCCAGCTGGAATTGTTCTTCGGTGGCGGCATCGGGGCGAATGTTGAGCAGCTGCAGGGCGCCACTCATCACCTCGGCAAACACCGGGGCCGCCACCTGACCACCGTAATACTGATCGCCCTGGGGTTCGTTGATCACCACCACCAGGGCCAGGCGCGGATCGCTGAGCGGCGCCACGCCGGCAAACAGACCCACGTAATCGCTGCCGTAACCTCCGGCAATGGCCTTGCGCGAGGTGCCGGTCTTGCCGCCCACCCGGTAACCGGCGATGGCGGCATTGCGGGCGGTGCCGCCCGGACCCACCACGCTTTCCAGCATGTGCATTACGGCCTCGGCATGCTGCCGGGGCACCGCCTGCTCGCCTGCCGGCGGCTGGCTGCGCTTGATAATGGTCAGCGGATGGCGCACGCCGCCGTTGGCCAGAATGGCATAGGCCTGGGCCAGTTGCAGCGGAGTAACCGTTACCCCATAGCCAAACGACAGCGTGGCCTGCTCAATATCGGACCAGCGCCGGCGCTGGGGCACCATGCCGGTGCTTTCGCCCACCAGGCCCATGCCCGAGTCAATGCCCAGGCCAAAGCGGTACAGGGTATCGAGCAATTGCTCCGGGGTTTCCTCCATGGCCATGCGCACCATGCCCATGTTGGATGAGCGCTGCAGCACAGTTTCCACACTGATGTTGCCCAGGTTGCGAGTATCGGCCACCCGCTTGCCGCCCAGCCGCATCCAGCCCGGGCTGGTGTCGATCATGCTGTTGGCCTTGACCACACCGTTTTCCAGGGCACTGACCACTATCATCGGCTTAAGGGTGGAGCCGGGCTCGTAGGTATCGGTCACCGCCCGGTTGCGGGCACGAAAACCCTGATACTGACTGCGGTTATTGGGGTTGAACGACGGCGCGTTGACCATGGCCAGCACCTCGCCGGTCTTGACGTCCAGCATCACCAGCGAGGCCGAGGTGGCCCGGTGAAATTCAAAGGCGCGCTTGAGCGAACGGTAGGCCAGGGCCTGAATGCGCTGATCTATGGTCAGTTCGATGTTGTTGGCCTGGCGCGCTTCCGACACCACCCCCAGATCCTCGATCACTCGGCCCATGCGATCCTTGCGCACCTTGCGCTCGCCGGGCTGGGCGGTGAGCCAGTCATTAAAGGCCCGCTCTATGCCCTCGATGCCGTTGCCGTCGATATTGGTCATGCCCACCAAGTGGGCGTTGATCTCGCCGGTGGGGTAAAAACGGCGCTCTTCCGGACGCAGGTGAACGCCCGGCAGGCGCAGCTTGCGAATGTATTCGGCCACCGCCGGGGTTACCTGGCGTTGCAGGTAAACAAAACGGCGTTTGGGGTTTTCCACCCTGGCCAACAGCCGGTCATGGGGCACTCCCAGCACCTCGGCCAGGGCCTGCCAGGCCTGCTCCCGATCCAGGCTGCGCTCGGCGTGGATCTGTTTGGGATCGGCCCACACCGCCTGCACCGGCACCGACACCGCCAGCTCTTCGCCGTTGCGATCCATGACCATGCCTCGGGAGGTGTTGCTGACCGCGGCGGATCGCAGGGAGCGCAGATCCCCCTCCAACCGCAGCCGATCCGGCGAGATCACCTGGATCCAGGCGGCCCGGGCAAAGAGGGCGAAAAAAGCCAGCAGAATAACGGCGCAGGTAAAGTGAAAGCGCCCCAGTGCCAGCAGTGGCTCTTTTTTTTGCCGGTTACGCCTGCTCATGGTTCCATCACCAGTTTTTCCTTGCCCGGATTCGGACGGTACATGCCCAGCTTGTCCCGGGCCAGGGCCTCGACACGGCTGTGCTCCATCAGGGTATTCTGCTCCAGCAGCAGGTTGCGCCACTCGATGTCGAGCTTGTCCTGCTCGGCCATCAGCTCGTTGTATTCACTGGTCAGCTGCCGAGTGCCATGGGTCACCACGATCACCGTCATGGCCGACACCACGGTGGCCACCGCCAACAGCAGCAGCCATTTGTATCGCCACAGATCCCGCCCGACTTCCCGGGCCAGGTTGATGCGGCTTTCCATTACTCAGCGGTCTCCAGCCGTTCGGCTACCCGCAATACCGAGCTGCGGGCCCTGGGGTTGGCATTCACTTCCTCGGCCGACGGCTTTTGCGCCTTGCCTACGCTCTTGAGCGAACGGCCACCGGCCAGCTGCGCCTCGGTCAGGGGCAGTCCAGGCGGCACCTCGGGTCCTTTTTCATGCTTGCGAATGAAGTGTTTGACCAGGCGATCTTCCAGGGAGTGGAAGCTGATTACCGACAGCCTGCCGCCCGGGGTCAGCACACGAAGGGCACCGTTCAGCGCCTGCTCGATTTCGTCCAGCTCGCTGTTGATGTAGATGCGAATGGCCTGAAAACTGCGGGTCGCGGCGTGTTTGTTCTTTTCCTTGCTCGGGTTGACCCGGGCGATCATTTCCGCCAGCTGACGGGTGCGGGTCCAGGGCGTGGTTTGGCGGTCGTGCACTATGGCCCGGGCAATCTTGCGGGCATGACGCTCCTCGCCAAAGGTCTTCAGCACCCAGGCGATGTCGTCCATGTCGGCATAGTTAAGCCAGTCGGCGGCACTCTGTCCGCTGGTGGGATCCATGCGCATGTCGAGGGGACCGTCCTTCTGAAAGCTGAAGCCGCGCTCGGCGTCATCCAGCTGGGGCGACGACACCCCGAGATCGAGCAGCACACCGTCAACCGTGCCGGTGAGGCCCTCGGTTTCCATCATCTCTGCCAGACGCGAAAAGGGGCCGTGCAGAATCTGAAAACGCGGGTCGGTAATTTGCGCGGCCTCGGCAATGGCCGCCGGATCCCGGTCAATGGCCAGCAAACGACCATTTGGCCCCAGCTTTGACAAAATATGGCGCGAGTGGCCGCCGCGGCCAAAGGTGCCGTCCACATAGATGCCGTCGGGGCGAATATTAAGACCGGTCACTGCTTCTTCAAGCAGAACGGTGATGTGTGCCTGTTGTTCACTCATTGTTATAGCGAAAAGTCCCGCAATCGTTCTGAGGATTCCCAGCCTTCCTCGGGAAGGGCCAGCAAATCGTCATTTATTTGTTGTTGCCAGCGGTGCTCACTCCAGATTTCAAAACGGTTGAGCTGCCCCACCAGCATGATTTTTTTTTCCAGTGCCGCGTGCTGCCTGAGCGGCCCCGGCACCAGCATGCGGCCATTGCCATCCAGCTCGCATTCGGCCGCATGTCCCAGCAGCAGGCGCTGCAGGCGCCGTTCCTGGGGCTGGGTGCTCGACAGGCTGCGCAGCTTTTTCTCTACCAGCTCCCATTCGGTGAGGGGATACAGCAGCAGGCAGGGGTGGCTGATATCGATGGTACATACCAGCAGGCCGTCGCATTCATCATGCAACGGCCCTCGATATCGGGTTGGTATTGCCAGCCGCCCTTTACTGTCCAGGCTGATGGCGTGCGCACCACGCAGCATTCAGAGTCCCTGTTGATTCCTTTGTTCCACAAAAATCCACTTTTTCCCACCACACCAAGTGTAAGGAGGCAATACCGGCATTTCAAGCAAGGAAATAGTCGCTCACGACAAAGGATTCCGATGAGTCGGAAATAAAAAAACAGGTGGCTGTTTTATATGGAGATTTTTTTAAATAAACAGGGATGAAAATAAGATGACCGACACAAAAAACAGCGCCAAAAAAAGAGAAACGCAGCCGAATGGCTGCGTTCATGAAATTAGGTTGAGCTGGCCTGTAAGCCGGGTTCTGTATCGGGCAAGCCCGATTGACAATCATTCCTCTAGGCCGGCGATCGCTCGCCGGCTCCAGCAACCTACCCGCCTCCAGCGCGGGCCGCGCCTGTAGGAGGCCTATTTGGTCTTGCTCCGGGTGGAGTTTACCGTGCCACGGACTGTTGCCAGCCGCGCGGTGCGCTCTTACCGCACCCTTTCACCCTTACCTGTGCCCGAAGGCCATCGGCGGTTTGCTCTCTGCTGCACTGGTCGTGGGCTCACGCCCCCCAGGCGTTACCTGGCACCCTGCCCTGTGGAGCCCGGACTTTCCTCCCCCTCGCCCGTCTGCCCGAAGACACAACGACGAGGCAGCGATTGTCCGGCCAGCTCGGCTGCGCAGTGTACCTCAGCCCGGCCAGCGGCGCCAGCGCTATTCTGCCGGCTCAGAGCCCGGCTTCCAGGCCGTATTTGTACAGGGCATTCTTTTTCAGGCCGTGAATCTCGGCGGTCAGCGCCGCCGCCTTTTTCAAGCCCAGATCGGCACTGAGCAGAGCCAGGGTCTTCAACGCCGGCACCGGCAGGGCATCGGCCTCGGCCTTGTGCCCGGCCACCATCAGCACGATCTCGCCCCGGCAGCGGTTGGCGTCTTCCTTCAGCCAGTCCAGCATTTCGCCCGCCGGCAGGCCCTGAATAGTTTCAAAGGTCTTGGTCAGCTCCCGAGCCACCACCACTCGGCGTTCCGGGCCCATCACCGCCACCAGCGCCGCCGCGGTATCGAGCAGCCGGCGGGGAGACTCGTAAAACACCATGGTTCTGGGTTCATCCTTGAGGCTTTCCAGCTTGTCGTGGCGCGCCTTGTCCTTGGCCGGTAAAAAGCCTTCGAACACAAAGCGATCCGTGGGTAGGCCGGCCGCCGACAGGGCGGTGACCGCGGCACAGGGTCCGGGCAGCGCCACCACCGCCACCCCCGCCTCACGGCAGCGATTGACCAGGTGATAGCCCGGGTCACTGATCAGCGGCGTGCCCGCATCCGACACCAGGGCGATGCTCTTGCCCTCCTGCAACCGGCCCACCAGCTGCTCGGCCTTGTGCTGTTCATTGTGATCGTGCAGCGCCCAGGTGGGCGTGCCTATCTGATAGTGGGACAGCAGCTTGCCGGTGTGCCGGGTGTCTTCGCAGGCGATCACATCCACCTGGCGCAGGGTGTCCAGGGCGCGCTGGCTGATATCACTCAGATTACCAATGGGGGTGGGCACGATATAAAGGGCGGCGGTCTGGCTCATGGCGACTCCTGTGCAAGCAATTGTTTCACCGTCCCGGCCCGATTACACTTAGGACCAGAATGACTCAGCATGGGAAATAAGGGATTGGCAACTCAAACACAATGGGCCAGTGTAACACGACTGCTGTGCACCCTGGTGCTTTCATCCGTTCTGGCCGCCTGCGGCTCCGGCCTGCTGCAAACCGGGGTAACCCCGGAGCCGGCACCGGATCTGTTCAGCCCGCTGGACCGCCCTGCCGAACAGTACTCGGCCCAGGCCGGTGTAGCCACCGGAGCCGACGCCTTCGCCTGGCGTGTGCTGGCGGTACGCGCCTGGTTGCAGCAGGGCCAGCGTGATCAGGCTAATGCCCTGATGGCCGAGCTGGACCAGGTCGCCACCTTGTCGCAACGGCCCGTGGTGTCCATGCTGCAGGCCGCCGACGCCCTGGTGGGCCAGGATCCCGGACGTACCCTGCAACTGCTGCAGGGGCTCGACCGGACTCGGCTGACCACCAGCGGGCAAAACTACTATTGGCTGCTCAAGGCCAATGCCCACGAGGATCTGCAGCAGACGGTGGCGGCGGCCTCGGCACTGATCGCCCGTCATGCCGGCCTGGCCGCCACCGAGCAGGATGGCAACCGGGAACGTATTCACCGATTGCTGGCCACCCTGTCGCCGCCCGAGCTGCGCCGCGCCCAAGGGGACGATCAGTCCGCCGACGCCAATGGCTGGTTCCGGCTGATGAGCATTCTGAACGCCGCCGATCTGCCCGCGGCCCAGCGCGACTGGCAGCTGGCCTCATGGAGCAGCAGCTATCCCGAGCACCCCGCCCGTCATTACCTGCCCGGCACCCTGACCACGGCCCCGGCGGCGGACTACCGCCCAAGCCACATCGCCGTGCTGCTGCCCCTGTCCGGGCGGCTGGCGGAGCAGGGCGAGGCGGTGCGCAACGGCGTGCTGGCAGCCCATCAGGGCCAGTCTTCCCGGCTCAGCTTCTTTGACAGCGCCGGCAATGACATGGCCGCCCTGCACCGGCAGGTGCTGGCATCAGGCGCCGACTTCATCATCGGTCCGCTGCTGAAAGACAATGTGGACGCATTGCTGCGTCAGGATCCGGCCATGCCGGTACTGGCACTGAACCAGCCCGCCTACCAGCCCGGCCTGGCCCACCTTTACTATTTCTCCCTGTCTCCCGACGCCGAGGCCGCCGATGCCGCCCGGCAGATGTGGGACAACGGCCACCGGCAGCCCCTGGTGTTCGCCCCGGCCAACGAACTGGGTCGCCGAGTGGCGGCGGAGTTCGATCGCCAGTGGCAGGCCCTGAGCGGTCGCGCCGCCATTCTCGGTTACTTCAGCAATCAGGCCGGCATAGAGGGTGACGTTCGCCGGGCCCTGAGCCGCCGCCCGGCGACGGCCGGCCAGGTGTTGCCGGTCAACGGTGAGCCCGGCCTGGTGCCCGAAGCCAGGCCGATAGACGCGGTGTTCATGGTGACCAACGCCGCCGAAACCCGGTTTATTCTGCCCTACTTCGACTTTGTGCGGGACAGTCGGGCCGCCCGCCTGCCCACCTATGTGATATCCCGCAGCTACCTGCCCCCGGGCGAGGCCCCCATGGGCGAACTGGCCGGGCTGCGGCTGGCTGACATGCCCTGGCTGTTTGACGGCGCCCCCCAGCTGAAGGAGGAAGTCCTGAGCCTGTGGCCCAACGCCAGCACCGCCTGGCTGCGGCTGTTCGCCCTCGGCTATGACGCCCTTACCCTAGTGCCGCAACTGCCGGCCCTGCGCCAGGGAAGCCCGGCGGTGCCGGCACTGACCGGTGCCCTGACGATCTCTCCCGAGGGCGTGGTGCAGCGCCGGCTGCAATGGATGGAATACAGCAATGGCGACTGGATTCCCCCCGGGCAACAATAAGCGTGCCCATGGCGCCTTCCATGAGCGCCGGGCCGAAGACTACCTGCGCACTCAGGGGCTGCAGCCGGTGGCCCGTAACTACCAGTGCAAACTGGGCGAAATCGATCTCATCATGCGCCAGGGGGACACCCTGGTGTTTGTGGAGGTCCGCTACCGCCAAAGCCGGCAATTTGGCGGCGCCGCGGTGTCGGTGACCGGCGCCAAGCAACAACGGCTGCGCCGCGCCGCGCTCAGCTATCTGCACATGAAGGGGCTGAACGAAGCACACCAGCCCTGTCGTTTCGATCTGGTCGCCTGCGACGGCGACCAGATCAACTGGATACCCAACGCCTTTTGAGGAGCCTCATGCAGGAAGAAATCAAAGCCAGCTTTACCGAAAGCATTCAGACCAAGATCGCCGCCGCCGAGGCCTTGCCCGACGACATTCTGGCCGCCGCCCAGATGATGGTGATGTGCCTGCTCAACGGCAACAAGCTGCTGGTATGCGGTAACGGCGGCTCCAATGCCCTGGCCCAGTTGTTCGTCAGCGAACTGATCAACCGTTACGAAACCGAGCGCCCGGCGCTGCCGGCCATGTGCCTGACCCTGGACACCAGCAGCATCAGCGCCATTGCCGTGGATCACCATTTTGACGACGCCTACGCCCGTCAGATACGGGCCCTGGGCCAGGCCGGCGATGTGCTGGTGGTGATCTCCACCAGCGGCCACAGCCGAAATCTGATCAAGGCCGCCGAAGCGGCGCTGAGCCGGGACATGACCATAGTGACCCTGAGTGGCGGCGACGGCGGCGAGCTGGCCGGCCTGCTCGGCCCCAACGACGTGGAAATTCGCGTGCCGGCACTGCGTGCGCCACGTATTCACGAGGTGAACCTGCTCACCCTGCATTGCCTGTGCGATCTGATTGACCGCACCCTGTTTCCCAGCCAGGAGGACAGACCATGAACAAGACAGCGGCCGTGCTGCTGACCTCTCTCGCCCTGCTGCAGGGCTGTGCCGGCCTGGTGGCCGCCGGCGGCGCCACCGGCGCCAACGTGATCACCGACAGGCGCACCCTGGGCACCCAGCTCAGCGATCAGACCATTGAAATGCGCGCCCTGCACCGGCTGGGCGAGGAAAAGCCGATGTGGAACGAAAGCCGCTTTGCCGTGATCACCACCAATGGCAAGACGCTGTTGATCGGCCAGGCTCCCACCGAGGCCTACCGGGCCCGGGCCGAGGAGATAGTCCGGGGCGTGCCCGGGGTGACCGAGGTGTTCAACGAGGTACGCATCGGCCAGCCCCTCTCCCTGACCCAACAGAGCAAGGACACCTGGCTGACCTCCAAGGTCAAAAGCACCCTGCTGGCGGAGAAAAACATCGACGGCTCCAAGCTCAAGGTGGTGAGCGAAAACGGTGAGGTGTTCCTGATCGGCCTGGTCACCCAGAAGGAAGGGGACATCGCCGTGCAGATGACCCGCAGCATTGCCGGCGTGCGCCAGGTGATGACCATGTTTGAATTCGTGCAAGCCGCTCCCTGAGCCAGGGCACGGTAATAAAAAACGCAGCCATTTGGCTGCGTTTTTTATTACTTGATGACCTTGAGGTTGGGCCTGCCCTTGCGCGGCGGCTGAGTGCCGTCCATCTCCGGCGGCGTGGCCGCCTCCGGCTCGGGCACCTCGTCGCTGGCGGCTTCCAGCCAGGCCTCGTAGGCGGGCTCCGGCGGAAAGAAGGTACCGGCACCGTTTTCACGGGCCTGAATGGCCACCACTGCCGCCATGGGAATGTAAACCTGCAACGGCTGGCCGCCAAAGCGGGCATTGAAGCTGACCGCTTCGTTGTCCATGTGCAGGCCCACCACGGCGCTGGGCGAAATATTCAATACGATCTGGCCGTCATTCACATATTGCCGCGGCACCTCGGTATGAGGCACTTCGGCATTCACCAGCAGATGCGGTGTCAGCTCGTTGTCCAGCAGCCAGTCGTAAAAGGCCCGCAGCACATAAGGACGGCTGGGGGTCATCTGCTCCATATTCACACCTTGCCACCGATATCGCGTTCGGCTTCGGTCAGTGAGGCCTGAAAGGAGTCGCGCTCAAACAGCCGCATCATGTAGGTCTTGAGATCCTTGGCACCACGGCCGGACAGCTCAATGCCCAGGGACGGCAGCCGCCACAGCAGGGGTGCCATATAGCAGTCGACCAGGCTGAACTCTTCGCTCATGAAGAAAGGATACTCGGCAAACACCGGGGCAATGGACAGCAGCGCCTCACGCAGCTCCTTACGGGCGTCGTCGGCCTTGTCGCCGCGCTGAATGCGCTCCACCAGTGAATACCAGTCCCGATCGATGCGGTGCATCATCAGTCGGCTGTTGCCCCGGGCCACCGGATAGACCGGCATCAGCGGCGGATGGGGAAAACGCTCGTCCAGGTATTCCATGATGATGCGCGACTCGTAAAGCGCCAGCTCCCGATCGACCAGGGTCGGCACGGTGCCGTAGGGGTTCAGCTCCAGCATATCCTCGGGGAGGTTGTCAGGCTCAACCTGACTGATCTCCACACTGACGCCCTTTTCTGCCAGCACAATGCGCACCTGGTGGCTGTAGATGTCATCGGCGCCCGAAAACAGCGTCATGATGGAACGTTTGTTGGCCGCAACTGCCATTGAATCCTCCGCAAATCATAAATGGGAACGGCAACGGTAGCCTGTCAGCTCCATTGCCGCTCCCTGTTCAGCTTAGACGATGTCTAATGTCTCAATCAGTGCACGTCACGCCAGTATTCCTTCTTCAGCATATAGGCGATGACGAAGAAGATGGCCAGGAAGCCCAGCACCCAGTAGCCGAGGCGCTGACGCTCCAGCTTAACCGGCTCACCGGAGTACACCAGGAAGTTGACGATGTCGAGCACGGCCTGATCATACTCGGCGGTGGTCAGCTCGCCGTTGCCCTCGGTCTCGATGCCCACCGGGGTCACTACCTGCTGACCGTCCACGGTACGGGTTTCGGTCTTCAGGGTAGCGGTGCCCTGCAGCGGCTCCAGTACGTGGGGCATGCCCACGGAAGGGAACACCAGGTTGTTCACGCCAAACGGACGGCTGTCGTCCTTGTAAAAGGACCGCAGGTAGGTGTACAGCCAGTCGGCGCCACGTACCCGGGCCACCAGGGTCAGATCCGGCGGCGCGGCGCCAAACCAGTTGGCGGCGTCGGCTTCAGGAATGGCATTTTCCATCAGATCACCGATGGCCACACCGGTGAAGTTCAGGTTGGCCTGCATCACGTCTTCCGGAATGCCCAGATCCTCGGCCACACGGTTATACCGCTGATACTGAGTGCTGTGACAACCGGAACAGTAGTTCATGAACAACTTGGCGCCGTTTTGCAGCGAGGCCTTGTCGGCCAGGTCGTAGTCCGCCTCGTCGAGGTGAACGTTGCTGCCAGCGGCAAAGGTCAGGGCCGGCAACAGCGCAAACAATGCAACAACTATCCTTTTCATTTGAACGTTACCCTCTCTGGCAGCGGCTTGGTTTTTTCGTTTTTGCTGTAGAAAAACAACAGCACGAAGAAGGCGAAATAGCCGAAGGAAGTCACCTGGGCCAGCAGCGTCAGTACCGGCGTGGACGGCAGCGCGCCCAGAATACCCAGAATGATAAAGCAGATCACAAACTGAATGATGTTCAGCAGGTGCAGCTTGCTGCGGTAGCGGAAGGAACGCACCTTGCAGCGATCCAGCCAGGGCAACACGAACAGCACGGCAATGGACAGGCCCATCAGAATAACGCCCATCAGCTTGTCGGGTACCGCCCGCAGAATGGCGTAGAACGGAGTGAAGTACCATACCGGCGCAATGTGCTCGGGCGTCTTCAGGCCGTTGGCCGCTTCAAAGTTCGGCGCTTCCAGGAAGTAGCCGCCGCCTTCGGGCATAAAGAAGATCACAAAGGCAAAGAAGAACAGGAATCCGGCCACACCCACGATGTCTTTCACGGTGTAGTAGGGGTGGAAGGGAATGGCGTCTTTCGGCCAGCCGTTCTCGTCCTTGTTTTTCTTGATGTCGATACCGTCGGGGTTGTTGGAACCCACTTCGTGCAGGGCGACGATGTGCAGGAACACCAGGATCACCAGCACCAACGGCAGGGCGATCACGTGCAGCGCGAAGAAGCGGGTCAGGGTGGCGCCGGAGATAACGTAGTCACCCCGAATCCACAAGGTCAGATCATCGCCGATCACCGGAATGGCCCCGAACAGCGAGATAATCACCTGGGCACCCCAGAACGACATCTGGCCCCAGGGCAGCAGGTAGCCCATAAAGGCTTCCGCCATCAGCACCAGGAAGATCAGCATGCCGAACAGCCACAGCAGTTCACGGGGCTTCTGGTAGGAGCCGTAGATCAGGCCACGGAACATGTGCAGATAAACCACCACGAAGAAGGCGGAGGCACCGGTACTGTGCATGTAGCGCAGCAGCCAGCCGTATTCCACGTCCCGCATGATGTATTCGATGGAGGCAAAGGCGCCTTCACCGGACGGGTTGTAGTTCATGGTCAGCCAGATACCGGTCAGGATCTGGTTCACCAGTACCAGCATGGCCAGGGAGCCAAAGAAGTACCAGAAGTTAAAGTTCTTGGGCGCGGGATACTGACCTACATGCTTGTTGTAGGTCGCCGTCATCGGAATGCGCTCGTCGATCCAGCTTACGAGTTTACCCAGCATGGTGTTAGGCTCCTTCCTTGTCTTCACCCACCAGTATGGTGGCGTCGTTGACATAGTAATAAGGGGGAATGACCAGGTTCAGCGGAGCGGGAACCCCCTGGAACACGCGGCCGGCCATATCGAACTTGGAGCCGTGACAGGGGCAGAAAAAGCCGGAGCTCACACCCTGTACCTGCTCACCGAAGCTATCGGGCAGATAGGTGGGCGAGCAACCCAGGTGGGTACACAGGCCCACGGCCACAAACACCTCGGGCTTGATGGAGCGGTAGCTGTTCTGGGCATAACCGGGCTGTTGCGGTTGCTCAGAGGCAGGATCCCGCAACTGGTTGTCATGCTTGGGCAGGCCATCCAGAATTTCCTGACTGCGGCGCACAACCCATACCGGTTTGCCACGCCATTCCACCCGAATCAACTGACCGGGTTCCATTTTACTGATGTCGACTTCTACCGGAGCACCGGCGGCCTTGGCCTTGGCGCTCGGGTTCCACGATGCGATAAAGGGCACAGCGGCGAAAGCGGCTCCGGCCCCGCCCACAACAGCGGTTGACCAGGTCAGAAACCTGCGGCGACCGGTATCAACTGGCGCATTGCTCATCCAAAAACTCTCCCATTTGGTCTCCGCGCATTTATTTTTCGTTCCATGCATTGATACTGCGGTGTGACAATCGCGGCGGATATCATGGTTTCAATTGCCACAAAAAAACCCGGAAATTCTAATGAAAAGCGGTGTCTTTTACAAGGACACCCGAAGTGCCGCAGCTCGCATATATGGCGGCAGAATTTGTTCCAAATCAACAAATAACCAACAAGTCATTAATCCGTGAACGGCGGCTTTTCATAATAAAAAAGCCCGGGAAACCCGGGCTTTTAAATACAAGACTGCTGTCCCAATTAACGCTTGGAGAACTGGGGACGCTTACGCGCCTTGTGCAGACCAACTTTCTTACGCTCAACGCGACGGGCGTCACGAGTCACGAAGCCGGCCTTGCGCAGGGAACCGCGCAGGGTCTCGTCATACTGCATCAGTGCACGGGTGATACCGTGACGGATGGCGCCGGCCTGACCGGAGATGCCACCACCGGATACGGTGATGTACAGGTCCAGCTTTTCGCTCAGCTCGGTCAGTTCCAGCGGCTGACGTACCACCATGCGGGCGGTTTCACGACCGAAGTACTGATCCAGTGAACGCTGGTTGATAACGATGTTACCGCTGCCCGCCTTTACGAATACGCGCGCAGTGGAGCTTTTGCGACGGCCGGTACCGTAGTATTGAGTTTCTGCCATTTGCCTAATCCCGCCTTAGATGTCAAGTACTTGAGGTTGTTGCGCAGCATGGTTGTGCTGGCTGCCCGCATAGACTTTCATCTTGCGGTACATGGCACGACCCAGGGGGCCGCGGGGCAGCATGCCGCGTACGGCAGACTCGATTACCATCTCGGGCTTGCGGTCGATCAGCTTTTCGAAGCTGATGGACTTGATGCCACCCGGGAAGCCGGAGTGAGAGTAGTAAATCTTGTCAGACGCTTTCTTACCGGTAACCTGTACCTTCTCGGCATTGATAACGATGATGTAGTCACCGCAGTCAACGTGAGGAGTGAATTCCGGCTTGTGCTTACCGCGCAGGCGGCGGGCGATCTCGGTGGCCAGACGACCCAGAGTTTTGCCCTCTGCATCAACAACATACCAGTCACGCTTGACGGTTTCTGGCTTAGCAACAAAAGTTTTCATGGATGAACCCAAATTACTGAAAATGAATCCTACACTTGCGCACATGCGCAAAACACGACCAGACCCCCTACCCCTTCGAGTAGCTGTCTGCTTACTGTGATGCCACCTTATCGGCGGCTGTGTAACGTGGGCCGGGCGATTATAGGTAAAGTTGCCTTAAAAATCACCTGCTAATTTCAATGCCCGTTGAAACCGGCCGGCTCGCCCGCCCTTTCCTCACGACCATGCCTCGGATCGGAGGGCGCATATTGTGACTAAGGAAGGTGCTCTCTGGCAAGATATTCATGGGACTGCATTTCGGTCAGCCGCGAGAGGCAGCGCCGAAACTCGAAATTGAGCCGTCCTTCCCCATACAGGTCGGTCATGGGCACCGCCGCCGAGATGATCAGTTTAACGTGGCGCTCGTAGAACTCGTCCACCATGGCGATAAAACGGCGGGCGGCATCGTCGGTATTGCCGTCCATGGGCTGCACTTCCGCCAGCAATACCGTGTGGTAGCAGCGGGCCAGCTCAATGTAGTCAAGCTGGGAGCGGGCCGTTTGGCACAATGCATCAAAACCGATATACAGCACGCCGTCACCCTCGGCGATGGTACTCAATCGACGGTGGTTGACCTCGATGTCGGCACCCCAGCGACCGGGCTCGTTGCACAGGCGGGCAAAATACTGTTCCAGGTTGGCACTGGCCTGGGCATCGAGGGGATGATGGTAAATCTCCGCCTGCTGCAGGGTGCGCAACCGGTAATCGGTGCCCGAGTCCACATTCACGATGTCACAGTTGGCCTTGATCAGGGCAATGGCGGGCAGAAAACGGGCGCGCTGCAGGCCGTTGCGGTACAGCTGGTCGGGAGGAATATTGGAGGTGGCCACCAGGATCACGCCATGACCGAACAGGTATTCAAACAGGGTGCCGAGGATCATGGCGTCGGTAATATCGGACACGAAAAACTCGTCAAAACAGATTACGCGGGCATCCCGTGCCAGTCGCTCGGCCACTATTTTGAGCGGGTCGGCCTGGCCCTTCAGGCTTTGCAGCTCGTCGTGCACCCGCACCATAAAACGATGAAAATGCACCCTGAGCTTGCGTTCAAAGGGCAGGCAGTCGTAAAACGTATCCACCAGGTAGGTTTTGCCCCGGCCCACGCCGCCCCAGAAATAAAGGCCGCGAATGGTTGCCGCCGGCGCCTCGGCGCGGCCGGTGAGCCGTTGCCACAGGCTGGGACGGGGCGTGACCGCCGGCGGGGCCGTAAGTTCATCGTAAAGACGCTGCAAATGGGACACCGCCTCGGCCTGGGCCGGGTCGTGCACAAAGTCGGGGCGGGTCAGATCCGCCTGGTATTTGCTGCTGGGGGTCATGACAGTTTCTGAGTGAACGCGAAGGCCACCAGTGTATGGCCGGGGCCGGATCCGGGCAAGGTGTGGGCGGCAGCGGCTTGATCTTCCACACAAAAAGCACAATTAATGAAAACAGCGCCGTTTGACACGCCAGTACGGAACTCCGCTCACGGCGATCAGTCTGAACAAGCAATTTGCGGCATTTGTCGTTTTACACTGAGGAGCATATGCATGAAAGGTCGACTCCCCCTGCTTTCCGCCCTGGCCCTGAGCCTTGGCCTGGCCACCCTGCCCGCCGCCCAGGCCGCCCTGCCCTTTGGCGCCGGCAGCGAGATCAACAGCCTGGCCCCCGTGGTGGAAAAGGTCAGCCCGGGCGTGGTCAATATCTCGGTATCCGGCAGCAAGGTCAGCCGCCAGGTGCTGCCCGAGCCGTTCCGCTTTTTCTTTGGTCCCAACATGCCCGGCGAGCAGGTGCGTGAACGGCCCTTTCAGGCCCTAGGCTCCGGAGTCATCATCGACGCCGACAAGGGCCATGTGATCACCAACAACCACGTCATCGAGGACGCCGACAAGATCCTGATCACCCTGATCGACGGCCAGGAATACGAGGCCGAATTGATCGGCTCCGACAAGGAATCCGACATCGCCCTGCTCAAGGTGGACGCCGACAACCTGGTGGAAATCGGTTTTGCCGACTCCGACAAGCTGCGCGTGGGGGATTTCGCCATTGCCATCGGCAACCCCTTTGGCCTGGGCCAGACCGTGACCACAGGCGTAATCAGTGCACTGGGGCGCACCGGCCTGAACGTAGAGAACCTGGAAAACTTCATTCAGACCGACGCCGCCATCAACTCCGGCAACTCCGGTGGCGCCCTGCTCGATCTGGAAGGCAACCTGGTGGGCATCAACACCGCCATTCTCGGCCCAGGCGGCGGCAACATCGGCATTGGCTTTGCCATTCCCGCCAACATGGTGAAAAACCTGGCGGATCAGATCCTGGAATACGGCGAAGTACGCCGGGGCGTGCTGGGCGTCATGGGCGGCGAGCTCACCTCCGAACTGGCGCGCACCTTTGGCTATCGCAGCCAGCATGGCGCCTTTGTCAGCCAGGTGCTGGAAGACTCCGCCGCCGCCGAGGCCGGACTCAAGGCCGGGGACATCATCATCAGCCTGGACGGCAAGCCCATTCGCTCCTTTGGCGAATTACGTGCCAAGGTCGCCACCATGGGCGCCGACCGTACCGTGGAGCTGGGACTGTTTCGGGATGGCCGGGAAAAAACCGTCAAGGTCACCCTGGACCACGCCAGCGAGCAGCAGGTGGCGGCCAACACCCTGCATCAGGCCCTGGAGGGCGCGTCTCTGGCCAACAACGATGGCGGCGTGCGCGGTGTCCGGGTGACCGAGGTGGCGCCCCGCTCCCCCGCCGCCCTGTCCGGGCTGGAGGAAGGTGACGTCATTATCGGCGTCAACCGCAAGCGGGTGAAGGAGCTGGGTGAACTGCGCCAGATTATTGAAGCCAAGCCGGAAGTGCTGGCGCTCAACATTCAGCGCGGCAACTCCTCCATCTACCTGGTGCTGAGATAACCCCCTGACACCAAAGGGAGTCTGCCGCCGGCAGACTCCCATCCCCGGCCGCTTATGTTATGCTTGGCGCACCTTGCAGCCATCACTTGACGACATGCGGCCAGCCACCCTGCTCAAATACCTGTTTCAGGCCACCCTCTACGGGGTACTGATGGCCGCCCTGCTGCTGTTGCTGTTCCCTCAGCTGCGCACCCAGTCGCTGGAACACTGGTGGCGCACGCCCCAGGTGGGTGTGGCCAGCTTTGCCTATGCCGCCAGCCGCGCCGGTCCCGCCGTGGTCAATATTTACACTCGCAGCTTTCAGCAGGGCAGCGCCAGCCCGGAGCTGAGTGCCACCGGCTTGGGCTCCGGGGTCATTATGTCGGCGGCGGGCCACGTGCTCACCAATTACCATGTTATCGCCGAGGCCGATCAGGTCATAGTGGCATTGCAGGACGGCCGCATTCTGGCCGGAGAGGTCATCGGCTTTGATGTGCCCACGGATCTGGCGGTGCTGAAAATTGCCGCCGAGCGACTGCCGGTGATTCCCCAAAGTGAACAACTCAATACACAGGTGGGCGATATCGTCCTGGCCATCGGCAATCCCTATAATGTCGGCCAGACCATCACTCAGGGCATTATCAGCGCCACCGGCCGCACCGGCCTGTCGAGCATGGGCCCGGACAGCAACGGCCGCCAGGATCTGCTGCAGACCGACGCCGCCGTTAACGCCGGCAACTCCGGTGGAGCCCTGGTCAACGTCTATGGCGAAATGGTGGGCATCAACACCGCGTCGTTTCAGAGCGTGGCCCACCAGGAAAGCTACGGCATCAGCTTTGCCATTCCCTACGGACTGGCCCGACGCATTATGGAGGCCCTGATCGCCAACGGCCGGGTCATTCGCGGCTATCTGGGCATCGGCGGCGCCGACATTCCCCCGGTCATGGCCCGGCTGCTCAACCTCAACGATAGAACCGGCATTTATGTCGACAACGTCAGCCCGAGCGCCCCGGCCGCCAAGGCCGGCATAGAAAGCGGCGATGTGCTGCTGGCCATCGACGGCAAACCCATCGGCAATACGCGCCACGCCATGGACATGGTGGCGGAAACCCGGCCCGGCACCGAGATTCGCGTGACCCTGCTGCGGGATGGAAAAACCCTTACCCTGCCGGTGCTGATCGAAGAGGATCGCCGCTTTCAGCGCCTGCGCTGAAGGCGGCAAGAAACCTAGCCTTGCGAATAAAAAAAGGGAAGACACATCCATGTCTTCCCTTTTCATTTTGCCCGCCGTCTCACTGGAACAGCCGATAGCTTTCAGCTTATGGCCTAAAGCCTCAGTTGCCCTTAATCCGCTCGATATTGCCGCCCAGGGCGGAAAGCTTGGCTTCGATGACCTCGTAGCCGCGGTCGATGTGGTAGATGCGATCCACTATGGTGGTGCCTTCCGCCACGAAACCGGCCAGCACCAAGCTGGCAGAAGCGCGCAGATCCGTGGCCATCACGGTGGCGCCGGTGAGCTGCTCGGTGTCGCCGCAAATGGCCATGTTGCCATTGAGCTCGATATGGGCGCCCATGCGGTTGAGCTCGGGCACGTGCATAAAGCGGTTTTCAAAGATGGTCTCGGTCACCTGGCCCACGCCCTTGGCCACCGCATTGAGCACGGTGAACTGGGCCTGCATGTCGGTGGGAAAGGCCGGATAGGGGGCGGTCTTGATGTCCACCGGCTTCAGGGTACGACCGGTCATGTCGAGGCGAATCCAGTCTGCACCGGTTTCCACCAGGGCGCCCGCTTCCCGCAGCTTGACCAGTACCGCTTCCAACAGATGCGGATCGGTGTTGCGGCAGGTGATGTCACCGCCGGTGACCGCCGCTCCCACCAGGAAGGTACCGGTTTCGATGCGATCCGGCTGCACGCTGTAACTGCCACCGTGCAGGGCGTCGACGCCGTCGATGATCAGGGTGTCCTGACCAATGCCCTGAATGTTGGCACCCAGGCCGTTGAGGAAGTTGGCCAGATCCACCACTTCCGGCTCCCGGGCGGCGTTTTCGATAATGGTGCGGCCTTCCGCCAGCACCGCCGCCATCAGCAGGTTTTCGGTACCGGTCACACTGACCATGTCCATCAAAATGTGGGCGCCCTTCAGGCGGCCGTCGACCCGGGCCTTGATGTAGCCGTCTTCAACGCGAATCTTCGCGCCCATTTGCTCCAGGCCGTGAATATGCAGGTTGACCGGGCGGGCGCCGATGGCGCAGCCGCCGGGCAGGGACACGTCGGCCTTGCCGAAACGGGCCACCAGCGGCCCCAGGGCCAGAATGGAGGCACGCATGGTGCGTACCAGCTCATAGGGGGCAATGTGGCTGTTAACGGCGCCGGCGAGCACGGTGACGTCACCATTGACCTTGACGTCCACGCCCATGGTCGCCAGCAGTTGCAGGGTGGTATCCACGTCCTTCAACCGGGGCACATTGGAAAGGTGTATCGCCTCGTCACACAACAGGGTGCCGAACAATATGGGCAGGGCGGCGTTTTTGGCACCGGAGATGGTCACCTCACCGGCAAGCCGGCAAGGGCCCTGAATTTTGAACTTGTCCATTCGTGCTCCTGTCAGGACGGCATGATAAATTTGCGTTCCCGGGCCCACTGCTCGGGAGTAAAGGTCTTGACGCTCAAGGCGTGAATGGCGTTCTGGGCGATCAGATCCATCAGCGGGCCGTTGATCGCCTGCTGACGCTTGACCCGGCTCATGTCGGCAAAGATGCCGGACACGGCGATCACCTGAAAGTGGTCACCTTCGCTTTTTACATACAGCTCGTCCAGCTCCAGCGCATCGCGCAGGCGGCGTTCTACTTCGTTATTCAGATCCATGTTGGCTCCGGGAATCGTTTTTGGGCAGCTCGAACAGCGAGGCAACCCCGTATAAATCGGCAAGGGGATAAAAACTGTCGGGCGGCGCGATCAGCGCCAGCCGCTTATCGCGGCCGGCCAAGTGCTGGCTCCACTGCACCAGCAGCGCCAGCCCCACCGAGTCGATGCGCTCAACGGCGCTCAGATCGGCTGAACACTCGGCAAACAGCGTGTTTCGTTCGGCCCACCAGGCGGGCAGCTGCTCGCGGGTCAGGGCTCGAGTCAGTTTCATTGCCCGGTTTCCAGCGGGGTCACCGGCTTGCTGGTCAGCTCATGCAGCTGGCTGCTTACCGCATCGATGCCCTTCTGACGGATCAGGCCGCTCAGCTCCGACTGCTTGGCAGAGAGCAGGCTGATGCCTTCGGCAATCATGTCAAATACCTTCCACTCGCCGGTATTGCTGTTTTTGCGCAGCTTGAACTCCAGGCGAATTTCGGGCTTGTTCGGTTCCAGCACCGTCACCGGCACCGTGGCCTGCTTGTCATCGGCGCCGGCCTGGCCCTTGCCGATGTTCACGGTCTGCTCCTTGTAGGCGGCCAGGGCATCGGCATAGGTCACCACCAGGTAGTCGCTGAAGGCGGAAACAAACCGCTCACGCTGCTCGGCGGTGGTCTGCTTGAGCTGGCTGCCGATCACCCGATAGGCGGAATAGCGCACATCCACCGCCGGCAGCATTTCTTCCCGCACTATGGTGCGCAGGTGCTCGGGGTTGGACGAGATTTCGCCCTGTTCCTGCTCAAGCCGGTCAAAGGTGCGCTGGGCCACCTGATCCACCAGCACATAGGGGTCGGTGGCGGCCATGGCCGGCAGCGCAAACAGGCCGGCCAGCACCAGCAGCCAGGACATCAGTTGTTTTTTCATGATTCCTCCTCGGGAATATGCCGGTTCAGTCTTTACCGATGGAATAAATAAACTTGCCGATTAACTCTTCCAACACCAGGGCGGATTGCGTATCGGCGATGGTGTCGCCGTCCGCCAGCATGCCGATGCCCATGTCCTCGTCGGCAAAGCCCGGAGTAATGCCCAGGTATTGTTCGCCGAGCAGGCCGGAGGTGAGAATGGCGGCGGTGCTGCTCTCGGCAAACTCCCCCGCCTCCCGGTTCACCGCCAGGGTCACCACGGGCACCTGGGACTTGGCATCCAGGCTGATGTCGGCCACCCGCCCTACCACCACGCCTCCCACCTTGATGGGAGAGCGCACCTTGAGGCCGCCGATATTGTCAAAGCGGGCATACAGGGTATAGGTCTCCCCCTGACCGTTGACACTCACCCCCGCCACCTTAAACGCCAGCAGCAGCAGGGCGCCGATGCCGGCCAGCATAAAGCAGCCGACGCTGAATTCCAGTTTGCTGTATTTCATTATCGCTTACCCGAACATGATGGCGGTGAGCACGAAATCGAGCCCCAGCACCGCCAGAGATGAATGAACCACGGTACGGGTGGTCGCCTGACTGATGCCGGCCGCCGTGGGCCTGGCATCCACTCCGTTAAACAGGGCAATCCAGGTCACCACCAGGGCGAACACCAGACTCTTTACAAAGCCCTGCATGATGTCCTGTTGCCAGTCGACCGCCGCCTGCATGGCGGACCAGAAGCCGCCCTCGTCCACGCCCAACCAGTCTACCCCTACCAGCTTGGCGCCCCAGATGCCGACCATGCTGAACAGAAACGCCAGCAGCGGCATGCTGATAAAGCCGGCCCAGAACCGGGGGGCCACCACCCGGCGCAGCGGATCCACCCCCATCATTTCCAGGCTGGAGAGCTGCTCGGTTGCCTTCATCAGGCCCAGCTCGGCGGTCAGCGCCGAACCGGCCCTGCCGGCAAACAACAGCGCGGTCACCACCGGGCCCAGCTCCCGCAGCAGCGACAGCGATACCAGGGGACCCAGGCTGCCTTCGGCACCGAAGTCCACCAGCACGTTGTAGCCCTGCAGCGCCAGCACCATGCCGATAAACAGCCCCGACACCAGAATGATCAGCACCGACTGCACACCGACCACATGCAACTGCTGCACCAGCAGCGGAAAATGCTTTTTCGGCTCGGGCCGCCCCAGCAAAGCGTGGGTCAGCATCAGCCCGGCCCGGCCCAGGGCGGTCAGGCCGGAAACACCCTGCCGGCCCAGCCGGCCAATCACCTCAATCAACATAGGTCAGTGACTCCCTGTAATCGGGGGCAGGATAATGAAACGGCACCGGGCCGTCGGCATTGCCGCGCAGAAACTGCACCACCTGGGGATCCTCGTGCCGTTTCAGCTCCTCGGGCGTGCCCGCCGCTATCACCTTCTTGTTGGCGATGATGTAGGCGTAATCGGCGATGGTCATCACCTCGTCGACGTCGTGGGTCACCACAATAGAGGTGAGTTGCTGGGCCCGGTTGAGTTCGGAAATCAGCTTGACCAGCACCCCCATGCTGATGGGGTCCTGGCCGGCAAAGGGCTCGTCATACATGATGAGCTCCGGATCCAGGGCGATGCTGCGTGCCAGCGCCGCGCGCCGGGCCATGCCGCCAGACAGCTCGGACGGCAGCAGATGAGCGGCGCCACGCAGCCCCACCGCTTCCAGCTTCATCATCACCAGGGTATGGATCATGGCTTCCGGCAGGCCGCTGTGCTCTCGCAATGGAAAGGCGACATTGTCAAACACCGACAGGCCGGTAAACAGGGCGCCGCTCTGAAACAGCATGCCCATGCGCCGGCGCAGCTGATACAGCCGGTTGCGGCCCAGGGACGGAATCGACTCGCCGTCGAACAGCACTTCGCCGCTGTCGGGCTTGATCTGACCGCCGATCAGCCGCAGCAAGGTGGTCTTGCCGATACCGCTGGGGCCCATGATGGCGGTGATCTTTCCACGCGGAATTTCCAGGTTGATGCCCTCATAGAGAGGACGATCACCGTGGCTGAAGCAAAGATCCCGTATCTCGACAAGGCTCTGGCTCACACTCGCTTCCCCGTAAAAAAGAAAGGATTGTATGGGTTCGGCCGAATATCGGCAACCGCATGACGGTGAATTTGCGCCACCCCCTGTCCACCCAAATCCTGCCCCTGCAGGCATCATGCCGGTCGCTTCTCGGCGCGGGCTTTTCTATAATGGCGCCGCCCCTGAAGCGGAGAACCCCATGTCAGCAGAATTTGATTATCGTAGCACCGCCCAACGCGTTCTCGATATTGAAAAGGCGGCCATCGACGGCCTTTATCAATATCTGGATGAATCCTTCAACCATGCCTGCCGGCTGATGTTTCACTGCCAGGGCAAGGTCATCGTGACCGGCATGGGCAAGTCCGGCCATATCGCCCACAAGATTGCCGCCACCCTGGCCAGCACCGGCACCCCGGCGTTTTTTGTGCATCCGGGCGAAGCCAGTCACGGCGACCTGGGCATGATCGACAGCCGGGACCTGGTGCTGGCCCTGTCCAACTCCGGTGAAAGCGAGGAAATCATCGCCCTGCTGCCGGTGCTCAAGCGCCGGGGCATGAAGCTGGTGTGCATGACCGGCAAGCCCGAGTCCACCATGGCCCGGGAAGCGGATGTGCACCTGTGCACTCGGGTCGAGCAGGAAGCCTGCCCGCTGGGACTGGCCCCCACCGCCAGCACCACCGCCACCCTGGCCATGGGTGACGCCCTGGCGGTGGCGCTGCTGGAGGCCCGCGGCTTTACCGCCGACGACTTCGCCCTCAGCCACCCGGGCGGCGCCCTGGGCAAGCGGCTGCTGCTGCGAGTGGCCGATATCATGCACAAGGACGAGCGGGTGCCCCGAGTGGGCCTCGACACCCTGATCATCGAGGCGCTGCTGGAGATCGGCCGCAGCGGCATGGGCTTTACCGCCGTGGTCGATGGCGAAGGCCGGCTGGCCGGCATCTATACTGACGGAGACCTGCGCCGCACCCTGGACCACAAGGTTGACGTGCACAACACTCGCATCGCGCAGGTCATGACCCGCAGCTGCACCACTGTGCCCGCCGGCATGCTGGCGGCGGAAGCGGTCAAACTGATGGAAGAGAAAAAAATCAGCGGCCTGCTGGTGCTGGATGATGACCAGCGCCCGATCGGGGCCTTTAACATGCACGATTTACTACGCGCGGGAGTGATCTGATGACGGTACAAACCCTCTATGGCGCCGTGACCAAGGACGTCTGGCGCCGGCTGAAAGACATTCGCCTGCTGATTTGTGACGTGGACGGCGTCTTGTCCGATGGCATGATCTATATCGGTAACGACGGCGAGGAATACAAGGGCTTTTCCACGCGGGACGGCTTTGGCATCAAGGCATTGCTCAATGCCGGCATCGAAGTGGCGGTGATCACCGGGCGCAGCTCACGCATCGTCAGTGAACGCATGGCTTCACTGAGCGTGCGCCATGTCTATCAGGGCCAGAGTGACAAGATGCACAGTTACGGCGAGCTGCTTGAGCGCCTCGGGCTCACGCCACAACAGGTGGCCTATATCGGCGACGACGTGGTGGATCTGCCGGTGATGCAGGACTGCGGCCTGGGGGTAGCGGTGGCCGATGCCCACCCGCTGGTGCTGCAGCGGGCCGATTACACGACCCGCACTGCCGGTGGCCGGGGTGCGGTGCGCGAACTGTGCGATCTGCTGCTGGCGGCCCGCGGCCGGCTGGAGCAGGCCGAGGGCATGAGCGTATGAGCCGCCAGACCTGGCTGTTTGGCGCCCTGTTCATCATTGCGCTGGCCAGCTGGCAGTGGTTTCGCAACGATACCGAAGCGCCGGTAAACCCGCAGGATTACCAGCCCGATTTCGTCGCCACCAACCTGGCCAGCGTGCAGTACAACCGGCTGGGGCTGCCCTACCGGGGCATGCAGGCGGAGTACGCCGAGTACTACGAGCCCCTGTCCATGACCCTGATGAAAAAACCTGTTATCTTGCTCTATTCCCCCGATGGCCAGCCCCAGTGGCGGCTCCGCGGTGATGACGGCACCATCAATACCGGCGACAATGCCGTGCTGACCGGCAATGTCGTGGGCAATGGGCTGCAACCGGATGCCCTGGTGGAAACCCTGACCACCGAATATCTGGAACTGGACTTTATCAATAACCAGCTGCGCTCCAACCGGCAGGTGCGGCTGCAAAGTCCGCAATACCAGGCCGAGGGGCTGGGTGTGCTGGGCGAGCTTGATCAACAAACGGTGGAATTACTGAATGAAACCCGGGCAACTTATTTCAATCCTTAGTCTTGGCGGCCTGCTCGGCCTGGGTCAGGCCCAGGCCAGGGACAGCGACTTTCGCCAGCCGGTGACCATAGACGCGGGCCGTCAACTGGTAGAGCTGGCCGATGACAAGGTCACCTTTATCGACAAGGTAGTGGTCAAGCAGGGCAGCATAGACGTGCGCGCCGACCAGCTGGTGGTGATCCGCAATGAACAGGGCCTGCAGTCGATGACCGCCAAGGGCAGTCCGGCCACCTACGAGCAGATCCTCAACAACGGCAAGCCGGTGCATGCCGAGGCGCGGGAAATTCACTACGACATGCGCGCCCGCACCATCACCCTGATTCGGGACGCCAAGCTCAAGCAGGATGACAACATCGTCACCGGCTACCGTATTCGCTACTTTATCGACAAGGAGCAGATGGAGGCCGAAAGCCAGGGCGGCAAGGACAGGGTCACCACCATCTTCCTGCCCGAGCAGGTGCAGAATTTCGACGAGCAGGACAAGAACTGAGCATGGCGATACTGAAAGCGCGCGGCCTGCAGAAAAGCTACAAGGGCCGCAAAGTGGTGGCCGACGTCAGCCTGACCGTGAACACCGGTCAGATCGTGGGTCTGCTCGGCCCCAACGGTGCCGGCAAGACCACCTCCTTTTACATGATTGTAGGCCTGGTCCAGCGGGACGCCGGCAGCATCACCATCGACGGCCAGGATATCAGTCACGAGCCCATGCACGTGCGCGCCCGCTCCGGCATTGGCTACCTGCCCCAGGAGGCCTCGATTTTTCGCCGCCTGAGCGTTGCCGACAACCTGATGGCGGTGCTGCAGACCCGCAAGGATCTGAATGCCGACGGCCGCAGCGAGAAAATGGAACAGCTGCTGGAAGAATTCAACATTACCCATATTCGCGACAGCCTGGGAATGAGTCTGTCCGGCGGCGAACGGCGGCGGGTTGAGATCGCCCGGGCGCTGGCGGCGGATCCGCGCTTTATTCTGCTCGACGAACCCTTTGCCGGCGTGGATCCCATTTCGGTGATAGACATCAAGAAAATCATTCTGCACCTCAGGGACAGAGGACTGGGCGTACTGATCACCGATCACAATGTACGCGAGACCCTGGACGTGTGCGAAAAGGCCTATATTGTCAGTCATGGGCACCGCATCGCCGCCGGCACACCGACGGAAATCCTCGCCAACGAGCAGGTCAAAAAGGTTTATCTCGGCGAACAATTCAGCCTCTGAAGGCACCGCAACCCGCGGTTGATATGGAAGGACGTTTGCATACATGAAGCCGACTCTTCAGTTACGTCTGGGCCAGCAGCTGACCATGACGCCCCAGCTGCAGCAGGCCATTCGCCTGTTGCAGCTGTCCAGCATGGAGCTGCAGCAGGAAATTCAGCAGGCGCTGGACAGCAACCCCCTGCTGGAGCAGGAGGAAGCCGACAGCGTCAAGGTGGCCGACAACCGCAACGAAGAGCAGATGGCCGCCGACACCGCCATGGAGCGCAACCAGCTGTCCGAAGACTTGCCCATGGACACCAGCTGGGAGGAGGTTTACACCGCCTCTCCGGTCAGCGGCGGCGCCGGCCTGCCGGAAGGGCTGGAAGACAGCGTTTACCAGGGTGAAACCACCGAGAGCCTGCAGGACTACCTGATCTGGCAGATGAATCTGACCCCTTTCAGTGACACCGATCAGGCCATCGCCATGGCCATAATCGATGCCGTCGACGACGCCGGCTACCTCACCGCCGGTATCGACGATCTGCTGGAAGCGGTATCGGCCCAGGAGCTCGGTATCGAAGCCGACGAAGTGGAAGCAGTGCTCAAGCGTATTCAGCACTTCGATCCCATCGGCGTGGCCGCCCGCAGCGTGCAGGAATGCCTGTGCATTCAGCTAGAGCAGTATCCGCCCGACACACCCTGGCTGAGTGAAGCCCGCGCCTTGCTGGCCCAGCACATGGACCTGCTCGGCAACCGTGACTACCGCAGCCTGCAGCGCAAGACCAAGCTCAAGGAAGACGAGCTCAGGGAAGTGCTGGCGCTGATTCAGCAACTGGAGCCCCGCCCCGGCAGCAGCATTATTCAGGGTAACTCCGAATACGTCATTCCCGATGTGGTGGTCACCAAGCGCAGCGGGGTCTGGGTGGTGGAACTCAACCCCGAGGCCATGCCCAAGATACGGCTCAACCAGACCTACGCGGCCCTGGCCAGCAAGCCCCGCAACAGCGAGGACGGCCAGTTTATTCGCAATCACCTGCAGGACGCCAAGTGGTTTCTCAAGAGCCTTGAAAGCCGAAATGAGACCCTGCTCAAGGTTGCCAATTGTATTGTTGAACAACAACAGGCATTCTTTGAATATGGAGAAGAGGCCATGAAGCCCATGGTGCTGAACCATGTGGCGGAAGCGGTGGAGATGCACGAATCCACCATCTCCCGGGTGACCACACAGAAGTTCATGCACAGCCCCCGTGGCGTGTTTGAACTCAAGTATTTCTTCTCCAGTCATGTGGGCACCGACGACGGGGGTGAGTGTTCGTCCACGGCAATTCGCGCCCTGATCAAGAAGCTGGTCGGGGCCGAAAACCCGGCCAAGCCGCTGAGCGACAGCAAAATTGCCCAGCTGCTGGCCGACCAGGGGATCAAGGTGGCCAGGCGAACCATCGCCAAGTACAGGGAATCACTGGCCATTCCCCCTTCCAATCAGCGCAAACGCCTGGTTTAAAGGCAACGACAGAAGGAAGACGTTATGCAAATAAATCTGACCGGACACCATGTCGAGATCACCGATGCCCTGCGTGATTATGTGAACAGCAAGTTTACCCGGCTGGAACGCCATTTCGATCACATCACCAATGCGCACGTCATCCTTAATGTGGAAAAAATGCAGCAAATCGCCGAAGCCAAGCTGAACGTCACCGGCGGCGAGCTGTTTGCCAACTCCCAGCATGAAAACATGTATGCGGCCATCGACAGCCTCATCGACAAGCTGGATCGTCAAATCATCAAACACAAAGAAAAACTCAAGCAAAAATAACCATGGAAGTCGCCGACATACTCAGCAGGGGCTGCACCCGCAGTGCAGTCCCCTGCACGAGCAAAAAACGTGCTCTGGAAATTATCAGCGAGCTGGCTGCCGAACATCTCAATATCGGCAGCCAGCCGCTTTTTGACTGTCTGCTGGCCCGAGAGAAAATGGGCAGTACCGGCATCGGCAATGGCATCGCCATTCCTCACGGCCGGATCAGTGATGACAACAAGGCGACTGCCGTACTGCTTACCTTTGCCGAGCCGGTGGAATTCGACGCCATCGACAACCAGCCGGTGGGCCTGGTGTTTGCCCTGCTGGTACCGGAGCAGGAATGCAAGCAACACCTCAAGACCCTGTCGCTGATCGCCGAGAAACTGAGTAACAAGCAGGTGTGCCGGCAATTACGTCAGGCCGGCAGCGATGAGGAACTCTATCAAATCATGATTTCAGCCTGAGGATAGCAAGATGCAGCTGGTGATCGTCAGTGGCCGTTCCGGTTCGGGCAAAACCGTGGCCTTACGGGTACTTGAAGATCTCGGCCATTACTGCGTCGACAACCTGCCGGTGGCGCTGCTGCCTGAGCTGGTGCGGCTGCGCCGGGACAAACCCGGAGCGGTGGCGGTAAGCATAGACGTACGCAACCTGCCCGACAGTGCCGAGCAGCTGGAAGCCTTTCTGGCCGAGGTGCGAGCCATGGATGACGTTCAGCCTTCCAGCATCTTTATCGACGCCGACAATTCAGTGCTGATCCGCCGTTTTGGGGACACTCGCCGGCTGCATCCGCTGTCCCGCCACAGCCTGACCCTGGACGAGGCCATTCGCGAAGAAACTCATCTGCTGGCGCCACTGTCGTCGGACGCGGACCTGCGCATCGATACCTCGTCCTTAAGCATTCACGATCTCAGCGAAATCATTCGCGAACGCATCCTCGGCAAGAAAGAAAAGGAATTGAACTGGGTGTTCGAGTCCTTTGGCTACAAATACGGCGTTTCCAAGGACGCCGACTTCGTGTTTGACGCCCGTTTTCTGCCCAACCCCCACTGGATTGCCGAACTGCGCCCCTTTACCGGCCAGGATCAGCCGGTGGCCGATTACCTGAGCAGCCAGCCCGAGGTGATGAAATACCTGTGGCAGCTGGAAAACCTGCTGATCACCTGGATGCCTCACCTGGAACGCAATAACCGCAGCTATGTCACCGTGGCCATCGGCTGCACCGGCGGTCAGCACCGTTCGGTCTTCATCGCCGAACAGCTGGCCCGGGTCTTTGGCCAGATGGGCAAAAGCGTGCAGCTACGTCACCGTACTCTGGAAAAGCGCAATGCCGAAAATTGAACGCGACCTGCAAATCGTCAACAAGCTAGGGCTGCACGCCCGGGCCGCCATTCAGCTGGTGCAGCTGACCCAGCAATTCGACGCCGAAGTCACCGTGTGCAACCAGCAGAAAGAGGCCCCCGCCAACAGCGTCATGGGCCTGCTGATGCTGGAAACGGCCCAGGGACACGCCATTCGCGTGGTGGCCGAGGGCCCGGAAGCGGAAGCCGCCATGAATGCCGTGGCCCGGCTGGTGGCGGATCGTTTTAACGAGTCGGAATAACCCGACGGATCCGCCCCCATGACCGAGCCCACCGATCAAACCGGCACCACGGACCACCTCGAGGCGGTCACCCAGGCCCTCAACAGCGGCATGTTTGTGCACGTGCGCCGCATGCTGCAGCAGATGCGCCCGGGGGACGTGGCCTGGTTGCTGGAATCTTCACCCGCTCCCAGCCGAAAGGTGCTCTGGCAGCTGATCGATCCGGACGATTACGGCGAGATCCTGGAAGAGCTGTCGGAAGAGGTGCGCGACGGCATCATTCGGCTGATGGAGCCGGAAAAGCTGGCCATCGCCCTGGAGGATATGGAGTCGGACGATCTGGCCTATGTACTGCGGGATCTGCCCGAGCAGCTGTTCAACCAGGTGCTCACCGAAATGGACGAGCAGGATCGCCAGCGTGCCGAGCTGGCGCTGTCCTATCCGGAAGACACCGCCGGCTCGCTGATGAACACCGAATTCATCAGCCTGCGCCCCGATGTCACCATAGACGTGGTGCTGCGCTACCTGCGCCTGCACAGCGAGCTGCCGGAAGGCACCGACACCCTCTATGTGGTGGATCCGCACAACCGTCTGCTGGGAGACATTTCCCTCGCCAGCCTGGTGGTACAGTCTCCCACCACCACGGTGGCCGAGGCCATGGACACCTCGGTGGAAGCCATTCCCCTGACCATGACCGACACCGAGGTGGCCAACCTGTTTGAGCGCCATGACTGGCTGTCGGCGCCGGTGGTGGATGAAAACAACCTGCTGCTCGGGCGCATCACCATCGACGACGTGGTCGACATCATTCGAGAAGAAGGCGAGCACTCCATGATGGGTATGGCCAAGATGGACGACGACGAGGACACCTTTGCCCCCGTGCTCACCAGCGCGCGCCGCCGCTCCTTCTGGCTGACCATCAACCTCGGCTCGGCGCTGGTGGCCGCCAGCGTATCCAACATGTTTGAGGAAACCCTGTCCCAGCTGGCCACCCTGGCCATTCTGATGACCATAGTGCCGTCCATGGGCGGCATTGCCGGCAACCAGACCCTGGCGCTGGTGATTCGAGGCATGGCGGTGGGCCATATCGGCGACAGCAACGCCCGCTGGCTACTGACCAAGGAGGCGTTGGTGGGTCTGCTTAACGGCATGCTGTGGGCGGTGGCGATATCCGTGGTAGTGGCGCTATGGAAAGGCAGCTGGGAGATCGGCCTGGTGATCGCCGCCGCCATGTTTATCAACCTGTCGGTGGCGGGCCTGGCCGGCGCCAGCATTCCGCTTATCATGAAACGCTTCAATATCGATCCGGCCCTGGCCGGCTCCATGGCCCTGACCACCATCACCGACACCGTCGGCCTGTTGTCCTTCCTGGGGCTGGCCACGCTGATCCTGCTGCACTAGAGCTGGAAGCCGAAAGCCAGACCCAAAAACACCAAGGGCCGCATACGCGGCCCTTCTTACAGCTTCGAGCTTTCAGCTCTGGGTTATTGCCCTGCGATTTTCATATTGTCGATCAGCACAGAGCCGGTGTGCAGGCTGGAGCGGGTTTCCACGTCGGTACCGATGGCCTGAATACCGGCAAACATGGTCTTCAGATTGCCGGCGATGGTGATTTCCTCCACCGGATAGGCGATTTCGCCGTTCTCCACCCAGAAGCCGGCGGCGCCGCGGGAATAGTCACCGGTGACGATGTTTACCCCCTGTCCCATCATCTCGGTCACCAGCAGCCCGGTGCCCATTTGCTTCAGCAGCTCATCATGGCTCTGGCCGCTGTTTGACACCGTCCAGTTGTGAATGCCGCCGGCATGGCCGGTCACCGGCAGGCCCAGCTTGCGCGCCGAGTAGCTGGTGAGCAGATAGGTCTGCAGTACGCCGTTTTCGATGATGTTGCGCTCGCAGGTGCGTACCCCTTCATTGTCAAAGGGGGCGCTGGCCAGGCCCTTGTTGAGGTGGGGCTGCTCATGAATGGTGAGCCAATCGGGAAACAGTTGCTCGCCGCAAGCATCGAGCAGAAAGGAAGATTTGCGATACAGGTTGCCACCGCTAATGCCCATCACCAGGTGGCCGAACAGGCCCGCCGCCACATCCGGATGAAACAATACCGGCGCCTGGGTGGTGCCGATCTTGCGGCCACCAAGGCGCCCAAGCGTGCGGCTGACCGCCTCGTCGGCGACCCGCTCCGGGTCCCACAGATCGTCAAAGCTGCGGGCCGAGGTGTAGCCGTATTCCCGCTGCATGTCGCCGTCCTGCTCGCCGATGAGCACACAGCTCATGCCATAGCGGGAGCCGGCAAAGCCTTTGACAAAACCGTGGCTGTTGCCGTAAACGCGAATACCGACATTGGCGGAGAAACTGGCGCCGTCGGACTGCTTGATGCGTTTGTCACGGCCCAGCGCCGCGCGCTCACAACGCAGCGCCAGCTCGATGCCGTCGGCGGGCTCCATGGCACGGGGAAAGCACAGCTCAAGGGTGGGCGCATTCCAGGCCAGCTGGTCGGCATCGGCCAGGCCGGCATGAGGATCGGCGGTGGTATAGCGGGAAATATCCAGCGCCGCCGCCACGGTGCGGGCAATGGCGTCGGGGCGCAGATCCGAGGTGGATGCCGAGCCCTTGCGGCCGTCTCTGTACACGGCGATGCCGAGGGCACCGTCCTTGTTGAACTCGATGTTCTCCAGTTCGGCATTGCGGGTGTTCACCGACAGCCCGGTCTGCTTGCTGATGGACACCTCCGCCGCCTCGGCACCCAGGCGCTTGGCGCTTTCCAGCGCCTGCTCTACCGCCAGCTCAAGCTGGCGCTGTTCGATTTGAATCTCTTCGGGAGTCATAGTGAATTCGCTGGTTCCGTTTGCCGTTAGCATAACAGACCCCTGCGCCCCTTGGGAGAAGCTGGTAATATATTCACCATCACCGATTTGCAAGAGACATACCATGCGCCATCACGACGACCACTCAGACCACGACGACGATATCGAGTGGGTCAGTAAAAGCGAAATGAAGCGGGAAAGCCACGCCCTGCAGCAACTGGGCCTGGACCTGGTCAGGCTCAAGGCCAGCGATCTGGCCAAGGTGCCCCTGGACGAAGAGCTGAAGGATGCCATCGAGCTGGCGCACAAGCTTTCCAACAAGCGCGAGGCCCTGCGTCGTCACCTGCAGTTTATCGGCAAGCTGATGCGCAGCCGGGACGTCACCGCCATTCGCGAGGCGCTCAACGCCTTTGATCAGAAGAACGCCGTGGTTAACGCCCATTTTCACAAGCTGGAGCAATGGCGGGACCGCCTGATCCGCGAGGGCGACAAGGGCGTGGATGCCCTGATGGCCGAATACCGCGGACTGGACCGACAGAAGCTGCGCCAGCTGGCCCGCACCGGTCGCAAGGAGCAGGCCGCCGGCCTGCCGCCCAAGGCCTACCGGGAGCTGTTTCAGTATCTGAAGCAACACCTGGATCAGTAATACGACCCACCATAAAAAACGCCGGCATCATGCCGGCGTTGTAGTTTTCAGGAACAGGCTGCTTACTGGGTGCCGCCGACCGTCATACGATCCAGCTTGAGGGTGGGCTGGCCCACGCCCACGGGCACGCTCTGGCCGTCCTTGCCGCACACGCCGACACCAGCGTCCAGGCTTAGATCATTGCCCACCATGGACACCTGACTCATGGCCTCGGGGCCGTTGCCGATCAGGGTCGCCCCCTTGATCGGCGCGGTCAGCTTGCCGTCCTCAATGAGGTAGGCTTCGGAGGCCGAAAATACAAACCGGCCCGAGGTAATGTCCACCTGACCTCCGCCGAAGTTGGGAGCGTAAATGCCCTTCTTCACGCTGCGAATGATCTCTTCCGGCGGCGTCTCGCCAGCCAGCATATAGGTATTGGTCATGCGCGGCATCGGCAGGTGAGCGTAAGACTCGCGCCGGCCGTTGCCGGTGGGCGCCATGCCCATCAGCCGGGCGTTGAGCTTGTCCTGCATATACCCCTTGAGCACGCCGTTTTCGATCAGCACGTTGTAGCCGCTGGGGGTACCCTCGTCGTCTATGGTCAAGGAGCCACGACGATCGGCCAGGGTGCCGTCGTCCACTATGGTGCACAGGGATGAGGCCACCTTTTCACCGATGCGGCCGGCATAGGCAGAAGAGCCCTTGCGGTTAAAGTCCCCTTCCAGGCCATGACCCACCGCCTCATGCAACAGCACGCCAGGCCAGCCGGCCCCCAACACCACCGGCATGGTACCAGCGGGGGCGTCCACCGCCTCCAAGTTTACCAGGGCCTGACGCACCGCTTCCCGAGCATAGCCCATGGCCCTGGGTTGGCCGTCGACCTCTTCAAGGAAGTAGTCGTAGCCAAAACGGCCACCGCCGCCGCTGCTGCCACGCTCGCGCCGGCCATTACGCTCCGCCAGCACCGAGCAATTCAAGCGCACCAGGGGGCGCAAGTCCGTGGCCAGGGTACCGTCGGTGGCCAGCACCAGCACTTCTTCATAAACACCGGAGATGGAAGCGATCACCTGGGTTACCGCCGGATCCAGGCTGCGGGCAAAGGCATCCATCTGCTGCAGCAGGGCAATTTTTTGCTCCCGGGGCAGGCTGTCGAGCGGATTAACCCCCATGTAGCGGGCGATCACCGGCTGCTCCTTGCCCACCTTGAAGCGACCGTCACCGCCGTGGGCGGCAATGCCCCGGGCGGCGCTTACCGCCTGATCCAGGGCGGCGGCGGTCAGCTCATCGGAATAGGCAAAGCCGGTCTTTTCGCCGCTTACGGCGCGCACCCCCACGCCCTGCTCAATGTTGTAGCTGCCGTCCTTGACGATGCCGTCTTCCAGCACCCAGGACTCGTGCACGCTGTTCTGAAAGTACAGATCGGCAAAGTCGATCTGGTGGCGGCTGAGCCGCGCCAGCTGGGCGTCCAGCAGAGCCATGTCCAGCTCGTTGGGCACCAGCAGGCTTTGGTTGATCTGTTCAATACTCATTCTTTGTCTCTCCACACCGCCCGCAGGCGGGCATGTTGGGCCACTGGCATCTGGCGGCGCACGCTCTCAAGGCGCTGGCGATCAAGGGGGGCCCGAATCAGGCCTTCGCCTTCGGGCAGGCAGGCACACACCTCACCCCAGGGATCCAGAATCACCGAATGTCCCCAGGTCTGGCGACCTCCCGCATGCTCCCCCCACTGACCGGCGGCCAGCACATAACACTGATTTTCAATGGCTCTGGCCTGCAACAGCGGCAGCCAGTGCGCCTGGCCGGTCACTCGAGTAAAGGCCGCCGGCACCATCAGAATGTCGGCACCCCGCTCGCGCAGGGCACGATACAACTCGGGAAAACGTAGATCATAACAGATCGACAGCCCCAGGCGACCAAAGGGACTGTCGACCACGCCCAACTCGCTCCCCGGCTGGTAGCTGTCCGACTCCCGGTAACGGCCATGGCCGTCGGCCACATCCACATCGAACAGGTGCAGCTTGTGATAATGGGCTACCTGCTGACCCTGCTCATCATAAACCAGGCAACTGGTGTGCAGCCTGTCGCTGCCCTCAATGCGGGTCGGCATCGAGCCCACCACCAGCCAGATGCCAAAACGCTTGGCCCAGTGCGCCAGGCATTCCTGCACCGGCCCCTGACCAAGCGGCTCGGCCACACTCAGCACCGCCTCGCGCCCGCCAAACACCACGGCGTTTTCCGGCAGTTGCACCAGCAACGGGCGGGCGTCGGGCAGCCGCGCCAGCAGGGCCTCAATCCGTTCCCGGTTGCCATGCCAGTCGGCACCCGCGTTCAGTTGCAGGGCTACCAGTTCCATTTATTACTCCTTGTCGTTTTGAGGCAGGCGGATTTGCTCCCGCTCCCGGCCCAGTTCACTGACCGTCGGGCTGGCCAGGGGGCCACTCACGCGATAACGAATACGCGTGAATACATCTACCACAGGCCCCAGTACCTTGGACAGGGCCAGCACATAAAGGCCGGTCACCGGCGTCACCGCAAAGGCCGCCAGCACCGGCAGGTTGCCGGTCAGGTTGGGCGTGAATTCAAAACGGTAATCGAGCCGCTCGGCGGCCAGGTCCACCCGTCCTTGCCCGGCCATGTCGCCGGCGGCCCCTTTCAGCAGAAAGTCGTCGTTGCGCAACAGGCCCTGCTCAAAGGTGCCGGTGGCACGAATACTGTCAAAGTAAAAGCCGCCTTCAAACACGTCGCGAAAATCCAGCCGCAGCCGCCGTAGTATCGAGTCCATGCTCAGCACCGACAGCAGGCCGGCGCCCTTGTCGCTCACCCCGGTGAGCACGCCGGCGCCGGTTTCCACGCTGACGGTGCCATCCAGGCGGGAGGTCACCGGCTGCCAGGGCAGCCCGGGCCAGCTCAGCTCGCCTTCCAGCAGCGCCTGGGTGTCACGGAATGGCGAGGGTTCATCCAGAGCCTGCCAAAGCGCCTGCAGGGATTGCGCCCCTCCTCGCCACTGCAGCCGGGTAAGGTCGCCGCTGTCGTGCTGCAGCCAACGCCCTTGCGCCCGGCCCTGCAGCAAGGGGCCGTCGAGCCAGAGATCGTCGAGCTGCACGCCGTTTTCCGCGTGCAGCGGTGACAACTGGAACCCGGCCTTACCCAGGGCCAGCTCGCGCCAGCGGCAGTCATCACAGCGAAACACCAGGGCCGGCACTCGGGCCGGAGACAACCGGCTCATACCGATGCCTTCACCGCCGGGCCTTGGCGACAGCCACAGCCGGTCAAAACGGGCGGTGATCGGTTCATCATTGCCCCAGGCCAGCTCTCCCTGCGCCTGCTGCGCCGCCACCGCCAGCCGGTGGCGGCCGGCTTCTCCCGGGCTGAAAGTCAGCCGCAGATCGCTGAGTGGCTGGCGCCACAGCTCACCGCTGTCGGCACGCAAGTCCGCCCGGTAGCGCTCCGGCCAGTGCAACGCTATCGCTCCTGCCTCGTTCGACGGCGCCCCGCCGAGCCGCGCCAGCCAGTCGTCCAGTCTGAGCTCGGCCAGGTGTGCCGCCACATCCACCGGCGCTCGGGGAAGCCTGGCCTTTGCGCCGCCGGCATCGAGCCAGAGTCGGCTGACGTGCACACCGTCGGCGGCAAAGCCGAGTCGCAGCTCGGCATCGATATCCGGCGCCATGGCAAGCCGCGCCCGGGCCTGGGCCGTGTCGCCGGACAGCGACAGCCGCAACGGCCGAGCCGGTCCGGCATCCTTGCCCAGGGGCGGCGGCAGCCGGCTTGCCAGCCCTGCCAGGCTCGAGTCCAGCTCGGCGGTGTAATTCACCCGCCCTTCGGTCATGTTCAGCTGCACTCGGCCCTGCCAGCCGGCCTCGCCCTGCAACCCCGCCAGCCAGGGGTGTGCCCGGCCCAGGGCATCGCCCTGCAAGCGGCCGGCCAGACCGATATCGGCATGATAGCCGGCCTCGGTGATCCGGCCCTGATAATCCACCGTCAGCGGCTGGCCCAGCCAGCGGCCTTGCAACTGCTTCAGCCCGGTTTCTTTCTCGTCAAAATTGAGGGTGCCGTGCACTCCGGTCAGGGGCATGGACAGGGGCGTGATCAAGACCTCATTGTCACTGAAAGTCACCTCGCCCTTTACCCCCACCGGGCCGCCGCTCAGGGGAATGTCGAGGGCCAGCCGGCCCGTCAGCGGGCCCGACACCCGCACCTGCTGCAGGGTGGCACCCACCGAGCCGGCCAAGGGAGACTGTTGCAGGTAGCCGGACACCGCCTCGCCGTCCCCCTCAATGCCGGCGTTCAGCGCGAGGCGGGCGCTGCGGTTCAGGGGCACGATGCGGGCATCGATGTTTTCGGCCCGGGCCTGACCAAGGCGCCCGCTGGGGCCGGTCATGTACAGGCCGTCGTTTTCAAACAGCAGATCGAGATCCAGGGCGGTCAGCGGCTGCCAGTGGGGATCAAAACGGAATTCGGCGTCGCGCAGGGGCACCCGGGCCTGAAAAATGCCCGACCCGTCGCGATAGGGAAAACGATTGAGGCGACCGTACCAGAGCACTTCGGCGTGTTCGGCATGGCCGCCGCGAATGGCGCCCTGCAGGTAGTCCACCAGCCGAGGGCCCATTACCGGCTCGGGCAGATAAGCCCCTGCCCGACCGGCCCGGTGCAGATCCACTCGGGCCGAGGCGCTGAGCAGGGGCGCCCCTGCCGGCGGCAACTGCAGGCTGACCCAGGCTTCAAGATCCAGGTCGTCGCCGGCCACCCGCAGCCGGTCACTCCACAGCCACCAGTCGCGGCCGCGTTTTTGCCACTGCAGCTCGGCGGTCAGCGCACGCATCGGCCAGGGGCCGCGAAAAGCCTTGTCCCAGTGCCAGTCGGCGGCCTCGGGCTGGTTCAGGATCAGCCGGCCGTGCTCCGCCGCCAGGGTAAAGCGGCCATTCAGTCCCTGCGTTTGTGGCACCCAGCCAAAGGCCTGCGTGCTGACCTGGCGGAGTTCCCCGTCCAGCTGCCAGTCGCTGCCGTCGGCATTGGCGGCAAAACGCAGCCCCGACAGCCGGCCCTTGGGGGCAATGCCCGCCAGCTGACGCGCGGCGGCGGGCCAGTAGTATTCGCCCCACTGGGCCAGCAACGCCAGATCGGTAAAGCTGAGCCGATCCAGGTAACCGCTGAGCCGCTCCCGGTCGCGGTCGAGCTGAACCCGCCAGCGCTCCCAGGCCTCGCCGTCCACGCTGATGTCGATATCGCTGCTGGCCAGCTGCCAGCCGACGGCGGTAGGTTGCCATTGCAGACGACCCCCCTTGACCACCACCTCGTGGCCCTCTCCCCAGCCGGCCCGGTTCTGCCCCAGGGTCAGCAGCGCCGCCTGCAGCTCGCCCTGCCGCCATTCCAGCCAGGCCTCAAAGGAAAGCTCGGCCGAGACGCTATCGTCCTCGGGGCGCACCCGGGCCAACACCGGACTGGCATCCACCCGGTCGGCCTGCAGATAAATACCGCCGCTCAGGCGGTCGATGGGCCCTTCCAGCCGCCCTTGAAACACAAACTGCTGGCCGGCGCCGGGACCAAAGCTCAATCGGCCCTCGCCCTGATGCAGCTCGGCGCCGTTGTGCCAGCGCAGGGCAGGAATATTCAGCTCCAGCAGAGGTTTGCCCGGACTGGCCAGCACCAGCTGGGCATCCACCAGACTCAGCCGCTCCACGCCCTGCAGTGCCAGGGTGCGCAGTGCGGTGATATCGGTACGCGGCGCCTCGCCTTCGCCGCTCAGTCCCAGGGTCAACCGCAGGCCGTCCAGGGTGAGCTCGTTGAGCACCGGCCGCCACTGGCGCAAACTTTGCCACAGTTGCATGTCCACCGAGGCCCGGCGCAGGATCAGATCCGGCTGTTGCGGCCGCTGCAGGCGCACGTCTTCCAGCACCAGCACGGGACCGAAGTCCTGCCAGCCCAGCCCCAGGCCGCCGATGTTCAGGGCCAGCTGGTGTTCGCTCAGCAACCGGTCCAGCCACTGTTGTTGCAGGGCCGCCAGCCAGGGCGAGCCGAAGCGCAGCAGGCTGACCAACAGGGCCAGCATCACGGCGGCTCCGGCCAGGCCAAACCAGGCCCAGCTCAGGCTGCGTTTCAGCACTACATCATCACCACGTCAAACTGCTCCTGGTTATACAGGGGCTCGCTGTTGACCCTGACCTGCTTGCCGATAAACACCTCCAGTTCGGCCAGCATGTGCGACTCGTCTTCCTGCAGGGCCGCGGCCACGGCGGTGGAGGCATAGACCACGAACTTGTCGGCGTCGTAGGCCTTGTTGACCCGCAGGATCTCTCGCAGGATTTCGTAGCTGACAGTTTCCACGGTTTTCACCCGGGCTCGACCATTGCACTCGGGACAGGCATCGCAGAGCACATGCTCCAGGCTCTCCCGAGTTCGCTTGCGGGTCATCTCCACCAGTCCCAGCTGGGAAAAGCCGTTGACGTTGGTCTTGGCCCTGTCTTTGGACAGGGCCAGCTCCAGACTGTGCAGCACGCGGCGCCGGTGGTCCTCATCGTACATGTCGATAAAGTCGATGATGATAATGCCCCCCAGGTTGCGCAGCCGCAGCTGACGGGCAATGGCCTGGGTGGCCTCGATATTGGTGTTGAAGATGGTTTCTTCGAGGTTGCGGTGCCCGACAAAGGCGCCGGTATTGATATCGATGGTGGTCATGGCCTCGGTCTGATCGATGATCAGATAGCCCCCCGACTTGAGCTCCACCTTGCGATCCAGGGCGCGCTGGATCTCGTTTTCGACGTCATACAGATCAAAGATCGGCGACTCGCCGTGGTAGTACTCGATGCGCCCGGACAGCTCGGGCACGAACTCATCCACAAAGGTGCGCAGGGCGTCGCAGGTTTCCCGAGAATCGACCCGAATACGATCCAGCTCGGCCCCGACAAAGTCGCGCACGATGCGAAACGCCAGCCGCAGATCCTCGTAGAGCATGGAGCAGGACGGGTACTTGCCCCGGCGCTCCTGAATCTTGCGCCACAGCCGCTTGAGAAAGGCGGCATCCTGGGCCAGCTCCTGCTCTCCGATGCCCTCGGCGGCGGTGCGAATGATAAAGCCACCCTGTTCGTCCACATGCTCGGCGGCCAGGGCCTTGAGCCGCTCCCGCTCCTGTTCGGAGTCGATGCGCTGGGACACGCCCACGTAGGCGCTGCCGGGCATGAATACCAGATAGCGGGACGGCAGGGTAATGTCGGTGGTGAGGCGAGCTCCTTTGGTGCCGAGGGGATCCTTGACCACCTGCACCATGATATCTTGGCCCTGACGCACCAGTTCAGCGATATTGCCGGCCTGAAAATGGGCCTGCTCACGGGTGTCGACGCACTCGGTATGGGGCACGATGTCGGAGGCATGCAGAAAGGCGGCGCGCTCTCCGCCGATGTCCACAAAGGCCGCCTGCATGCCGGGCAGCACTCGGCTGACCTTGCCCTTGTAGATATTGCCGACGATGCCACGCCGGGCCTGACGTTCGATATGCACTTCCTGCAGGATACCGTTTTCCACCAGTGCCACCCGGGTCTCAGCCGGGGTCATATTGATAATCAGTTCTGCAGACATGTGGGCTCCGCCAGTGAGGGGGGTGATATGGCCTTAAACTATCACAGAATGGCGGCTTTCAAGAGCCGGAATCAAGCGGTTACGATGCCGGCATCACGCAACAGGGCTTCGGTTTCCACCAGTGGCAGGCCCACCACGGCGCTATAGCTGCCGTGAATACGCGACACAAAACGTCCACCCAGTCCCTGAATGCCGTAACCGCCGGCCTTGTCAACGGGCTCGCCGGTGTGCCAGTAGCGGTCGATGTCGGCCTCGCTCAGGGCGCGGAAGGTCACTTCCGTGGTCACCAGCACACTCCGGCAGTGTTCGCCCCGCGCCAGCGCCATGGCGGTCATCACTCGATGACTGCGGCCCGACAGCCGGCGCAGCATGGCCTTGCCGTGGGCCTCGTCCTGGGGCTTTTCCAGCACCTCGCCGTCCACCACCACTATGGTGTCACCGCCCAGCACCGGCAGCGGCTCGGGCGCCAGCGCGGCACCGGCCAGGGCCTTGTCCCGGGCCAGCCGCTGCACATAGCCGGCGGCGTCTTCGTCCGGCCGCTGGCGCTCTTCCACCTCGGGACGCACCAGTTCAAAGCGTACCCCCAGCTGCGCCAGCAGCTCGCGGCGACGGGGCGAGGCGGAAGCCAGGTAAAGGGCGATGGTCATGACGACTCCTCAGGTCAGGGCAAACTGACGCCGGCACTTGCGCAGCAACAGGAAGATCCAGGGCCAGAACACCATGCTGCTGACGATGGACCAAAAGTAGTGATAGTCCACCTGAATGGCGCTGTTGAGGTAGCCGGTCCAGAAGATCAGCAGCTTGTTAAGCATGGCCAGGCCGCCGACCACAAAGGCCTGCTGCCACACCGAGTAGTTGCGCATGCGCTGAAACTGGGAAGCGGCCAGATACACCGGAATCACCAGCGCCAGGGCGCGCACCCCCAGCACCGAGCCCAGCAGCAGATCCAGCAGCAGGCCGGCCACAAAGGCGGTGCCCACGTTGGCCCGGTGCGGCAGGGCAATGGTCCAGTACAGCAGGGTGACCAGCAGCCAGTCGGGGCGAAAGGGCGCTATCATGTCCGGCAGCGGCAGAATCGACAGGATCAGCGCCAGTGCCAGGCTGGCCATGATGCCCAGGCGACTGCGCAATGGAAAGGCACTCATGGCGTGGGTTCTCCGGGTTCGGCCACCGCCGGCTCAGGCTCGGCGACCCGCGGCTCGGGCCATAGCAGCAGCAGGTAACGCACTCTATCCAGGGCGGCAAAGGGGGTTATGCGAATATCGGCAAAGGCCTGGCCTTCCTCATGGCCCACATGGGTCACCCGCCCCACCGGATAGCCCTCGGGAAAGCGCCCCGCCAGGCCCGAGCTGAGCAGCACGTCACCCTGCTGAATGTCGGTATTGCGGGTGATATTGTCGAGCACCAGCCGATCCAGCCGGCCACTGCCGCTGGCGATGGCGCGAATGTCGTTACGCGCCACCCGCACCGGAATGCCGTGGCTGGTATCGGTGATCAGCAGTACCCGGCTGGTGGTCTTGCCCACCGAGATGATCTGGCCGACCACGCCCTGCTCGTTGAGCACCGGCTGGCCTTCAAACACCCCCTGCAGGCTGCCCTTGTCGATCACCACCTGATGGGAAAACGGATCCGTGTCCACCGCCATGATCTCGGCCACCATGCGGCGGGCGTCGCGCTGTACCGGTGATCCCAGCAGCTCGCGCAAGCGTTGGTTCTCCTGCTCCAGATGGCGCAGCCGCAACAAATCGTCACGCAGCAGAAACAGCTCCCGCTCCATGCGCTCGGCCTGGTTCAGCAGGGCCTGGCGCGACATCAGCTGGGTAGAAGCGGAGTCCAGCAACAACCGCGGGCTGTTGGCCATGTACTGCAGCGGGCTCACCAGGGAATTGAGATAGACCTTGATGCCGGCAAAGGACTGGTAGCGGCTGTCTGCGATAATCAGCATCAGGCACGCCAGTACCGCCAGGGTCAGGCGAATGGGCAAAGAGGGGCCACGGCCAAATATGGGCTTCATGAAAAAGAGCGAGCCGGTCACCCGGCCCGGTTCATCAGTCGTAGTGGAAGAGGTCGCCGCCGTGCATGTCGATCATCTCCAGAGCCTTGCCGCCGCCACGGGCCACACAGGTCATGGGATCATCGGCCACCACCACGGGAATGCCGGTTTCTTCCATCAGCAGGCGATCCAGATCGCGCAGCAGGGCGCCACCGCCGGTGAGCACCATGCCCCGCTCGGAGATGTCTGAGGCCAGCTCGGGGGGAGACTGCTCCAGCGCCACCATGACGGCGCTGACAATGCCCGACAACGGCTCTTGCAGGGCTTCCAGGATCTCGTTGGAGTTGAGGGTAAAGCTGCGCGGTACCCCTTCGGCCAGGTTGCGGCCGCGCACTTCGATTTCCAGTACCTCTTCGCCCGGATAGGCGGAGCCGACCACGTGCTTGATGCGCTCGGCGGTGGCTTCGCCGATCAGCGAGCCGTAGTTGCGACGCACATAATTGATGATGGCCTCGTCAAACCGGTCGCCCCCCACCCGTACCGACTGGGAATAGACCACGCCGTTCAGGGAGATAATGGCCACCTCGGTGGTACCGCCACCGATGTCCACCACCATGGAGCCGGTGGCTTCGGACACCGGCAGGCCGGCACCGATGGCCGCGGCCATGGGTTCATCGATCAGGTACACCTCGCGGGCGCCGGCGCCCAGCGCCGACTCCTTGATGGCCCGGCGTTCCACCTGGGTAGAGCCGCAAGGCACGCACACCAGCACGCGGGGGCTGGGGCGAAAGAAGTTGTTGTCGTGCACCTGTTTGATGAAATGCTGCAGCATTTTTTCGGTGACGTAGAAATCGGCGATCACGCCGTCCTTCATCGGGCGAATGGCGGCGATGTTGCCGGGCGTGCGCCCCAGCATCTGTTTGGCGGCATGACCGACCGCGGCTACGCTCTGGGCCGAGCCGGTTCTTTCCTGGCGAATGGCCACGACCGAGGGCTCGTTCAGAACTATGCCCTGATCCTTGACGTAAATAAGGGTATTGGCCGTTCCCAGATCGATCGAAAGATCGTTGGAAAACATGCCTCTTAGCTTCTTGAACATATGCTGAAGGGGATCCTGGATTGAGAAACCGGAAAATTCGGCTAACTTTACCAACGCATTCAGCCCCCGGCAAGGCGGAACCGCGAGCAGAACCGAACACGAATGGATACGAGTTTCAATAAATCAATAAGTTCCTTACACTTGGGCTTCGGACTTTATTTTTCACTGGTTTTGCCTTGCCTTCACTGCATCACTGGCAACGACTGTACGCTCGAGGAAACGCCGGGCTACAGCGGGTCGAGCACCCCCTGCTTACCCGCCACGGCCTGATACTGCACGTGCAGCGGGACGACCGTCTGCATGTTTCCATATCCGGCAATAAGTGGCGAAAACTTAAATATGTGCTGCGCCAGGCGCTGTCGGAACGGGCGACCGGCCTGCTCAGCTTTGGCGGCGCCTGGTCCAATCACCTGCACGCCCTGGCCGCCGCCGGCCACGCTTTGGGATTACCCACAGTGGGGGTGGTGCGGGGCGAGCCAGAATATGCAGCCAATCCCACCCTGACCGATGCTCGGGCCTGGGGCATGGCCCTGGAGTTCGTCGACCGGCAAGGCTATCGCCGCCGTCACGACTCAGGCTTTCTGGCCGAGCTGGCCGCCCGTTATCCCGGCTTTTACCTGATCCCCGAAGGGGGCAGCTGCGCCCTGGCCCTGCCCGGGGTCGCGGAGCTGTGGCGGGAACTGCCTGCCTGCGATCGGCTGGTGCTGCCGGTGGCCAGCGGTGGCACCCTGGCGGGGCTGCTTTCGGCGCGCCCGGAGCGCACCGTCATCACCGGTTATGCGGTGCTCAAGGGACAGGACTGGCTGGCCGACACCGTGTGCGGGCTGCACCCGCCCGCGGCCGGCGATGCGGGCTGGCAACTGCGGCTGGATCATCACGGCGGCGGCTATGCCAAATGCCGTGATGCCGACCGGCGAGCCATCGTCGAGCTGAGCCATACCCTTAACCTGCCCCTGGAGCCGGTATACAGCGGCAAGGCCATGCTCGGCCTGTTCCGGGACATCGAAGCCGGCCATTACGCCTCCGACAGCCGCCTTGTCTTTCTTCATACCGGCGGCCTGCAGGGGGCGAGAAGCTATACCAGCGCAAAGCGCTCGGGGCAGGCGAAGTAATAGCCCTGCCCGGCGTGCACCCCCAGCTGGCGCAGGCATTCCCATTCGGCTTCGGCCTCCACTCCCACGGCAATCACACGGGTACGGTTGCCCATGCAGTTGCCCAGCAGGCTGCGAACCGCCATCTGGTTATTGGGCTTTCGGTGTATATCCCGCACCAGGCTGGGGTGCAGCTTGAGGTAGTCCAGATCGTAGTCCTTGATGTACTGAGTGCTGACCACGTCCTGGCCGGCGTGATCCACCGCCAGCCGGCAGCCCAGCGCCTTGAGCGCCCGTAGCGGCTTGGCCAGATCCAGAAAGTGACGGCTAACCCCGGCTTCCGACAGCTCGATCACCAGTTCACCCAGCAAGGCCCGAGGCAGCTGGATCAATTCAAACACCAGCCAGCGATGAAAGCCCCGGTTCAGCAGGCTGGCCACCGACACGTTGATCGCCAGGGTGGCCCGGCGATCGCCCTCCTGCAGCAAGGTCAGGCCACGCAACAAGATGCTGCGATCCAGATCCTGCAGCAGGCCACATTTTTCCGCCATGGGCAGAAAATGTCCCGCCGCCAGTTCCCGCCCCCGCTCGTCGTGAATCCGGGCCAGCAGCTCCTGGCTTTCCGGCTCGCCCCCCCGTTCCCGGTAGATACCCTGGCGATCGAGCAAAATGGCGTCCTGCTCCAGCAGCCGGCTCAGCAGAGTGCGCCAGCGCACCGTGCCCTTGCCGCTGCTCTCTTCGGTCAGGCCCTTGTAATACATGAAGTAACCGTCGCCGCCCTGCAGGGCGGCGCTGCGCAGGGCCAGCTCGGCTTCTTCCTGCACCTGATCCAGCTGTTCGCCAAAGGCAAAGCAGACGCCGCCGATAAATACCGCCGGCTCCCTGATTTCATCGGGCCAGTGCAGGCGGTGCAGCAGCTTCATCACCTGGCGGGCGGCGTCCAGCGCCTCGCTTTCCACCAGATTGGGAAACAACAGGGCGAAGGTGTTGCCGGTGTAGCGGGCCTGCAGGGCGCCGGGGTAGCGCCGAATCAGGTGGCCCAGATAGACCGAGGCCGAGCTCAGCAACTCGTCGCCCCGCTCAAACCCCAGGCGATGGTTGATGTGCTCCAGATCCTGCAATTCCACCAACAACAGGGCGCCGGAATGGCTGGCGGCGTCGTTGAGCGCCGCTTCCAGCCGATTGTCAAAAAACACCCGGTTGCCGATGCCGATCTTGCGATCCACAAACACATTGGCGCGAATAAAGGTGTCGAAACGGCTACGCTCCTTACGCGCCTCCTTCAGCTCGGCCATCAGCCGGTCCAGCGCCCGGCTGGCGGCCTGGGGCCATTCCTCTCCCGGATGGTGCTGCAACATGCTGAGCCGGCCGTCGAGGATAAGCCGGCCACGCTGATCGAGCAGCTCGGCACCACGCAGCTGGCGACGAAACCAGCGCAGGCTCAGCAGCAGACCGGCGAACACCAGCATGATGGCGCCGGTCAGCCCGGAGACCGCGGCCAGGGAGTGGTCAATATCGTAAAAGGGCGGCTGCAGCACCAGCCTCACCTGTAGCCCGTCACCGCCCAGGGGGCGGCTGTATTCCTGAGTCACCTCGGTCTCAGGCGGTACCTGCACACTCTGGTAGCGCCAGCGCAGCTGTTCGCCGTCATGCACCGAAAACTCGATCAGATCGCTCACATCCATCAGGGCCGGCAGCCATCGTTCAATGGCCGGCTGGGCCGCGCTGTCGGGTTGCCAGGCCTCGTCGACCATGCGCACCACGGCGTCCACCTGACGCTGCTGATAGGCCAGCCCCATCTGGTAAAAACTGATGCCGGCGCCAACCAGTACCATCAGTACGGCCGCCAGCACACAGAGGGTGATGGTGGTAATAAACTGATTGGTAAATTTCATGGGCTATCCCTGCCGCCGGCACAGTGCCGGCGCATCCTGTTAATATTTATATTAGAGCCGGGCGAACCCTTGCCCGCTATTGTTCAGTATTGTTTACTTTTGGCCAGCGCCCAAACGGCAAAAGGCCCCGCCGAGCGGGGCCTTGTCTGAAACGATGATTCCTCAGAACGGAATATCGTCATCAAAGTCCATCGGCGGCTCGTTGTATACCGGCTGGCTCTGGGGCTTGGCTGCCGGTTGCGGCTGGCCTTGCGGCTTGTTGCCGCCGTACTGGGACTGGCCACCCTGCTGGCCATACTGGCCGCCGCCTTGCTGCTGGCCCCAGTTGCCCTGTTGCTGGCCGCCACCCTGCTGACCCTGGCTCCAGCCGCCCTGGCCCTGACCGCCGCCCTGAGGGCGACCACCCAGCATCTGCATGGTGCCGCCCATGTCCACCACCACTTCGGTGGTGTAACGGTCCTGGCCACCCTGATCCTGCCACTTGCGGGTTTGCAGGCGGCCTTCCACATACACCTGAGAGCCCTTGCGCAGGTACTCGCCGGCAATCTCGGCCAGCTTGCCGAAAAACACCACTCGGTGCCACTCGGTGCGCTCGCGCTGCTCACCGTTCTGCTTGTCACGCCAGGTTTCGCTGGTGGCCAGGGTAATGTTGGCGACGGCGTTGCCGTTAGGCATATAGCGCACTTCGGGATCCTGACCCAGATGCCCGACCAGGATGACTTTGTTGATGCCTCTATTGGCCATAACTTGCTCCGTACTCACAGGTTGATCAGGCGTTTGGCCTGATCCAGTTCAAAAATATTGCCATCTACCTTGAGGTAGGCGGCGCCTTCGTCGGGAATGATCAGCGCCTCGTGCACGCCCGGTAGCGCCATCAACCGCTGCAGCAGCTGACTGCGGGCGGATTCTGACTCTATCTTAACACCGATGGGCAGAATATGAGACCGCACTCGGCTGACATTGGCCATGCCTGCCGACAGCCAGAACCAGAACACCATGGTCAACGCCACCAACAGAAAGACCCCGGCCCCTCCCAGCTGCTGAAACAGGGCACCACCCAGCACACCGCCGAGAAAGGCACCGAAAAACTGGCTGGTGGAATAAATGCCCATGGCGGTGCCCTTGCCACCCGCCGGCGCCAGCATCGACAAAAACGCCGGCAGCGAAGCTTCCATAAAGTTAAACGCGGTAAAATACAGCACCATGGCCACCGCCAGCAGCCACAGCTTGCCCTGGCCCAGGGCCATCAGCACCAGCGCCACCATCATCACCAGAATGGAAGCCTGAAACAGCAGCTTGTTCATGTTGCGCCGAGCGCCGAGGATCAGAAAGGGAATGATCAGCACGAACGACAATATCAGTGCCGGCAGATACAGCCACCAGTGATGCTCGGGCACCAGGCCGGCATTGGCCAGCGACAGCGGAAAGGCCACAAACACCGCGGTCAGGGTCATGTGCAGCAGCATGATGCCAACGTCCAGGCGCAGCAGCTGCTTGTCTTTCAGCAGCCGGCCGAACAACTCGGGGGCGGCGGTCACATCCCGAATCTGGCCCTTGCTGACCGACTCCGGCAGCAGGAAACGCACCATGATCATGCCCACCAACGCCAGTACTGCCGTGGTCCAGAACACCCCGGACAGTCCGAACTGCGCCGCCAGCAACGGGCCGGCCACCATGGCGGCGGCAAAGGACATGCCGATGCATACCCCGATAATGGCCATGGCCTTGGTGCGGTTTTCTTCCCGGGTGATGTCGGCGGCCAGCGCCAGTATGGCGCCGGCAATGGCGCCGCTGCCCTGCAGCACCCGTCCGGCAACCACGCCATAGACGGAATCGGACAACGCCGCCACCACGGAGCCGGCGGCAAACAGCGCCAGGCCACCATAGATCACCGGCTTGCGGCCGATACGATCCGACAGCCAGCCGGCGGGAATCTGCAGCACCGCCTGGGTCAAACCATAGGCACCGATGGCAATGCCCACCCATAGCGGTGAGAAACCGACAAGATTCTCACCATAGAGGGCAAATACCGGCATGATCATGAACAGGCCCAGCATGCGCATGCCAAAGATGCCTGCCAGGGTAAAGGACGCCCGCCGCTCCCGCGGGCTGAAGCCTTGCTGATCGCTCATGAAAGATGGTTCCGCCGTCATTGTTCACAAAAGAGCGGCAGTTTAGCACGGAGCGACGGTCAAGATTAATCCCCCTGCATGCGCTCTTGGCTGGCTATTCATCCAGTGCCATACTAGCCGGTCTGGTTTAAAACTTGGTCAAGCTGCAGATGGACAAAATCGACGTTCGCGGAGCACGCACGCACAACCTGAAGAACATCAGCCTGGAACTGCCCCGGGACAAACTCATCGTGATCACCGGGCTGTCGGGCTCGGGCAAATCGTCCCTGGCCTTTGACACCCTCTACGCCGAGGGCCAGCGTCGCTATGTGGAGTCGCTCTCCGCCTATGCCCGCCAGTTCCTCTCGCTGATGGAAAAGCCCGACGTCGATCATATCGAGGGGCTGTCGCCGGCCATCTCCATCGAGCAGAAGTCCACATCCCACAATCCCCGCTCCACCGTGGGCACCATTACCGAAATTCACGACTACCTGCGGCTGCTGTTCGCCCGGGTGGGCGAGCCCCGCTGCCCCATCCACGGCCTGCCGCTGGCGGCCCAGACCATCAGTCAGATGGTGGACAAGGTGCTGGAACAGCCCGAAGGCAAGCGGCTGATGCTGCTGGCGCCCGTAGTGCGCAATCGCAAGGGGGAGCACAGCAAGCTGCTGGACAACCTGGCGGCCCAGGGCTTTATTCGCGCCCGCATCGACGGCGAGGTGTGCGACCTGTCGGATCCGCCGGCGCTAGAGCTGCAGAAAAAACACACCATCGAGGTGGTGGTGGACCGATTCAAGGTGCGGGATGACCTGCAGCTCAGGCTGGCCGAGTCCTTTGAGGCGGCGCTGGAGCTGTCCGGCGGCATCGCCTCGGTGGTGAGCATGGACGACGAACAGGAAGACCCTCTGGTGTTTTCCGCCAACTTCGCCTGCCCCGAGTGCGGCCACTCCATCGCCGAGCTGGAGCCGCGCATTTTTTCCTTCAACAACCCGGCGGGGGCCTGTGACCAGTGCGACGGCCTGGGCGTGCAACAGATCGTCGACCCAGACAAGGTGGTGTCCAACCCGGAGCTGAGCCTGGCCGGCGGCGCCATTCGCGGCTGGGATAAACGCAGCTATTACTACTATCAGATGCTCAAGTCGCTGGCAGATCACTACGACTTTGACCTTGAAGCCCCCTTTGAAAGCCTGTCAAAGCCGGTGCAAAAGGCGGTGCTGTACGGCTCGGGCCGCACCAGCGTCGAGTTTCGCTACATGAACGACAGGGGCGACGTGCTGGTGCGCAAGCACCCCTTTGAAGGCATTATTCACAATATGGAGCGCCGCTACCGGGAGACCGAGTCCAACTCGGTGCGCGAGGAGCTGGCCAAGTACCAGAGCAACCAGTCCTGTCCCGGCTGCGGCGGTACTCGCCTGAAGGAAGCCGCCCGCCACGTGTTTGTGGCGGAGCACAACCTGCCCAGCGTGTCCGACATGGCCATCGGCGAGGCCCATGCCTTTTTCACCGGGCTGCAGCTCGGCGGCCAAAAGGCGCAAATCGCCGACAAGATCCTCAAGGAGATCACCGAGCGGCTGGGCTTCCTGGTCAATGTGGGGCTCAACTACCTGACCCTGTCCCGCAGCGCCGACACCCTGTCCGGCGGCGAGGCCCAGCGCATTCGCCTGGCCAGCCAGATCGGCGCCGGCCTGGTGGGAGTCATGTATGTGCTGGACGAGCCCAGCATCGGCCTGCATCAGCGCGACAACGAACGGCTGCTGGCCACCCTCACCCACCTGCGGGATCTGGGCAACACCGTGATCGTGGTGGAGCACGACGAAGACGCCATTCGCGCCGCCGATCACGTGCTCGACATCGGCCCCGGTGCCGGTGTGCACGGCGGCCAGATTGTGGCCCAGGGAAGCCCCGCCGAGGTGATGGCCAATCCGGAATCCCTCACCGGTGCCTATCTGTCCGGCCGTGAAGCCATTGCGGTGCCGGCCCGGCGCACCCCGGTGGGCGAGCACTGGCTAAAACTGGAAGGGGCCAGTGGCAACAACCTGAAGCAAGTGGATCTGGCGTTGCCCCTGGGGCTGATGACCTGCGTCACCGGCGTATCCGGCTCGGGCAAGTCCACGCTGATCAACGACACCCTGTTTCCCCTCGCTCACCGGGAATTGAACAAGGCCACGGTGAGCCAGCCGGCGCCCTATTCCGCCATTCACGGCCTGGACAAGCTGGACAAGGTGGTGGACATCGATCAGAGCCCTATCGGCCGCACGCCCCGCTCCAACCCGGCCACCTACACCGGTATCTTTACGCCCATTCGCGAGCTGTTTTCCGGCACGCAGGAGGCCCGCTCCCGGGGTTACAAACCGGGCCGCTTCTCCTTTAACGTCAAGGGCGGCCGCTGTGAGGCCTGTCAGGGCGACGGCGTCATCAAGGTGGAAATGCACTTTCTGCCCGACGTCTATGTGCCCTGTGACGTGTGCAAGGGCAAGCGCTACAACCGGGAAACCCTGGAAATCAAATACAAGGGCAAAAGCATTCACGAGGTGCTGGAGATGACGGTGGAGGAAGCCTGCGACTTCTTCGCCCCGGTGCCGGCCATTGCCCGCAAGCTGCAGACGCTGATGGACGTGGGTCTGTCCTATATTCGCCTGGGCCAGTCGGCCACCACACTGTCCGGTGGCGAGGCCCAACGGGTCAAGCTGGCCCGGGAGCTGTCCAAGCGGGACACCGGCCAGACCCTGTATATTCTCGATGAGCCCACCACAGGCCTGCACTTTCACGATATTCAGCTGCTGCTGACAGTATTGCACCGGCTGCGGGATCACGGCAACACCGTGGTGATCATCGAGCACAACCTGGACGTGATCAAAACCGCCGACTGGATCGTGGATCTGGGACCGGAAGGGGGCAGTGGCGGCGGCCGAATCCTGGTGACCGGCACCCCTGAAGCAGTGGCCGAACACCAGGCCTCCCATACCGCCCGTTTTTTACGACCTATGCTGAAAGGGCACTAGACACATTTGGAGTCAAGGATGACCCGAGTATCACTGCCTTACCTGTTCTTCTGGTGTTTTGCCGCCTGGGCCCTGGGCGGCATGCACTTTTTTATGCACAACCCCGGCGGCGCCGGCCTCTACCTGCCGTTCAACATGGTGGGCTGGATCTTCGTCTCGATATTGATCGGCCTCGGCCTGTGGCAGCTGACCCGCAACCGGCTGGTGGTCTGGAGCCGATTGCACCTGTGGGGCTGGCTGGCCTTTATGCTGATGCTGGTGCCCCTGCTCTATTCCAATGCCGAACTGGCGGACCGGGCGCTGCCGCGGCTGGCGGGGCTGGCGGGAGGCCTGTTGTTCTGGTTTGCGCTGCTGCAGTGCCGCTTTGATGAGCAGGGCCGCTGGCGCCTGCTTTATGTACTGCTGGCGGCGATCAGCCTGGAGGCAGTGCTCGGGCTGGTGCAGTACTACCTGCTGGAGCCGGGCAACCCCATTGGCTATAACACCAATGCCAACCGGCCCTACGGCATTTTTCAGCAACCCAACGTCATGGCCAGCCTGATGGCCACCGGGCTGATGCTGGCCTGGTTTTTGTGGCTGGAAGACAGACGCTCACTGCCTGCCATTCGTCGTGTTTGGCTGGGGGCCATGCTGATAACCACGCCGCTGCTGCTGGTGGTACTGCAATCCCGGGTGGGCCTCTTGGGCGGCCTCACGGGTGTACTGCTGTTGCTGCCGCTGAGCTGGCAACGCTGCCGGCGTAATACCTTGGTATTGCTTGGGCTGATGGCGCTGGGCATGGCGCTGGCGCTGGTATCCATGGCATTTGTGGAGGGCGTACAACGAGGTGCCGAGGTGTACGGCGATCCCGGCGTGCGCAAATATTACTGGCAGCAGAGCCTGGCATTGATCGGACAGCATCCCTGGACCGGGGTGGGCTACGGCGACTTTGAACGGCAATTCATGGAGTTTTACGCCGCGCAGCGGGAGCAGATTGCCGGCCTGCCCCCCATGGAGCCCAACCTGGATCATCCTCATAACGAACTGCTGTTCTGGGGGGTGGAAGGGGGTCTGTTGCCGGTACTGGCCATCATTGGAATCGCGCTGGCCTTTGTGCGGCTGCTGTGCCGGGCCCCCTGGCGGCGGGCACTGGCGCTGGCGGCTTTGGTGTGGCCCATGGCCCTGCACAGCCAGACCGAATACCCCTTCTACCATTCCCTGGCCCACTGGCTCACCCTGCTGGTGCTGCTGTACTGGATCGATCAACGGCTGCAGCCACCAGTCGAGACGCCCTACCGCCACCGGCTGCCGGCCCGCTTCGCCGCCCTGCTGATCCCGGCGCTAGTGGTGCCCTTTATGGCCACCGGGCTGCAGACCGCCAGCGCCATTACTCAGTATGAACGGGGCGGCGGCAAGGAGCCGGCGCTGCTGCAGTCGGCCCTCAACCCCCTGGCCTGGCTGACCCGGCTGGAGTTCAACGCCATGTCGCTGCGGCTTGCCCTCGCCACGGCGCAGCAAAACGACGAGGCGCTGCGGGAGTATCTGGACTGGGGCCGGGAATTCGTGCGCCGCACGCCCCGCATCAGCGTATACCACAACATGGTGCTGGCGCTGCACCGCCTGGAGCGTCTCGAGGACGCCGAGCGGCTGCGGCAACAGGCCCGGCGCTACTACCCGAGGGAAACGCGATTTGAACGAAACAACATTCAGCGGGCGCTGAGCGCAGGCGTGGCACTGTTTCCGGCATCCGGTGCCCCCGGCGCCTGAACAAAACGCACCCGGAACAGCCGCGGCCACCACTTGCCGGTGAGGTAAAAATCACCGCTAAGCGGATCATGGGCAATGCCGTTGAGCACCGCCTCGTGATGGCTGACCCGCTGGCTGAGGGGCAGCAAGGCCGAGGCATCGATCACGGCATCGACCTCGCCGCTGTCCTTGCGAATGCGCAGTATGCGAGCCTGTTTCCAGACGTTGGCGTAAATGTGCCGGCCGACACAGGCCAGATCATTGAGCCGCCCTTGAGGCACCCCGCCCAGCCGAACGTTCAGCCGTTGTTGCAGGGTAAAGTCCGCCGGATCACGCCGCTGCAGCGTGGCGCTGCCGTCACTCATCCACAGGCTGTCGCCGTCAAAGCACAGGCCCCAGCCTTCCCCCTGGAAGGAAAAGGCCTTGAGCAGACGCAGCTCCGGCAACTGCCACACCAGCGCCAGTCCTTCGCGCCAGGTCAGCTGCACCAGCCGGTCCTCCACCCGCGCCAGACCCTCACCAAACAGGCTGTCGGCGAGCATGATTCGCCGTCCCGGCTCACCGCTGTCACCCTCTAGCCAACGCAGGCTGGACTGGCCGTAAAGGCCGGTGCTCTCGAACAGCCGGCCATCGTGCCACTCCAGCCCCTGAGTAAAGGCGTTGATATCGTGGGGCAGGGTTTCCAGCACGCGCACCGTCAGCCGTTCCACCGCCACCGCGGGCAGACTCAGCCAGAGTAGAATACCCAACCACCAGCCGTGCCGACTCATGGCCCCCCTGCCTCGCCCGCGGCCAGCAACCAGGTCGCCAGCTCCTGCGCCAGCCGGCTGGCGGCACGGCCATGAGCCATCACGACCGCATCCGCGCTCAGGCCATGAGGAGCTTCCCGTTGTTCGAACCGCCGCGCGGCCACAATGCGTCTGTCGGCGGCACGCAGCAGCCGGGCATCGAAGCGAATCACCACCTCAGCCCGGCCTGCGCTCAGATCCAGTTCAAAGGCCCGCAGGGTGCCGGCCAGTTCCCACTCGCCGTGAATGCCTTCGTCTTCTCGGCTGAGGCCGCCAATGCGGCCGTCCCGCCCCAGGGCATCCAGCAACCAGTCCTGCCACAATTGTGGCAGGGAGGCCGACCAGCGGGCACCGCCATAAGCCTGGTAAGACTGGTGCTCGGTCAGCACCAGTAGCCGGTTGCCATTCAGTACACCGGTGGCCTGGGGACGGGCCAGGCGCAGACCATCGAACAGCACGTCCTGCCCCGCCGCTGTCAGGGTGGCCGGCGGCAATCGGTACCGGCTGACCGGTTCGGCCGAAGGCAGCACAGAGCAGCCCGCCAGCCCCAGCAACAGGATCAGCACCACCAGAGATTTGCTCACGGTTCAAATTCCTCCATCTCGTGACGATCCAGCAGGGTCGTGGCGGGATCCTGCTCCAGCTGCAAGGCAACATCTCCCAGCACCCTCAGGGTACGCCGCAACTCCCGCAGCGCCGGCTCCAGCTCAGCCAGGCTCCGCACGCCCGCTTCCAGCCCCTGCTGCTGTGTGAGCAACCGACCCAGCCGCTCGCTCAGTCGCCGCAGGCTGGCCGCCGTCGCGGCGGAATCGGCCAGCAGGGGCTCGCCATGACGAGCCAGCTGCCGATCGAGCCGTGCCAGCACGGTGTCGAGCCGAACAGCCACAGAGGTAAAGGCAGCAAGCCCTTCTCCCAGGGTATCCTGCTGTTGCGCCAGGGAGGCGCTGGCCGAATCCAGGCTGGCCAGAATACGACCGACATGGGCGGCGTTCTGTGGGGTGAGCAGGCGATTGGCATTGTCGAACAGGGTGGTCAGGCTGACCATCAGTTCTTCGCTGCCGACCCGCAACCGGCTCAGGGGGGACGGCTCGGCCCGAATAACCGGTATGTCATTGCGGCCATTGGCCAGCAGGGGGCTGTCGGGCGAGCCGTGGCTGAGGGCGATATTGGCGGCCCCGGTAATATTGGCCAGGGCCAGCCGGGCCCGAGTGTCAGCCTTGACCGGAGCATCGGCGGCAATGCGCACCCGCGCCCGCACCTGGCGCGGATCGTCCGGATTCAGGGTCAGGCTTTCCACCTCGCCCACACGAATACCACTGTATTGTACCGCGCTGCCCACCGACAGCCCGGACACCGGCTCACTGAATACAATGTCGTAGCGGCGCAGCTCACGGTCGTCACCGACCTTTGCCAGCCAGAGTACAAAGCCCAGGGCGGCGGTCGCCGCCAGCAGGGTAAACAGGCCGATCAGCACATGATGGGCTCGGGTTTCCATGTTCTACTCCTCGTTGCCGTGCACGGCCTGCCGGGCCGCTCGGCCCCGCGGGCCGTGAAAATAATCCCGAATCCAGGCGTCATCGGTGGCTGCCACCTCGGCAAGGGTGCCCACCGCCTGTACCCGCTTTTGTCCCAGCACCGCGACCCGATCGCAGCAGGCGTACAGGGTATCGAGATCGTGCGTAACCAGCACCACGGTCAGGCCCAGGGCATCACGCAGGGTCAGCAGCAAACGATCAAAGGCCGCCGCCGATACCGGATCCAGCCCGGCGGTAGGCTCATCCAGAAACAGGATCTGCGGATCCAGCGCCAGCGCCCGGGCCAGGGCCGCCCGCTTGACCATGCCACCGGACAGGCTCGAGGGATAGCGTGCCCCCGCCAGTGCCGGCAGCCCGGCCAGAGCCAGCTTGATGTCCGCCAGCGCACCGGCTTGCCGCCGGTTCAGGCCGGCATGCTCCACCAGCGGCAGGGCGATATTCTCCAGCACCGTCAGCGAGGAAAACAGGGCGCCGTTCTGAAACAGCACTCCCATGCGCCGCTCAAGTGCGCGACGCTGTGCCGTTGGCAGGGTCAGCAAATCCTGCTGCCACAGGCGCACCTCACCGGCGTCGGGCCGGTGCAGGCCAATAATGGAGTGCAACAGCACCGACTTGCCGCTGCCGGAACCACCCACCAGTCCAAGAATCTCTCCCTCGATCACATTCAGATCCAGGCGATCATGCACCACCTGGGCACCAAAGCAGTTGCGCAGCCCTCGCACCTGAATAATGGCCCCGCTCACCAGCCCATCTCCATCAGAAACAGGGCGGCAATGGCATCCAGCAGGATCACCACAAAGATCGACTGCACCACGCTGGAGGTGGTGTGCTCGCCCACCGACTGGGCGCTGCCCGCAACCTTGAATCCTTCCAGGCAGCCGATCAGGGCAATCAGCATCGCAAATAACGGAGCCTTGCCCAGCCCTACCAGCAAATGGCGCACCGGCACTTCCTGCACGATGGCCAGGTAGTGCGCCAGGGAAATATCCAGTGACAACAAGCCCACCAGGGCACCGCCGAACAGGCCGCTGATGATGGCGATAAAGGTCAGCAGCGGCAGAGTCAGCAACAGGGCCAGCAGCCTGGGCAACACCAGCAAGGCGATGGGATCCAGCCCCTGGGCGCGCAGGGCATCCAGCTCCTGGTTGACCTTCATCGCCCCCAACTGGGCGGTAAAAGCGCTGGCGGTACGACCGGCCAGCAAAATGGCGGTCAACAGCACCCCAAACTCGCGCATAAAGCTGTAGGCCACCAGATCCACCGTATAGATGGTGGCGCCGAAGCTGGCCAGCACGGTGGCGCCGAGAAAGGCCACCACGGCCCCCACCAGAAAAGTGAGCAGAGCCACAATGGGTACGGCGTTGAGGCCACACTGCTGCATTTGTGCCACCAGCGCCGTGAGGCGCCATTGCCCCGGGCGAAACACCAATACCAGTCCGGTGCTCAGGGTCAGACCGGCAAAACCCAGTAGCCGGCGCCCTTGCTGCCAGCCCGAATGCATATATTCGCCCAGCCGGGCCAGGCTATCGCTCCAGTGCGCCTCGACCAATGGTGCCGGCTCTCGCTCGCTCATGCTCCCGGCCACCGCCAGCAACAGCGCCCGCTGCCCGTCGTTCAGGCCGGTGGCGTCCCGCGTCAACGATGCCAGCGTCTTACCCAAGCGCTGCCACAGCAGGCCGGCACCGGCGGTATCGAGCCGATTCAGCTTACTGCCGTCCAGAGCCCTGACCTCTTGCGCCGGCAGGCTCGCCAATCGAGCATGCAGGCAGGCGTGATGCGCCAGGGTCCAATCACCACTCAGGCTCAGCCGTCCCTCACGCAGGCTCCACTCCCCCTCGGGGTTACCCTCGTTCAATACAGGCCTCCTTCTTCGGTGAGCATGCGTACCAGCCGGCCTCGAGTGACCAGCCCCCGGCCCCGGCGCACCGGCACCAGAAAGCCGGCCCCGTCCTCCCCCGACAGGGTGCGCAGCGCCTGCAGTAACGACATGTCCCGCTCCAGCAACTGCAGCCGGCGGGCGGGCGTCAGCAGAGACTCAAGGCTTTCCGGGGTGATATTTCGTTCAAGCTGAGCCGGCTTAAGCAGGTAATACTGCTGATCCCGGTGCACCACCAGGGCATGGGCCTCGGTGCGGGGCAAAGGGCCCTCGCCGTTCCACTCTACCAGGCTGAGGTCAGCCAGCTCCGACAGATAGCGCTGGGCCAGGGCGGTACGAAGGGGGTGGGTCTGCAGCTCCTGCCCTCGCACCCGCAACTGGGTGATCACCAGGGATGGCAGATGAAAACCGTGTTGACACAACAGGTTAGCGCCCAGCACCACCACCATGGCCGGCAGCATGGCCTCGGCGCTGAGGGACAGTTCCAGTACGGTGGCAATGGCGGCCAGCGGCGCGTGCAACACGGCACTCATCATGGCCGCCATGCCCAGCAGGGCATAGAGGGCCGGATCGGACGTGCCGGGGAGCAATGCCCCGGCCACCCCGCCGGCACACGCCCCCAGCATCAGGGTAGGGGCAATCTGGCCGCCGGGTACACCCAGGCCAATGGCCGCCGCCGTCGCCAGCAGCTTGGCCCCGAGTATGCCCAGCAGCAACAGCCAGGGCAGCTGATTACCGAGGGCGGCATTGATGGTGTCATAGCCGGAGCCCAGCACCTGGGGTGCGGCCAGCGCCAACGCGCCGGTAACGGCCCCGGCCAGCAGCAGGCGAAGGGCTCGAGCCTTGAGCGGTAACCGCACGAACACCAGCACCAGCCGCTGAAACAGCGCCGCCAGCAGGCCCACCCAGAGCCCGGTCAGCAACAGGCCGGGAATGTCCTGGTAGGACGCCAGCGACAGGCTGACCGGCGCCAGCACCGCATGCTCCCCCAGCAGGGCGCCGGTCAAGGCCGAAGCGGTAATGGCGGCGGCGATAATGGGGGCGAAACCGAGCAGGCTATATTCCATCAGCACCACCTCCATGGCGAACAACACCCCTGCCAGCGGCGTGTTGAAGGCCGCCGAGATCGCCGCCGCAGTACCACACCCCAGCAACAGCCGCAGCTGGCTGGGCGGCCGCCCGCTAAGCTGGCCAATTTGGCTGGCAATGCCCGCCCCCAGGTGTACCGTGGGCCCTTCCCGCCCCACGCTGTGCCCCGAGCCAAGGGCGATCAATGCCGCCACAAACTGAAAGCCGATGGTGGCCGCCGGAATCCGGCCCTGGCCGAACTGCAACCGCTCAAGCACATAAGCCAGTCCCACCGACCAGGACGCCGGTGGCGTCAGCCGGTAGAGCAGGATCAGCAGCAGGCTGCCAGCCAGGGGCAACCCCAGCTGCCAGTACCAGGCCAGAGACTCAAAATCTTCGAGGTTGTCACCGTTCAGGCTGCCGAGCACGCCATTGAGCAGGACGAGAAAGCTCATCATCACCAGGCTGGCAATCACGCCGGTCAGCACGCCCAGCAGCACCAGCGGCAACAGGCTGCCGGCCCGGGGTAACAGTAGGCGTTGCAGCACCTTGTTGGGTTGGCTCATGGGTGAATTCCGTTGGCTTCGGAAGGCTTCATTATTGCCCCCAGTGTGCGAACAAACCACTTTTGCAGCAAGGATTTATGGTACATTTCACAGACTTTGAGCAGAACGGACAAGCCATCATGTACAAGCTGGTGTTTTTCGTGCCCGAGACCCATGCCGAAGCCGTCAAGCGAGCGGTGTTTGCCACCGGCGCCGGCAAAATCGGCGACTACGATCAGTGCTGCTTTGAAACTCCAGGCCAGGGTCAATTTCGTCCGCTGGCAGGAGCCAGTCCCTTTCTCGGCGAGGCCGGCAAGCTGGAGCGGGTAAACGAGCTGCGCATCGAACTGGTGTGCGAGGATCACCTGATCCGCGACGCCGTGAATGCCCTGCGCAAGGCCCATCCCTACGAAGAGCCGGCCTACGACGTCTGGCCCCTGACCGGACTCTGAACAGCCGCCCTGCGCTGGACGACGAAAACGGGCGATGCGTCCCAAACGCTTCGGGACGGCGCAACTATTTTCCGTTGTGGGGCTCCAATAATTGTTCCCCTATTTCGAGTCGAGGTTTTTTCAATGCACTGCATTTTGCCCGGCCCCTGCGGCCCGCTGCGTATCGACGCCACCGACGACGTCATCACCGGTCTGAGCTTTATGACCGGCGACACTACGACCCTGGCACCGACGTCTCCCCTGCTGCAAGAAACCTGCGACCAGCTGAACGCCTATTTCGCCGGCAGGCTGCACCGCTTCAGCCTGCCCCTGGCGCCTAGTGGAACCCCCTTCCAGCAGCAGGTATGGCACGCCCTGCAGCATATTCCCTGGGGCGAGCGACGCAGTTATGGCGACATTGCCGGCGCCATCGGCAATCCCAGGGCGGTGCGGGCCGTGGGTGCCGCCAATGGCCGCAATCCCATCGCCATCATCATTCCCTGCCACCGCGTGATCGGTGCCGACGGTCGTCTGACCGGCTATGCCGGCGGTCTGGAACGCAAACGCTGGCTGCTGGCCCTTGAGGCCAATGCCTGACAATAACCCCGTCCTTCTGTGCGAGATCTCTCAAGCTGCGGGCAGACAATACGTCGTTGTGCTCGCGCCTTTGTCACCCAACAACATTAACTTCATAACAAAATCAATCACTTGACAAATTTTAACCCATTCTGATACTCGGGACAGCTAATACCGCCGACTTGAGCCAGAACGCCCTCGGGTTATTATTGCTCTCGCTAGGACGCAGCAAGGCCAGTCAGGACGACGGGCCCGCCAGGAACGGCAAAAGGACACCGCAGGAAAGCGGCCAAGGACACCTTCAGGGTTGAAGATGTGAAGCGGATCAGGACGATGCGCGGTCAGGAGCGACCAGGACACCCCGATGGATCGGGAAGGGGAAGATTTCACGGAGTGAAATGCAGTCAGGGACATGGCAGGGAGCCACAGGGTTCATGGAACTGAGCCGTCAGGACGACCGAAAAAGGGGCAACAGCAATGTTGCCCCTTTTTTCGTTTTGCCATCCGGGCAGGCTAGAGGCGCACCACCAGGCAGTCCATGCCTTGGCGAGACAGGCGCTGGCAGGCGCTTTTGGCCTGGTTCTCCTCCAGGCCGATCAGGCGGGCGCGAAACAGCTTGCGGTTGCTGATTTCCACCTCGGTCACCGCCGCCTGAGCCTGGGCCAGATCCCCCAGCCGACGCGCCGCATCAGACGCCCTGTCCCGGGCCTGCTCGGGCACTCGAAACGAGCCAATCTGCACCGCCCAGCCGGAATTGTCGGTCAGCGATACCGGCTGCACTGCCACTACGGCCGGGGCCGGGGCCGGGGTTTGCGGCGCCTGGGTTTGTAGGGCCTGGCGCACGGTCTGGCGCACGGTGCGGGTGCTGACCACCAGCCGTTCGGCGGCCGGGGCGCCCGCGGCGGACACCCGCGCAACCTGCGTGGCCCGTCCAATGCTGCGATCGATCAACGAGACCATGTGCTGATCCCGGGACTGGGCGGTCTTGCCCCCCATCACCACGGCCACCACACGACGGTCCTCCCGCAGCGCCGAGGTCGCTACATTAAAGCCCGACGCGCGAATATAACCGGTCTTCATGCCATCCACCCCGGGGGAATTCTGCACCATGCGATTATGGCTGCGATAGGTGCGTCCCTGGTAGGTAAACGAAGAGGTGGAAAAATAGTGGTAATAGGCCGGGTAGTCCTTCATCAGCCGCAATGACAGGGTGGCCAGATCCCGGGCGGTGGAAATCTGCTGATTGTCGGGCAGGCCGGAGGCATTGCGAAAGGTGGTGTTGTACATCTTCAGCTCCCGGGCCTTGGCGGTCATGCGCCGGGCGAAGCCGCTTTCACTGCCGGCCAGGGCCTCGGCCACCACCACCGCCACGTCGTTGGCAGAGCGCACGATCAGCGCCGGAATGGCGTCCCGCACCCGCAGTTGATCGCCTTTTCGCAGGGAGATATTGGTCTGGGGCATGGAGGCGGCGTGGGCCGACACCGGCATGGCGGTATTCAGGCTCATGCGTCCCTGCTCCATGGCCTCAAACAGCAGGTAAAGGGTCATCATCTTGGTCAGGGACGCCGGATAGCGGCTGGCATCGGCGTTGGCCGCATGCAGCACGGCGCCGTTTTCCGCGTCAATCACGATGGCCGCATAACGCGGGTTGGCCTGGGCCGGCCCGATCAGGGAGAACAGTATCCCCAGCAGCACTATGATGGTTTTTCCCTTGCGGGTCAGGGCAAACATGGGGAAACACCTCCCGAAGATTGAACAAAGCCGCAAGAAGCTACGCCAAGGCGTGATGCCTGTCCAGCCCCCCGCTGCACTGTCACGACAGACGGCCGACCAAGCGGATGCGTTTGGCAACAAACGGCATGGATCCTTCCATACCTTTAAGCATACATGCGCCATACCGGAAGCTGGCCGTAAAACACGTCTTTTTATCGAAAAAGGCGCCGATGGCGCCTTTTTTACTCAATCACTCAGGTTGGGAGCCAGCCATTTTTCGGCCTCTTCACGGGTCATGCCCTTGCGTTCGGCATAATCCAGCAACTGATCTTCCTGAATGCGCGCCACCGCAAAGTAGCGGGTGTCCGGATAGGAGAAGTAAAAGCCCGATACTGCCGCCCCCGGCCACATGGCGTAGGACTCGGTCAGCTTCATGCCGATGCGCTTTTCCACGCCCAGCCACTGCCACAGGGTGCCCTTTTCGGTGTGCTCGGGGCAGGCGGGGTAGCCCGGTGCCGGACGAATGCCCTGATATTTTTCGCGAATGAGCGCCTCGTTATCGAGGTCCTCATCCGGCGCATAGCCCCAGTATTCCCGGCGCACCAACAGGTGCATGTATTCGGCAAAGGCTTCCGCCAGACGGTCGGCCACGGCACTGGCCATAATGGCGTTGTAGTCGTCCTGGGCGTCCTTGTAGCGCTTGACGATGTCGTCTTCGCCAATGCCGCCGGTCACCGCAAAGCCACCGATATAGTCGGGCTGGCTGCCCTTGGGCGCCACATAGTCGGCCAGGCAGTAGTTGGGGAAACCGTCCTTCTTCTCGGTCTGCTGACGCAAAAAGCGCAGGGTGTGCAGTACGGTGGAGCGGCTCTCGTCGGTGTAGATCTCCACGTCGTCGCCCACGCTGTTGGCGGGGAACAGGCCGATCACCCCGGCACACCGCAGCTCGCCCTCGGCTTCCAGGATATCGAGCATGGCGTTGGCGTCGGCAAACAGGCGCTTGGCTTCCTCGCCCACCACCTCGTCTTCAAGTATGCGCGGGTACTTGCCCGCCAGCGACCAGGTGAGAAAGAAGGGAGTCCAGTCGATGAATTCCCGCAGCACCGAGATGGGCACGTCGTGAAACTCGTGAATACCCGGCTTGGCGGGTACCGGCGGGGTGTAGGCGTCCCAGTCGATGGCCACCGGGTTGGCCCTGGCCTCGGCCAGGGTCACCGGTTTGGTTCGGGGTTTCTTGCGGGCATGCTGATCCCGTACCACCTCGTATTCGTGGTTGAGCCGCTCCACAAAGGCCGGCTTGTTGGTTTCGCTGAGCAGGCTCTGTACCACGCCCACGGCCCGGGATGCGTTGGATACATAGACCACCGGCTCGTCGTAATTCTGCTCTATCTTGACCGCGGTATGGGCCTTGGAGGTGGTGGCGCCGCCGATCAGCAGCGGAATCGTAAAGCCCTGGCGCTGCATTTCCTTGGCCACGTGCACCATTTCATCCAGTGACGGCGTGATCAGGCCCGACAGGCCGATCATGTCGGCCTTGGTCTCCCGGGCGGTCTTGAGAATGGTCTCGCAGGGTACCATGACGCCAAGATCCACCACCTCGAAGTTGTTGCACTGCAACACCACGCCGACGATGTTCTTGCCGATGTCGTGCACGTCGCCCTTGACCGTGGCCATCACGATCTTGCCGTTGCTCTGGCCCACCGCCTTGGTAGCCTCGATATAGGGGTTGAGGTAGGCCACCGCCCGTTTCATCACTCGGGCCGATTTCACCACCTGGGGCAGAAACATCTTACCCTCGCCGAACAGATCACCGACCACGTTCATGCCGTCCATCAGCGGGCCTTCGATCACCTCCAGCGGGCGCTCCGCCTGCTGGCGGGCCTCTTCGGTATCTTCCTCGATAAAGTCGGTCAGGCCCTTGACCAGGGCGTGCTCCAGCCGCTTGTTCACCGGCCAGCTGCGCCATTCCAGATCCCGGGCGTCGTTGGCCGTACCGCCACTGCCACGGTAGCGCTCGGCCAGCGCCAGCAGGGTTTCGGTGGCATCGTCATTCTGGTTGAGCACCACGGCTTCCACGCTGGCCTTGAGCTCGGGATCGATATCTTCATAGATGGCGAGCTGGCCGGCGTTGACAATGCCCATGTCCATGCCGTTGCGAATGGCGTGATAGAGGAACACGGCGTGAATGGCTTCCCGCACCGGCTCGTTGCCCCTGAACGAGAACGACACGTTGGATACACCGCCGGAGATCATGGCATGGGGCAGGTTGTCCTTGATGTCCTTGACCGCCTCGATAAAGTCGACGGCATAGTTGTTGTGCTCATCGATGCCGGTGGCCACGGCGAAAATATTGGGGTCAAAGATGATGTCTTCCGGCGGAAAGCCAACCTTGTCGACCAGTACTCGGTAGGCGCGCTGACAGATCTCGAACTTGCGCTCCCGAGTATCGGCCTGGCCCACCTCGTCAAAGGCCATCACGATTACGGCGGCACCGTAACGACGCACCAGTTTCGCCTGCTCGATAAACTTGTCTTCCCCTTCCTTCAGGGAGATGGAGTTGACGATACCCTTGCCCTGAATGCACTTGAGGCCGGCCTCGATCACCTCCCACTTGGAGGAGTCGATCATGATGGGCACCCGGGAGATATCGGGCTCACCGGCAATCAGGTTGAGGAAGCGGGTCATGCAGGCCTCGGCGTCGAGCATGCCCTCATCCATGTTGATGTCGATAATCTGGGCGCCGTTTTCCACCTGTTGCAGCGCCACTTCCAGCGCCTCGTCGTATTGCTCTTCCTTGATCAGCCGCTTGAACTTGGCCGAACCGGTGACGTTGGTGCGTTCGCCCACGTTGACGAACATGCTTTCCGGTGTGATCAGCACCGGCTCCAGACCGGACAGCCGGCAGGCCACCGGCAGCTCGGGCAGTTTACGCGGGGCCAGGCCTTCCACCGCCTCGGCCATGGCACGAATGTGTTCCGGGGTAGAGCCGCAGCAGCCGCCCACCAGGTTAAGGAAGCCGCTTTCGGCCCATTCGCGAATGTGACCGGCCATTTCCTCGGCTTCCAGATCGTATTCGCCAAAGGCGTTGGGCAGGCCGGCGTTGGGGTGGGCGGACACATAGGTTTCGCTGATGCGCGACAACTCGGCCACATACTGGCGCAGCTCGTCCGGCCCCAGGGCACAGTTCAGGCCAAAAGAAATGGGCTGGGCGTGACGCAGGGAGTGGTAAAAGGCTTCCGTGGTCTGGCCGGTCAGGGTACGGCCTGAGGCGTCGGTGATGGTGCCGGAAATCATCACCGGCAGGCGCACGCCGCGTGCATCAAACACCCCTTCAATGGCAAACACCGCCGCCTTGGCGTTGAGGGTATCAAAGATGGTTTCGATCATCAGCAGATCGGCGCCGCCGTCGATCAGCGCCTCGGTGGCCTGGGTATAGGCCTCGACCAGCTGATCAAAGCTGATGTTGCGATAGCCGGGATCGTTCACGTCCGGCGAAATCGAGGCAGTGCGGTTGGTCGGGCCCAGCACCCCGGCCACAAAACGCGGCTTGTGCGGCTCTTTGGCGGTCCAGTCGTCGGCCACCCGGCGCGCCAGGCGCGCCGCCTCCAGGTTGATCTCCGCCGCCAGGCTTTCCATGGCGTAATCGGCCATGGCGATGGTGGTGGCGTTAAAGGTGTTGGTCTCGACAATGTCGGCGCCGGCGGCGAAATAATCGCTGTGAATTTGCGCGATGATCTCGGGCTGGGTGAGCACCAGCAGATCGTTGTTGCCCTTGAGATCGCTGGCCCAGTCGGCAAAGCGCTCGCCCCGGTAGGCGGCCTCGTCCAGCCGGTAGGACTGGATCATGGTGCCCATGCCCCCGTCGATGATCAAAATGCGTTTGGCCAGGGCCTGTTCGAGCTGAGAAAACACGGGGGATCGGGACACTGCTGACTCCTGTTACAACCTGATTCCTGTATGCAGCATCCATGCTATCACACTTTGCGCAATCGGAAATCCGGCCATCTGCATGTCCGGAAACCTGTGGTGTGAAGCAACCCATGAAAATGACCGTTTTCACCGCATTTCCACTAGTGATGCCGAGGCCAATAGGGCAAACTATGTACGACCGGAACACATTCGGTCATTTCAGCTTGCAAATAATAAAATAACCTTTCGGAAGTGCCCTTACATGAGCGTTTACTACACCCTGTGCTTTTTGGCGGCCATGGCGATCACCATTGCCTTCGTCAATCAGTACATCATGAAAATCCAGACCACCATCGCCATTACCTCCGGCGCCCTCGCCATCTCCATTTTAATGCTTATTCTCGGCAAGACCACCTGGCCAGAGCTGCAACAACATGCGGTAGAGGTGGTCAAGACCGTCGATTTCGGCTCCTTTCTGCTACAGGGCATTCTCGGCTTTTTGTTGTTTGCCGGCGGCCTGGGCATTAACCTGCCGGCGCTGAAGAGTCAGAAATGGGAAATTTCGGTGCTGGTGATCGTGGGCGTGCTGATCTCCACCCTGGTGGTGGCCGGCGGCCTCTGGCTGCTGGCCTATATGGCGGCCATTCCCCTGCCCTTTATCTACTGCCTGCTGTTTGGCACCCTGATTTCCCCCACCGACCCCATAGCAGTGCTGGCCATCGTCAAGAAGCTGGGTGCGCCGGAGCAGATCGCCATTCAGGTTGAGGGGGAGTCGTTGTTCAACGACGGCATCGGCCTGGTGGCCTTCCTCACCATTTTTGCGGTGGCCTTTAACGGCAACGAGGCAAGCGTCGGCTCGGTCATGACCCTGTTCACCCACGAAGCCGTGGGCGGCATTATCTTTGGTGCCCTGCTGGGGCTGATGAGCCACATCATGATCAGCGCCACCGACGACGGCTCCATGGAGCTGCTGATGACCCTGTGCGTGCCCACCGCCGGCTTTGCCATGGCCAACATTCTCGGCGTTTCTGGTGCCCTGGCCATGGTGGTGGCGGGCATTATCGTCGGCAACTGGACCCGCTACACCGGCTTTTCGGAGCAGAGCCAGAAATACCTGGATCATTTCTGGCACCTGCTGGACGAGTTCCTCAATGCCCTGTTGTTCCTGCTGATCGGCCTGGCCATGCTGCTGGTGGACTTTCACTGGCAGGCCTGGATCCTGATGGTGCTGTCGGTGCCCCTGGTACTGGCCGGCCGCTTTGCCAGTGTAGCAATACCTTATATCGGCTTTCGTCGGGTGCGCAGCTACAACAGATACTCGGTACGCATTCTGACCTGGGGCGGCTTGCGTGGCGGCCTGTCACTGGCCATGGCGCTGTCAATTCCGGCGGGGATCAAGCTGGGCAGTGACGGGCAGGTGGAGCTGAGGGATCTGATCCTGATGATGACCTACGCCATCGTGCTGTTCTCGATTATCGTGCAGGGCATGACCATCACGCCGATGATCAACAAGGCCAAGGCCGCCGAAAAAGCCGGCTTTCCCATCGATTAACAATAAAGGGGCTGATGCCCCTTTTTGATGTTCAGTCTTCCCAGTCTTTGGTCAGGGTATCGCCGGCGGCGCTCAGGGTCTTCAGATCGTAGGGGGTCAGCTGATAAACGTGGTAGTTGAGCCAGTTGGAAAACAACAGGTGACCGTGGCTGCGCCAGGTAGCCCGGGGTGCATTGTCCGGGTTGTTTTCCGGGTAGTAGTTCACCGGCATGTTGGGCTCAATGCCCACGGACAGATCCCGCATGTATTCCTGATGCAGGGTATCCGGATCGTATTCCGGGTGGCCGGTCACGAACACCTGACGGCGATCCGGACTGACCGCCAGGTACATGCCCACCCGTTCTGAGCCGGCCAGCACCTTGAGGTTGGTTTTCTCACGAATCAGATCCAGCGGAAAGTCCGCATAGCGGGAATGGGGAGCCAGAAACACATCATCAAAGCCGCGTACCAGGGGCTCGAACTGCCCCATGTTCTGGTGTTCATATACACCGGAAAGCTTTTCCAGACGAGTGCGTTTATCGAGGCCGTAGAGAATTTTCAGGCCGGCCTGGGCCGCCCAGCACAGGAACAAGGTAGAGGTCACATGGCTCTTGGACCACTCCACGACCTGTTCAATCTTGTCCCAGTACACCACATCGCAGAAGTCGGTCAGCCCCAGAGGCGCGCCGGTAATGATCAAACCGTCGTAGAACTGATCCTTGATCTGCTCGAAATCGAAGTAAAAATGTTCCAGGTGTGACTGCGGCGTATTCTTTGATGGCCGGTTGTCGATGCGCAGCAGATCCACTCCGATTTGCAGCGGCGAGTTCGACAGCATGCGCAGCAACTGATTCTCGGTTTCAATCTTCTTCGGCATCAGGTTGAGCAGCAGCACCCGCATCGGTCGTATATCCTGATTGACCGCGCGCGTCTCCGTCATCACGAAGATATTTTCTCGGCTCAGGACATTGGCCGCCGGCAGGCGATCCGGAATTCTGATGGGCATGTGCTTACTCCATGTACTGCATCGGTAGAAAAGTCTAGACATCTAGAAATCTACAATAAGGGCCGCCGCTTGTCACCAGCTAGCTGTGTTGCGCCGGCAAGATACGTTAGAATTTGGGCGTTTTTCTTCAAGGATTTGCATATGGACCCCGTGATTGAACTGGTCAGCACCGGCGACGAAGTGCTCACCGGCCTGATAACCGACACCAATGCCGGCTGGCTGTCACAGCGGCTGCTAGAGCAAGGCTGGCAGGTGCGCCGGCGTTTTACCGTAGGCGATGACAAGGCCGATCTGGTGGAGCTGTTCGAACAGCGCAGCCACCACGCCGATATCGTGATCGTCAATGGCGGCCTGGGACCGACCTCGGACGACATCAGCGCCGAGGCCATGGCCGAGGCCGCCGGCGTGTCGTTGGCCCTGAACCAGCACTGGCTTGAGGTGATGCAGGAGAAATACAACAGCCGAAACCGCATCATGCCGGAAAGCAATATCAAGCAGGCCATGCTGCCCGAGGGCGCCGAGCTGGTGGACAATCCCATCGGCACCGCCTGCGGCTTTGCGGTGCAACACAACCGGGCGTTGTTTTTCTTTACGCCCGGAGTGCCGTCCGAACTGAAGAAAATGATGGACGAGGAAATTCTGCCGCGATTGCGCAGCCGACTGGGTCAGCAGGGCCGCAGCCAGGTACAACGCTACTTTTTGTTCGGGCTGTCGGAGTCGGGCCTGAGCGACCGACTCGACAGCCTGCCCTGGCCGAAGGGGATTACTCTTGGGTATCGCGCCAATGCCCCCACCATAGAGCTGAAGCTGATTATCGATACCGATGACCACGAGGCCATCGCCCAGGCCGAGACCCAGTTGCTGGAGCAGGTGGGCAGCCACCTGGTGGCCCGTGACGAGCTGACATTCGATGCCCTGGCGGCACAACTGCACAACCGGGATCTGGTGATATTTGAAGACGCCAGCGGCGGCCGCCTGACCGACACCCTGCACACCCTCACTGCCGAATTTGAAGGACATTACCTGGCCGGGCTGCCCGATAGCGCCGATGACCTGGCACAGTGGCTGAAAGGCTCGGGTCGGACCATTACCCTGGCCATCGGTGCCGAGGGTCCTCAGGGCATTCCGCTGGCGCTGCTGACCGAGCAGGGCTGCGAGGCACAAACCCTGAAAATGCACTTTCGCGATCCGCTGATGCGTCGCCGGCTGCTGGCCTTTGCCGCCTTTGACATGCTGCGCCGCCACCAGCAAGGGCTGCCGGTGATCATCGACTATGACATTCTGCCTCGCAGCGAGCAGGTTAGCCTGCCACGGTAACCACAAGGGCGGCCTGACCGCCCTTGTGGTTTACCCCTGAAGTTGCCAGCGCCGCAGCAATTTCTCAGCCGGGGCCACCAGGGTTTCGGTCAGCCAGTGGGCCAGCGGCGTGTGGAACAGCCAGGCGGCGGTGATCAACGCCAGGGGGATGGAGCCACAGAGAAAGTCGGTGAGCCAGTGGGCCCCGGACATGACCCTTGGCATGGCCAGGGCCAGCACCAAGGGAACCACAGCGTAAAGGTAACGACGCGGAAAGCGATAGAGGGCAAACAGCAAAAAGGTGGCGAAGCCAATGCCGTGATCACTGGGAAAGGAGTCTCCCGAAGCGTCCTTGGCCTTGATATGGGGCACCAACTCACTGATCCGTTCCGCCTGCTCAAATACCTTGGTTGGACTCGGCCGTTCAATGGGCAGCGCCTTGCCCGCCGCCGCCTGCAGCGAGAAGCAACCAGCCATGATCAACAGCAAGCAGCAGATACGCGCCCGCTCTCTGCCCGATGCCAGCCAAGCGTGCCGAAACACGAACAACGCCATCAACAGCGCCACCGCACCGTCAATCCAGCGCTGATTGACGAAGGCTACCAACTCGGCAAAGCCAGGCTGCGTCACTAGGCGGCCGTTGAGCCACCAAAACACACTTTCATCCAGTTCCTGCCAGTATCCCTGCCACCAGGTGATCAGCAGCAGACCCGCCAGTAATTGCAGGCCAAGCCAACCTTTAAGATCCCATCGCATTCCGAAAACCATTTTGCAAAAACTGACTTTATACCAGAAAGCACCGAAAAAATCCTTTGAAACCATAAGGTAATAAAAAAGAGTGCCGCAGCACTCTCTTTTATTACCCTGACGCATTCAACGCAACTGCGCCGCCAGCTCACGCTGCCGTGCCTTGAGGGCCTCTATATCCAGGCCCTCAATGGTGCCATCGGTTACTCGCCAGCGGCCAGCCACCATCACCCTGTCGGCCCGCTGGGCACCACACAACACCAGCGCCGCCAACGGGTCGCCGGCTCCGGCAAACTGAATGTCATTCAGCCGGAACAGGGCCAGATCGGCCTGTTTGCCCACGGCAATCTCGCCAATGTCATGGCGACCCAAACAGGCAGCCGAGCCACGGGTCGCCCAGTCAATCACCTTCTGGTGGGTAATGCGCCTGGCGCCATAACGCAACCGCTGCAGCAGCAAGGCTTGCCGCACTTCCAGTATCATGTTGGAACCGTCATTGGACGCCGAGCCATCAACGCCAAGGCCCACCGGGCAACCGGCCGCTTCCAGATCCAGGGTCGGACACATTCCCGAGGCCAGCAGCATGTTCGACGACGGGCAGTGAGAGATACCTACTCCGGCCTTGCCCAACCGCGCGATTTCTTCCTCGTTGAAATGAATGCCGTGAGCCAGCCAGGTACGATTATTAAGCCAGCCCACCGACTCCAGGTAGTCCACCGGACGCATACCGAACATGCGCTCACAGAACTCGGTTTCATCGTGGGTTTCGGCCAGGTGTGTGTGCAGTTGCACATCATGCCGTTCGGCCAGTTCGGCCGAGGCCTTCATCAGCTCACTACTGACCGAAAAGGGAGAACAGGGAGCCAGTGCCACTCGCACCATGGCGCCGTCGGCATGCTCATGGTAGCGGTTTATCAGGCGTTCGCTGTCGGCCAGTATCGCGTCCTCGGTCTGCACCGTGGATTGGGGCGGCAAGCCACCCTGATCCTGCCCCAGGCTCATGGAGCCCCGAGTAAGGTGCACTCGCACGCCGAGACGGCGGGATTGCTCCACCTGAATATCGATGGCCTGCTCCAGCCCTTGCGGAAACAGGTAGTGATGATCATTGGCGGTGGTGCAGCCCGACAGCAGCAGCTCGGCCAGGGCAATTTGAGTGGACGCTTCCACCATTTCCGGCTGCAGCTTCGCCCATACCGGGTAGAGCGAAGTTAGCCAGGAAAACAGCTCCTTGTTCAGCGCCACCGGATGGGCACGGGTCAGGGTCTGGTAGAAATGGTGATGGGCATTGATCAGGCCTGGCAGCAGCACGTGCTCGCCGGCATCAAAGATTTGATCAATGGCATGCTGCGGTGTTTTCCCCTCGGGCACCAGCTCGACAATGGTGTCGCCGCTGATCACCACGCCACCGGCACAGGCCGAATCGAGCGTCGCAAGGGGAGATTTAATCCAGAGTGTGTTGTTGGGGTTTTGCATCAGACTTTCTACTCCATATTGCTGGAAAGTTGGCATCCCCCGGATGTGGAAACCCCTGACGCACAATCCGGGAAGGTACGCCAGGGGATTGAGACAAATCAGGCCTCAATTCGATAGTGAGTGTTAACCAACCTCACCTAATTTTTTTTTACCTTCACCAGCCTGCTCGTCGGACTTCACCTCGGCTTCCTCTTCCTCGGCAGGGCCTTCGGGCAGAATCAGACTCAGCAGGATGGCGGTAATGGCACCCATGGCCACCGGAGACTTCAGAATGTTCTCCACGGTGTCCGGCAGGGCCTGCAGCACGTTTGGCACGGCGGAAACACCGATACCCATGCCCACGGAAATGGCGATAATCATCATGTTGCGGCGATCCAGGTTAGCCTGGGACAGCACGCGAATACCGGCCACGGCCACGGTACCGAACATGATCAGGGTCGCACCGCCCAGCACCGGCTTGGGCATGGTCTGCAGCACGCCGCCAATGATGGGGAACAAGCCCATGATAAACAGAATGGCGGCGATATAGATCCCCACAAAACGGCTGGCCACACCGGTCAGGGCGATAACGCCGTTATTCTGACTGAAAGTGGTAGACGGCATGCTGTTGAACACAGCGGCAATCATGGAGTTGACACCATCCCCCAGTACGCCACCACGAATGCGGTTGATGTATACCGGCCCCTTCACCGGCTCGCGGGAAATGGTAGAGTTGGCGGTCAGGTCACCCGTGGTTTCCATGGCGCTGACGCAGAACAGAATGGCCAGCGGAATAAAGGCGGCCAGGTCAAACTGGAAGCCGAACTTGAACGGCACCGGTATGGAGATCAGCGGCAGGCTGGCGATGTGAGAGAAGTCCAGGCGGCCCATCAAGAAGGCGGCCAGCATGCCCAGGGCCAGGCCGATTACCACGGCCGCCAGCCGAATCATGGGGTTTCTGGAGCGGTTCAGCAGAATCACGCTCACCAGCACGATACCGGCCAGCAGCAGGTTGTCGAGAGAACCAAAACTGTCCGTATTCAGCGCGCCAAAGCCGCCACCGATGTCAGTCATGGCCACCTTGATCAGCGGAATACCGATAAGGATGATGATGGTGCCGGTTACCACAGGCGTGATCACCTTCTGCAGCTTGTGCACAAAACGGCTCAAAAAGATTTCAATAAAGGCGGCGCAGAAGCTGACGCCAAAGATGGTAGCCAGAATATCTTCCGGCGTACCACCGCGACTTTTGACGATAAAGCCGGCGGAAAGCACGGCGGTCAGGAAGGCAAAGCTGGTGCCCTGCAGGCACAGCATCCCGGCACCAATGGGGCCGACGCGCCGACATTGAATAAAGGTACCCACACCGGAGACCATCAACGCCATGCTGATCAGATAAGGAACGTGCTCACCCAGTCCGAGTGCTCCCCCCACAATCAGGGTGGGAGTGATCACACCAACCAGACTTGCCAGTACATGCTGCAAGGCTGCAAACACGGACGGCAAAAAGCCGGGCTTGTCGTGCAGTGAATACAGCAAATCAAGATTTTTGCCTTGTGCGGTTTTTGCATCCTGGGTCATAACAGATCCCTTTGTTAATCGTTGCCAATGAGCGGGCCTTACAGTGGGCCGCCATTTTATTATTGGCCAACATCCTGTCGAGACGGTGGCACTACCCTCCATGCTCCACTTCAAGGCTGGTGCCATAGTGCGGAGTCAGTTAGATGATACCGCAAAAAAAACATGCGTGTTATACCATTGTGAAATCTTTGTACACAAAATTGGAATCAATGTGATCTACATCTACCTTATTCGTAAATACTGATGACCCACAAAAAAGAACAGATAACAGCAAAAAGTGTACACAACCTATCCAGCTGGCGCTGCGGTGAGCCTCCCTCGCTAGCACCATGCTATAAGGCAGTGTAGAGCTAAATGGAGATTGAATGACGGATGCAACACCAGCCCGGCGTTAAAACCGCGCCTGCGGCGGCTGTCAGGACGAAAAGTGCAGGCTCAGAAAACGAAAAAAGCCCGACACTTTCGTATCGGGCTTTTCGGTATTGGGTGCCTGGCAGTGACCTACTTTCACATGGCAGCTGCCACACTATCATCGGCGCGGGTGCGTTTCACTGCTGAGTTCGGCATGGAGTCAGGTGGTTCCACAACGCTATGGCCGCCAGGCATAAAAACTTAATTCGGAAAAAAACTTTATGATGAATGCTGTTTGTAGTCTCGAGACCGCAAGTCTCTCACACTTCTTGGGTGTTGTATGGTTAAGCCGCACGGGTCATTAGTACAGGTTAGCTGCACGCCTCACAGCGCTTCCACACCCTGCCTATCAACGTCCTGGTCTCGGACGGCCCTTTAGAGGCATCAAGTACCTAGGGATGACTCATCTCGAGGCTCGCTTCCCGCTTAGATGCTTTCAGCGGTTATCGATTCCGAACTTAGCTACCGGGCAGTGCCACTGGCGTGACAACCCGAACACCAGAGGTTCGTCCACTCCGGTCCTCTCGTACTAGGAGCAGCCCCTCTCAATCATCCAACGCCCACGGCAGATAGGGACCGAACTGTCTCACGACGTTCTGAACCCAGCTCGCGTACCACTTTAAATGGCGAACAGCCATACCCTTGGGACCGACTTCAGCCCCAGGATGTGATGAGCCGACATCGAGGTGCCAAACACCGCCGTCGATATGAACTCTTGGGCGGTATCAGCCTGTTATCCCCGGAGTACCTTTTATCCGTTGAGCGATGGCCCTTCCATTCAGAACCACCGGATCACTATGACCTGCTTTCGCACCTGCT
>NZ_VFBE01000010.1:0-126954 GCF_011319775.1 Oceanimonas sp. MB9 | reverse complement strand
GTAGGAGTCTGGGCCGTGTCTCAGTCCCAGTGTGACTGGTCATCCTCTCAGACCAGCTAGAGATCGTCGCCTTGGTGAGCCGTTACCTCACCAACTAGCTAATCTCACTTGGGTTCATCCAATCGCGCAAGGCCCGAAGGTCCCCTGCTTTCCCCCGTAGGGCGTATGCGGTATTAGCCGTCGTTTCCAACGGTTATCCCCCTCGACCGGGCAGATCCCCAAGTATTACTCACCCGTCCGCCGCTCGTCAGCAAAAGTAGCAAGCTACTCTCCTGTTACCGCTCGACTTGCATGTGTTAGGCCTGCCGCCAGCGTTCAATCTGAGCCATGATCAAACTCTTCAATTAAAGATTTGATGCTCAATGAATATCTGAATTGCTGCTATTTCTAGTGCACTTCACACAACATTGAAAAACAATATTTTTTTGTTTCCCAACATCCTGCGAGTGCCCACACAGTTTGCTTGATAAATTGTTAAAGAGCGTTGACCCTTCAGCGGGTCAGGGCTGCGTATTCTACGCAATCCTTGGTGTTCGTCAAGCGTTGATTTGAACTTTGTTTTGTTCGCTTTCAACGTTTGTGACCGTTGGCGTGTTCCGCCGTGTCAGTGAGGGCGCATTATAGGGAGCCGCCGATTTTGCGCAAGGGCTTTTTTGACATTTTTATTAAAAAAAGCGATTTCGTATGAAAAACATACCAAAACCGCTTTTTGCTGTATTTATGTTGCGCTAAATCAGCCCCGCCCTGCGATTTTCTTCGCAAACTCCCTGACCTTGTCCCAGTCGGTGAACTCCAGATCCTGACTGGTATCCGTGCTGCCGCCGGTGATTTTCATGATCAGCTGAATGATACGGGTCTGCCACCAGTTGTACTCACTGTATTTCAGTGCCCCGGCAAACACGCCTATGGTACGCGGCCGCCAGGGAGAACGGGCCAGAAACTTCTTGATGTAGGCGTTATTGCCCGGCACCGCCTTTTCCGGCTTGCGGGCGGTCAGGCAAACACAGAAGAAAGCGGAGTCGGCGACCGCCAGCTGCTCACTGTGGGTGTGGATAAAGGTGTACAGGCTGTCGTGAAAACGGCCGTAGCGAATGGAAGCCCCCAGCAGCACCTTGTCGTACTTGCTCAGGTTTTTCTTGGGGTTGGTGTGCAAATCCACCAGTTCCACGTCATAACCACTGAATTCCGGCCGCATCGCCTCAATGATCTTGTGGGTCTGACCATTGCGGGATGAATAAAGCACCAACAGTTTTTCCATAGACTCCTCAATCAGCTGCGCCAGAAGGCCGGCGTAAACAGCACCAACAGGGTAAATATTTCCAGACGTCCGAACAGCATGGCCAGCACCATTATCCACTTGGCACCGTCGGTGGTCGTGCCGAAATTAGCGGCCACCTCGCCCAGGCCCGGGCCCAGATTATTCAGGGTAGCCACCACGGCGGTAAAGGCGGTGAGTTCATCCATACCGGTAGCCAACAGCGCCAGCATGCACAGTACAAACACCAGTGCATAGGCGGCAAAGAAGCCCCAGACCGCCTCAACCACTCTATCAGCTAGCGCCTTGTTGCCAAGCTTTATTCTGTAGACGGCCCGCGGGTGGATCAGCCGCTTGAGTTCGCGCATGCCCTGAAGGTTGAGCAGCATGATACGCACCACCTTGATGCCGCCGCCGGTACTGCCGGCGCAACCACCAATACAGGAGGCAAACATCAGCAATATCGGCAAAAACAACGGCCACTCTGCAAAGCCGGTGGTGCTGAACCCGGCGGTGGTGGCAATGGACACCGACTGGAACAAGGCCTGATCCAGGGCTTGCCAGGGATCACTGTAAACCTGATGCGCCAGCAGCACCGACATACAGATCAGGGTGAGCGCCAGCTGCACACCGATAAACACCTTAAGCTCGGGATCCAGCCGGTAAACCGACAGTCGCGTGCCCCGGCTGGAAAAGGCGGCAAAATGCAGGCTGAAGTTAACCCCGGCGATGATAAGAAACACCACAATAACCAGGTTGATCATCGGGCTGTTAAAGTACCCCACACTGGCGTCGTAGGTAGAGAAGCCGCCGATGGCTACGGTGGAAAAGGCATGACAGATGGCGTCGAACAGATTCATGCCCGCCAGCCACAGCAGCAAGGCGCAGGCAATGGTCAGCACCAGGTAGATATACCATAGCGCCTTGGCAGTTTCGGCAATGCGCGGCGCCACCTTGTTGTCCTTGACCGGACCGGGAATCTCGGCCCGAAACAGCTGCATGCCCCCGATACCCAGTATCGGCAGTATCGCCACCGCCAGCACGATAATGCCCATGCCGCCCAGCCACTGCAGCATCTGGCGATAAAACAGGATGGCCTTGGGCAGATGGTCGAGGCCGCTGATAACGGTGGCGCCGGTGGTGGTCAGGCCGGAAAAGGATTCAAAAAAGGCCTCAGCGACCGTCATGTCCGGCTCGGCGCTGAGCAAAAAGGGAATAGCCCCCACGCTGCCCAGCACCGTCCAGAACAACACCACGATCAGAAAGCCTTCCTTGGCTCGCAGATCCTGATGGTGCGCCCTGTTGGGGAACCACAATGCCAGCCCCAGGATCAGACAAATGACAAAAGCACTGAAAAAGTCGAGCCCGGCGCCATCCCGATAGATATAGGCGACCAGCGCCGGTGCCAGCATGGTGACACTGAACAGGGCGACCAGAATGCCCACGATGCGAATAATGGTGCGAATATGCATGCTTGTTCCAAAGCTCGAGTGTTAATCGGTGATCGGGCGCGCAATCACCCTTCCCTGGGTTCTGTCTTTTATCTGCCGCACCAGGGTGTCGCGCAGTCGCATGTCTACCCGCAGTACCCCGCTGACGACGGCGCCATAGTCCACCTTTTCCCAGCCAGCGCCGTTTTGTGCCAGCAGGCTCTCCAGCTGCGCCATATCACTGTAGTCGGCAGACAATGCCAGCCGCCCCTCAATCACCTTTTCCATGGTGGTGAGCTCGGCCAGGGCGCCGTTCACCGAACTGCCATAGGCGCGCACCAGGCCACCGGTGCCCAGCTTGATGCCACCAAAGTAGCGCACCACCACGGCGGTGATTTCACCGATGCCCGCCCCCTGTAGCACGGCCAGCATGGGCCGACCGGCGGTACCCGACGGCTCTCCGTCATCACCGAAGCCCAACGCCTGGGAATCGTTCGGCGCACCGGCAATAAAGGCCGAGCAATGGTGGCGGGCATCGGGATATTCCGCCCGTAACCGTTCGATAAAGGCCTTGGCCGCCTCGGCATTGGGCGTGTGCGCCAGACAGGCGATAAAACGGCTTTTTTTGATTTCCTGCTCCCACACCACGGGGGCAGCCGGAATCACGTAAGGTGTAAAGGCCATAAACCATCCCTGAACAGGTCTCACCGCCCTCGATCGAAGGGCATTTCTTACAAGGCCGGCCATGATAACACAGCCATCAAAGGCCACCGCCTCTTCACTGTTCCACCTTTGCCACGGATTCAAACACATGTTTTAAAGCACGTTGAAAAGTACCTTGTTACTGTCCATAGTGATTGCATCACGCCCGGTTGTATCAGGCGGCGCGTCAGGGACTTCAAGGAGCGATTGACATGATCTACCAAGGCGAAACCCTTTCGATCACGCGGCAAAGCAATGGCATTGCCGAGCTGAGCCTGAATGCACCCGGCAGCGTCAACAAGCTGGACAGCCGCACCCTGCTGTCGCTGGAAGCGGCCCTGGACGCACTGGCGCAACGGCAAGACATCTGCGGCCTGATGATAACCAGCGCCAAAGACACCTTTATTGTGGGCGCCGACATCACCGAATTTCTCGACAAGTTTGCGCTGCCCGAGGCCGAGCTGGCCGGCTGGCTTAGTCGCGCCAACGCCCTGTTCAACCGCCTGGAGGACTTGCCCTTTCCCACCCTGAGCCTGGTGCGTGGCTACGCCCTGGGCGGCGGCTGTGAATGTATACTGGCCACCGACTTTCGTCTGGGTGACGCCAGCGCCCGCATCGGCCTGCCGGAAACCAAGCTGGGCATCATGCCCGGCTTTGGCGGCACGGTTCGCCTGCCCCGGCTGCTGGGTGCCGATAACGCCATGGAATGGATCACCACGGGCCGGGATCAGGATGCGAATGCCTGCCTGAAGCTGGGCCTTCTGGATGCGGTAGTCAGCACTGACAAACTAAGGGAGGCCGGCATTCGGCTGTTGCAACAGGCCAATGAGCACAACTGGCAGGACCGCCGCCGGCAAAAAACCGGCCCCCTTACCCTGAGCCCTGTGGAAGCCGCCATGAGCTTTACCACCGCCAAAGGCATGGTGGCGGCCAGGGCCGGGCACCATTATCCCGCCCCCATGATGGCGGTTAACACCATTGAAGCCGCCGCCGGCATGGGCCGCGATGACGCTCTGCAAGTGGAGCAGGATAACTTTATCAAGCTCACCCGCACACCGGCGGCGCATGCGCTGGTGGGCATTTTCCTCAATGACCAGGTGGTCAAGGGCAAGGCCAAACAGGCCGCCAGAAACGCCGCCCCGGTAACGCGTCTGGCGGTGCTGGGGGCCGGCATCATGGGCGGTGGCATCGCCTGCCAGGCGGCGGTCAGGGGTATTCCAGCGGTGATGAAGGACATCAATAATGACGCCCTGGCCCTGGGCATGAGTGAAGCCGGCAAGCGACTCACTCGGCAGCTGGAGCGCGGCAAAATCGACGGCGCCCGCCTGGCCGGGGTGCTCTCACATATTCGCCCCACCCTGAGTAATGACGAGCTGGACGGGGTGGGCCTGGTGGTGGAAGCCGTGGTGGAAAACCCCGATGTAAAGGCCAAGGTGCTGGCGGAAGTGGAGCAAAAGGTCGGTGCGGATACCGTGATTGCCTCCAATACCTCCACCATTCCCATCTCCATCCTGGCAAACAACCTGCGGCGCCCAGACAAATTTTGCGGCATGCACTTTTTCAACCCGGTGCACCGAATGCCCCTGGTGGAAATCATTCGTGGCGAGCACAGCAGCGACGACACCATCAACCGGGTGGTGGCCTGTGCCGCGGCCATGGGCAAGACCCCCATAGTGGTCAACGACTGTCCCGGCTTTTTTGTCAACCGAGTGCTGTTCCCCTACTTTTTTGGCTTTAACCGGCTGCTCGCCGACGGCGCCGACTTTGCTGATATAGACAGGGTGATGGAACGCCAGTTTGGCTGGCCCATGGGCCCGGCCCGGCTGCTCGACGTGGTGGGTATGGACACCGCCCACCATGCCGCCGCGGTGATGGCACAAGGCTTTCCCGACCGAATGCAGCAAAACGGCAGCACCGCCATCGACCTGATGTTTGAACAACAATTGCTGGGCCAGAAAAACGGCCATGGCTTTTACCACTGGCAACAGGACCAAAAGGGCCGGCTGCAGAAAACCGGCGACGATGCTGCCCGAACGCTGCTTGCCCGGCACCATGGCGAGCCGCGCACCTTTGAGCAGGACGACATCGTGGCGCGCATGATGGTGCCCATGGTCAACGAGGTGGTGCGTTGCCTGGAGGAAAACATTATCGCCTCGCCCGCCGAGGCGGACATGGCGCTGGTCTATGGTCTGGGCTTTCCGCCCTTTCGCGGCGGCGTGTTTCGCTGGCTCGACACCCTGGGGCTGAACGCCTACCTGACCATGGCGGATCGCCATACCGGGCTGGGCCCGCTCTATCAGGTCAGCGACCGGCTGCGCCACATGGCGCAAAACGGTGAAACCTTTTACTGACTGGCGGCAGGAGACTGAGCATGAACGACGTAGTCATCGTGGATTGCATTCGCACCCCCATGGGCCGCTCCAAGGGCGGCGCCTTTCGCCATGTGCGCGCCGAGGATCTGTCGGCGCACCTGATGCAGGGGCTGCTGGCCCGCAACCCGGCGCTGGCCGCCAAGGATATCGACGACATTGTCTGGGGCTGCGTGCAGCAAACCCTGGAGCAGGGCTTTAATATTGGCCGCAATGCCGCCCTGCTGGCCGGCCTGCCCAAATCGGTCAGCGCGGTCACCGTGAACCGGCTGTGCGGCAGCTCCATGCAGGCGCTGCACGATGCCGCCCGCGCCATTATGGTGGGCGACGGCGACATCGTTATGATCGGCGGCGTGGAGCACATGGGCCATGTGCCCATGGATCACGGCGTGGACTTTCACCCCGGGTTGGCCCTGAACGTGGCCAAAGCCGCCGGCATGATGGGCCTGACCGCCGAAATGCTGGCCAGAATGCACCACATCAGTCGGGAACAACAGGACGCCTTTGCCCTGCGCTCTCACCAGCGCGCTCATGAAGCCACGGTACAGGGCCGCTTCAATCACGAAATTCTGGCAACACGGGGTCATGATACAGACGGCGCCCTGTTTAACCTTGAGACCGACGAGGTGATTCGGCCCGACACCAGCCTGGAGTCACTGGCCGGCCTGCGTCCTGTGTTTGATCCTGCCAACGGCACCGTCACCGCCGGCAGTTCCTCGGCGCTGTCGGATGGTGCCGCCGCCATGCTGGTGATGTCGTCGGCCCGGGCCGCCGCCCTCAAGCTGAAACCCAGGGCACGAGTGCGCGCCATGACGGTGGCCGGCTGCGAGCCGTCCATCATGGGTATGGGACCGGTGCCGGCGGTACACAAGGCGCTAAAGCGCGCCAGCCTCACTCTTGATGACATTGAGCTGTTCGAATTGAACGAAGCCTTTGCCGCCCAGTCGCTGGCGGTGCTGAAGGAGCTGCAACTGCTCGACACCCTGGACGACAGGGTCAACCTTAACGGCGGCGCCATCGCCCTGGGACATCCGCTGGGCTGCTCGGGGGCACGCATTTGCACCACCCTGATTAACCTGATGGAGCAGCGGGACGCAACCCTGGGGCTGGCCACCATGTGCATCGGCATGGGCCAGGGCATCGCGACCGTGTTTGAAAGACTGTGAGGGGTGAGACGCGAGGAGTAAGGGGTTGACCATTTTTTCGGCAGCATTAAGATAGGCGGGTTTTTATAACCTGATTGACCGATATGACCGCTTCTCTTTTCGATGCTCACCACCACCTCGACGCCACCGGCCTGCGCTGCCCGGAGCCGGTGATGATGGTGCGCAAACAGGTGCGCACCATGGCCGCCGGTGAAACCCTGCTGATCACCGCCGACGATCCCTCCACCACCCGCGACATTCCCAGTTTCTGCCGCTTTATGGACCATCAGTTGTTGTCCAGCCAGGTAGAAGAGCTGCCTTATCACTTTCTGATTCAAAAAGGCGACTGAGCGCGTTTCTTCGCCCGCGCCAACCGCTTTGACCAAAGGCCTGTGGGCGCGCCGACACAAGGCTGCTAAGCTGGCATTCCCTCTCCCGATATCCAGAAGGAATGTCCATGCTCGCCGTCAGCCATGCCCTTGGCCCCCTGTTTCTGTTGATCCTGACCGGGGTACTGCTCAGGCGCCTGCGCTTTCCCGGGGAACACTTCTGGGCAGAGGCGGAGCGCTTTATCTATTTCCTGCTGTTTCCCGCCATGCTGATCAGCACCCTGGCCACCGCCGACTTCAGCCAGGTGGCCTTTGCCGGCATGGTCGGCCTGCTGGCCGGCATGCTTTCCCTGTTTGCCCTTGGCCTGTGGCTGAACCGCCATCGTCTGGGAGCGGACATGCCCGCCTTTACCTCGGTATTTCAGGGAGCATTGCGTTTCAATACCTATGTGGGTGTGGCCGGGGCGGCCGCGCTTTACGGCGAGACCGGCCTGACCGCCGCCGCCGTGGCCATCGCCATCATGGTGCCGCTGGTCAACGTATTATGCGTGCTGATCTTTGTGGCCAGCGGCAGCTACGGCCAGGCAGGAATCTGGGGAGCATTCAGGGCACTGGCCAGAAACCCCCTGCTGTTGGCCTGCCTGGCCGGCATCGCCCTCAATATCACCGGCATCGGACTGCCGGGATGGAGTCAGGACACCCTGGCGCTGGCCGGGCAGGCGGCCTTGCCCCTGGGGCTGATTGCGGTGGGAGTCGCCCTGCAGCTTTCCGCCCTGAAAGGCACCGGCTTTGCTTTCTGGCAGGCCTGCGCCATCAAGTTCGGCCTGTTTCCGATGTTGGCAGCAGCCATCGGCTGGGCGATAAATCTGGCCCCGGTGGAGCTGGGAGTGGTGGTGTTGTTCAGCGCCCTGCCCACCGCCACCTCATCCTACATTCTGGCGCGCCAGATGGGCGGTAATGCGCCCCTGATGGCCGCCATCATTACCGGGCAGACCCTGCTGGCCATGGCGATATTGCCGCTATGGATGGCTCTGCTGACGCTGATGTCATAAAAAATGCCCGCATATGCGGGCATTTTTCATCAACTTGCCGAGTGTGTCGCTTAACCCATGGGGCTCAGGGTGATTTCTACCCGGCGATTCTGGGCGCGGCCCTGTTCGGTGGCGTTGCTGGCGATGGGCTGGTTGAAACCCACACCGCGAATATTGAAGCGGTTGGCAGCGGCACCCTGGCTGATCAGGAACTGACCCACGGTGGCGGCACGACGCTCGGACAGGGTCTGGTTGTGGCTGGCAGAGCCGGTGTTGTCGGTGTGGCCCACCACGTTTACCCAGGTCTTGTCGTACTCTTTCAGCACCATGGCCACGCCACTCAGGGTATTGTAGAAGCTGGGGGACAGATCGGCGCTGTCGACCGCAAAGGTCACATTGCTGGGCATATTGAGAATGATCTGATCACCGTTGCGAGTCACGCTGACGCCAGTGCCCTGCATGCGATCCCGCAGCTTGGCTTCCTGCACGTCCATGTAGTAACCCACACCGCCGCCCAGGGCAGCACCACTGGCGGCACCGATCAGAATGCCTTTTTCACGATCGCTGGAGCTGGCGGACGCGCCGCCGATCACCGCGCCGGCCAGGGCACCAATGCCGCTGCCGATGGCGGCCTTGGAAGTCTGACGTTCGCCGGTGTAAGGATTGGTGGTACAGGCGGAAAGAGCCAGTGCCGCCGCCACGGCCAGACAAATCTTCTTCATGGTATATCCCGTTCAAAAAGCACAAGTAAGCGACAATATAGCCCCGCTGCCCGCCATAAACCAAGTCCGGAATGAAGCTTGCGGTCAACGACTGACGTTGGCGGGATGGCAATGGCAAGTCAGCAGGTGATCGTTCACCATGCCGGTGGCCTGCATAAAGGCGTAGCAGGTGGTGCTGCCCACAAAGGCAAAGCCCCGTTTCTTGAGCGCCCGCGCCATGGCATCGGACTCCGGCGTGGTCGCCGGCACGGCGGCAGACTCGGCCCAGAGATTGATGACCGGCTGGCCGCCCACGAACGCCCACAGCCAGCGGCTGAAGTCGATGCCTTCCTCCTCCATCGCCAGGTAGGCGCGGGCATTGGTGATAATGGACTCGATTTTGCGCCGGTTGCGCACGATGCCGGCATTCTGCATCAACCGCTCCACATCCTGCTCGGTAAAACCGGCCAGCCGTGCCGGCTCAAAGCCGGCAAAGGCCTCACGGTAGGCCGGTATCTTGCAAAGAATTACAAACCAGCTCAGGCCCGCCTGCTGGCCGTCGAGACACAGCTTCTCAAACAGGGCGCGGCCGTCGCGCTCGGGCACGCCCCATTCATGGTCATGATAATCAATGTATCGCGGGTCCTGATTGACCCAGGCACAGCGTTGCACCATGGCTCCTCCCCAATTCAGCCTATATTCGCACCGGACCAGCGGGTATACTCGGTAGCCTAGTTTCACTCAGCGAATGCACCTATATCAAGGCGCTAACATCATGCAAAAATTCGATATCAATACCTTTCAGGGACTGATCCTGACATTGCAGGATTACTGGGCCCGCCAGGGCTGCACCATAGTGCAGCCACTGGACATGGAAGTGGGTGCCGGCACTTCCCACCCCATGACCTGCCTGCGGGCCATCGGCCCCGAACCCATGGCTGCCGCCTACGTACAGCCTTCCCGTCGTCCTACCGACGGCCGTTACGGCGAAAACCCCAACCGTCTGCAGCACTATTACCAGTTTCAGGTCATCATCAAGCCGTCACCGGACAACCTGCAGGAGCTGTATCTGGGCTCGCTCGAGGCATTGGGTCTGGACCCTCAGGTGCATGATATTCGCTTCGTGGAAGACAACTGGGAAAACCCCACCCTTGGGGCCTGGGGCCTGGGCTGGGAAGTGTGGCTCAACGGCATGGAAGTGACCCAGTTCACCTACTTCCAGCAGGTAGGCGGCCTGGAGTGCAAGCCGGTGACCGGCGAAATCACCTACGGCCTGGAACGACTGGCCATGTACATTCAGGGCGTGGACTCGGTTTACGATCTGGTGTGGTGCGATGGCCCCCTGGGCAAGACCACCTACGGCGACATCTTTCACCAGAACGAGGTGGAGCAGTCCACCTACAACTTTGAACACGCCGACGTCGACTTCCTGTTCGGCTTTTTCGAGCAGTGTGAAAAGGAATGCCAGCGGCTGCTGGAGCTGGAAAAGCCCCTGCCCCTGCCCGCCTACGAGCGCATTCTCAAGGCCGGCCACGCCTTTAACCTGCTGGATGCGCGCAAGGCCATTTCGGTGACCGAGCGTCAGCGCTACATACTGCGCATTCGCACCCTGACCAAGGCCGTTGCCGAAGCCTACTACGCGTCCCGCGAGGCCCTCGGTTTCCCCATGTGCAAAAAAGAAGGATAAGGGCATGGCTGAACAGAATTTCCTGGTAGAAATCGGTACCGAAGAGCTGCCGCCCAAGGCCCTGCGCAGCCTGGGTCAGGCCTTTGCCGACAACCTGCAAAACGAACTCAACAGTGCCGATTTGGCCTTTGCCGACATTCGCTGGTTCGCCGCCCCCCGCCGGCTGGCGGTGCAGGTTAGCGGGCTGGCCACGGCCCAGCCCGACAAGCAGATTGAAAAACGCGGCCCTGCGGTGCAGGCGGCCTTTGATGCCGACGGCAACCCCACCAAGGCCGCCATGGGCTGGGCCCGGGGCAACGGTATCAGTGTGGAGCAGGCCGGTCGCCTGAAGACCGACAAGGGTGAATGGCTGGTGCACCTGGCCGACATTCAGGGCCAGCCCGCCGCCGAGCTGCTGCCCGCCATGGTGGAGCAGGCCCTGAACAAGCTGCCTATCCCCAAGGCCATGCGCTGGGGCGACAAGGCCACCCAGTTTATTCGTCCGGTGCACACCCTCACCCTGCTGCTGGGTGAAGAACTGTTGCCTGCCACCATTCTGGGCGTGGACTCTGCCCGCACCATTCGCGGCCATCGCTTTATGGGCGAGCGGGAATTCCAGCTCGATCACGCCGACCACTATGCCGAACAGCTTGAAAGCCGCGGCAAGGTACTGGCCGACTTTGAGCGCCGCAAGGCCATTATCGAAGCCGGCGTCAAGGATGCCGCCGCCGCCGTGGGTGGCGTGGCCGATCTGGAAAACGATCTGCTGGAAGAAGTGACGTCACTGGTGGAGTGGCCGGTGGTGCTGACCGCCTCTTTTGAAGAAGCATTCCTCAAGGTACCGGCCGAGGCCCTGGTGTACACCATGAAGGGTGATCAGAAGTACTTCCCGGTATACGACGCCGAAGGCAGGCTGCTGCCGAAGTTCATCTTCGTCACCAATATCGAGTCCAAGGACCCGAGCCAGATCGTGCAGGGCAACGAGAAGGTGGTGCGTCCGCGCCTGGCCGACGCCGAGTTCTTCTTTAACACCGACCGCAAGACCACCCTGGCATCCCGCCTGGAGCAGCTCGACAGCGTGCTGTTCCAGAAGCAGCTGGGCACGGTCAAGGAAAAGTCCGAGCGCATCAGCGCCCTGGCCAGCTATGTGGCCGCCGCCATCGGTGCCGACCAGGCCCAGGCCGAGCGCGCCGGCCTGCTGTCGAAGTGTGATCTGGTCACCAACATGGTGTTTGAGTTCACCGACACTCAGGGTGTGATGGGCATGCACTACGCCCGCCACGACGGCGAGCCGGAAGCCGTCGCCCTGGCCCTGAAGGAGCAGTATCAGCCCCGCTTTGCCGGTGACGATCTGCCCGGCCAGGACGTGTCCGCCGCCGTGGCCCTGGCCGACAAGCTGGATACCCTGGTGGGTATTTTTGGCATTGGCCAGGCGCCCAAGGGTGACAAAGACCCCTTCGCCCTGCGCCGCGCCGCCCTGGGTGCCCTGCGCATCATCGTGGAGAAAGGCTACCGGCTCGACCTGCTGATGCTGATCGACCAGGCTCGCGCCCTCTACGGCCACAAGATCTCCAACGAGAACGTGGCCAATGACGTGCTGGAGTTCATGCTGGGCCGGTTCCGCTCCTGGTATCAGGATCTGGGCTACGGCGTAGACGTGATTCAGGCCGTGCTGGCCCGTCGCCCCACCCGTCCCGCCGACTTCGACGCACGGGTGAAGGCGGTAAGCGCCTTCCGCGAACTGGAGGCCGCCGCCGCCCTGGCCGCCGCCAACAAGCGCGTAGGCAACATCCTGGCCAAGTTCGAGGGTGACCTTGCCACCGAGGTGAATGCCTCGCTGCTGCAGGACGACGCCGAGAAGGTACTGGCCGGCCAGGTAGCCGAGCTGGCCGAGCGCCTGGCGCCACTGTTTGCCGACGGTGACTACAGCAAGGCCCTGGCCGAGTTGGCATCCCTGCGCGAGGGCGTGGACGCCTTCTTTGACCAGGTGATGGTGATGGCCGACGACGAGGCCATTCGCCTCAACCGCCTGGCCCTGCTGAATCAACTGCGCAACCTGTTCCTGCGTGTGGCCGATATCTCCCTGCTGCAATAAGCCGGTGAGATAGCCACTCAAGGCCCCGCATTCGCGGGGCTTTTTTGTATCCGGAGGCCGTCAGCCATGGACTCACCCGACCAAGCCTTCATGCCCCTAGCCTGACCCCACTCGGTTTCTTGTTCTGGTCTTACCAATATCGACCGAATTTGTGTTAATACTTAATGTGACTTCACTCGCACAAGGACGATGCCGATGATCAAGGTCATTATTGAACGCCGGGTGGCGGAAGGACTGGAGAGCGTTTACCAGGACACCATTCGCAACCTGATGCTGCAAATCACCGAACGCCCCGGATTCCTCAAGGGGGATGCCTACCGGGATGTGCACCATCCCAACCATTTCTATGTCATCTCCAACTGGCAAAGCATCGAAAGCTGGGAGCACTGGCAGAACTCCTCACAGCGTCAACGACTGCTCACCGAACTGGCCCCGCTGCTGGAGCAGGATGAGAAGTGCACCGTACTGGCGCTCAAGGTCAGTTATGAAGCCAAACCGTCCAAGTTTGCCCGTCCCACCCAAACCTACACCTACTAGGTACAATCCAGCCAAGGCGCGTTCCTTGTTTCACGTGAAACAAGGAACGTACCGGCAGCGTGAAACACCACCGCCGGCCGGTCGACACCAATCACAATATCGGATACCGTGAAGCTTTCGCATTCGTATCGCAATTGGTAGCTCGAACATGGAATTTTCAGCCTTCGGACAGAAGTTTACCCGTCACTCCGGCATTACCCAGCTGATGGACGATCTCAACCAGGGCCTGACCGCCCCCAACACCATTATGCTGGGCGGCGGCAACCCGGCTGCCATTCCCGAGGTGATGGCCTACCTGGACAGCCAGGCACAGTCGCTGCTGAAAACCGGAGACCTGCTGAAAGCCATTGCCAACTACGACGGTCCGCAAGGAAAGGACAGCTTTATTCGTGCCCTGGCCGATCTGCTCTCCAACGAGCTGGGCTGGCAGGTGGGCCCGGAAAACATCGCCCTCACCAACGGCAGCCAGACCGCCTTCTTCTACCTGTTCAACCTACTGGCCGGTGAATTTGCGAATGGCCGAAAAAAGAAGGTGCTGTTCCCGCTGGCACCGGAGTACATCGGCTATGGCGACAGCGCCCTGGACGAGGATCACTTCGTGGCCTGCAAGCCGGAAATTCGTCGGTTTGACGATGGCCTGTTCAAGTATTTCGTGGACTTCGACCGCCTGGAAGTGGGTGACGACATTGGACTGATCTGCGTCTCTCGTCCCACCAATCCCACCGGCAACGTGCTCACCGACGAAGAGATCAGCCACCTGGATCGCATTGCACGAGCCAAGGGCATTCCCCTGCTGATCGACAATGCCTACGGCACCCCCTTTCCCAATATCATCTTCAGTGATGCCACGCCGTTCTGGAACGACAACACCATACTGTGCATGAGCCTGTCCAAACTGGGCCTGCCCGGCGTGCGCTGTGGCATCGTGATCGCCAACCCCACCATAGTGCAGGCCATTACCAATATCAGCGGCATCGTCAATCTGGCGCCGGGCAGCATGGGCCCGGCCCTGACCCTGCCGATGATTCAGAACGGCGACATCATTCGCCTGAGCAACGACGTTATCAAGCCCTTCTACCAGAACAAGGCGCAGCAGGCGGTGGAATGGCTGCAACAGGCCATTCCCCTGCCCCAGTTTCATATTCACAAGCCCGAAGGCGCGTTGTTTCTGTGGCTGTGGTTTGAGGATCTGCCGGTGCACTGCCAGGAGCTGTATCAGCGCCTCAAGCAAAAAGGACTGCTGGTGGTACCGGGGCACTACTTCTTCCCCGGCATCGATGACGACGATTGGGCTCACAGCAAGCAATGCATTCGCCTGAACTACGCCCAGCCGGAAGCGGACGTGAAAGCCGGCATCGAGATCCTGGCGCAGGAAGTGCTGGCGATTTACGGTGAGAGCCAAAACTGAAATGGGCTTATGGCGTAGGTTGGCGATGAGCGCAGCGAATTCACAACATTCAAGCTGTCGGCAAAGTGTTGGGATTCGTAAACTCATCCCAACCTACGTACTGGCTTCATGCAGACAACACCAATGTTGCTCGAAGCTGCAGCAGGGATTGCCGGAACCGACCGTCACATGCCAGGGACGGCATGTGCCGAGCGCCCCAGGGATGGGCTCGCAGCGTGTCTGTGGAGGTAACCCTGCTGTGGCTTCGCTACCCCGCCCTCACAAACAACAACGCCGGCTTTCGCCGGCGTTGTGTTATCGAGCTATCGGTTATTTGTCCTTGTGCTCCAGGACCCGGCCCTCGCCGATTTCAATGCGGCGCGGTTTGAGTGCTTCCGGTACCTCCCGCAGCAGGCTGATGCGCAGCAGGCCGTGCTCCAGTTTGGCGTCTTTTACCTGTACGTGATCCGCCAGCCGGAACTTGAGTTCAAAGTCCCGTTCACTGATGCCCTGATACAGGTAGCGGCTTTCCCTGGCGGGCTGTTCGCGCTTGCCCTTAACCAGCAGGGTGTTCTGCTCCACCGACAGTTCCAGCTCTGACTCGGCGAAACCGGCCACCGCCACCGTGATCAGGTAACGGTCGTCGTCCTGCTTTTCGATATTGTAGGGCGGCTGCTCGCTGCTCTTGCCGTGCAGCAGGTGTTCCAGATCGCCCACCAGGCGGTCAAAACCAATGGCGGAACGGTACAGGGGGCTCAAATCAAAACGACTCATAATCCTATCCTCCAATCGCAAGCAATAGGTCAATGGGTGTGTACAAATTGTTTGTGCAACCGCGCTCAGCCGATGCTGATGGTTCTCGGCTTGGCCGCTTCCGGCACTTCCCGCACCAGATCGATGTGCAGCAGGCCGTTTTCCAGATCGGCGCCGGTCACCTTGATGTGATCGGCCAGCTGAAAACGTCGCTCAAAGCCACGCTCGGCAATGCCCTGATACAGGTAATTGCGGCCCTGCTGCTCCTGGGCCTTGTGGCCCTTCACCATCAGGGTGTTCTCATGGCTGGTGATCTCCAGCTCGTTGCGGGCAAAACCGGCCACCGCCATGGAGATGCGGTACTGATTCTCGCTGAGCAACTCGATATTGTAGGGGGGATAACCGCTGTTGCCGTTGCTGCCATTGCTGGCGGCGTTTTCCATCAGGGACGCCAGGCGATCAAAACCGATGGCGGAGCGGTACAGGGGTGAGAAATCAAAGCGTGACATAAATCTATCCTCCAGTGAGCGATAATGACTTGCCCTCCATACGGACGGGCGGTGCGGGCCCTCAACCGAGCGACCCGCCTTGTTCACTAAAAGATATAGGGACGGTCTTTTACGCTTTCAAGCGGCAACATGAATATTTTTTGTTCACTCAGTGTCCCTCTTCCCGTCCGTCGGTTACCGCCCCGTAAGAGGCAGAGCCCACGGTGCGGGCATATTTGGCCAGCACGCCCCGACGATATCTGGGCTCGGGTGGCTGCCAGCGGGCCAGCCGTTCGGCGATGACGCTGTCGGTCAGCTCCAGTTCCAGCCGGTTGTGCTCGGCGTCTATGGTAATGATGTCGCCGTCTTCGACGATCGCCAGCGGACCGCCCTGGCGGGCTTCCGGGGTCACATGGCCCACCACAAAACCATGGCTGCCGCCGGAGAAACGGCCGTCGGTGATCAACGCCACCCCCTTGCCCAGGCCTCGGCCCATGATGGCCGACGTGGGACTCAGCATTTCCCGCATGCCCGGTCCTCCCCGAGGCCCCTCGTAGCGGATCACCACCACATCGCCCTTTTGCACCGTGCCATCGAGAATGCGTGCCAGGGTTTCCTCTTCCGAGTCAAACACGCGAGCCGGGCCGGTAAAGCTCAAGCCTTCCTTGCCGGTGATCTTGGCTACGGCACCACCCGGCGCCAGGTTGCCGTGCAGGATACGCAGATGGCTGTCGGGTTTGATGGGGTTGTCGAGGGGGCGAATGATGTTCTGGCCGTCAGGGTAAGGCGACACCCCGGCCAGGTTCTCGCCAAGGGTCTTGCCGGTGACGGTGAGGCAGTCGCCGTGCAGCAGGCCGGCGTCGAGCAGGGTTTTCATCAGCGGTAGTATGCCACCGATATCCACCAGCTCCGACATCATGTAATGACCACTGGGGCGCAGATCCGCCAGCACCGGCACGCGCTTGCCGATACGGGAGAAGTCGTCCAGGCTCAGCTCCACCCCAATCGCATGGGCCATGGCCAACAGGTGCAGCACCGCATTGGTGGAACCACCAAGGGCAATCACCAGGGTGATGGCGTTTTCAAAGGCGGGTTTGGTCATGATGTCGGACGGGCGAATATTGTGCCTGAGCAGATTCAGCACCGCCTCGCCGGCACGCTGGCAGTCCTTCAGCTTGGTGTCGGAGGTGGCGTTCTGGGCCGAGCTGCCCGGCAGACTCATGCCCATCACCTCAATGGCCGAGGCCATGGTATTGGCGGTATACATGCCGCCACAGGAGCCCGGTCCGGGAATGGCGGTGTCTTCAATCTGTTTAACTTCAAGGGTGGTCATGTCGCCCTTGGCGTGGGCACCCACCGCCTCAAACACCGAAATAATGTCGGTGTGGTTGTCGCCGGGCAGTATGGTACCGCCATAAACAAATACCGCCGGCCGGTTGAGCCGGGCCAGGCCAATCAGGCAACCGGGCATGTTCTTGTCACAGCCGCCAATGGCCACCAGACCGTCAAAGCCTTCGCAGCCGGCCACCGCCTCGATGGAGTCGGCAATGATCTCCCGGGACACCAGGGAATACTTCATGCCCTCGGTACCATTGGCAATGCCGTCGGAAATGGTGATGGTGTTGAAAATAATGCTCTTGCCGCCGGCGCCGTCGGCCCCCCGTGCCGCCTCTTCCGCCAGCTGGTTGATATGCATATTGCAGGGAGTGAGGTTACTCCAGGTAGACGCTATGCCCACCTGGGGTTTGTGGAAGTCGTCGTCTTCAAACCCGGTGGCCCGCAACATGGCACGTGCCGGCGCCCTGGCCGTGCCGTCCACCACCCGGCTGGAATACTTGCGACTGTGGTTGCTCATTGTGCTCCCCTTTATCGTTAAGTATGTGGCTTATTCCAGTCTAGTAGGCTTAGGTTTATGAGGTAGTCAAGGGCACAGACAACTCAGTAGTCAAACGAAGCAGTAACGGGGATTGTCGTAGTCGACCGTCAAATGTCAGGGATGACATTTGCCGAACGTCCCATGGGGCGGGCTTGCTCGCCGTGACGAAGTAAAAAGCCTGAACGAACATTAAGTATGTTCGCAGCAGGCTTTTTAGTGAGTGGCCTTCAACGAAGCGTGTCGGCGGAGTGCAACCTCGTTACTGCTTCGCACTGTAGGCTTCGAGATATGAAAAAGGCAGCCCGCGGGCTGCCTTTGGTGTCGGTGCACAAGCCGGAATCAGATATCCAGGTTGGCGACCTTGAGGGCGTTGGTCTCGATAAAGTCGCGGCGCGGCTCCACGTGATCGCCCATCAGGGTGGAGAACAGCTGGTCGGCGGCCACGGCGTCTTCAATGGTCACTCGCAGCATGCGGCGGGTTTCCGGATCCATGGTGGTTTCCCACAGCTGCTCCGGGTTCATTTCGCCCAGCCCCTTGTAGCGCTGCACATAGAGGCCGCGCTTGCTTTCGTTCATCAGCCACTCCAGGGCCTCGGCAAAGCTGTCCACGGTCTTGGTCTTCTCACCGCGCTTGACGTAGCCACCCTCCTCTATCAGGTTGGCGATGCCCTTGCCCAGCTCCACAATGCTGCGGTATTCGCCGGAAGCAAAGAAGTCGTAGCTGATCGGGAATTCCCGCTCGATGCCGTGCTGACGCACTTTCACTCGCGGCAGGTAGCAGTTGCGCTCTTCCGAGAACACCGCGTCCAGGGAGTATTGGGTGCCGTTGGTGTTGCTGTTTTCCAGGGACTGGTTGATGGCATCAATCCAGCCGTTGACCAGGCCCTGATCGGTCAGCGCCTGCAGGGTCAGCTCGGGCTGGTAGATCAGCTCGTTCAGCACCACTTCCGGCGCCCGGCGGGACAACCGCACAATCAGCTCCTGCACCTTGCGGTAGTCATTGACCAGCTTTTCCAGCTGCTCGCCGCCGATGGCCGGGGCCGATTCATTAACATGCAGGGTGGCGCCGTCCAGGGCCAGGCTGGTCTGATACTGCAGCATGGCCGGCTCGTCTTTCAGGTATTGCTCCTGCTTGCCTTTTTTCACCTTGTACAGGGGCGGCTGGGCGATGTAGACGTAACCGCGCTCGATGATCTCCGGCATCTGCCGGTAGAAGAAGGTCAGCAGCAGGGTTCGAATGTGGGCACCGTCCACGTCCGCATCGGTCATGATGATGATGTGGTGGTAACGCATCTTGTCGGGATCGTACTCGTCCCGGCCAATGCCGCAGCCCAGGGCGGTGATCAGGGTGGCCACTTCCTGGGACGACAGCATCTTGTCGAAGCGGGCCTTTTCCACGTTAAGGATCTTGCCCTTGAGCGGCAGTATGGCCTGGTACTTGCGGTTACGACCCTGCTTGGCGGAGCCGCCCGCCGAGTCACCCTCCACGATGTAGAGTTCGGACAGCGCCGGATCCTTTTCCTGGCAGTCGGCCAGCTTGCCGGGCAGGCCGGCCAGATCCAGGGCGCCCTTGCGCCGGGTCATTTCCCGCGCCTTGCGCGCCGCTTCCCGGGCACGGGCCGCGTCGATGATCTTGTTGACCACGATCTTGGCGTCGTTGGGGTTTTCCAGCAGGAATTCCTGCAAGCGCTCGGCCATGGCCTGCTCTACCGCGGTTTTCACCTCGGACGACACCAGCTTGTCCTTGGTCTGGGACGAGAACTTGGGATCGGGCACCTTGACCGAAATGACCGCGGTCAGGCCTTCCCGGGCGTCGTCACCGGAGGCGGAGGTCTTGGCCTTTTTGCTGAAGCCTTCCTTGTCCATGTAGCCGTTCAGGGTACGGGTCAGCGCCGCGCGGAAACCGGCCAGGTGAGTACCGCCGTCCCGCTGGGGAATGTTGTTGGTAAAGCAGAAGATATTCTCCTGATAGGAGTCGTTCCACTGCATCGACACCTCCACCGCAATGCCGTCTTCCCGTTCGCTGGTGAAGTGAAAGGCCTTGGGGTGAATGGGGGTCTTGTTGCGGTTCAGGTATTCCACAAAGGCCTGAATACCGCCTTCGTACTGAAAGTGAACTTCCTTGCCGTCCCGCTCGTCCAGCAGCTTGATGGAGACGCCGGAGTTGAGGAACGACAGCTCGCGCAGGCGCTTGGCCAGAATGTCGTAGTGGAAATTGGTGTCACTGAAGGTGGCGCCGCTGGGCCAGAACCGAATCTGGGTACCGGACTTGGTGGTTTCACCCACGGCGGTCAGCGGGGCCTGAGGCTCGCCGTGCTGGTAGGTCTGTTCATGGACCTTGCCGTGACGCCAGATGGTCAGCTGCAGCTTTTCCGACAGGGCGTTCACCACCGACACCCCCACCCCGTGCAGACCGCCGGAGACCTTGTAGGAGTTGTCGTCGAACTTGCCGCCGGCATGCAGCACGGTCAGGATTACCTCAGCGGCGGAGCGGCCTTCCTCTTCGTGAATGTCCACCGGAATGCCCCGGCCGTCATCGGACACCGACACCGAGCCGTCGGCATGAATGGTCACGACGATGTCCTTGCAGTGGCCGGCCAGGGCCTCGTCGATCGAGTTGTCCACCACCTCAAACACCATGTGGTGCAGGCCAGTGCCATCATCCGTGTCGCCGATATACATGCCCGGACGCTTGCGGACCGCATCCAGACCTTTCAATACCTTGATACTCGAAGAGTCGTAAGTGTGTTCACTCATTGGCTTGCTTGCACTCCTGGGTTTCGGTGATTTCACCCTGTTTCACGTGAAACAGCTTACTGTTGTCCCGTGTGATCATGTCACCGAGCTGGCTGATGTCGATGGCGGAGATAAACACCTGGGCCTGCAGCTCGTTCAGCCGCCCGGCCAGCAATCCCCGCTTGTGTTGGTCCAGCTCGGACGCAAAGTCGTCGATCAAAAAAATACAGTCCTGTCCGGACTGCTGCTTTAAATACAGCCCCTGGGCCAGGCGCATGGCACACACCAGCAGCTTGAGCTGGCCACGCGACAGCAAATCCTGCACCGGCATACCCCGGGCCTTTATTCTTATCTCGGCCTTGTGCGGTCCCGCCTGGGTATAGCCCAGGTTGGCGTCCCGCTCAAAGCCCTGCTCCAGCACTTTCGCCAGTTCGGTCTGCCGGTCCCAGCCGCGAAAGAAGTCAAAGCTGAACTCGAACTCCGGCAGAAAATCGGCGGCAATGGCCGCGATCACCGGGGCAATGGCGTCGGCATAGTCCTGCCGAAACGTACTCAATGCCTCGCCCGCCGCCACCAGCTGCGGATCCCAATAACCCAGCTCGCGGTAAGGTCGCTGTTGCCGCAGCAGGGCGTTGCGCTGCTTAAGCAAACGCCGAAAGCGACCCCAGGCGGCAAAAAACTCCGGCCGGGAATAAAACAGCCCCCAGTCCAGGTAGGCCCGCCGCAACTTGGGCCCGCCGGTCAACAGATTATACCCTTCCGGGTGGATCAACTGAATGGGCAGAATGTGGGCGAGATCGGCCAGGCGCTCGGCCCTGCGGCCCGCCACCTTGAGCCGGGTGGCGCCACCCCGGGTTTTGGACAGGCCCACCGGCAGGCCTTCTTCGTCCTCACGCTGTACTCGGGCAAACAGGGTAAAGGCCTGTTCGCCCTGCTGAATAACCCGGCCGGTAAGATGGGTTCGAAAGGAGCGGCCCACGCCGAGGTAGTGAATGGCTTCCAGAATGCTGGTCTTGCCACTGCCATTGGGGCCGGCCAGCACATTGATGCCCGAGGCCGGCACCAGCCGGCCATGGCGAATATTGCGAAAGTCTTTGAGCTGAAGGTTGAGCAGGGCCATGTTACAGCCGCATGGGCATCACCACGTAGAGGGCATCGCCGTTGTCTTCGGCTTCGATCAGACCACTGCTGCTGGCATCCTTCAGGCTCATCTTGACCTGCTCCGACTTGAGGGTACCGAGCACGTCGAGCACATAGGAAACGTTAAAGCCAATCTCCAGATCACTGCCCTGATAGTTAACGTCCAGCACCTCTTCCGCCTCTTCCTGCTCCGGGTTGTTGGCGGTGATTTTCAGGGTCTGCTGCTGCAGGTTGAGGCGCACGCCACGGAATTTCTCGTTGGACAGGATCGCCGCCCGGGTAAAGGCCTGCTTGAGCCCTTCCCGATCGCAGATCAGGGTCTTGTCACTCTCACGGGGCAGCACGCGGCGGTAATCGGGAAACCGGCCGTCCACCAGCTTGGAGGTAAAAATAAAGCCCTGAGTCACGGCACGCAGGTTGCTCTTGCCCACCTGCAGACGCACCTCCTGATCTTCGTGCTCCAGCAATTTTGCCAGTTCCAGCACGCCCTTGCGCGGCACTATCACCTGCTGGGCCGGCAGTTCCTGCTCCAGCTCACGCTGGCAGGTGGCCAGGCGGTGACCGTCGGTAGCCACGGTGCGCAAACTGTTACCGTCGGTTTCAAACAGCATGCCGTTGAGGTAATAGCGTACATCCTGAATGGCCATGGAGAACTGGGTGGCTTCAATCAGCTTCTTCAACGCCAGCTGGTTGATGTCGAACTCCAGTTCCGAGCTCCATTCCTCGATATTGGGAAAATCTTCCGCCGGCAGGGTGGACAGGTTAAAACGGCTGCGACCGGAGCGCAGCAGCAGGCGATCGCCTTCCTGGCTGAAGGTCAGCCCGGCGCCGTCGGGCAGGCCCCGGCAGATATCCAACAGCTTGCGCGCCGGCACCGTGGTGCGGCCGGCGGTCACCGCGCCTTCCAGCGGCACTCTGGCCACCATTTCCACCTCGGTATCGGTGCCGGTCATCGACAGGGCGTCGTCGCCGACGCTCAGCAGAATATTATTGAGGATCGGCAGGTTGGGTCGGCCTCCCAGGGCACTGGATACCAGTTGCAGGGGGCGCAACAGGGCTTCGCGGCTGATGGTAAACTGCATGGTGCTCTCCGATCAGGAAGACAGGGTTCGAATCAGGTTGGAATAATCTTCCTTTATATCATGACTCTCTTCCCGCAGCTGGCCAATTTTGCGACAGGCGTGCAGCACAGTGGTGTGATCCCGGCCGCCAAAGGCGTCGCCGATCTCGGGCAGTGAATGGTTGGTCAGCTCCTTGGCCAGGGCCATGGCCAGCTGGCGTGGCCGGGCCACCGAGCGGGATCGCCGCTTGGACAGCAGATCCGCCACCTTGATCTTGTAATACTCCGCCACCGTCTTCTGAATGTTGTCGATGGTCACCAGCTTTTCCTGCAGCGCCAACAAATCTCTCAGTGCCTCGCGCACAAAGTCGATATTGATGGAGCGGCCGGTAAAGTTGGCGTTGGCGATCACCCGGTTCAGTGCCCCTTCCAGCTCGCGCACGTTGGATCTCAGGCGCTTGGCGATAAAGAAGGCCACTTCGTCGGGCAGGTGGATCTTGTTCTCGGCGGCCTTGCGCATCAGGATCGCCACCCGGGTTTCCAGCTCCGGCGGCTCAATCGCCACGGTCAGGCCCCAGCCAAAGCGGGACTTGAGCCGATCCTCGACCCCGTCGATCTCCTTGGGGTAACGATCCGAGGTCAGAATGATCTGCTGATTGCCTTCCAGCAGCGCATTAAAGGTGTGGAAAAACTCCTCCTGGGAGCGCTCCTTGTTGGCGAAGAACTGAATGTCATCGATCAGCAAGGCATCCACGCTGCGGTAGTAGCGCTTGAACTCTTCGATGGCGTTGTTCTGCAGCGCCTTGACCATGTCCTGCACAAAGCGCTCGGAATGCATGTAAATCACCCGGGCATCGGCCTTGCGCTCGCGAATGCCGTTGCCCACCGCGTGCAGCAGGTGGGTCTTGCCGAGGCCGGTGCCGCCATAGAGAAACAGCGGATTGTAGGCCCCACCCGGGTTGTCGGCCACCTGGCGGGCGGCGGCCCGGGCCAGCTGGTTCGACTTACCTTCAACGAAGTTGTCAAAGGTGTAGTTGGTGTTCATGTTGCTCTTGTGATTGATCTGCGGCTTGTCGTCCGCCTGCTCACTCCAGGACGGCACCAGCTGCGGCCGGGCCTGGGGCTTGCTGCCGTTGGGGCTGGCGCTGTTGGCCATCAGGTTGACCTGGGCACGCTTGTTGCCCACCTCGAATTTGAGCTGGGGGCACTGGTTGCCGCAAAACTCGCCCAGCAGGCCGTTGATGCGAATCAAGTACTTGTCACGCACCCAGTCGAGCACAAAACGGTTGGGGGCGAACAGGGTCAGGGTTTCGTCGCCCTGCTCCGCCTGCAGCGGCCGGATCCACATGCTGAATTCCGCGGAAGGCAATTCGTCCTGTAGCCGGGCAAGACACTGCTGCCAAAGCATAGCGCTCATTCGAACTCCTGAAACAAAAGGGATCAATCAAGGGGGTCGTCATTCTACTTGCCCGACTTCAGGATCTCTAGCCGGATCGCGCCGATCCTGAAAAATATGATCCTTGACTTATGTGAATAAACCACACCGCAATACACAGGATCCTCAGCTTTATAAACAAGCTACGCACATTTTGTATACTGTAGATTGCACAAAGGATCCCTGTAAATGCCGGGATCCTCTGAAAAATGAATATTGATAATCATTATCACCTTGTGTAAAGGTAGGGATCGATCCACCCTCATGGGTGGTTTTCGATTCATTCCATCATTGAGGAGTTCACGGCATGAAAGTAATCAAGTCTCTGGCCGGCCTGGTGCTGCTGTCGGCGGCCCTTCCCACCCTGGCCGACGAGTGCAGTCTGACCATCGAAGGCAACGACGCCATGCAGTTTAATCAGCAGGAGCTGAGCGTACCCGCCAGCTGCAAGGAAGTGACCCTGACCCTGAACCACACCGGCAACCTGGACAAGAAAGTCATGGGCCATAACTGGGTGCTGAGCCAGACCGCCGACATGCAGGCCATTGCCAGCGGCGGCATCAGTGCCGGCGCCGACAACGACTACCTGGACACCAGCGATGAGCGCATTCTGGCCCACACCGATCTGATCGGCGGCGGCGAAAGCAGCACCGTCACCTTCAGCACCGAGGGCATGAGTGCCGGTGGCGACTACAGCTATTTCTGCTCCTTTCCCGGCCATATCGGCATCATGAAAGGCAAGTTCACCATCACGGAATAAGGCTAGTCCCGCTCCATGCTGTTCACCATGCCGGCAACCGCCGGCATTTTTGTTGCCCCGGCCTGCTCCTTATCGGGGCCAGCATCACTCTCCCTCCCCATGCCATGGGATCATGACCCCGTGTTCATATGTCATTTGAGCCATAAAGGGCGACTCTGCACACTGGCTGTGGAATGTTGAAATAGTGGATTAAATTCCAGCCCATATGGCTCTATTTCGAACAGAATCAACAGGATATGCAGTATCCGATCATGGAGTGATTCTTTATGCTATTGACCAATATACGGCCTTTGGTGTTCTGGCCGACCTTTTTGCTGCTGCTGGGTGCCCTGCTCGCCAGCTATCTCAACCTCGATGGCTTTCTCGCCACCACCAAGACACTCAACGGCGCCATTCTCGATAACTTCTCCTGGCTGTTCAGCCTGGGCAGCCTCTACCTGCTGGTGCTGGCGGTGCTGGTGTATTGCTCGCCCCTGGGCCGGGTTCGTATCGGTGGCGACCAGGCCGAGCCGCTGCTGAGCCGCTGGCGCTGGTTCTCCATTACCCTGTGCACCACCCTGGCGGTGGGCGTGCTGTTCTGGACCACGGCCGAGCCCCTGTATCACCTGTTCGGTCCGCCCGAAAGCGCCGGGCTGGAAGCCGGCTCCCCCGAGGCGGCGCGCTTTGCCATGGCCACCATGTTCCTGCACTGGTCCTTTACCCCCTACGCCATCTACACCATTCCTTCCCTGGTGTTCACCCTGGCCTTCTATAACCAGCGCAAGCGCTTTTCCATCGGCAGCATGCTGGAGCCGGTGCTGGGGCCGCGGCTGACCCGCCGCCTTGGCAGCCTGATCGACGCCATCGCCCTCTACGCCCTGGTGGCCGGCATGGCTTCGTCCCTGGGTACCGGCGCCCTCACCCTGGCCGGCGGCGCCGGTCAGTATCTGGGCGGCGACACCAGCCCGTTTCGACTGGGCGTGGTGATTGCGCTGATCGTGGCCACCTTTGTGTTCTCCGCCGCCAGCGGCCTGAAAAAGGGCATCGCCCGCATGTCGGCGCTCAACGCCTGGCTGCTGCTGCTGCTCGGGGTGTTCATGTTCTGCTTTGGCCCCAGCGCCTTTATGGTCGCCCTGGGCACCGAGTCCCTGGGCCTGTATCTGGACACCTTCTTCTCCCGCAGCCTGTTTACCGGCGCCGCCGCCGGCGACCCCTGGCCCCAGTGGTGGAGCATCTTCTACTGGGCGGTATGGTTCGCCTGGGCGCCGGTCACCGCCCTGTTCCTCGGCAAAATCGCCCGGGGCTACACGGTGCGCGAGTTTATTCGCATCAACCTGGTGTATCCGGCGCTGTTCGCCATCGTCTGGATCTGCATTTTCTCCGGCACCGCCATTTATCTCGATCTGCACCAGGCCGCCGGCCTCAACGCAGTGCTCAATAACGACGGCGTGGAGCACGTGCTCTACCACATTTTTGAGCAGCTGCCGGGCAGCCAGCTGATGATAGTGCTGCTGCTGTTTATCGCCTTTGTGTCCTACGTTACCGCCGCCGATTCCAACACCGACGCCATTGGCGGCCTGTGCACTCGCGGCCTGACCGCCGACAGTCAGCAGGACAGCAATATCGGTATCAAGGTGCTATGGGGGTCGGTGATCGGCACCGTGTCCTGGGTGATGGTGTCCTTTGTGGGCATCGACGGCGTCAAGATGCTGTCCAACCTGGGCGGCCTGCCCGCCTTGTTCATCATTCTGCTGGCCAGCGGCTCGTTGTGGCACTGGCTGTCCAACCCGGCGCTGGTTACTAACGCCGCACACCCCGGCGCCGCCGGCGGACGCAACACCACACATTCATCCACCCCTGAAGGAGTTCCGGCAAATGCACATCAGGCATGAATTTCCCCATCGCGTACGCGAGATCGAACACACCCTGATTCCGCTGAAGGACGGCACTCAGCTGGCGGCCCGCATCTGGCTGCCGGAAGACGCGGAGCAGAACCCGGTGCCCGCCATTCTCGAGTACCTGCCCTACCGCAAGCTCGACGGCACCGCGGTGCGCGACGCCCTCACCCATCCCTACCTGGCGGGTCACGGCTATGCCTGCGTGCGGGTGGACATTCGCGGCAACGGCGAGTCCGACGGCCTGATGCTGGATGAATACCTTCAACAGGAGCAGGACGACGCCCTGGAAGTGATCGACTGGATCAGCCGCCAGCCCTGGTGCAGCGGCAAGCTGGGCATGATGGGCATCTCCTGGGGCGGCTTTAACAGCCTGCAGCTGGCGGCGCGCCGGCCCGCGCCGCTGAAGGCCATTATCACCCTCTGTTCCACCGACGACCGCTATGCCGACGACGTGCACTTCAAGGGTGGCAACCTGCTGCTGGAAAACCTGGGCTGGGCCGCCACCATGCTGAGTTTTTCCGCCGCCGTGCCCGACCCGCGACTGGTGGGTGACGACTGGCTGGAACGCTGGAAATACCGGCTGGAGAACATGCCGCTGATGGCCCATCCCTGGATCGAGCACGGCACCCGGGACGCCTACTGGCAGCACGGCTCCGTCTGTGAAAACTATGCCGACATCGAGGCCGCGGTATACTGCATCGGCGGCTGGGGCGATGCCTACCGCAACACTCCGGTGCGCATGATGGAACAGCTGACCTGCCCGAAAAAGGCGCTGATAGGTCCCTGGATCCACAAGTATCCCCACTTCGCCATTCCCGATCCGGCCATCGGCTTTTTACAGGAGGCACTGCGCTGGTGGGATCACTGGCTCAAGGACATCGACACCGGCATCATGGACGAGCCCGAGTGCACCTTTTACCTGCAGGAGGCACAGCCGCCGGTAGCCATGGCCGCCCATCGCGCCGGTGACTGGGTGCAGACCGAGGGCTGGCCCGCCTCCCAGGTTCGCGACAGAACCTTCAGCCTGGCCGACGGCGGCCTGCGCGAGGGTGAGTACTCGCTGACTGAGCCCACTTCCATTTGCTCGCCGCTGACCACGGGCGTACACGGCGGCGAATATTGCGCCATCTGGTTTGGCCCGGACTTTCCCACCGACCAGCGCCGGGACGACGCCCAGTCGCTGTGCTTTGACAGCGCACCGCTCGCCGAGCCGCTGCCGCTGCTGGGCAACCCCAGGGTGCGCCTGACCGGCGCCGTGGATCAGGACTGCGGACAGGTCACGGTACGCCTCTGCGACGTCGCCCCCGACGGCCGCGCCACCCTGGTAAGCTACGGCACCCTCAATCTGAGCCTGCGCCATGACCGCGCCGAAGTCACGCCGCCGGTGCCGGGCGAAAACATGGCTTTTGAGGTGGTGCTCGACAACATGGGTTACAAGGTGCCCGCCGGTCACCGGCTGCGGCTGGCCATTTCCACCGCCCACTTTCCGCTGCTGTGGCCCAGCCGCAAGCTGACCACCCTGACCCTGGCTCCCGGCGCCCAGCAACTGCTGCTGCCGGTCTTTGAGGGCAAGGCCATCGACAACCCGTTTCAGCCGCCCGAATCGGCCCAACCGGTCAACATGGACTACCTGCGCGAGCCCGCCCCCAAACGCACCATTACCGAGGACGTGGCGTCCGGCGAGGTGTGCCTGCGGGTGGACGACGACATGGGTACCTACCGCTTCCTTGACCACGGCTTTTGGGTAGAGCAAAAGGCCACCGAGGAGTACCGCACTCGGCCTTATGATCCCGACGCCACTCAGGCCGACATTCACTGGCTGTACCGGGCCGGCCGGGACGATTGGCAGGTGCGAGTGGAAAGCCGGCTGAGCATGACCGGAGACGAACACTACTACTACCTGACCGCCCATCAGCAGGCCTGGCTCAATGACCAGCCCTTTAACGATAAAAGCTGGGAATATCGCATTCCGCGCCGAGCTCAGTAGTCATGACGGACGGGCAGGGGTAGAGTAATGACTGTTACCGACAGCCTTGCCCGCACCGCCATGTCCCAGAAAATCTCGCCACTGCCGCCCCTCAACTGCCTGCAGGCCTTTGAGGCGGCGGCACGCCGCCGCAGCTTTACGCAGGCCGCCACCGAACTCAACCTGACTCAGAGCGCCGTCAGCCGGCAGATCAAACGGCTGGAGGAGTGTCTGGGCCGGCCGCTGTTTACTCGGGATGCCCTGAGTGTGACGCTGACCCCGGCGGGCGAGCGTTATTTTGAACTGGTGCAGGGGCTGCTGCGGGAACTGGCCAGCGGCACCGCCGAGCTCACCCGGCGCCAGGGCAGCCTGCAGCTGACCCTGGCATCCAGCCCCACCGTCGCTTCCATGTGGCTGACCCGCCGGCTGCCCGAGCTAAAGCGGGCCTGTCCGCAACTGGATATTCGCATTCTGACCGCAGAAGACCCGCGCCGGCTCGATCCCAGCGAGTTCGATCTGGCGCTGTATTATCTGCTGCCCGGCGAGCGGGAACCGGAAGGCGTACGCATTCGGCCGGTATTTGGCCCGGAGCGGGTGATCGCCCTGTGCAGCAAGGCTTATCTGCAACAAAACGGCCCCATTACCGACCCGGCCCAGATGCTGAAGCAACACACCCTGCTGGAGCTGGAAGATCACTACCACGACTGGCTCACCTGGCGGGACTGGTTTGCCGGCATTGAGCAGCCCTGGCAGGCGCCGGCCCATACCTTCAAGGCCAACAGCTATCTGCTGCTGATGCAGGCGGCCCTGGCCGGTCAGGGCATTACGCTTGGGTGGGAGCGGTTACTGGAGCCTTATCTGAGCGAGGGCGCTTTGGTGCAGGCCCTGCCCGAGAGCATGCCCAGCCGGGGTTACCTGTGCCTGCTGGAGCCCAGCCATCGCCACGCTTCGGTGGCCGCCCGCCAGTTTATACGCTGGCTGCTGCCGGAGTGAGCCCTTGCTTCCCCGGTTCGCCGCATCGTCACACTCATGGAAAAAGGATTCTCATGAATCTTTTGTTGAGGATTTTTCGGCCGGGTGGCGCCACCGCCTCCCCTTTTCAGGTTGATAACTTGTAAGATACTGGTGTCATGGCCCCGGCTGGTATAAAAAGGCCACCGTCATTTATGCTGTAATGATGCCGGACGTGGCCGTTTTCGTCCGGGTTCATAATAAGGAGAGTTACCATGTTCGCATCCATTCGTCGTCTGGGCACCGCCCTGGCCCTGTCCGCTACCCTTATCGCCCCCGCCATGGCCGCCGATCCGGTCAAGGTGGGCATGTCTGGCCGCTATTTTCCCTTTACCTTCGTCAAGCAAGACGAGCTGCAGGGCTTTGAAGTGGATGTATGGAACGAGATTGGCAAGCGTATCGAGCGGGATATGGAGTTTGTAACCACCAACTTCTCCGGCCTGTTCGGCATGCTCGACACCGGCCGCATCGACACCATTTCCAACCAGATCTCCATTACTCCAGAGCGGCTGGAAAAATACGACTTCGCCGAACCCTATGTGTATGACGGCGCACAGATAGTGGTTCGTCAGGGCAACGACAGCATTCAGGGCCTGGAGGATCTCAAGGGCAAGAAAGTGGCCGTCAACCTGGGCTCCAACTTTGAGCAGCTGATGCGCAAGCACGACACCAATAACGAGATCGACATCATCACCTACGAAACCAACCTGGAACAGGACGTGGCCCTGGGCCGGATTGACGCCTTTGTGATGGACCGGGTGGGCTCCGCCCAGCTGATCAACGAGGCTGGCCTGCCGCTGCAACTGGCCGGCAAGCCCTTTGAAACCATTGAAAACGCCTTTCCCTTTGTGAAAAAACCCGAACAGCAGGCACTGCTGGCCGAGGTGAACAAGGCGCTGGCCGACATGCGTGCCGACGGCACCCTTCAGGCCATTTCCGAGAAGTGGCTGAACGCCGACATTACCAGCAAGTAACCTCATGCAGTTCGATATCGACTACACCCTGGCGCTGTTTCCAATCCTGTTCAAATATTTGGGCACGACCATGGAAATGGCGCTGCTGGGCTTTGTGCTCGCCCTGATCATCGCCGGCACCCTGGCGGTGATCAGAACCTTTGAACTGCCGGGGCTGAACGCCCTGGCACGGCTGTTTATCTCGTTTTTCCGCGGTACGCCGCTGCTGGTGCAGCTGTTCCTGCTGTATTACGGCCTGCCCCAGATCATGCCCATTTTCATCGGCATGAACGCCTTTACCGCCGCCGTCATCGGCCTGACCCTGCACTTTGCCGCCTACATGGCCGAGTCGATTCGCGCCGCCATTCTGGGCATTCACAAAAGTCAGATGGAAGCGGCCATGAGCATCGGCATGACCCGGGGCCAGGCCATGCAGCGCATTATTCTGCCCCAGGCGGCACGCATCGCCACGCCTTCGCTGATGAACTACTTCATCGACATGATCAAGAGCACCTCGCTGGCCTTTACCCTTGGAGTGGCCGAGATCATGGCCACGGCCCAGAAGGAAGCCTCAAGCAGCTTCAAGTTCTTTGAGTCCTTTATTGCGGTGGCACTGATCTACTGGGCGGTGGTGGTGTTCTTTACCCACCTGCAGGGCCGGCTGGAGCGCCGCCTGAACGCGGCTTACTGACCGAGGCAACATGATCAAGTTACGCAACCTGACCAAGGTCTATCACGGCCAGACGGTACTGAACGACATCAGCCTGGACATCAACAAGGGTGAAATCGTGGTGATCCTGGGGCCTTCGGGCACCGGCAAGTCCACCCTGCTGCGCTGCCTTAACCTGCTGGAAACCCCGGAAGCGGGCAGCCTGGAGATAGACGGCTTTGCCATCGATCTGGCCAGGCACAACGGCAAACAGGCCATTGAACTGCGCAAGCGCACCTCCTTTGTGTTTCAGAACTATGCCCTGTTCGCCAACAAGACCGCCCGGGACAACATCGCCGAGGGGCTTATCACCGTATGGAAAAAGCCCAAGGCCGAGGCCCAGGCGGAGGCCCTGCGCATACTTGGCGACATCGGCCTGGAAGACAAGGCCGGCGCCTATCCGTCGTCCCTGTCCGGCGGCCAGCAGCAACGGGTGGGCATTGGCCGGGCCATGGCCAGCCACGCCAAGGTCATGCTGTTTGACGAACCCACCTCGGCGCTGGATCCGGAATGGGTGGACGAGGTGCTGGGGCTGATGAAAAAGCTGGCGCTGGCGCACCAGACCATGGTGGTGGTCACCCATGAAATCGGCTTTGCCCGGGACGTGGCCGACCGGGTCATCTTTATGGATGGCGGCCGCATCGTGGAGCAGGGCCCACCGGCCGAGCTGCTGACCAACCCGCAGGATCCGCGCACTCGCGCCTTTCTGCGCAAGGTGCTGCCCGCCGGCTGAGACGATCGCCGGGCTTGGCAGACACCTGTTGCCAACGGCGCCGGTGTGGGTATAATTCATGCCCCGCGATCCTCACGGATCCGGGATCGATCCGGCCAGCCATGCATGCAAAGGCGCCGGCTCGGTATTCAATGCCATGTCGATTGACGACGCGCACTTAACTGTTTAGAATTCGGCCTCTTTTATGGGTCGTCTTGGTTGGTGCAGCGCGCCTTTCGCCACGGCGGTCAAACTGTACAGTTAACTGAAGCGGTAATAACAATGAAACGCACTTTTCAACCTTCAAATCTGAAGCGTAAGCGCAGCCACGGTTTCCGTGCTCGTATGGCCACCAAAAACGGTCGTAAAGTACTGGCTGCCCGTCGCGCCAAAGGTCGTGCCCGTCTGAGCGCCTAATGGCCCGGCACGCCTTTTCACGGGAGTTACGTCTGTTAACTCCCGCTCAATTCAAAAACGTCTTCGACAACCCCGTCAGAGCCGCCTCCCCCCATCTTACCCTGCTGGCCAAACCCAACGGTCTGGAACACCCCCGACTCGGTCTTGCCGTGCCCAAAAAAGCACTCAAGCGCGCCGTGTGGCGTAACCGGGTAAAGCGGGTGGCGCGTGAATCCTTTCGCCTGAAGCAGCACAAGCTGCCCTCGGTCGACATTGTGGTGATCGCCAAGAAAGGTATCGGAGACGTGCCCAACGACGAACTGTTCGAGTTGATGGAAAGGCTATGGCGCACCCTCTCTCGCCGTTGCAAAGACTCGGCATAGGCCTGGTACGGCTTTATCAGCTGGTTATCAGCCCCCTGCTCGGTCCCAGGTGCCGCTTTACCCCCACCTGCTCTCAATACGCCATTGAAGCCATTCAACTCCACGGTTTTGCAAAAGGCGGTTGGTTAACTATCAAACGTCTATTAAAATGCCACCCTTTAGGTCCAAGCGGCCACGATCCGGTCCCGACAAAGCGAAGAAACTGACACTATGGAATCCCAACGCAACATACTTGTTATTGCGCTGCTGCTGGTGAGCTTTCTCATCTGGCAACAGTGGCAGACGGATAAGGCGCCCCAGCCAGAGACGGCGCAGCAAAGCACCCAAACCAGCACGGGCGATGACAGCTTTATTCCCGAGTCGGACCAGGCCGGTGGCGAAGTGCCTACCGACGCCCCCGTGACCGCCAGCCGCCAGCTGGTGACCCTGATCTCCGACACCCTGGAACTGACCATCGACACCCAGGGCGGCGACATTGTGCGCGCCGAGCTGCTGGAGCATGACGACGAGCTCAACTCCGACGACAAGTTCGTGCTGCTGAGCAATGGCGCCAACTTCGTCAACGTGGCACAAAGTGGCCTTATCGGTCGCGACGGTCCCGATGCCAGCGCCGACGGCCGTCCGGTCTACCAGACCGAGCAGGGTGAATTCCGTCTGGCCGAGGGCGAAGACCGCCTGAGCGTACCGCTGACCTTCACCAACGAGGCCGGCGTTACCTTCACCAAAACCTTTACCCTGGAGCGCGGTCGCTACGTAGTGGGTGTTAACTACGACATTCGCAACCAAAGCGACAAGCCGGTACAGGCTCAGCTCTACGCCCAGCTCAAGCAGAGCGAGAGCAAGCCCGGTGACGATGGCGGCAGCATGCTGATGGCGTCTGCCTACCGCGGCCCGGCCTACTCCACCAGCGAAACCCGCTACAGCAAATACGACTTCCAGGACGTGCGTGAAGCCAACCTGAACCAGACCACCGAAGGCGGCTGGATCGGCATGCTGCAGCACTACTTCGTGTCTGCCTGGGTGGCTCCGGAAAACGGCGAAAACCAGCTGTATACCCGCTTCCTGAACAATCAGGGCCAGGGCATTATCGGCTTCAAGGCCCCGGTCACCACGGTGGCAGCAGGCGCCGAGCAGAGCCTGTCTGCCAAGCTGTGGCTGGGTCCCAAGCTGCAGGATGAGATGGCCGAAGTGGCCCCCAACCTGGATCTGACCGTGGACTACGGCTGGCTGTGGTTCATCGCCCAGCCGCTGTTCAAGCTGCTGCAGATCCTGCAGGGCTTTGTGGTCAACTGGGGTCTGGCCATCGTGCTCACCACCTTTGTGGTGCGTGGCATCATGTATCCGCTGACCAAGGCCCAGTACACCTCCATGGCCAAGATGCGCATGCTGCAGCCCAAGCTGATGGCCCTGCGCGAGCGCTACGGCGACGACCGCCAGAAGATGTCTCAGGGCATGATGGAGCTGTACAAGAAGGAAAAGGTCAACCCGCTCGGCGGCTGTCTGCCCATCCTCATTCAGATGCCCATCTTCATCTCCCTGTACTGGGTTCTGATGGAGTCTGTTGAGCTGCGTCACGCCCCTTTCATGCTGTGGATTGACGATCTGTCGGTGCGCGATCCCTACTTCGTGCTGCCCATTCTGATGGGTGCCAGCATGTATGTGATTCAGAAGATGAGCCCGACCACCATCACCGACCCGATGCAGCAGAAGGTGATGCAGTTTATGCCCATCATCTTTACCTTCTTCTTCCTGTGGTTCCCCGCCGGTCTTACCCTGTACTGGCTGGTGAGCAACGTGGTCACCATCTCCCAGCAGTGGTATATCTTCCGCCAGCTGGAGAAGAAGGGCCTGCACAGCAAGGCCACGTCCTGAGGCGACTGGCCTGAGTGACGATAACGCAATACACTGGGCGGCCTGAGGGCCGCCTTTTTTATTGGCGGACATCACCGCCATACTGAACCGAACAGCTTATTCCGGAGTAACAGAACCCATGTCCAACGACACCATAGTCGCTCAGGCCACCGCCCCCGGACGCGGCGGCGTCGGCATTATTCGCGTTTCCGGCCCTCAAGCCGAGGCCGTGGCTCAGGCCGTGCTGGGCCGGGTGCCCAGAGTGCGCTATGCCGACTACCTGCCGTTCAGGGACGAACAGGGCACTGTGCTGGATCAGGGCATTGCCCTGCTGTTCAAGGGCCCCAACAGCTTTACCGGCGAAGACGTGCTGGAGCTGCAGGGCCACGGCGGCCCCGTGGTGCTGGACATGCTGGTGCGCCGCATTCTCACCCTGCCCGGCCTGCGCCCGGCCCGGGCCGGCGAGTTCAGCGAGCGCGCCTTTCTCAACGACAAACTGGATCTGGCCCAGGCCGAGGCCATTGCCGATCTGATTGAGGCGTCCAGCGAGCAGGCCGCCCGCTCGGCGCTGCAATCCCTGCAGGGGGAGTTTTCCACTCGAGTGCACGGCCTGGTGGAAGCGCTTACTCACCTGCGCATCTATGTGGAAGCGGCCATCGACTTTCCCGACGAGGAAGTGGACTTTCTCTCCGATGGCAAAATCGCCGGCGAGCTGTACGGCATCATGGACCGGCTGACCGAGGTGCAGCGGGAAGCCCGTCAGGGCGCCATTATGCGCGAGGGCATGAAGGTGGTGATCGCCGGCCGGCCCAACGCCGGCAAGTCCAGCCTGCTCAACGCCCTGGCCGGCAAGGAATCGGCCATTGTCACCGACATTGCCGGCACCACCCGGGACGTGTTGCGGGAATACATTCACCTCGACGGCATGCCCCTGCACATTATCGACACCGCCGGCCTGCGCGAGGCCAGCGATGCGGTGGAGCGCATCGGCATCGAGCGGGCCTGGGCCGAAATCGAGCAGGCCGACCGCATTCTGTTTATGGTGGACGGCACCACCACGGCGGCGCTGCACCCGAAAGACATCTGGCCCGACTTTATCGACCGGCTGCCGGCCCATATTGGCCTGACCGTGGTGCGCAACAAGGCCGACCTGACCGGCGAGGCACTGACCGTGAGCAGCGACGGCGAACACCCGGTATACCCCATCTCCGCCCGCACCGGCGAAGGGGTGGAAGCACTCAAAGAGCATCTCAAGGCCTGCATGGGCTTTCAGGGCGGCGGCGAAGGCGGCTTCAGCGCCCGCCAGCGCCACCTGGACGCCCTGCACCATGCCGATCAGCACCTGATCATGGCGAAAGAGCAGCTGGAGGTGTATATGGCCGGCGAACTGGTGGCGGAAGAACTGCGCCTGGCCCAGGAACAACTCAGCCAGATCACCGGCGAATTTACCTCCGACGACCTGCTTGGCAGGATTTTCTCAAGCTTTTGTATCGGCAAGTGAAACCGTCAATTCGCTGGCCGGCCGATGGCTGAAGGGCACGATCGGCATCCCCCCGAAGCGTATTTCCACTCAAGGAGGAGCGGCACAAATGGAGAACATGCGCGGCAGCCTATTTATGGTGATGGCGATGGCGGCCTTTGCGGTCGAGGACATGTTCATCAAGGCGGCGGCCACCGAGGCGGCCATTGGGGTGGTGCTCACCCTATTCGGCCTGGGCGGCACCCTGATCTTTATGATGCTGACATGGCGAAGCGGAAGCTCGATTCTGACCCGAGCCATGTGGTCCCGCGCCATCCTGATCCGCTCCCTCTGTGAAATGACCGGGCGTGTGTGCTTTGCCCTTGCCATCGCCCTGACCCCGCTTTCCAGCGCGTCGGCCATACTGCAGGCGTCTCCCCTGGTGGTGATTCTGGGCGCGGCGGTCATTTTTGGCGAACGGGTTGGCATGCAGCGCTGGCTGGCCATTGCCGTCGGGTTTGCCGGTGTCCTGATGATCATTCGGCCGGGACTGGAGGGTTTTAACCCTGCCTCTCTGTTTGCCGTCATCAGTACCCTGGGGTTTGCGGGCCGGGATCTGGCCACCCGGGCCGCACCACCCGCCTTGTCCAACTTTCAGCTGGGTGTATGCGGTTTTCTGGTGCTGATCCCCTCGGGCATTTTGCTTCAGCTTGTCAACGGACAGGCCTTGGCGCTCGACGGCTGGAAGATGGCTCCTGCCACGGCGGCCCAGGTGCTGGCCGCCGTCCTGTTCGGTGTGGCGGCCTACAACGCCCTGACCATTGCCATGCGCACCGGAGAAATTTCCGTGGTCACCCCGTTTCGTTATACCCGCCTGCTGTTTGCCCTGGTGCTGGGCATGCTGGTATTTCACGAGCAGCCGGATGTGATGACGGTGCTCGGCAGCGTACTGATTGTGGGCAGCGGCGCCTACACCCTGCTGCAGAGCCGGCGCCTGGTGGCCGTGTCGCCTTCCCGCTAACCCTCTTGCCGGCGAAGGTAGTATTGGTATGGGGCGGGCATGAGTACGGAGGAATCATGTGGTTAATTGACCAGCTGGCCGAGCAGGCCATCAACCAGGCGCGCAAGGAAGGTCAGTTTGACGATTTGCCCGGTGCCGGTCGGCCCCAGCAGCTGGAAGACGACAGCCTGGTGCCCGAGCACCTGCGCGCCGGTTACCGGCTGCTGAAAAACGCCGGCTACCTGCCGCCGGAACTGGAAGCTCGCAAGGAATATCTGCGCCTGCAGGATCTGCTGGCCGCGACCGAAAATCACGCCGAACGCGTGCAACTGGAGCGCACCCTGCGCCGGCTGGAACTGACCCTGGGCGAGCGCTTTCGGCAACTTTCTGCGCCAGGACAACACCAACTGGCTGGCCGGTTTGGCCAAAAAGACTGAGCCAATAGTGCATGGCGATGGCCTCCCTGGCCGGCATGCATGACGTCGTATCACTGTTCAGAGGCTGTCTTGTCTGCCTCTTTAAGCACTTGATCATAGCCTTTGGGTGGTGGTGCCCAGCCGCGCTCATCATGTGCATGATTATCCGCCCGATCGCGCTCCATTGCCTGTCTCAGCGACACTTCCAGTTCCAGGAACAATTGCCGGTAGTTGGTCAAATGCCGCCCTTCCCCTGCGGTGGCTTTCCAGTCCTGATACATGGTGCCCTGAATACCATCCTCCATGCTGTGGAAGATGAACTTCTTTTGCTCAACCCGGAACGGATGCAGGCCCAGACGCGTTAACGCTTCGCCCCCCAGGGCCAGTGCCGAATGATAGGTCTCCTTGACTACATGATCCGCTCCCGCTTCCTGCAACTCATAAAGATGGCCACGGTCATGGGCGCGGGCAAGTACCGTGAGCCCGGGATGATCACGCTTCACATGCCTGACCAGCTCCACCGCGCGCACCTTGTCATCAATGGCCACAACGAAGAGTGCACATTGCTCTATGCCGGCGGCATGTAGCAGCTCCGGCTGGGTCGTATCACCAAAATAGCTTTTCACACCAATCTTGCGCAGGTTTTCGACTTGTCCGGCCTCATGATCCAGCACCGTGGTCTTGATGCCATTGGCCACCAGCAAACGATTCACAATCTGGCCAAACCGCCCAACACCGGCAATGAGCACCTTCCCCTGCTCGTCGATTCGGTCGGCTTCCCGCGTATTGCTGGCAACGGTGAAACGGGGCAGCAGCACCTTCTCATACGCAATAAAGAGTGCGGGAGAAAGGAACATGGAGATGGCCACCACCAGCGCCACAAGCTGGGCCACTTCGGCAGGAATAACATGATTCTGCAGGCTGAAACTGATCAAGACAAAGCCAAACTCCCCTGCCTGAGCCAGACTCAGGGCCAACAGCCAGCGGTCGCTCTTGGCGAGGCCAAAGGGAAGAGCCACCACATAGATAATGGCCGCCTTTATTGTCATCAGCCCTATCACGGCCGCAATCACCAGCATCCATTCTGCTGCCAACACGGTGAAGTCGATGCTGGCGCCAACCGTAATAAAAAACAGCCCGAGCAGCAGCCCCTTGAAGGGCTCGATATTGGACTCCAGCTCATGACGAAACTCGCTGTTGGCAAGCACCACACCGGCAAGAAAGGTTCCCAATGCCGGAGACAGCCCCACCAGGCTCATCAGTGCCGCGATGCCAATGACCAGCATCAGGGCCGTTGCCGTAAATACTTCGCGCTGACCCGACTGCACCACATACCGGAACAGCGGGCGGCTGAGAAAGTACCCTCCCAGAATAACGCCGGCAATGGCTCCCAGTACCGCCAGCGCATACAACCAGTTGGGCAGATGCTCAAGCGCACTGCCATGGGCGTGCTCGGCCGTCTGTTCAGCAACGGCCGCACCCGCGGCCATTAACGCCGGAAATTCCAGCAAGGGCAGCAACGCCAGAATGGGAATGACCGCTATATCCTGAAACAGCAACACGGAAAACGCACCCCGCCCGCCCTCGGTTCTGGTCAGTCCCTTTTCGTTCAGGGTCTGCAGCACAATGGCGGTGGAAGACAGTGACAGAATAACGCCGATGGCCGTGGCCAGGCGCCAATCCAGGCCCAGGACGATCAACCCCGCGGCCACGGCGACCGACGTCAGCCCAACCTGCAATCCGCCAAGCCCCAGCAGCCGGTTGCGCATAGACCACAGCACCTTCGGCTCCAGCTCCAGGCCAACCAGAAACAGCATCATGACCACCCCAAACTCGGCAAAATGCTGCAAGGTTTCGGTTTCTTCACCCACCAGCCCAATCACCGGGCCGATGATCACCCCGGCAATCAGATAACCCAGCACCGAGCCCATGCCCAGGCGCTTGGCAAGGGGCACGGTGATCACCGCCGCACACAGATAGATAAAGGCCTGAATGAAGTAAACCGTCATGACATATCCTCCGCGGACAGCGAGAGCACGTCGTTGAGAGAGGCGGCCGACTGCGCCCGGTTCAGATCCAGAGTGTTGTCCCTCAATGCGATCAGCAGCCGTTGCCAGCGTTCCAGGTGCGGCTGAATCCTGTTTTCGTCGCCGGCAGTGCGTGCACCATAGAGTACGAAGGGGGGCAAGTAATGCATGCCGCAAATGCGGGCGGTCTGCTCCAGAGGGCGCATTAACTCCCTCAGGCTGAAGTGGTTGAACCCCTCGGCGCAATAGGCATCGGCGTTCGCTCCGGCGGTGGTGACACTGAGAAAGATTTTGTCTTTCAGTTCGGTGCCGCCGGCGCCATAAGCAAACCCATATTCCAGCACCAGATCCTGCCATTCCTTGAGCATGGCAGGCGTGGAGTACCAGTAGAGGGGATGCATAAAGATAATGATCTCATGCTGACGCAGGCGCTGCTGTTCCTTGTCGATATCGATGGCGAAGTTGGGGTACTCCGCGTAAAGATCGATAACAGAGACACCGTCAACCTGTCGTGCCGTTGCCAGCAGGGGAGCATTGGCCTCTGATCGATGAAGCGAAGGATGAGCAAACAGGATCAGAATATTACGCGGCATTCAATGCTCCCCTGTGAGGTTTCATAGGCATCAGCCAGCGGGACAGGGCGCACCGCCATCAATCCATAGTGTCATGGCCTGGGCAAAATCCTTGTGGGAGCCGGGCGCCGGGGTGCGATTCAGCCCGGGGTCCCACGACCACCGCACCAGGGGATCGTCCTGAACATGGTGCTCAAACTCCTTTTTAAAGGTCGCCATATCGGATCGACCGCCACGCATCGCCAGGAAGCTGTTTTTGGCCGGGTCGAGCCAGTTGTTGCAGAGTTCCGCCGGCGTGATGTCTTGCTCGATCACCATGGTGACGGGCGGCATATGCCAGACAAACCCGGGCATTAAATCATTCGCGGCGCCGGGAGGCATGCCCGCTTCTGTTCCGTTTTCGTCCCGGTGACAGCTTCGGCAGTTAACCGGCTGCAGATTGTCTGCCATGACAAATTTGCCATCCTGTGCGATCAGCCGAATGTTGTTGAGCGAGGTAATATTCATCGGGTGCGGAATACGTTGATCGCCCACCGTCGGCCGGTGTATACCATCTTCCACCACACCATGACAATTGGCACAACGTGGGTGGGTGGCCACCTGGTAGAGATACTGGAATGCCCCTGCCGCCGATGGCGAGGCCATGTAATCCGAATAGGCGTCTGCCCTGGCATGCTGTGGCGCCAGCGCCACCACTGCCAGAAACAGAGAATTCAGTGATACCGATGTAAGAGCCTTCATTGTTGTCACCATTCCCTTTCATCACGTGTTACCGGTCATTGGCACACGACCGTGGTAACCGATTCAGGCCAAAGGAAGTGTTCCACGCGCGATACGCGGAACACTTTCGCCTGGTGTAATCCGCCAGATTTATCCAACCGCCAGGGTATTCAGTACGTGGTTGGCCAGCATGGGCAGTTCGCGCAACCGAATGCCCACCGCCTGATAAACCGCGTTGCCAATCGCCGGTGCAACGCCAATGACACCGGGCTCACCCAGGCCGACCGGAAATTCATCGCTCTCGATGAATTCAATGTCCATCTCCGGCAGGTCGTTCATGCGCAACGGCAGATAGCTATGCAGGTTGGTCTTGCTGACCCGGCCATCCTGGTAGGCATTGTGCTCAAACAGGGCAAGGCTGGTACCCCAAAGCAATGAGCCCTCAATCTGCGCCAGGGCGCCATCGGGGTGGATCACAATGCCGGCGTCGACAACGGCCCAGAGTTTCTTGACGGTAATCTTTCCGGATTGGCGGTTCACATGAACATGCGCCGCCGTGGCAATCCAGGCCGGCATGGTACGTTCCTGGCCCGCGCTGACCGAAAAGCCGATGCCTTCATCCGCCTCCAGCTTGATATCTGCCACCTTGGCCTTCAGCTGTGCCAGGGTGTTGTGCAGGCGCTTTGCTCCGCCAACACTTTCCGGCGCCTTGCCCGCCTGCTTGCCGGCGCCATCCAGCAACGCCAGACGGAACTCGGCCGGATCCTTGCCGAGTTCCACGGCGATTTCATCGATAAACGACTCCAGGCCCCAGACGATCCAGCCTTGCCCCACGGCGCGCAACCAGCCGGGGGTAAAGGTTTTTTGCGCCAGTTCATTGTTGATCGCGCGCGCACGGTGGTTGGCCATGCTGTACCAGTGATCGGCGCCCGAGGCGGAGAACATGTCGATCTTGCCTTTCTTGTCCACGCTGTCGGCCATAAATCCGGGCGCCATGGTCAGGGTGGGCCAGCCGGCGGCGAAGGCGTGCTCCAGGCCGGTGAAATTGCCGTTATCATCAAAAGAAGCATGAAACAGTGAGGTAGATGCCGAACGGCTTTGATCAAACAGGGTGTCGTCTTCTCGCGTGAAGATAAGCTTGACCGGCTTGTCGATGGCCTTGGCGGTCAGCAGCGAGGGCACGATCCAGTCTCCGTACAAACGACGTCCAAAGCCCCCTCCCAGGTAGTACTGATGCATGATGACGTCGTCTTCGGAAACGCCGGCGGCCTTGGCAATGGTCGGCAGTGTCAGTGATTGCCACTGGTTCCCCGTATGCACATGCCACTTGCCGTCCCTGAATTCACTCAGGGCATTTAACGGCTCCAGCTGAAAGTGGCTGGCGGTGGCGGTGGTATAGAGGGCCTCTATGGTTTTGCCGGAGTCGGCCTGCGCCCTGGTGACATCACCCTCATCAACAAACAGCAGCCCCTGAGTGCGATCCCGCACCAGCCGCTCCCCTTCTTTCTGCAGGTCGGCTTCGCTGACAGTGGCGGTTTCGCCCGCCTTATAGTCCACCTTGATGGCATTGGCGGCCTTGATGGCCGAGGGAAAGTTATCCGCAATCACGGTCACCCAGCCCTCACAGGTCTTGCTGGGGTCTTTCAGCACCTCATAGCCAAGGTATCCCTTGATGTCACGCGCTGCGCTGTCGTCCACCCTTTCAACCGTACTGCCATAGCGGGTGGGAGGAAGAATCGGGCGCGCATACACCATGCCTTCCACTTCCACATCGATGCCATACACGGCGGTACCATTGGTCTTGGCCGGAATATCCAGCGCCCTGGAAGGCTTGCCTATCAAATGGCGCTTGTTGGAAGGCTTGATGGGCAGTTCGGCAATTTCCTCGGCGGTAAATACTCTGTTGAGCTCACCCCTGGTGACGATATCGCCATAACTGACGGACCGGTCACCATGAAAGACCTTGCCATCCCGGGCTTCACACTGCTCTGCACTCACACCCAGCAGTTTTGCGCCGGCGTCAATCAGTGCCAGCCGGCCGGCGGCACCGGCCTGAGACAGCGGCTTGTAGGAATGGAAGATGGACCAGGAGCCACCGGTCACCATATAGCCCCACTTGGGATCGGTATCCACATGCCTGATGGTCACCTTGTCCCAGTCACAGGCCAGCTCATCCGCCAGGATCCGCGCCAGCGCCGTGCCGATATGCTGCCCCATCTCTGCCTTGGCGATGTTAATCATCACATTGCCCTGGGCATCCATCTCAAACCAGATGGTAGGAGAAAACATTTTGTCAGACAGCGCTTCCTGCGCGCTCAGGGCAGAAGAAAAGATGGCCGGGGCAAACGCCATCATCACGGAGGCATGCACGGTGCCGATCAAAAAGCTGCGGCGTGACAGATCTATGGTGTCCTTCTTCGCTTTCAGGCTATTCATGGTTTAGGCCTCCTGATTGGGCGCGCTGGGGTCAAAGATATTCACGCCGGCCTGAGACTCGGTAGCGGCCCGCTGGATGGCCTTCTTGATCCGTACATACGCCATACAGCGGCAGTAGTTGGTGCTCATGTGGTTCACAATGTCCTGCTCGGAAGGGTTAGGATTGGCTTCGAGCAAGGTGGCGGCTTGCATGATCTGGCCGGACTGGCAGTAACCACACTGGGGCACCTGCTCTTCTATCCAGGCTTGCTGAAGCGGGTGGTTGTCCAGTGCTTCTATGGTGGTCACCGACTTGCCGGCCACCTGGCCAACCATATAGGAGCAGGAGCGATAGGCATTGCCGTCAATATGCACGGTACAGGCGCCGCACATGGCAACGCCGCAGCCATATTTAGTGCCCTTGAGGTCAAACTCGTCCCGAATAACCCAAAGCAGCGGCGTATCTGCCTCGGCCTCGGTACTGACCTGCCGGCCATTTAACGTGAACTCAATCATGGTGGTAACTCTCTTTTTGGGGGCTGTGATGGGGGCTTGCTGGTAGTGGATTGGTTGAATCTGAACTGTTCGCAGACCCCGACAGGAATGACTCATGGGAAATGGCCGCCTGATGCCAGGCGGCCAGCGCCGCCGGCGTATCGATATCCACCGCCGCACTTGGCATGGGCAGCGCTATCGCCGCAGAAGACCCGGCTCTGAGCAGTTGCTGCGCGCCACTATCGCCGTTCAGGCGCATCAGGGTGTCAAAATACACGCTGCCAAACAGGGCCGGCACGCCGCGGCGGGACTCGCTATAGGCCGCACACAACAGGGCCTGCGGGCTGGCCTGCGCGGTGAGCGCCGCAAGGTTGGCGGGGGTCAGGTCGACCTGATCCGCCAGCATGACCAGAATGGCGTCATAGCCCGTCCGACCGGCAACCAGGTGACGCACTCCGGCCGCAATGGAACTGCCCAGCCCTCGGGCCCAGTCACGGTGGTAAATAAAGGATGAAGGCTCCCAGGACTCGTCGGTGCTCGCCTGCTCAACCTCGTTATGCCAGGCGCCGGTCACCGTAAATACATGCCCCAGCGTCACTTGCCGGGCGGTGTTGATGCTTCTTCTCAGCAGCGGCATTCCATTGACGGACGCCAGCAGTTTGCAGCCGCCAAAGCGCGTGGAGCCACCGGCGGCCATGATCAGGGTAGCAATGCGCGGCATGACTACAGCACTCCGCTCAGTGACCGCGTGCTGCCACCGGCCAGTACCGCGTGGCACTCGGCCAGAATGGCCAGGGCGATGCTCTCGGGCAGCGCGGCGCCAATGGCCAGGCCGGCCGGTCCTGCCAGGCGCATATTGATATCGTCGATGGACAGCCCCGCCCACTCCAGCACCTGGTCTCGCCGGTGGCTGGGCCCCAGCATGGCCAGGTAACGCAGCGGCGTCTGATGCAGGGCCCGAAGAGCCGCGCCATCCAGGCTGATGTTATGGGCCATCAATACCGCCGCATCCACGCGCCGGGCACTGACAAAATACGTGAGTGTGTCGGCCGGGGCACGCAGGATGTCGCTTGCCGACATAAAAAACTCGGCACGCGCATTGGCCGGTCTGGGATCCCAGATGCTGACCCGCCAACCCAGTGTATGGGCCATGGCAGACACGGATCTGGCATCCAGGCCTCCGCCCACGATCAGCAGGTGAGGCTCTGGCACTATGGGGGTCTCAAGCCACTGCTCGTCTCCGTCACGAATCAGCTGGCCCTTGATATGAAAGGAGTTGCCGGAAACGGCCTCGCTGAGCAGAAAGCGCCCTTCTACCCTGCCGTTGGCTTCGGGAATGCGTTGGTAATAAACGCCATGTTGTCTTGCAGACAGCGCCTGATGCACCTGCTCCAGCCCCAGGTAGTCATTACCGGCGGTAACGGGCTGCAGCAACACATACACCACGCCGCCACAACCAATGCCAAGCTGAAAGGACAGATCGTCTTCATCATTGCCATCGTAGCGCAGCGTCATGGCGCTGCCGGTCTGCATCACCTTGCGGGCGTGCAGCTGAATGTCGCTTTCCAGACAGCCACCGCTCAGCATACCCAGCTGTTGCCCCAGGCTGCTGAACAACATCATGGCGCCGGCCTTGCGGTAACTTGAGCCTTCCGTCTGGTAGACGGTACCCAACACCCATTCGGCCTGAGACCTTTGCGGATACCATTGTGCGAGCAGGGTGGACAGCTGGTTAGACATGGCGAGCCTTTCGACTAAGTTCGGGATTATGGTGCCTGAAGAATTAGTCTAGAAGGTTGGTAACGATATTCAACCAGTATACTTTTGGTAACCACTCAAATCATGAGTGTTCATTCGAGTAGAAAGTAAGTAAGCACAAACTCCCGAGAGCTTGAAAAACCATGCCGAAGCTGGCCGGGAAGCAAGCCGGGTGCAACACAATCTTCATGAAAAAGTGGCCGCTGCGGGCACGAAAGTGCGACCCGGTTCAACCCCGATAAACACGAGTACAGGTTTCGTCGTCGCTGGGGATCAGCGGTGAATGGCGTCCTTTATCCAGGCGTCCAGCTGACCTTCACCGACCCCTCTGGAATCGTAAATGACCCGGTATAACAATGGTGCCAACAACTTGTCCGTCAGACGTTCCAGCAGCTCGTCTGCCTCCATGACCACTGCCCCTTCCTGCCGCGGGCGCGTCAGCGCACGGTGATGGTGTTGCCTGCGAACATCAAGCCGGTCATCTGGGGCATTGCCCCCGTCAACATGGCGGGCTGGGCATTGTGCGGTTTCTACCTGGCGCTCATGCCCTCACTGAGTGCCGGCATCATGGCCAGCGAGGCGGCCTGGCAGGACGGCCTCCTCATCTTTCTGCTGCCATTTGTTGGCGGCATCGCGGCGGTGACCCTTCGGCACCGGCAGGCGGTCACCAATGTTCGGGTTTCCTGTATTTCAATGATTATCGGCTTGTCGATGATAGTGCTGGGAGCCTGGTGGCATCAGGCAGTCTGGCTGCTGCTGGGCGGCATCGCTTCCGGGGTCGGGTTTGGCGCCGGATTTCTGGGCACCAAAAAGGCCATGCTGGCGCGGGCCCCGGCTTCACAACGCTCCGGCGTTATCGCGTTGTTCTACCTGCTCAGCTACCTGCCCTTCAGCCTGCCGGTCATTCTCGCCGGTATGGGTTCACAATATGCCGGCCTGACGAGCACCACAGTGGGTTTCTCCTTGCTGCTGGGAGCCCTCTGCCTCTGGGTGCTTTACCGTAGTCGAACTTCATAATCCTTTATGGCAACAGCGCTCGCTGGAAGAAGTTGCAGCGAGCGCATTTTCATTATTGCGCCGTCCAGCCGCCGTCGACCTTGAGGCTGCTGCCGGTGACCAGGGCACTGGCATCGGAGGCCAGGTAAATCACCGCCCCCATAATGTCTTCCACTGTGCCTACGCGGCCCAGAGGGATTTTAGTCAGGGTGTCTTCCTGAAAGGCCCGGGATGCAAAGAAGGGTTCGGTCATGGGCGTCTTGATAAAGGTCGGACACAGGCTGTTGACCCGAATGGCATGCGGGGCCAGTTCTACCGCCATGGCCTTGGTCAGGCCCTCTACCGCATGCTTGGTCATGCAATACACCGTGCGCTGGGCGGCCCCCACATGGCCCATTTGGGACGACATGTTGATGATGCTGCCACCTGCTCCGTGGGCCTGCATTTTGGCGGCAACCTGTTGCGCCACAAAGAAATATCCCTTGATATTGAGCTGAACCAGCTGGTCGAAATGCGCTTCCGTCACGTCCACGAAGGCTTCGGGAATATTGGTGCCGGCGTTATTCACCAGAATGTCGATTCGGGGCACCCCCCCAATCTTGTCGACAATATCCCGCATGGAGGACATGTCTGCCTCAAGGGCTTCCGCGCTCTGACCGAGCTGGCGAATCTCCTCGCACAACACATCCAGCGCCTCCCTGCCACGCCCCACACACACCACATGGGCCCCCTGGTTTGCCAGGGCCAGGGCCGCCGCACGGCCGATGCCTTTGCTGGCACCGGTGATCAACGCAATTTTCCCAACCAATGAAAAAGAAGGAGTAGCCGGAACAGACATGGGGGTACCTCTCTGCAAGTGAATGATCTACCGTTCTAGCCGAAAACGACTACGTATTCAACAATGGACCATGATTCCGTCCTGCAGGTGTGATCTGTCTTCCAGTCTCACGCCACTGGCATTACTGACGATTATTCGTTCAGAAAAGACAAAAAACCTATAAGCCACTGTAGTGATTAACAAAAAGCATACATAAACGACCGGGTATAAAAACACGGCAAAGAGCTCCTTGACGACCCTGTAACATCCCCTTATCATAATGCATACGAATTCATTGCGATTTTTGAATCACACTGGTCAAACGAAGAGCGTAGAGAGGTTCAGGTGATGCTTCTACCGGTGAATACATCCATGCAGGCAGGCTTCTTCGCCGACAGTCCTTTTCGGACCGGTGCCTGCAGCGCGACTTCTACGGCGTTCAAGGCATACGGCGCCATTTACCCACACCCTGCCTTCTGAACACGGGTATTCACCATGAGTAAAATTGCAATCATTGGTTCGGGGCTGATCGGCTCCTCCTGGGGCATTGTATTTGCCAGAAAAGGCCATGAGGTCCGTATCTTCGACCAGAATGAAAACGCCTTTTCCGCTTCCAAAAAATACATTGAAGCAGAGTTGAAAACTCAGGCAGCAAACGATGACGAGCTTCATGCATGGTTGGGCGCCATTCGCCATACCACTGAACTGAGCACAGCCATTGAAGACGCATGTTACGTACAGGAAGCGGCCTTTGAGCGCGAGGACGTCAAAACAGCTATTTTCTCGGCGCTCGACGAACAGGTCGAAGACAATGTCATTCTCGCCAGTTCGGCATCCGGCATTCCCTGCTCGGCATTTACCGAGCACCTCATCCATCGCACCCAATGCGTGATTGCCCACCCGGTCAATCCGCCTCACCTGATCCCTCTGGTGGAAGTCGTTCCCGCGCCCTGGACCAGCAATGCCACCGTTCGGCGAACCATGGCGCTGATGCAACAAGTAGGGCAATCCCCGGTTCAGGTCAAAAAAGAAATAGAGGGCTTTATTCTCAACCGTCTTCAGGGAGCGCTGCTGAATGAAGCCTGGTGGTTGTTTGAAGAAGGTTATGCATCCATTGACGAAATCGATCGAACCGTCCGCGATGGACTGAGCTTAAGGTGGTCTTTTATGGGGCCATTTCAGACCATCGATCTGAATGCGCCCGATGGTATTGGTGATTATGCCCGCCGGCTGGCCCCGCTTTATTTTTCCATTGCCAGTAGCAGGGCAAACCCCACCCCCTGGAGCAGTAATGCCATCGAGGCGGCAAGCAAGGAAATGAAAGCGTTAAGACAGCGCCTGGAAAATAAAGATCTACAGGCCTGGCGTAATGAAATGTTGCGTTCGTTTATGACGTGGAGGCTGACCAACAATATCACCCCCGATTCCCGCAGGAATGACATATAAAAATCAAGGAGATTCACATGTCTAATATCCCTATGCGTAAACCTTTCACCCGCACGTTAATCCATGGTGCCGTCGGCATGGCATTGTCTGCCCTGGCCGTGACTCCCGCGCTGGCCGAAGGCCCCAAGCAACTGGATGTGGCCAGTACATTTGGCACTAAAAATTACCTTGGACAGGGGGCCATGAAGCTCGCGCAAGAGCTTGAAGTTGCCACCGGTGGCGAAGTGAAGCTGCGCATCCATGAACCGGGTGATCTGGTGCCACCGCTGGAAGTCTTCAACTCGGTATCGTCCGGTGCCGTGACCGCCGGCTGGGACTGGATGGGCTATTGGGCCGGCGCCATTCCCTTGTCCGCGCTGTATGGTGGCCTGCCGTTTGGCCCCTCTCCGGAGGTCTTTATGTCCTGGGTGTGGGACGGTGAAGGACTGGATCTGATCCAGAAGGCTTATGACCCATACGGCGTCAAGGTGCTGCCCTGCATGGTGTCTTTGCAGGAAACAGGCGGCTGGTATAACCAACGCATAGAGTCGCCCGAAGACTTTGAAGGCCTGTCCATGCGCATTGCCGGCTTTGGAGCCAAGGTGTTGTCCAAGCTCGGCGCATCCACCCAGCTGGTCCCCGGTAATGAAATTTACCTGGCGCTGGAACGGGGTCGCGTGAAAGCGGCCGAGTTTTCCACTCCCCGGGTTGATATCGATATGGGGTTTGAGGAAGTGGCCGAATTTTACTACTTCCCGGGTTGGCATCAGGGAGCCAACTGGAATTCGCTATTAATCAACAAGGCGACCTGGGATCAGTACAGCGATGAGCGCAAGGCACAGTTCGAAACCGCCTGCCGCGCCAACGTGCAGTGGAGCATGTCTCAGCAGATTCCGTCTCAGGTTGCCGCCATGGAAGAGTTTGAAGCCAAGGGCGTCAAGATTCTGCGCTTCCCCGATCCGGTGATTGATGCACTGAAGGCGGCCTGGGATGAGGTTCGTGAAGAAGAACTGAATAACAGCCCGGAGCTGCAGGAAGCATATGCCTCACTGATGAAACATGCGGCCGTTTACGAAAAATGGAACAGCCTGCAGAGCTTTGAAGCCACCGCCGAAGCGGAAGGAGATAACTAATGCACTCAGCCCGTACTGCGCCATTACGCGTGCGCAGCGCGGCGGTATGTGCAACCCTGGCCCGGTATATTATCGGGCTGGGGCTTGTCGTGGGCCGCATCACCAGCTGGTTGGTTCTGCTGGTGATGCTGGCAGTGCTCACCACCGTCACGCTTAATGCTCTGGGGTTCAACGAAATCGCGCGCTGGGAGACCAGTGTCATCCTTTTCGGCAACGCCCTGACGATGAACAGCATGACCGAACTGCAATGGCATTTGTTTGGCGTACTGACCTTGTTCGGCAGCACCTACGCCATGCATCACGACACCCATGTTCGGGTCGATGTGCTGTACCACAACCTGTCACTGCGTAACCGGGCCATCGTCGATATCGTTGGCCACCTGCTGTTGCTGATTCCGTTCTGCCTGCTGATTGCCTGGCTGTCTCAGCATTTCGTCAGCATGGCCTATATGTCCGGTGAAAAGTCGAACTACGGTGGTCTCACCGACCGCTACCTTATCAAGGCCATGCTGCCGCTAGGCCTGCTATTTATGGCGCTTGGCGCCTTTGGTCAGGTGCTGCGCAAACTCGCCGGCGTACTTGATCCCGCCTACCTGCCAGAAGCCATGTCTGTTCCGAACGATTCGGAGGCCTCGAAGTGATAGAGTTTATTCAAGAATATAACCTGGCCATATTAATGGTCGTGGCACTGCTGGTCGGTATCTTTTCCGGCTACCCGGTGGCATTTCTGCTCGGCGGCCTGGGTATCGCCTTTGCTTTTATCGGTGACATTCCCCTTCCCTTTCTGGGAACGGTAGGCTCGCGCATCTTTGGCGGCGTCATCGAAAACTGGCTGCTGCTGGCGGTTCCACTGTTTGTGTTTATGGGGCTGATGCTGGAGCAATCGGGGGTGGCCAAAAACCTGCTGCTGACCCTGCAACGCCTGCTTGGCCGAACCCCGGGCGGACTGGCCGTGTCGGTGGCCATTCTCGGCGTGGTCATGGCCGCCAGCACCGGTATTATCGGTGCGTCCGTGGTGATGCTCGGCCTGCTTGCCCTGCCTGTCATGTCGAAACAGGGCTACCGTCCGGAGATGGCCTGTGGCGTCATTGCCGCTTCCGGTACCCTGGGCATTCTGATCCCACCTTCCATCATGCTGGTACTGATGGGCTCCATCCTGCAGATCTCCGTAGGCGCCTTGTTCAAGGCCGCCCTGATCCCGGGCCTGTTGCTGGGAGGCCTGTATATTCTTTACGTATTGACCACCGCCGCGCTGAAGCCCGAATGGGCGCCGCTGGCCGACCCCAACGCCGTTGATGCCGATACCACGCCCCTGGCGCTGGCGCTGGTGCGTGATTTGCTGGGACCCGTGGTGCTGATTGCCGCCGTGCTTGGCTCCATTATGGCGGGCATCGCCACGCCCACCGAGGCCGCGGCCATCGGTGCCGGCGGCAGCCTGCTCCTGGCGGCCGTCGCACGGCAACTGGATCTCAACAACCTGCGCAACGCCGTGCGCGAGACGTCGCGCACCTCGGCCATGATCCTGTTTGTGGTGATCGGCGCCACCTGTTTCTCGGTGGTGTTCAAACGCCTGGGCGGTGACTACATGATTGAGCAGATGATCACCGGCACTGGTCTGGGCCCATACGGCCTGCTGCTGCTGTTGATGGGACTGATCTTCGTGCTTGGCTTCTTTCTTGAGTGGATAGAGATCAGCTTTGTGGTTCTGCCGCTGGTTGCCCCCGTGGTGGAACTGCTCGACTTTGGCTTTGGCTTGTCCGGACAGGGCCTGCTGGTCTGGTTTGCGATACTGGTGGCCATTAACCTGCAAACCAGCTTCCTGACGCCCCCCTTTGGCTATGCCCTCTTCTACCTGAAAGGCATTACTCAGGGAGAAATCAGCATAGGCACCATATACCGCTCGATCATTCCCTTTGTGCTGCTGCAGGTGACCGGTCTGACCCTGTGTATCGTCTTTCCGTCCCTCGTGCTCTGGTTACCGGGACTGATGCCATAACCAGACCTGATTGAACAGGCCATGGTCACCGGCAGTGCCATTTCACGGCCGGTGACCACAGGCCGAACCGGATGATGTTACCTTTTACTGGAGCCCCCATGATCACCAGCACGCACACAGTGGCGCAACCGGCGCCCGCCGAATACGGTGTTGAAGCATTGTCGGAAGATGCGCGCCAATTTATTCGCAGTGCCAGAGCCGAGGGCAGAAGACCCGTACAGCAATTGTCAGTGACCGATGCAAGGGCACAATACATCATGACCTGCCAGGGCTACGGGTTGCCACCCAAACACCTGATGGAAGTGCATGACACACGCATTGCGACACCGGCGGGAAACATTGCCATTCGGGTCTACCAACCTCCACGAAACGATGAAACCGAACAACCGGTTATTTTCTTTTTCCATGGCGGTGGCTGGGTTATTGGTAACCTCGACACCCATGATGGCATATGCCGTTACCTCGCCGCCGGCACCGGCATCATGGTGGTGGCGGTAGACTACAGCCTGAGTCCGGAAGTCAAATTCCCAGTTGCGGTATCTCAGTGCCATGAAGTATTGAAAGCTGTGATGAGTCACGCCGGGCAATGGAATATAGACAGCAATCGAGTCATCGTTGCCGGCGACAGCGCGGGGGGCAATCTGGCCACCGTAATGACTCTGCTCAATCGCGAGCATCGTTTCATGAATGTGGCGGCACAGGTGTTATTTTACCCCGTGACGGATCTCTACAACCGAACAGGCTCCTACGAGCGCGTCAAAGAAGGCGTCACATTAACGGCCGACAGCATGAATTATTTCACCGCCAATTATCTATCCAGCCCGATCGATGCCAGGGATTGGCGGGCCTCTCCCCTGCTAAGCCCTTCGCTTTCGAACCTGCCGGCGGCATTTATTGTTACCGTCGGCCATGACCCGCTATGCGATGAAGGCATCTACTATGCCGAAGGCCTGCGGGCCGCCGGAAACAGGGTGGAGCACCTGCATCTGCCCCGTGAAATGCACGGGTTTCTCACCGTCGGCAAGGTAATGAAGGAGGCGACGACAGTACTGGATAAATCGGTCGAATTTATACTTTCCAGCATAAAATTCAGCTGAGCATTAATAACTACAAGAATAAGGAAAAATAACAGCCTGGCCATCTTTCGCTTGGCGGAATCCATTATTTTTTCTGTTCTTTATTATTTATAACAGGCACCCATGGCTACATGGTGGCGCTTGTTATTTCATGCCTGCTTATTTCCCGAGAAAATATTAATTATTACTCGATTTCGTTCAAACAGCAGTTGACGAAACAAAAAGCTTTGAATAATGTAATGCATACGAATGCAACGCAACTTGCATTCCACATTTTTAACACCACGATGAAATCACACAGAGGTTCTGATTATGGCCCACTACCTTAAGCCCGGTATCAGCGTTGAAATAGCCGCCGCCAACAGTCGCGAAGTTCAGCAGACCGTAGAAAACATCCTTGCCGACATTGGCCAGCGCGGCGATGCAGCCGTTCGCGAGCTGTCCGAGAAGTTCGACAAGTGGAGCCCCGCTTCCTTTCGCCTGTCCGAGGAAGAAATTCAGGCCTGCGTCGACAGCCTGCCTGAGGACGTGATCAAGGACATCGAGTTTGCACAAACTCAGGTTCGCCGCTTTGCGGAGATTCAGAAAGCCTCTCTGCGTGATGTCGAGGAAGAGACACTGCCGGGCGTGACCCTGGGCCACAAGAACATTCCGGTAAACAGCGTGGGCTGCTATGTGCCCGGTGGTAAATACCCGCTGGTTGCTTCGGCGCACATGAGCGTGCTGACCGCCAAGGTTGCCGGCGTCAAACGTGTTATCGCCTGTGCACCACCGTTCAACGGCAAGCCCAGCCCCGCCATCGTGGCCGCCATGCACATGGCCGGTGCCGACGAAATTTACTGCTTTGGTGGTGTGCAGGCGGTCGGCGCCATGGCGCTGGGCACCGAAAGCATTGCCCCGGTTGACATGATTGTCGGCCCCGGTAATGCCTTTGTTGCCGAAGCCAAGCGCCAGCTGTTCGGCCGTGTGGGTATCGACCTGTTCGCCGGCCCGACCGAAACCCTGGTGATTGCCGACGATGAAGGCTGTGACCCCGAGCTGGCCGCCGCCGACCTGCTGGGCCAGGCCGAGCACGGCTACAATTCACCGGCGGTACTGCTGACCAACTCGGAAGAATTTGCCAAGCAGACCCTGGTGGAAATCGAACGCCAACTGACCATACTGCCCACCGCCGACGTGGCCTCCAAGGCCTGGGCCGACTACGGCCAGATCATCGTCTGTGACAGCTACGAAGAGATGGTGCAGGTTGCCGACGACATCGCGTCCGAGCACGTGCAGGTGATGACCAGGGATCCGGAGTATTTCCTGCAGAACATGACCAACTACGGTGCCCTGTTCCTGGGCCGCGAGACCAACGTGTCCTACGGCGACAAGGTCATCGGCACCAACCACACCCTGCCCACCATGAAAGCCGCCCGCTACACCGGCGGACTCTGGGTTGGCAAGTTCATCAAGACCTGTACCTATCAGCGCGTTACGCCGGAAGCCTCACTGATGGTGGGTGAATATTGCTCCCGCCTGTGTGCCCTGGAAGGTTTTGCCGGTCACAAGGAGCAGGCCGACATTCGCGTGCGTCGCTACAAGGAACAATTTGGCAAGTAAGCCACGCCAACCGCCGGGTTGCATCACAGCGTCAACCCGGCCCTGATACCACGGAGTCAGTCGCACGCTATTTCATCAGCGGCTGACCCTGTCGCCCGCCACTCCCCCCTGTCTGTCCATCCACCGCCATTAACGATTTCCAACCATTCCGAATATCGCAGTAAACACCGTGACAACGGCCCGCCCCCGATTATTCGGCGCAGGTGAAACCGCATGCATATCTCGATATCAAAGCATATTGCGGACCATGGGAATGCGTCCATCGACCATAACACTGCCTGCCAAAGGCTTATATTGACGGGGTTTTGCGTGCATAATATTGCATAACATCATCACCCTTTTGGCCCGCAAATCACACTGATGGGCCAGGCGGGGCCGAGCCGACATGAATTCGTTTGCAACAATGATTTCAACAAGCCCGAGTGCCCCGCCATTTTCAGCAGCATTGCACAGGAGCGTTACATGGCACGTGAACGCGTCACGTCTTTCGACGTAGCCCGGGAAGCGGGCGTCTCCCAATCGGCGGTATCCCGGGCCTATACGCCCGGTGCCAGCATCGCCAAGGCCACCAAGGAAAAGGTCCTGGCGGCAGCCCTCAAGCTGGGCTATCAGCCCAATGCCATAGCTCGCAGCCTGATCAGCCGCCGTTCCAACATGATCGGTATTGTCATGGCCGATATCGTGAACCCATTTTACCCGGCCGTGCTCGACATGTTTTTGCGTCAGCTGCAGGAACGCGGTCACAGGGTCATGCTGTTTATGGCCACGCGAGGCCAGACCATTGACGACCTGCTGCCACAATTGCTGGAATATCAGGTCGATGGTGTCGTCATTACCTCTTCCACCCTGTCGTCGGAGATGGCCGAACACTGTGCCAGGCTGGGCACCCCGGTGGCACTGTTCAACCGCTATGTGGCCAACGTGGAGGCCAGTTCGGTCTGCTGCGACAACATCGGCGCCGGCAGGGCAGTAGCCGACCTCCTGCTCGACGCCGGACACCAGCAACTGGGCTACATTGCCGGCATTGAAAATACTTCCACCAACAAGGATCGCGAATACGGCTTCAGTTCACGTATCGAAGAACGACGGGCGAAGCCGATGCGACGGGAAGTGGGCAATTACACCTATGAAGACGGCTACCAAGCCGCACTGCGCCTGTTCGAAGCATCCCCCACGCCCGATGCGATATTCTGTGCCAACGACATCATGGCCCTCGGCGCCCTGGACGCCTTGCGGGGACCGCTGAAGTTACGCGTACCGGAAGACGTCTCGGTGATCGGCTTTGATGATATCTCGGCCTCATCCTGGCAGGGCTATCGCCTGACCAGCATTCGGCTGCCGGTGGAGCGAATGGTCGAAACGACCATCAACCACCTGATTGAACGCATCGAAAACCCCGACACTCCACTGCTGGCAACCCTGGAAAGCATCGAGCTGGCCATTCGGGACTCCGCCCGCCTGCCCGAGCACATTGGCCTTTACCATACCTGGGAAAAAGTGGATTAAACCGCCTTTCGAGAAGGTTACTGAGCCACCACCTTGTCGGCCCGCTGAGTACGACGGTGCGCCAACACAAAGGCGATGGCGAACTGCCCCGTCATCAGCAGCACTATGGTGGGGGCCGGGGCGCTGTCGAGATAGAAGGATGCATACACCCCGAAAAAACCGCCGGTGATGCCGAACAGCACCGCCAGCAGCAGCATGTGAGTAAAGCGCCGGGTCAGCAGAAAGGCGGTGGCACCCGGGGCGATCAACAGGGCAATGGCCAGCAGCAGCCCCACCGAGGTGAGCGCCGCCACTATGGTAAGGGTGATCAGGCACAGCAGGCCATAGTGCAGCCAACCTACCTTGAGCCCCACCGCCCGGGCCTGCACCGGATCAAAGGCATGCAGCAAAAAGTCCTTCCACTTCGTGGCCAGCACCAGCACGGTCAGCAGGGCCACGGCGCCGGTCTCCAGAATATCCCCGAAGCCGACCCCCAGCAGATCGCCAAACAGAATATGATCCAGGTGCACCTCGGCGCTGATCTGCACATAGACCAGCAGGCCCAGGCCAAACATGCCGGAGAACACAATGCCCATCACGGTGTCCTGCTTGATGCGGCTGTTGGCGGTGAGAAAGCCAATGCTCAGCGCGCAGGCCATGCCGGCGCCAAAGGCCCCCAGCGCCAGCGGAATGCCCGCCATATAGGCCAGCACCACACCGGGAAACACCGCATGGCTCATGGCATCGCCCATCAGTGCCCAGCCCCTGAGCACCAGAAAGCAGGACAGCAACGCCGCCGGCACCGCCATCACCATGGCCATCACCAGGGCGCGCACCATAAAGTCGAGCTGAAAGGGCAGCAACAACCACTCGAACATCCCCATCAGGCTGCCCCCCTGGCCTCGGCGGCACGCCGGCGGGCCGCCAGGTAGCCGTGTTTGGGCGCAAACACAAAGGCCAGCAAAAACACCAGGGTCTGCAGTACCACGATCAGGGCACCGGTGGCGCCGTTGAGAAAGTAGCTGATATAGGCGCCCACGGCGCTGGTGATGGCCCCCAGTGCAACGGCTATCATCAGCAACACCGGAAAGCGATCACTCAGCAAATAGGCGGTCGCCCCTGGGGTGACCACCATGCAGATCACCAAAAAGGCGCCCACCGTCTGCATGGCGGCCACGGTGCAGGCCGCCAGCAGGGTAAAAAACACCAGCTTCAGCAGCCCCGGCTTCAGCCCCAGGGTACGGGCGTGGTTTTCATCAAAGAACACCACCAGCAGATCCTTCCATTTGCACAGCAGCACCGCCAGCGACACCACACCGATAATCACCAGTTGCAGAATGTCGGCGGGGTCGATGGCCAGAATGTTGCCCAGCACTATGGTGCGAATGTTCACCGCCATGGGCTGCAGCGACACCATAAACAGCCCCAGGGCGAAAAAAGCCGAGAAGATCAGGCCGATAATCACGTCTTCCTTGAGCTTGCTGCGCTGGTTGAGCAGCATCATGGCGCCGGCGGCCAGGCCCCCGGCCAGAAAGGCGCCCAGGGAAAACGGCAGTCCCAGCAAATAGGCGCCGGCCACCCCGGGCACGATGGAATGGGACAGGGCATCGCCAATCAGCGACCAGCCCTTGAGCATCAGGTAACAGGACAGAAAGGCACACACTCCGCCCACCAGGGCCGACACCCAGATGGCGTTGATCATGTAACCATAGGCAAAGGGCTCAAGCAGGATCGTCATCGCCACCCTCTTCGCGCCTGGCCTGGCTGTCGCGGCTCTGTACCCGGCCGCCTTCAATGATCAGCGGACGCTCGTCGTCACTGATCACGCCAATGGGCACCATGTTGCCGGTCAGCATAAAGTGGCGCAGCACGCCGCCAAAGGCCAGCTCCAGGTTGGCCTGGTTAAAGGTCGCCTCCGTGGTGCCGTGGGCCAGCACCGTGCCCTTGATTAAAATGGTGCGATCGCAGAACTCGGGCACCGAGCCCAGGTTGTGGGTGGACACCAGCATCACCCGGCCCTCGTCGCGCAGCTCCTTGAGCAGGGCGATAATCTGCTCTTCCGTGGTCACGTCCACCCCGGTAAAGGGCTCGTCGAGCAGAATCACTCGGCTGTCCTGGGCCAGGGCCCGGGCCAGAAACACCCGTTTTTTCTGGCCGCCGGAGAGCTCGCCGATCTGACGCTGCCGAAAGCCGGTCATGTTGACCCGCGCCAGCGCCTGCTCCACCGCGCGATGATCCGCGGCCTTGGGCCGGCGCAGCAGTCCCATGTGGCCGTAGCGGCCCATCATCACCACGTCTTCCACCAGCACCGGAAAGTTCCAGTCCACCTCCTCGGCCTGGGGCACATAGGCCACCAGATTCTGCCGCAGCGCCTTGCTCACCGGCATGCCCAGCAGGCGAATATGGCCGGCGGCCGGGCGCACAAAGCCCATGATGGCCTTGAACAGGGTCGACTTGCCGGAGCCGTTGACCCCCACCAGGGCGGTAATGGTGCCCAGGGGAATATGAAAGCTGGCGTCGTGCAGGGCGGTATGGCCGTTGCGATAGGTGACGGTCACACCCATCGCCGCCATGCCGGCGCCCTCGGCTGAGGCGGCCAGGGCATCGATGTCGGTGCTCAGGGTCATTCAGCCTTTTCCTTGTTGATGCCGTCCTTCATGCCTTTCGCAATGGTTTCGGAGGTGACCTTCAACAGGTCCAGATAGGTGGATACCGGGCCGCCGGCCTCGCTCAGGGAGTCCACATAGAGCACGCCGCCATAATGGGCACCGGTTTCCCGGGCCACCTGGCGGGCGGGCTTGTCGGAGACGGTGCTCTCGCTGAACACCACCGGAATGGCATGCCGGCGCACGGTGTCGATCACATGGCGCACCTGCTGGGGCGTGCCCTGCTGATCGGCGTTGATCGGCCACAGATACAGCTCTTTCAGGCCATAGTCCCGAGCCAGGTAGGAGAAGGCGCCTTCACTGGTCACCAGCCAGCGCTGCTGTTCCGGGATCTGCTCAAATACATCACGAATAGGCGCGGTGTCGGCGGCAATCTTGTGCTTGTAGGCGGCGGCATTGGCCCGATAGGCCTCGGCGTTGGCCGGGTCGTACTGCACAAAGGCGGCGAGAATGTTATCCACGTAAATCAGGGCGTTCTTCGGCGACATCCAGGCATGGGGGTTGGGCTTGCCTTCATAGGGGCCCTCGGCAATCCCCATGGGTTCTATGCCCTGGCTCACCACCACTTCGGGCACGTCGTTCAGGTTCTGATAGAACTTTTCAAACCACAGCTCCAGATTGAGGCCATTGGCAAAAATCAACTGGGCGCCGCGGGCCCGCAAAATATCGCCCGGGGTGGGCTGGTATTCGTGAATTTCGGCGCCGGGCTTGGTGATGGACTCCACCTCGGCCACGTCGCCGGCCACGTTGCGGGCCATGTCGGCGATCACGGTAAAGGTGGTGACCGCCTTGAACTTTTCCTGAGCGCCCACGGCCTGGGCCGTCAGCACGAGCGAAAACGCCAGTCCCCACAGCCCTGCCCGCCGGCCTTTGGTGATGCAATCTGCCATGGCTCCTCCTCGTTTATTTATGATGGTGCCTGAATCAGGTTCCGGCCAGGCCTACTCGACCACACTAAACGAATGAGAATCGTTTTCAAATAATTTTCACAGGCCGGCCTGTTCCCGGCAGATCTCCACAAAACGGTGCAGCAGCGCGGAGTGGTACTTTTGCCGGTGCCACACCAGGGCGAGGGTGCGCGGCAGACGGAGGCCCACATCGATCACCGCCAGCCGCCCCTGCGCCAGCCGGTTCGCCGCCGCCAGCCGGGAGATCAGCGCCAGCCCCAACCCCTGCTCCACCGCCTGCATCACCGCTTCCGGTGTATTCAGCTCCAGCACGCGGCCCAGATCGGCGAGATGGGGTGCCAGCTGGCGGTCAAACTGCTCCCGGCTACCGGAACGGGCTTCACGCAATACCCAGTCGCAGCCCCTCAGGCAGGCCGGCGTCAGGCAGGACTGCCCCGCCAGCGGATGCGTTGGGGCGGCCACGATCAGCATGTCGTCGGTCAGCCAGTCCCGGGTTTCCAGCTCGGCATGGCGGTTTTCCCCCTCGATCAGCGCCATGTCCAGTTCGAAGCGCGCCACCATGTCGCACAGGGTTTGGGTGTTGGTAATGGTGACCGCGGCCTGCAGCCAGGGCTGGCGCGCCAGCAGCGCCGGCAGCAGATAATTGCCTATGGTCTGGCTGGCGCCCAGCCGCAGGCTGCCGGTGAGCTCGCCACCCTGCTCGAACTGGCGCTCAATCTCCTCCACCCGGCCCAGCACCTCTTCCGCCAGGGGTTGCAGCCGGCGGCCCTGATCATTGAGTTGCAGCCTGGGGTGTACCCGATCGAACAAGGGACTGCCCAGGCGCCGCTCCAGCTCACTCAGGGACTGAGACACCGCGCCCCGGCTCAGGCAGATTTCGTCCGCCGCCAGGCCCAGGTTGCCATGACGGGCAATGCTGGCAAACACTTGCAGTTGTTTCAGGGTGATCATTTAGTTTTTCCAAACGCTAGCTTTAAATCATTTGGATATCATGAATGTCATGGCTTTTCTATGATGGCGGCAGTCACTGAGGAGCGCCATTATGCTGATCACCACTCGTCATCGTCTCGCCGCCGCCCCCACGCCCATGGCCGGGCTGGCCCTGGGCATTGCCAGCCTCGGCTGGTGCTGGGAAAACACCGGCCTGTTTGCCGGCCAGGGGCAGGCGCTGGGCGCCGCCCTGGCCGCCGTGCTGCTGCTGATCCTCACCGCCAAATTTGTGCTGCACCCGCGCTTGCTGGCGGAAGATCTGGCCCATCCGGTGGTGGGCAGCGTGGTGCCCACCTTTGCCATGGCCACCATGGTGGTCTCCGCCGCCCTGCCAGGCGCCGCCCGGGAACTGCTGTGGTTGCTGGCCACCGGGCTGCACGGGGTGTTTTTGCTGGCCTTTGCCTGGCATCGGCTGCGGGCCTTTCGTCTGCACCACATGGTGCCGAGCTGGTTTGTGCCGCCGGTGGGCATTATCGTGGCCGCCGTGGCCAGCCCGGGGGGTGAGCTGGCACCACTGGCACAGGGGCTGATGTGGTTTGGTCTGGGGTGTTATGGCCTGTTGCTGCCGCTGATGCTGTACCGGCTGATTTTCTGCACCGCGGTGCCGGACGCCGCCAAGCCCACCATCGCCATTCTGGCGGCACCGGCCAGTCTGTCGCTGGCCGGTTACCTGACCGTGACAGAACAGCCGGATCCGCTGCTGGTGGCCATTTTGCTGGGGGTGGCAGTGCTGATGACGGCCTTGATCTACCTGGCGCTGCTGCACCTGCTGCGGCTGCCGTTCAGCCCCGGCTACGCCGCCTTCACCTTTCCACTGGTGATCGGGGCCACCGCCCTGTTCAAGGTAACGGCGCTGGCCGCCGGCCTGGGACTGGATGCCACCACCCTGGCGCGGCTGGAAGGCCTGGCCCGGCTGGAATTGATGGTGGCCACCCTGATGGTGGCCTATGTGACCCTGCGCTACGCCCTGCACCTGACCGCCCTTGGTCGGCTGCGCTGGCCGGGGCGCCAGCCGGCTCAGTAATTAACGTCGGGCACCGGCAGGGTGCGCCCTTCCCGGCTGCTCTTTTCCGCCAGGCTGATGATATTGAGCCCGTTGAGCGCGTCACGCATGGTGACCGGCAGCGGGCCCTCGCCGCGAATGGCCTTGGCGGTGTCTTCATAGAAATGGCGGTAGCCGCCCACCTCGGACACGATCACCTCGGGTTCGCCGTCGGAATAAAACACGCCGTAATCGCTCTCGGCCTCCTTGGCCAGATAGGGGGAGCCGGGCACTATGCCGTCCCGCAGCCGCTCTTCCTGGGGATCAAACCCCAGCTTGATGTAGCAGCCCCGCTCGCCCTGCAGCTTGAAGCGCAGGGTCGGCCCCGGATGGTAGGAGCTGGAATGCAGCACCACTTCCTTGTCGGCATAATGCAGCTGCACATGAAAATAATCGGTCACATTTGAGCCGGGCCGCTGCGGCAGGCAGCGGCCGGTCACCGCCAGCGGCTTGCCGAACAGCTCCAGGGTCTGATCCACCAGGTGACCGCCCAGATCGAACCAGGATCCGGCTCCCGCGCCGGGCTGATCTTCCTGGCCCTCGGGCGTGGGGCGAAAACGATCGAAGTGCGACTCAAAATTATGCACCGGCCCCACCTTGCCCTCGGCCAGCAACCGCCGAATGGTGAGAAAGTCGCTGTCCCAGCGGCGGTTATGAAAGGGGATCAGGCACAGCCGGCTGGTGTCGGCCAGGCGCATCAGCTCACTGCCCTGGTGCAGCTGGGTGACCGCCGGATTCTCCATCACCACATGCAGCCCCATGGTCAGGGCCTTGCGCCCCAGCTCGTAGTGCACTTCGTTGGGGGCGGTGATCACCACCAGGCGGGCACCGGACTCCCGCAGCATTTCGTCCACGTCGGTATAGACCGGCACATCGGGCCAGTCCCGTTGCACCCGTTCCGGCCGAGAGCTGTGAATGGCCACCAGCTCGAACTCCGGCAGGCTGTCGATAAAGGGAAGGTGGTAAATGCTGGCCGACTGGCCGTAGCCGATCACGGCGGTTTTAATCATGAAACAACCTCATCGAATAACCGGCGCACTGATGTCGGGCCGGCACCGTGGGAAAGCAAATACAGGCCCACAACAAACCACAGACCTTCCCACCGGGTCAAGCACCCCCTACTCGGCCTCCCTCGACAGCCGCCCGCCATGGCCTGTGTACTCCGGCTGCCGCTCCTGCCACTGTACCTCCAGCAAACGTTCGCGAATATGGCGAATATGGGCGGTGGCGGCGTTGCGCGCCCGCTCGGCACGCCGACCGGTTACCGCCAGGTAGATTCGCCGGTGGTGGCGGTCGATTTCCTCCTTGCAGGGCGCACGGTGATAGAGATGGGTAACCGAGGCCAACACGGTATTCAGCATCTGCTGCATCAGGCCCTGCAGGGTATGCACCAGTACCGGGTTATGGGAAGCCTCGCAGATAGCCTGATGAAAGCGGTGATCGAGCCGGGCCGCGGCCATGGCATCGGAAGGCGCCTGGGTCAGGGCCTGAAAGGCATGGGTAATGCGGTGAAAGTCCCGCTCGCTGCCCCGGCTGGCGGCCAGCCAGGCGGCCTGGCCTTCCAGCAGCTCGCGCACCTCCAGCAGATCAAACAGGGTGCGGCCATGCTCCCGGCACAGACCACTCAGGGGATCGTCGGCCGGTGCCACCGGCACCAGGCCGGCCACCACAGAGCCCTGCCCGTGTCGCGTTTCAATCAGCCCTCGGCCACGCAGCTCCTTCAGCGCCTCGCGCACTATGGTGCGCGAGGCGCCCATGCGGGTCGACAGCTGCCGTTCCGACGGTATTTTTTGCCGGGGCAGCAGGGTGCCATCAAGGATCATCTGCTCCAGTCGGCGGGCGATGGCACTGGAGAGCGATTCCGGGCCGGACACTATGGGTTGTACCACCTTGAATTCCTCCGCAATGAATCTCCCTCAGACAAAATACTCCTTTTTATACAAAGTATTGCAACAAACGTGAAACAACCGTCGGCGTAAAAACTGGTGTTACCAGTTGAAATAGCCGTGGCTGCGGCATCGTCGGCGGGCCATGCTGACAGGGTGACGGCACCAATGGCGGGCTTCGCCATGACCCCATTGCAGCAAGGAGAAATCCATGACCAGCCCTCAAGCGGCGTTGCGCGATCGTCTGGCTCAGGCCTTTCGCACCTTTATCGAGCCGGAATACGTGATAGCCGACGCCGAAACCCAAAGGCCCTACGAGTGCGATGGCCTGTCCATGTATTGCGAACTGCCTCTGCTGGTGGTGTTGCCGGGCACGGTGGAGCAGGTACAGCACGTGCTGCGACTGTGCCACCAGCACCGCGTGCCGGTGGTGGCCCGGGGCGCAGGCACCGGCCTGTGCGCCGGCGCCATGCCCAGTGCAGAGGGCGTACTGCTGTCGATGGCCCGCTTCAAGCATATTCTCGATATAGACCCGCTGGCGCGCACCGCCCGGCTCCAGCCCGGAGTGCGCAACCTGGCCATCAGCGAGGCGGCCGCCCCTTACGGCCTCTACTACGGACCCGACCCCTCATCCCAGATCGCCTGCACCATAGGCGGCAATGTGGCGGAGAATTCCGGCGGCGTGCACTGCCTCAAGTACGGCCTCACGGTGCACAACCTGCAAAAGGTGGAACTGCTCACGGTGGAAGGCGACAAGCTGACCCTGGGCTGCGACGGCCTCGACAGCCAGGGGCCGGATCTGCTGGCGCTGATCACCGGCTCCGAAGGTCTGCTCGGCATCATTACCGAAGTCACGGTGCGGTTGTTGCCACTGCCGGAACAGGCCCGCGTGGTGCTGGCCGGTTTTGATCAGGTACAACAGGCCGGCGACGCCGTGGGGGCGGTGATCGCCGAGGGCATCATTCCTGCCGGGCTGGAAATGATGGACAGCCACGCCATTGTGGCCGCCGAGGCCTTTGCGCGGGCCGGCTACCCCACCTACGCCCAGGCCCTGCTGCTGTGCGAGCTGGACGGCACCGCGGAAGAAGTGGAGGAATACATTGCGCGGGTTGAAGCCATCTTTCAGCAACAGGGCGCCAGCCATATTCGCGTGTCCCAGAGTGAGGCCGAGCGAATGCTGCTGTGGAAGGGTCGCAAGTCGGCCTTTCCCGCCGTGGGCCGCATCTCTCCCGACTACTACTGCATGGACGGCACCATTCCTCGCGGCCGGCTGGCCGAGGTGCTGACCGAGATGCAGCGAATGTCGGCGCATTACGGCCTGCGGGTGGCCAACGTGTTTCACGCCGGCGACGGCAACCTGCACCCGCTGATTTTGTTCGATGCCAACGTGCCCGGCGAATTCGAGAAGACCGAAGAGTTCGGCGGCAAAATCCTGGAGCTGTGCGTGGCGGTAGGTGGCTGCATCACCGGCGAACACGGTGTTGGCATCGAAAAGATTCGGCAGATGCGAGTGCAGTTCAGCGACCAGGAGCTGGCCCAGTTTCACGCCATCAAGGCAGCCTTTGATGCGCTCGGCACCCTCAACCCCGGCAAGGGCATTCCCCTGCTCAGGCATTGCCAGGAATACCGCAGCCTCGACCACAGGGAGGAGCACTGATGGCAGATCTGACCAACAGCCTGCTTGAGCAGGTACGCCAGGCACTGGCCGAGGGCACTCAACTTAACCTTAGCGGTGGCAACAGCAAGTTCTTTATGGGCCGGCAGGCGACAGGCGAGCCGCTGCGCCTGGCCGGCCACAGCGGCATCATCGGCTACCAGCCGGTGGAGCTGGTGCTCACCGCCAGGGCCGGCACGCCGCTCACCGACATTCAGGCCACCCTGGCGGAGCAAGGGCAGATGCTGGCCTGTGATCCGCCGCTGTTCGGCGGCCAGGCCACCCTGGGAGGCACCCTGGCCTGCCACCTGTCGGGGCCGGGCCGGCCCTGGACCGGCTCGATTCGCGATCACCTGCTGGGGCTTAGGTTGATCAATGGCCGGGGCGAACACCTGCGTTTCGGCGGCCAGGTCATGAAGAACGTGGCCGGCTACGATGTGTCCCGGCTGCAGGCCGGCGCCATGGGCACCCTGGGGGTGATCACCGAACTCAGCCTCAAGGTCATGCCGGTGCCCGACCGCACCCTGACCCTGGTGCGGGAAATGGACGCCGACACCGCCCTGGCCGAGATGAACCGGCTGGCGGGCCAGCCCAAACCGCTTACCGCCGCCTGCTGGCTGGACCATCACCTTTACCTGCGGCTGTCCGGCGCCGCCAGTGCGGTCGAGGGCACGGCCCGCACATGGCCGGGCGACATCATGGAAGACGGCGAGGCCTTCTGGCAACAACTGCGCGAGCAGCAACTGGGATTCTTTGCCGGCGAGGCCCCGCTGTGGCGCTTTTCGGTGAAGCCGACGGCGGCCCATGCCCTGCCCGACGCCCCCTGGCTGCTCGACTGGGGCGGCAGCCAACGCTGGCTGCGGGGGGAATTCGAGCGAGTGAAGCTGGAGGCCCTGGCCGATGCCACGGGCGGCCAGGTCTCCCTGTACCGGGGCGGTAACAGGCTGGGCGAGGTGCTGCACTCCTTGCCGGTGCCCATGCAGCAACTGCAGCGCCGGCTCAAGGCAGCGCTGGATCCTCAGGGCATTTTCAATCCGGGCCGCCTGTATGGCTGGCTGTAGAGGGAAACATCATGAAAACCAGTATTGATGTGAAATACCTGGATCACCCCGATATTGCAGAGGCCGACGCCATTCTGCGCAGCTGCGTGCACTGCGGCTTTTGTACCGCCACCTGCCCCACCTATCAGGAGCTGGGCGACGAGCGGGACGGGCCCCGCGGGCGCATCTACCTTATTAAGCAGCTGCTGGAAGGCGGCGACGTCAGTCAAAAGTCCCAAACCCACCTGGATCGCTGCCTGACCTGCCGCAGTTGTGAAACCACCTGCCCTTCCGGCGTGCGCTATGGCCGCCTGGCCGATATCGGCCGGGGCATCATGGAGCGGCAGCTGCCCCGCACGCCGGGCCAGCGCCTGCTGCGCTGGCTGTTGCGTCGCGTGCTGCCCTATTCGGGCCGGCTGCGCCCCCTGCTGGTGCTGGGTCGCATGGCCCGACCGCTGCTGCCGACGGCGCTGGCGGCCAAGGTGCCTCTGGCGCAACCGGCACGACGCTGGCCCGCCCCTCGCCATTCCAGGGTCATGCTGGCGCTGGCGGGTTGTGCCCAGGCCGCCGCCACCCCCAATACCAATGCCGTTGCCGCCCGAGTGCTGGACCGGCTGGGCATCGGCCTGATGCCGGCGCCCGAGGCGGGGTGCTGCGGCGCGGTCAGCTATCACCTGTCGGCCCATGAGGAAGGCCTCGACTTTATGCGCCGCAATATCGATGCCTGGTGGCCCCATATACAAGCCGGCGCCGAAGCCATCGTGATCAGCGCCTCCGGCTGTGGCGCCATGGTAAAGGAATACGGCGACCGGCTGGCCGGTGATCCGGCCTATGCCGACAAGGCCAGACGGGTCAGCGCCCTGGCCCGGGATCTGAGCGAGGTGCTGGAAAATGAAGATCTGGGCCGGCTGCAACCGGCCGGCAAGGGGCGCAAAACCGCGGTGCATTGCCCCTGTACCCTGCAACATGCCCTCGGGTTGAGCGGTCGAGTAGAAGCCATTTTGCGCAAGGCCGGCGTGGAACTGACCCCGGTCCAGGATGGGCACCTCTGCTGTGGCTCGGCGGGCACCTATTCACTCCTGCAACCCGAACTGAGCCAGCGACTGCTGAGCAACAAGCTGGCGGCGCTGACCGCGGGCAACCCCGAGCAGATCGTCACCGCCAATATCGGCTGCCAGTTGCACCTGGCCAGCCGGGCACCCGTGCCGGTAAAACACTGGATTGAACTGCTCGACCCGGAGTCCTGAACGGCCGGCCGGCGCCGATCACTCGAAATAGTGATGAATGTCCATGTAACGGGAGCGAATATGTTCGATCAGCAGCTTTATCTTGCGGGGAGGTTGCCGGTTGTAGGGATACACCGCGTAAATGCCAAGCACCTTGCCCACCCGGTTGGGCAGCACCTCAACCAGTTTGCCCGCCTGCAGATCCGGATAGACCAGGCAGCGGGGCACATAGGCCAGGCCGTACCCGGCCAGGGCGGCCTTGCGCAGGGCAGCGGCGTTATCGGTGGAAAAGTTGCCGCTCACCCGCAGTGAATATATCTCGCCGTGACGGCTGAACAGCCAGTCCCGGGCGCCACTCTCCTGATAGCTGTAAATCAGGCAGTTGTGCTGCAGCAGATCATTGGGCTGCTGCGGCTTGCCGTGCCGGCTGAGGTAACTGGGGGCGGCGCAGATAAGCCAGCGCGAGTCCAGAATATGGCGGGCGATCAGGTTGGAGTCATCCAGGTGACCGGTGCGAATCACCAGGTCATAGCCTTCCCCCACCGGGTCGACAAAGCGATTTTCCAGCGACATGTCGATGCTGATGGCCGAATGCAGATCACAAAATTCGGCCACCGCCTCCGCCAGCAGCAGCTCGCCGGAAATGGTCGGCACCGACATGCGAATGTGCCCCTGCAGCGCCTGGCTGTAGCCGGTAACGGCGTCAAACGCTTCCTGTGCCGACTGGGCCACCAGCCGGGCCCGCTGATACAACACCTGGCCCGCCTCACTCAAGGCCAGGCGCCGTGTGGTGCGGTGGATCAGGGTACTGCCCAGCTCTTCCTCCAGCCGAGCAATGCGCTTGCTCACCACCGAGTTGGTCAGGCCGTGGGCCTCGGCCGCCTTGCTGAAGGAACCCAGCTCAATCACCTGGGCAAACAGAATGAGATCATCGGTTCTCGGCATTATTTATCCAGTTTTGGAAACAATGAGTTTCATTAAATCTATATATCCACAAAAAGCGAATGGATAAGGTTACATTCGATTAACATCCGGCCTGCAATCGTAACCTACCTTTATTGTATGTCTGTGATGACTGCCCGTAATCGACAAGGAAGACAACCTCATGCTGAATGAAACCCTGCTGGCGCTGCTGGCCTTTTCACCCATAGTGCTTGCCGCCGTGCTGCTGGTGGGTCTGCAATGGCCGGCCAAACGGGCCATGCCCCTGGCTTTTCTGCTCACCGTGATCATCGCCCTCTGGGCCTGGGACATGACCGGCACGCGTGTGTTGGCCTCGACCCTGCAGGGACTGGTGATCTCCATCTCCCTGCTGTGGATCATCTTCGGCGCCATTTTACTGCTCAACACCCTGAAGCATACCGGCGCCATCACCACCATTCGCAATGGCTTTACCGCCATCAGCCCGGATCGCCGCATTCAGGCCATTATCGTGGCCTGGTGCTTTGGTTGCTTTATCGAAGGCGCTTCAGGCTTCGGCACCCCCGCCGCCGTGGCCGCACCGCTGATGGTAGCGCTGGGTTTCCCGGCCCTGGCGGCGGTGTTGATGGGCATGATGATTCAGAGTACGCCGGTTTCCTTTGGTGCCGTGGGCACGCCCATTATCGTTGGCGTGACCACCGGCCTCGATAACGGCGCCATCGACAACACCCTGAGTACGGCCGGCTCCGGCTGGGAGGCCTACCTGCAGGCCGTGACCAGCAACGTGGCCATTACCCATGCCATTATCGGCATTCTGATGCCGCTGTTCATGTGCATGATGCTGACCCGTTTCTTCGGCAAGGACAGAAGCTGGAAACAGGGCCTGGAAATTCTGCCCTTCGCCATCTTTGCCGGCCTGGCCTTTACCCTGCCCTATGCCCTGACCGGCGTCCTGCTGGGTCCGGAGTTTCCGTCCCTGGTGGGTGGCCTGGTGGGCCTGGCCATCGTAGTGACCGCCGCTCGCAAAGGCTTTCTGGTACCCAAAGCCAGCTTTGATTTTCAGGAAGAAAAAGACTGGCCCGCCGAGTGGTTGGGCTCCCTGGTCATTCATACCGAAGACCTGAAAAAGAAACCCATCAGCCTGGGCCTGGCCTGGTTCCCCTATCTGCTGCTGCCGGTGCTGCTGGTGCTGAGCCGCACCCATGATGGCTTCAAGGGGCTGCTGACCGGCTGGAACATCGCCTTCAGCAATCTGCTGGGCGAGGCAGGCATCAGTGCCGGTATTCAGCCCCTGTATCTGCCCGGCGGCATTCTGGTGTTCGTGTCGCTGGTGGCGGTGCTGAGCCAGACCCGCTCGCTCAAAAGCTTTGGCCCGGCCATTCACGAGTCGACCAGGACCCTGATCGGGGCCGGCTTTGTGCTGATGTTTACCGTGCCCATGGTGCGCATCTTCATCAACTCAGGGGTGAACGAGGCGGATATTGCCAGTATGCCGGTGATGACCGCCAAGGTGGCCTCGGATCTGGTGGGTGGCTTTTTCCCCGCCATCAGCGGCGTGATCGGTGCTCTTGGGGCCTTTATCGCCGGCTCCAACACGGTGTCGAACATGATGTTCTCCCAGTTCCAGTTTGAGGTGGCTCAGACCCTTGGAGTATCCACCGCCATGGTGGTGGCGCTGCAGGCGGTGGGCGCCGCCGCCGGCAACATGATCGCCATTCACAACGTGGTGGCGGCCTCGGCCACCGTCGGCCTGCTCGGCCGGGAAGGTACCACCCTGCGCAAGACCGCCCTGCCCACCCTCTATTACCTGGTGGCCCTCGGCCTGATCGGCATGATCGCCATCTATGGCCTGGGCGTGTCCGACCCGCTGCTGTCACTGTCCTGATGCCATGCTGCCGCCGGTGCGAGCCGGCGGCGCTGCTGTAACCCTGAAAGGAATTGCCTTATGTTGTCCACGATTCGCATCTATCCGGCCATGCCGAAAAAGGTGTATGTCTACGCCACCTGCCTGGTAGACACCTTTTCACCCGACAGCGGGCTGGACGCCATTCGCCTGCTGGAGCGAACCGGCGTCGAGGTTGTCTATGTGCCCAAGCAGAGCTGCTGTGGCCAGCCCGCCTACTCTTCCGGCTATGATGACGACGCCAGAACCACGGCGCTCAGCCAGATGGCGCTGTTTCCCGAGCCCTGGCCCGTTATTGTGCTGTCGGGCTCCTGCGGTGGCATGATGCATCATCACTACCGCCGCCTGTTCGCCGGCAGTGAACACGAGCAGAGCGTTAATGAATTCTGTGATCGGGTATTTGAACTCACCGAATTCCTGGTGCATGTCTGCCGCCTGCGGCTGGAAGACAAGGGCCCGGCCACGTCCGTGGTGCTGCACACCTCCTGCGCCGCCCGTCGGGAGATGAATGTACACGTCACCGCCCGTCAGTTGCTCGGCCAGCTCGAACAAGTGGAGCTGCGCGAGCAGGATTACGAGAGCGAATGCTGCGGCTTTGGCGGCACCTTCTCGGTGCGCCATCCGGCGATCAGCGAAGCCATGGTGCAGGACAAGACCCGGCACCTGTGCGAAACCCGGGCCGAGCAACTGATAAGTGCCGACTGGGGCTGCCTGCTCAATATCAACGGCGCCCTGGAATACCAGGGCCAGCCCCTCAGGGGCATGCACCTGGCCAGTTTTCTGCTGAGCCGGCTGGAGGAAAAACATGCATAACCGGCCCCAACACTTCCACGCCCAGGCCGAAACCGCCCTGGCCAATGCGGAACTGCGTGCCAACTTTCGCGGCGCCATGGACTACCTGCGCGACAAGCGCAAGACCGCCTTTGCCGACGCCGACGAAGAGCGCACCATTCGCGATCGGGCCGAGGCCATTCGCCAGCGTTGCCTGAGCAAGCTACCCGAACTGCTGGAGCAACTGGAAAATAACTGCATCGCCAACGGTATTCGCGTGCACTGGGCGGAAAATGCCGACCAGGCCAACGCCATTTTCACCGACATTATTCAGTCCCACGGCGGCACCCTGGCGGTCAAGGGCAAGTCGATGGTGAGCGAAGAGATCGAGCTCAATCACGCCATGGAGAAGGAAGGCATTACCTGTCTGGAAAGCGACATGGGTGAATACATCGTCCAGCTCGGCCAGGAAACGCCGTCCCACATCATCATGCCCGCCATTCACAAGAACAAACGGCAGGTGGCCGAGCTGTTCACCGAGCACGTGCCCGGCTTTCAGCACACCCTGGATGTGGACACCCTGATCCAGACCGGCAGGAACGTGCTGCGGGAAAAATACCGCACCGCCGACGTGGGGGTGTCCGGGGTCAACTTCGCCGTGGCCGAGACCGGCACCCTGTGCCTGGTGGAAAACGAGGGCAACGGCCGCATGTGCACCACTGTGCCCGAGGTGCATATCGCCATTACCGGCATTGAAAAGGTGGTGGAATTCCTCGCCGACGTGCCGCCGCTGTTCAGCGCGCTTACCCGCTCCGCCACCGGCCAACTGGTGACCACCTACTTCAACATGATCAGCGGTCCGCGCAAGGAGAACGAGCTCGACGGTCCTAAAGAGGTGCACCTAGTGCTGCTCGACAACGGCCGCAGCCAGGCCTTTGCCGACGAGGAAATGCGCAAGACCCTGCAGTGCATTCGCTGTGGCGCCTGCATGAACCATTGCCCGGTGTACACCCGTATCGGCGGTCACGCCTACGGCACCGTTTATCCGGGCCCCATCGGCAAAATCATCTCGCCGCACCTGATGGGCCTGGAGGCCACTCAGGATCTGCCTACCGCCTCCAGCCTGTGCGGTGCCTGCGGTGAGGTATGCCCGGTACGCATTCCCATTCCTGAGCTGCTGCAGCGCCTGCGCCACGAAGCCAAGCAGGATCCCAAGCCTGGCACCGCACCGATGCGCGGCCAGAAGGCGGCGGCCAGTAACGCCGAGGCCTTTGTATGGCGCAGCTTCGCCCTGATCACCAGCCGACCGGTGCTGTATCGCATGCTGACCTGGTGCGCCACTCGCTTTCGCCGGCTGATTCCAAATAAACTGGGCCCCTGGACCCGCTGCCGCACCGCCCCCAAACCCGCCGCCAGAACCCTGCGGGAGCTGATGGCCGAGAGGAACAAATAAATGTCGACTGCACGTACCGCCATTCTCGACCGGCTGCGTCGAGTCAACGCCCGGCCATTGCCGGTCAAAAACCCGGATTATCCGATCTGGACCAGCACCGACCGTGAAGACATGCTGGTCCGGCTGACCGAACTGCTGGAGCAGAATCACGCCGAGGTGACGCGCCTGCCTCGCGCCGAGCTGGTTGCCGCCCTCAGGGAACGGGTGAGCGGCGCCCGCCTCAAACGGCTGGCCACCGGCACCGGTGGCGAGTTTTTTGAAGAGATCACCCAGGCGCTGCAGGGCACTGCCGAACAGCTGTGCTTTGACCAGCCCCTGGAGCAGTGGAAGGACGAACTGTTCAACCATGTCGATGCCGGCATCACCGGCTGCCACGGCGCCATTGCCGCCACCGGCAGCCTGGTGCTGTGGCCGGGGCCGGCGGAGCCACGCACCCTGTCGCTGGTGCCACCTTGCCATATTGCCATTCTGAAGGCCTCCACCCTGCACGCCAACCTGCCGGCCATGATGACGGATCAGGGCTGGAGCCGAGGCATGCCCACCAATTTGTTGCTGGTGTCGGGGCCGTCCAAAACCGCCGACATTCAGCAAACCCTGGCCTATGGTGCCCATGGCCCCAAGGAGTTGGTGGTACTGATCCTGGAGGATGCGTGATGGAGGTTCGCTACCAGCGCCTGGCCGACGAGCTGGGTGAATTCCTGCCGGCCGAGCGCATTATTACCGACCCGTCGCTATGCCTGGCCTTTGGTACCGACGCCAGCTTTTACCGGCTGCTGCCCAAACTGGTGCTGCGCCTGGCCAACCTCGATGAAGTGGTAAGGGTGCTGGCGGCCTGCCGCCGGCAGCGGATTCACTGCACCTTTCGCGCCGCCGGCACCAGTTTGTCGGGGCAGGCGGTATCCGATTCGGTGCTGATCACCCTGACCGATGACTGGCGCCATCACCGCATCGAGGATGATGGCCGCCGTATTGCCCTGCAACCCGGCGTGATCGGCGCCGACGCCAACCGCTATCTGGCGCCCTTTGGCCGCAAGATAGGCCCGGACCCCGCCTCCATCAACAGCTGCAAAATAGGCGGTATCGCCGCCAACAACGCTTCAGGCATGTGCTGCGGCACCGCCCAGAATTCCTACCGCACCCTGCACGGACTCAGTTTGGTGCTGGCCGACGGCACTCGGGTCGACACTCGCGACGCCGACAGCAGAGCCCGCCTTGCCGAGCAAAAACCCGAGCTGCTGGCCGGGCTCAGGCAACTGAGTGACGAGGTCAGGGCCAACCCCGAGCTGAGCGAGCGTATTCGGCACAAGTACCGGCTGAAGAACACCACCGGCTACAGCCTCAACGCCCTGATCGACTTCGACGATCCCATCGACATGCTGGCTCACCTGATGATCGGCTCGGAAGGCACCCTGGGGTTTATCGCCGAAGTCAGTTACCACACCGTGCCCGATCACCCGTTCAAGGCCTCCTGCCTGCTGGTCTATGCGAATATCGAAACCACCTGCCGGGCGGTGACCGCCCTGGCCGGCACACAAGTGGCCGCGGTGGAGCTGATGGACGGCCGGGCGCTGGCTTCTATTGCCGACAAGCCCGGCATGCCCGGCTTTGTGCGAGAGCTGGACGCCGAAGCCGCCGCCCTACTGGTGGAAGTGCACGGCGCCAGCGAAGCCGAATTGCTGGACAAGTGCGAGCGGGCCATGACCGCCGTCACCCCCTATGAACGCCGCAACGAGGTGGCTTTTACTCAGGACAAAGCCATCTGCGCGAGCCTCTGGGCCATGCGCAAGGGCATGTTCCCGGCGGTGGGCGCGGTACGTGAAACCGGCACCACCGTCATCATCGAGGATGTGGCCTTTCCGGTGGAAGAGCTGGCAACGGCGGTAAGAAAGCTAACGGCGCTGTTTGAGCGGTTCGGCTATCACGAAGCCATTATTTTTGGCCATGCCCTGGCCGGCAACCTGCACTTCGTGTTTACCCAGGGCTTTGACGACCAGGCCGAACTGGACCGTTACGGTGGCTTTATGGACGCCGTCGCCAGGCTGGTGGCGGTCGACTATGGCGGCTCGCTCAAGGCCGAGCACGGCACCGGTCGCAATATGGCCCCCTATGTAGAGCTGGAATGGGGCCGGGAAGGCTATGCCCTGATGCAGCGCATCAAGGCGCTGCTGGATCCGGACGGCCTGCTCAACCCCGGTGTGATCCTCAATGAGGATGCCCAGGCCCACCTCAAGGATCTCAAACCCCTGCCCGCCGCCGACGAGATCGTCGACAAATGCATTGAATGCGGCTTTTGCGAGGCGGTGTGCCCGTCCCGGGATCTGAGCCTGACCCCGCGCCAGCGCATTGTGCTGTTTCGCGAGCTGCAACGCCGCCAGGCTGCGGGTGAACATAATGAAGACCGGCTTGACGCCGTATTCCGTTACCAGGGAGTGGACACCTGCGCCGCTACCGGCCTGTGCGCCCAGCGCTGCCCGGTAGGCATTAACACCGGCGATCTGGTGCGTCAGCTTCGCACCGCCCGCTATAAAAAGTTCGAGCCCATCGCCCGCTGGAGTGCCGGCCATTTCGCCGCCACCACCAGGGCCGTGGCGCTGGGGCTGAACACCGCCCACGCAGGGCGCAAGCTGCTGGGCGAAAGCACCCTGTCCCGACTAAATGCCGGATTGCGCAAGGCGAGCAAGAACCGGGTGCCGCTGTGGCTGCCGGAAACCCCGGCGGCCAACTCGCACCGTCCCGAAGCCGGCGGGACCGGGCCCGACAAGGTGGTGTATTTTCCTTCATGCGCCAGCCGAGTGCTGGGTCAGTCGCCGGGGGCCCGGGATGCGCGCTCCCTCACCGAGGTCACCCTGGCGGTGCTGAAAAAGGCCGGCTTTGAGGTGATACTGCCCTTTGATCTGAACAACCTGTGTTGTGGCATGCCCTATCAGAGCAAGGGCATGATGGCACAGGCCGACGACAAGGCCGCCGAGCTGGAAGCCCGCCTGTGGCAGGCCAGCGAGCAGGGCCGCTGGCCGGTGCTGATGGACACCAGCCCTTGCGCCAAGCGCAGCAAGGAAACGCAGGATCTGCCGCTCAAGGTATTTGAACCGGTGCAGTTTGTGCTGGAGCACGCCATGGACCGGCTGACACTTGAGCCGGTGGACGACACCGTGATGCTGCACATTACCTGCAGCAGCCGACGCATGGATCTCGCCGAGCCCATGCTGACACTGGCCCGGCGCTGCGCCCGGGAAGTGGTGGTGCCGGAGCATATCGAGTGCTGTGGCTTTGCCGGCGACAAGGGCTTTACCACTCCGGAACTGAATGCCGCCGCGCTCAAGCCGCTCAAGGCCCAGGTGCCGGCAGGCTGCACGCGAGGGGTGAGTAACAGCCGCACCTGCGAACTGGGTCTGAGCCACCACAGCGGTATCAACTACGAGTCCATTCTCTACCTGGTGGATGAGGCCAGCCGGTAACTCTGCTCACACCTGCTGCTGCAAGCCCCCTCAAGACAACGTTACATCGGTCAGGGGCACGCAGCAGCAGGCCAGCACCACACCGGCCGCCCGCTCCGCCGCCGACAGCGCCGGAGCCTCGGGCTGGTGTACGTCACCTGCGCTCAGGGTCTGCTTGCAGCGGCCACACAGGCCGGCGCGGCAGGAATGGGGCAGGGTCAGGCCTTGTTGCTCGGCCTGAGTAAGCAGGCTGTGCTGGTTATTGCCGGTAAATTCATGCTCGCCGATACGCACTTGCACCGCCTTGTGCTCCCGCCCCCTGCCTTCGGTGTTCGCGACACCCTGGCCCAAGTCCGGATAGATGGGCGCGGTGGCGTATTCGAGCACCTCCACCTCGTCGTGCTCGCGAATCACGCCCTCGTTCAGGGCTACCAGGTTCTGGCCGAAATACACCTCGCCGTCTTCCCCTCGGCGGTAGCGGGCCAGGGTGGCCAGCGGCTCTTGTTGAGGGTGAAAACGGTCGGTACCGGCGATGATGGTGGTCATGATGCAACGGCTGCAGGGCTTGGCCACCAGAAACTCCACCTCACCCACACGAATGCGACGCCAGCCGTCTTCCTCAAACGGCCGCCGGCCGCGCACCACCAGGTTGGGTCGAAACCGGGACATGTCCAATCGAGTGCCGGCACGGCGGTTCAGATCCGCCAGCGACGCCTTGGATATCAGCAACAACGGATAGCCGTCGGCAAAGCTGACCGAAGTGCCCAGCTTGTCGCGATAGCGATTGGAGCTTTCTCCCAGCCACAGCAACTGCACCGGCTCGCCCAGTATTTCACTGAACCAGGCGTCGTACTCCCCATGAGTGGCATAGGCGATAAACGCATCACCCCACACACCGGTTTGCACCGGCTGCAACGAAAACAGCCGGTGGCGCACCGACAGGTTGTGCTGCTGGTACCAACATTCCAGCCCGCCCGCCACCGGCCGAACGCCAATCAGCTGCAAGCGAGGGTGAGAGCGGGCGGTCACAAAGCTGCCGTCCGGCCGGGCCAGCATATAGCGGCGATCGCCGGCCAGTCCTTCGCGCGTGACCTGCGCCGCCTCAAGGCTCAGGCCGGCGGCGGACTTGAGCGGATAGTGGTGAATTCCCGTGATCGTCGCCATATTGTTTTACCTTTATAAGAATATGAAGTTTACAAACCGGAGGCAGTCGGTATGGTCTGGCTTTTAGCCCTCATCAAAAGCCAAAAAGGAAGTACAAATGACTATTGAACGCCAGCAGATCGGCCAGCGCATGAGCCGCATCGTCAAGCACAACGGCACCATCTACCTGTGCGGTCAGGTATGCAAGGATGCCACTCAGGACATCGCCGAGCAAACGGCCACCATGCTGGAAAAAGTGGACGAGCTGCTGCAGGAAGCCGGCTCCGACCGCGAGCACATTCTGTCCGCCACCATTTACCTGAAAACCATGGCCGATTTCGCCGCCATGAATGCGGTATGGGACGCCTGGGTACCGGAAGGCCATGCCCCGGCCCGGGCCTGCGTGGAAGCGGCCATGGCCCGCTCCGAGCTGTTGGTGGAAATTTCCGTGGTGGCCGCCGAGCGTTAATACCCCCCGGCGGTTTGGTCTACACCGTCAAATGCTGCCTGACGAGATCGTCGGACAAACCGTCGATCTCGCCCTCGGCCACACGCCGGCCCCGATCCAGGATCACAAAGCGATCGGCATATTTACGGGCAAAGGGCAGCTTTTGCTCCACCAGCAACACGGTCAGCCCGTCTTCCTCCATCAGCCGGCGAATCACTCGGCCGATATCGGCCACGATATTGGGCTGAATGCCTTCCCCCGGCTCATCCAGGATCAGCAGCTCCGGCTCCAGCACCAGGGCCCGGCCAATGGCCAGCTGCTGCTGCTGACCGCCGGACAGGTCTCCGCCCCGGCGCTGACGCATCTCCTTCAACACCGGAAACAGCTGGTAGATTCGCTCGGGAATTCGGCGCAGGCCATCGCCCCGGGCCGCCAGGCCGGTACGCAGGTTCTCTTCCACCGTCATCAGCGGAAAAATCTGCCGGCCCTGGGGAACATACCCCAGCCGTAACCGGGATCTGTCCTCCAGCCGCCGCTGGGTCAGTTCGGTGCCATTGTCCAGGCGAATACTGCCACTGCGGCTGGCTTCTTCACCCATGATGCACTTGAGCAGGGTGGTCTTGCCCACGCCATTGCGACCCATGACACAGGTGCAGCGGCCGCGGGGAATCTCCAGGCTCAGATCCCAGAGGGTATGGCTTTCGCCGTAAAACTGGTTGAGTTTGTCTATTGTCAGCATCAGGCCACCTCGGCGCCGCTTTCTTCCCCCAGATATACCTCGACCACCCGCGGGTCGCTGGATACCTGATCCATGGTGCCCTCGGCCAGCACCGAGCCCTGGTGCAGCACCGTCACCTGGCGCGCAATGGAGCGCACAAAGCCCATGTCGTGCTCCACCACCACCACCGACTGCCTGCCCTTGCCGGCCAGCCGGGTCAGCAGATCAGCGGTCAGCTCCATTTCCTGCTCGGTCATGCCCGCCACCGGCTCATCCACCAGCAACAACCGGGGCCGCTGCATCAGCAGCATGCCGATCTCGAGCCACTGCTTCTGGCCATGAGAGAGAATGCCCGCCAGGTCATGGGCGGCGGGCTTGAGCCCGATCAGCCGCACCACTTCGTGTATGCGATCCCGTTGCTCCGAGCTCAGCCGGGCGGTCAGGCTGGGCAGCACTCGCTTGTCGGCGGCCATGGCCAGTTCCAGGTTTTCAATGACAGTGAGCGCCTCAAACACCGTGGGCTTCTGAAACTTGCGGCCAATGCCGAGGGTGGCGATCTCCGGCTCCGACATTCGCAGCAGGTTGTGGCGGCTGCCAAACCACACCTGTCCGCTGTCGGGCCGGGTCTTGCCGGTGATGATGTCCATCATGGTGGTCTTGCCGGCCCCATTGGGGCCAATAATGCACCGCAACTCGCCGTCATCTATGGTGAGATTGAGCTTGTTAATGGCCTGAAAGCCATCAAAGCTGACGCTGACGTCTTCCAGATAGAGGATGGGGCCGTGGCGCACATCCACCGGCGAGACCTCGGGCGTCATAAAATCAAACACCTGATCCCGACGGGCCAGGGCCTTGAACATGTTCATGCACTTGCCTCCTTGGGGGCGGTGATAGAGCGGCGGTGAGCCAGCACGCCGGCAATGCCTTTAGGCAACAATACGGTCGCCACCACAAAGAGGCCGCCGAGGGCAAACAACCAGGCGTCGGGCATGACCCCGGTGAACACCGTCTTGGCGTAGTTCACCAGCAGGGCACCGATCACCGCCCCATACAGGGTGGCGCGTCCGCCCAGGGCCACCCAGACCACGATTTCAATGGAAAACAGCGGCGAAAACTCGCTGGGGTTGATAATGCCGACCTGGGGTACATACAAGGCCCCGGCCACACCGGCGAGCATGGCCGACACCACAAAGACGAACAGCTGTACCCGCTCGACCCGGTAGCCGATAAAACGGGTTCGAGCCTGGGCGTCGCGAGAGGCCATGCACACTCGGCCCAGCTTGCTCAGCACGATGGCCCGGCACAGCCAGTAACCCAGCGCCAGGGCGATGCCGGAAGCGATAAAGAGCCCCACCCGGGTGCCGTCCGCCCGCAGATCAAAACCGAGCAACTCGCGAAAGTCGGTCAGGCCATTGTTGCCGCCAAACCCCATCTCGTTGCGGAAAAACGCCAGCATCAGGGCAAAGGTCAGCGCCTGAGTGATGATTGACAGATAGACCCCGGTCACTCGGGAGCGGAACGCCAGAAAACCGAACACCAGAGCCAGCAGTCCCGGGGCCAGCAGCACCATGGCAAAGGCGAACCAGGCCATGTCAAAGCCGGCCCAGTACCAGGGCAGGCTGTCCCAGTTGAGGAACACCATGAAGTCGGGCAGCTCGGGATGGCCATATACGCCCCGATCACCAATTTGACGCATCAGGTACATGCCCATGGCATAACCGCCGAGGGCAAAGAAGGCGCCATGTCCCAGGCTGAGAATGCCGAGATAGCCCCACACCAGATCCACCGCCACCGCCAGCAGCGCATAGCTCAGGTATTTGCCGAGCAGGGTCACGGTATAGGTGGAAACATGCAGCGGATGCGCCGCCGGCAGCAGCAGATTGGCCAGGCTCACCAGCAGCAGGGCCAGCAGCAGCACCGCCAGAAACAGCCGAGTCTGGCGCTCCTGCAAAGGTTGGAATAACCACATGGTTTAGCCCTCCGCCGCCCGGCCCTTCTGCGGAAAAAGTCCGCGCGGCCGCTTTTGAATGAACAGGATGATGAACACCAGCACCATGATCTTGGCCAGCACGGCGCCGGCCCAGGGCTCCAGGATCTGGTTCAGCACACCGAGCGAGAGTCCGGCCACCAGGGTGCCCCAGAGGTTGCCCACACCACCGAACACCACCACCATAAAGGAGTCGATAATGTAGTTCTGCCCCAGGTTGGGCCCCACGTTGGTGAGCTGGGACAGGGCCACTCCGGCCAGCCCGGCCACCCCGGAGCCCAGCCCGAAGGTCAGCATGTCCACGCGCGTGGCACGAATGCCCATGGCCCGGGCCATGCTGCGGTTCTGGGTGACCGCGCGCACCTCCAGTCCCAGCCGGGTACCTTTCATTACCCACATCAGGGCAACGAACACCAGCAGGGCAAAGCCCAGCACATAAAGCCGGTTGAGGGTCAGCGACAGGGCGTCGTTCACCACCAGGGAGCCGCTCATCCACTCCGGCGTGACCACGGTACGGTTCAGGGGAGAGACCAAGGTGCGCACCAGCTGCTGCAGGATCAGGCTGACGCCAAAGGTGGCCAGCAGGGTTTCCAGGGGCTTGCCCTTGAGATGGCGAATCACCCCCCGCTCAATGGCGATACCGGTCAGTGCCGCCACCAAAAACCCGGTGGGAATGGCCAGCAGCAATGCCAGTCCGGGCTGCCCCGGCAATAATTGCTGCAGCATCCAGGTGCTGTAGGCCCCCAGCATGATCAGCTCGCCGTGAGCCATGTTGATCACGCCCATGACCCCAAAGGTAATCGCCAGCCCGATGGCGGCCAGCACCAACACCGAGCCCAGGCTCAGGCCGAAGTAGAGGGTTTCGGCGGCGCGATTGAGCCTCAGGTTCTGTTCGATGTCGGCAAGCGCCCGGCCGGCGGCCTCGGCCAGTTCCCCCTCACCCGCGGCGGCGCGGTTCAGGGCGATGCGCACTTCGTTGTGCAGATCGCCTGTCAGCGTCTCAACGGCGGTGATGTCCCCCTGCTCCAGACGGTGTATGGCCAGGGCCTGATTCAGCCGGTGCCGCGTCTGACGGTCGCTCTCCTGCGCCAGCAGGGCCGTCAGGGTGGGAACCAGTCCGTCGTCTACCCCACCCAGCAGGCGCTCGGCCGAAGCCCGGCGCAGGGCCGCATCGTCCCCATGCAGATCCAGCAGCGCCAGGGCGTTACGCAACTGGTTGCGCAGGCGGTTGTTGATGCTGATTCGATTCAACTCCCGGCGCCCCAGGGTACCCAGGCTGTCATTGCTGAGGGCATCGAGCACCGGCCAGTGCCGGCCGTCGGTACTGACGACCAGCACAAACCGCCGATCGGCCTTGCTGCGCTGCAACCGGCCGTCCAGCAGGGCCGCCAGCCAGTCCCGCGCCCGTGCATCCCCGCTGTTGATAATGGCGTCAATGGCCTGCCCCTTGGCGTCAAAGGCGCGCACGTCCAGCGCCTCCAGCAGGGCCTGGCCGTTATCGACCTGAGCCGCGGCCGGCAGCGCCGGGATCAGCAGCCCCGCCACCAGCCATAGCCTGAGCGTCAGGTCCTTGAGCATCTTCATGGTGTTGTCCTTTGTTCTTCGGTGCGTTCAGGCGCTTCCTTGAACAGCATCACCCCGTGATGACGCTGTTCAAGGCAGGCGGTGAATGGCCGGCAGCATGACCCCGTGCCCGCTGCCGGCCTTATGCCGGGGTCAGTTGCCCAGCGCCGCCTGGGCTTCCTTCAGCGCCTGACTGCCACCGCACTGACCGGTCACCACGTTGTAGTTGCCGCATTGCATGGGGGTGGTCCAGTCGGCCACCAACTGTCGCGAGCCGGGCAGATAATCCGACCAGGCGTCCCCCATCACGGTGCCCCTGGTCTGCCAGACCATTTCGAACTGACCGTCGTCCTGAATCTCCCCGATAAACACCGGCTTGGTGATATGATGGTTGGGCAGCATGGTGGCGTAGCCACCGCTCAGGTTGGGCACGGTCACACCCACGATGGCGTCCCGCACGGCATCCACCTCTGTGGTGCCGGCCTTGCGCACCGCCTCGGCCCACATGTTGAAGCCGATATAATGGGCCTCCATGGGATCATTGGTGACGGCGTCGTCCTTGCCGGTATGGTCCAGCCAGGCATCGATAAAGTCGCCGTTGGCTTCGGTGTCCAGGCTCATGAAGTAGTTCCAGGCCGCCATATGGCCAACCAGGGGACCGGTGTCGATGCCGGACAACTCCTGCTCGCCCACCGAGAAGGCCACCACCGGAATGTCGGCGGCGTCTATGCCCTGGTTGCCGAGCTCGCGATAGAAGGGCACGTTGGCGTCGCCGTTGATGGTGGACACCACGGCGGTCTTTTTGCCGGCACTGCCAAAGCGCTTGATCTCCGCCACTATGTTCTGCCAGTCGGCGTGGCCAAAGGGGGTGTAGTTGATCATGATGTCCTGCTCCGCCACGCCATGATCCTTCAGGTAGGCTTCGAGGATGCGGTTGGTGGTGCGCGGATATACATAGTCAGTGCCGGCCAGTACCCAGCGCTGGACTCCCAGCTCCTTCATCAGGTAATCCACCGCCGGAACGGCCTGCTGGTTGGGCGCGGCACCGGTATAGAAGACGTTGCGGGAAGACTCTTCACCCTCATACTGAACCGGATAAAACAGCAGGCCGTTCAGCTCTTCCACCACCGGCAGTACCGCCTTGCGCGACACCGAGGTCCAGTTGCCGAAGATCACATCCACCTTCTGCTGGGCCAGCAATTCCCGGGCCCGCTCGGCAAACAGCGGCCAGTTTGAGGCGGGATCCACCACCACCGGCTCCAGCTTTTTGCCCAGCAGGCCACCCTCGGCGTTCTGCTGCTCGATCAGCATTAATACGGTGTCTTTAAGGGTGGACTCGCTGATGGCCATGGTGCCGGAGAGGGAATGCAGTATGCCGACCTTGATCACATCGTCCTGGGCGCTGGCACAAAAGGATGTCAGGCCGGCGGCCAACAGGGCGGAGTAGCAAAGGGATTTGTTCACGGTAAGCTCCTTGTGATGAAACACTGATACGGGTGCTTCGAGAGCAAAGCAAGGGCCATGCCATCACAAAAAGTCAATTAAAAACAATTACATGAAATAAAAGTTCGAAAATGGTGAGCGAGATTAACCCAAAAAGGGTGCAGCCGCAGAGGACACGGGCGAAGCCGGCACCAAAAGGGGGCAAAGGGCACGGGCGAAGTGGCAAACGTCACCAAAACCGGGCCGGCAACGCCGGGCCCAGAAAAACTAAAAGCCCGGTATACCGGGCCTTTAGACGTAATTCAAAGGGGTGGTGCGGTTACACCACGCCCTGCTCGATCATGGCGTCGGCTACCTTGCGGAAACCGGCAATGTTGGCACCCAGCACCAGGTTGTGGGGCTCGCCAAATTCGGCCGCGGTCTCGCTGGCGTTCAGGAAGATGTTCTTCATGATCACCTTGAGCTTCTCGTCCACTTCCTCAAAGCTCCAGCGCTGCATGCTGGCGTTCTGGGCCATTTCCAGCTGGCTGGTGGCCACGCCACCGGCGTTGGCGGCCTTGCCCGGGCCATAGCAGATTTTGGCATCCAGGAACACTTCCACCGCATCCTGGGTGGAGGGCATGTTGGCGCCTTCGGACACACCGATAATGCCGTTGGCGATCAGGGCCTTGGCATCGGCTTCGGACAGCTCGTTCTGGGTGGCGCAGGGGAAGGCCAGCTGGGCCGGAATGCGCCATACCGCATTGCCGTCGGCGGGGTAGTCGGCGGCGGGAATGAACTTGGCTTCCGGGTGGGCAGTCACGTACTCGTTCAGACGTACCTTGCGCACTTCCTTGAGCTCCTTCAGGGTCTCCAGGTTGATGCCGGTCTCGTGATAGATGGTGCCGCTGGAGTCGGAGCAGGTCACCGGAATGGCGCCCAGCTGATACAGCTTCTCGATGGTGTAGATGGCCACGTTGCCGGCACCGGACACCAGGCAGCGCTTGCCGGCCAGGGTGTCGCCCTTGGCTTCCAGCATGTACTGAGCGAAGTACACGCAACCGTAACCGGTGGCTTCCTTGCGCACCAGGGAGCCGCCCCACAGCAGGCTCTTGCCGGTGAGCACGCCGTCGTAGTTGCCGGTCAGGCGCTTGTACTGGCCGAACATGTAGCCGATTTCACGGGCACCCACGCCGATGTCGCCGGCAGGCACGTCCTTGGTCGGGCCAATGTAACGGTACAACTCGTTGATGAAGGACTGGCAGAAGCGCATGATTTCGCCGTCGGACTTGCCCTTGGGATCGAAGTTGGCGCCACCCTTGCCGCCGCCGATGGGCAGGCCGGTGAGGGCATTTTTGAAGATCTGTTCAAAACCGAGAAACTTGATGATGCCGGCGTTTACGCTGGGGTGAAAACGCAGGCCGCCCTTGTACGGGCCCAGGGCGGAATTGAACTCAATGCGGTAACCCTTGTTTACCTGCACGTTACCCTGGTCGTCCACCCAGGGCACCCGAAACATAATCTGGCGCTCGGGCTCCACCATGCGTTCGATGATGGCGTGTTTCTTGTATTTCTCGTTGGTTTCGAGGATCGGCTGCAGAGAGTCGAGTACTTCCTCTACCGCCTGATAAAATTCTGCTTGTGCCGGGCTGGTCTTCTGCAGTCTGACAATGGTGTCATGAATATACGTCACGAGTTTCTTCCTTGTTATTTTATTTAAATCTTTACCTGGGATGCACATTTAAGAGACCCCGACATATTGAAATATGGCGCCGCCCTTGGGTCAATGACTAATTTTCAAATACATATACTAGAAAGAAGAATATTTATGCTCTCTTAGAACGTTGAGGCAGATCACAACCTGCCCTCGGCCTCAAGCAAGCGGCTATGCTTGATCATGCACACTGAGAGGCAAAGGATATGGATGTCAGCGGATCCTGGTCGGCGCAGGACAGCGCCCTCGGCCAAACACTCATTGAACAGGGGCACCTCACCCAAACCGAGCTGGGCAGGCTGGCACGCCTGCGCCAGCAGCAGCAGGAGACGGTGCCCCTGACCCGGTTGCTGCTCAACCTGGGCATGATGTCGGAGCGGGAGCTGGCCCGCACCCTGGCCGGACAGTACCGGCTGCCGCTGACCGACAGCGCGCACTACCCGCCCACGTCTCCGCTGGAGCAGCCCCTGCCCTACCGGTTTCTCAAGGAGCACCACCTGGTGCCCCTGGGCCAGGAAGAAAACACCCTGGTACTGGCCATGGTGGATCCCGGTGACCAATTTGCCCTGCAGGCCATGGCCATGCTCTGCAACCAGCCGGTGCAGCCCAGGGTGGGAGTCAGCTCCGAGATCGACGCCGCCATTGAACGACTCTACGGTGAAGGCCAGAGCAAAATGGGCGACATTCTGTCGGCGGTGCAGCAAGAGGAAGAAACCGAGGAGCGCATCGCCCAGCTGAAAGACATGGCCAGCGAGGCACCGGTGATTCGGCTGGTCAACCTGCTGATCCAGAAGGCGGTGGAGCTGAGGGCGTCGGATATCCATGTTGAGCCCTTTGAAAACCGGCTCAACGTTCGTTACCGCATCGACGGCGTGTTGCAGCAGGCCGAGGCTCCGCCGGTCAGCATGACCCCCGCCATTATTTCACGCATCAAGATACTGGCCCGACTCAATATCGCCGAGCGCCGCCTGCCCCAGGACGGCCGCATTGAGCTGCGCGTGCAGGGCCAGGACCTCGACATTCGGGTTTCCACCGTACCCACCATGCACGGCGAAAGCCTGGTCATGCGCCTGCTGAACCGCGAGAGCGTGGTGCTCGACTTCGACGCCCTGGGCTTTGCCCGCGACACTCGGGCCAGGCTGCAGCAGGTGCTGACCATTCCCCACGGCGTGCTGCTGGTGACCGGCCCCACCGGCAGCGGCAAGACCACCACCCTGTATACGGCGCTGAACCGGCTCAACACCGCCGAGCGCAAGCTGATCACGGTGGAAGACCCGGTGGAATACCAGTTGGAGGGCATCAACCAGATTCACGTCAAACCCGCCATCGGCCTGACCTTTGCCAGCGCCCTGCGCGCCATCGTGCGCCAGGATCCGGACGTCATCATGGTGGGGGAAATGCGCGACCTGGAAACCGCCCGCATCTGTGTGCAGTCGGCCCTCACCGGTCACCTGGTACTGTCCACCCTGCACACCAACGATGCCGCCAGCAGCGTAACCCGGCTGCTGGAAATGGGGGTGGAAGACTACCTGCTGACCTCAACCCTTAACGGCGTTATCGGCCAGCGCCTGATACGGGTGCTCTGTCCCCATTGCAAGGAAGGCTATACCCCTTTGCCTGAACTGGTGCGCGAACTCGGGCTGGCGGCACTCGCCCCGAATGAGCCGATACGGCTGTATCGTCCCGTGGGCTGCGACCACTGCGCCGGCACCGGTTACCACGGCCGGCTGGCCATTCAGGAGCTGCTGGTAATGAACGACGACATTCGCAAGCTGGTATTGAGCCATGCCGACGCCGGCCAGATCCAGCATGCCGCCGTGGCCGCCGGCATGCGCACCATGTATGGCGACGGCCTGCTCAAGGCCTTGCAGGGAATCACCCATGTGGAAGAGGTGATTCGGGTTACTCAGGAGGGCTGAGATGGCGCTGTTTCACTTTCGGGCGGTGAGCCACGGCGGCGAAGAGCAGGAAGGCCGGCTGGAAGGCGCCGATCAGCAGGCCATAGTGCGGCAACTGCAACAGCGGGGGCTGATCCCCCTCAGCGTCGAACCCGCCGGCGCGCACGGCCCCGGTTTACTGACCGGCAAAATCGGCCTGGGCCGCCAGGGCACAGGCGCCCGATATATTCAGTCCCTGACCGAGGATCTGGCGGCCCTGCTCAAGGCCGGCATTCCCCTGGAGCGGGCCCTGGGCATCATGATCCAGGTGCGCGGCGAGCAGGATACGCACTTGCTCGACCGCATTCGCGAGGGCATTCGGCGTGGCCAGGCGTTGTCGGCGGTGCTGGCGGAGCAAAACGCCGGCTTTTCGCCCTTTTACCTCAACATGATTCGCGCCGCCGAGCTCTCGGGCAACCTGGAGCAGGGGCTGGCGGATCTGGCCCTCTACCTTGATCGCAGTCGCCGGCTGCGAGAAAAGGCGCTCTCGGCGCTGATCTACCCCTTGATCCTGCTGCTGGTTTCCGCCGCCTCGCTGCTGATCATTCTCACCTACGTCATTCCCCAGTTTCAGCAACTGTTCGCCGACATGGGCCAGGCCATGCCCCTGCCCACCCGCATCGTCATCGGCACCGCCGACTTCATCAGAAACACCGGCCCCTGGCTGCTGCTGGGGTTGCTGCTGGTGCTGCTCTATCTGCGCCATCGGTTGCGTGAGCCCGGAGTGCGCCTGGCCTGGCACACACTGTTACTGCGCCTGCCCTTGGCCGGTTCGCTGATACAGCGGCTGGAAGTGGCCCGCTTCAGCCGTAGCCTGGGCACCCTGATGAAAGGCGGCGTACCCCTGCTGGGTGCCCTAGATATCGCCCGCCAGACTCTGGGCAATCAGTTGCTGCAAGCGGTCCTGGCCGAGGCCGGCCGCGAGCTGAAGGAAGGCAAGCGGCTGGCGGCACCACTGCAGGCCTCGGGCCGGTTTCCGCCCCTGGCGATACAGATGATTCGCGTGGGCGAGGAAACCGGCCAGCTGGAAGAGATGCTGCTCAGGGTAGCCGACACCTATGACAGGGAAGTGGAAAACGCCATTCAGCGCCTGCTGACCATACTGGAGCCGGTGCTGATCCTGGGCCTGGGGGTGCTGATTGCCGGCATTATCATTTCCATGCTGATGGCCATTCTCGGTATCAACGAACTGCCCATCTAGGGAGGTAAACGTGCGTTATCAACATAAAACATACGGAACCGGCTTCACCCTGCTCGAGCTGCTGGTGGTGCTGGTGATCCTGGGGCTGCTGGCCAGCCTGGCCGGCCCTCAGGTGCTGCGCCAGCTGGGCGGCTCCAAAACCAAAACGGCGGCGCTGCAGATCAAGGAGCTGAGCACGGCGCTGGATTTGTACCGGCTGGAAGTGGGCCGCCACCCTACCACCGAGCAGGGGTTGGAAGCCCTGCTCAGTGCCCCCACCGAAACGAAGGGCTGGAATGGACCCTACCTGACCAAGAAATCGGTACCACAGGACCCCTGGGGCTACGACTACCAGTACCGCGCTCCCGGCCAGCATGGCGAGTTCGATCTGTTCAGCCTGGGGGCCGACAATCAGCAAGGAGGCTCGGGTGAAGCCCAGGACGTGGTCAGTTGGGAATAAGGCCACCGGCTTTACCCTGCTCGAGCTGCTGGTAGTGCTGACCATCGCTACCCTGGCCCTGGCCGTGGCCCTGCCCCGCTTTGCCGCCCTGCTGCCGGGCGCCGAGCTGAAGAGCTACAGCCGTCAAACCGCCGCGCTGCTGCGGCTGGCCCGTAGTCAGGCCCTCGCCACCGGCGACACCGTTACCCTGACACTGAGCGCAGAGCAACGACATACCCGGTTGTCGGGACAGGCTACGGTATACGACTGGCCTGACGGAGTGAAACTGAGCCTGTTCGACACTGAAACAACGCTGGCTTCACAGGTTCACGCCGAGCTGGCATTTTATCCAGACGGCGCCAGCAGCGGCGGCACCCTGCAGCTGACGGGGGCCGGCCGGCAATACCGCATTCACGTCGACTGGCTGAGTGGAAGGGTGTCGTTTGATGACTAGTCCCGCGTTCCCCCAAAGCCAGCGCGGCTTCACCTTGCTGGAGGTGCTGGTGGCCTTTGCCGTGCTCACCGTCACCCTTGGCGTGCTGCTCAATATTTTTTCCCTAGCAATGCGCACCACCCAGGCCGTCCAGGATCAGCAAAAGGCGGTGCTGCTGGCGGAATCCAGGCTCGCCGAGCTGAGCGCCGGCGTTACCCTGCGCCCCGGGGTTGAGCGGGGTGACTTTGACGACCGCTTTGCCTGGGAATCCCGCATTGAGGAATTCGACACCCAGACGCTGATGGACAACCAGAGCCAGTTGCTTCCCTACCGGCTGTCGGTGGTGGTGAGCTGGGGCGACAGCCGCCGCTATGAGCTCGCCACACTGCGGCTGGTTCGCACGGAGGCCAGATGACACGTGTCCGCGGCTTCACCCTGCTGGAACTGATGGTAGCCCTGAGTCTGCTTACCCTGCTGGCGGGACTGATGTTCGGCGGCTTTCGGATGGCCAGTCGCGCCTGGCAAACCGTGGACGAACACAACAACGTGCTGAGTGAAACCGTGCAGGCCCAGCGCCTGCTGCGCCGGCTGCTGGCCCGCAGCGAGGCTCGCTCGGTGCCGGAGGCTCGGGAAACCGCGCTGCTGTCGTTTCAGGGAGACGAGCATTCGCTTCTCTTTCTCTCGGCCCTGCCCCAGCGGCATAGCCGCGTCAGCCAGCCGGCCTGGTTCTACCTGGCGCTGGACGATCAGGAGCCAAAGCAGCCCAGGCTGATCCTGAAAAGCCGGGCCCTGAGCGAAATTTCGCCCGAGCGGTCTAAGAGCACTGTTGACTGGTACCAACTGGTGGACGACTTTCGGCACCCCGAAACCATTGCCCCGTTGCTGACGATGCCCGCCGAGGACTTTAGCCTGAACTACCTGCCTCGTCATGAAGACGGCACGGCGTCCGATTGGCAGGCAGACTGGCAGGAGCAAGATGCGCTGCCGGAACTGGTGAAGCTGCAACTGAACGAAGACTGGCCGGCGCTGGTGGTATCTCCCGGAGGGCAGCCCGATGTCATCAAGCAACTCGACTAGACAGGCAGGCATCGCCCTGGTCAGCGTGTTGTGGCTGTTGCTGCTGCTGACGGTGCTGGCCTCGGGGGTGTCGGTGAACAGCCGCAACCAGGGCCGGCAAAGCGAAAACATTGCCACCGCCACGCAACTGCGCCAGGGGGCAGAGGCCGGCCAGCAGCTGGCGCTGCTGGCCCTGGCACAAGCTCCAGAGCAACGCCCCTGGCAGGCCGATGGCAGTCCCAATGTGGTGCAGCTGGACGACATGGAAGTGCATGTGGCGCTGTTCAATGAAAGCGGCCGCATCGATCTCAACGCCGCCGGCCCCGAATTGCTCGACGGCCTGCTGGCCACGGTGGAGCCCGACGCCGCCCTGCGCGCCCGACTGGTGGATGCCATTCTGGACTGGCGCGACCGCGACAATTTGCGCCGGCTCAACGGTGCCGAGCTCGACGACTATCTGGCCGCCGGCCTGGACTACGGCCCCGCCAATGCCCCCTTTACCTCGGTGGAAGAGCTGCAACGCGTGCTGGCAATGACCCCGGCGCTGTACCGACAGATTCGCCACAGCCTGACCATCCTCAACCCGAGCCGGGGCATCAATCCGCAGTTTGCCCCCCGCCAGGTGCTGCTTTCCCTGCCCGGTGTGAGCGAAGCCACGGTTGATCAGTTTATCGAAGACAGGCGTGCCCGCCATGACGCGGGGCAACCGCCGCCGGCCACCGCACTGTTTCCCCGGGCACAGCTCGTTAACGATGCCTTCGGGGTCAACTACACTATTCATACAGAAGCCCGCAGGATTCCGGAATATCGCTACCGGCTTACCGCCAATGTTCAGGTAAATCAGCGTGGCCAGATGCGGGTACTGAAAACAGAGCAGGAATTCGTTCCGCTGTTTTTGAAGACCTCCCCTTGACGGAGACGCCCTATGGATGGGGACAACATCGCTCACAGGCTCGGCCAGCACGGCCGCCAGGTGTCGGCCGAACTTTACCGGTTCTGGCACTGGTGGCGCGAACAATTGCTGGGCATGCTGCCGGCCACATGGCAGCGGCGGCTACGCCAGCCGGGCCAGATGCTGTGCATTCACCCCGCTCACCACGGCTACCGGCTGGAGCAACAACCCGGTAACCAGGTGCACTCACCCAAGGACTTGCCACCCGAGGCCCTGCAACGGCTGGTACGCAACGCGGGGCAAATACGGTTGTACCTGCCTCAGGATGAGCTGTTGCTCACCCGAGTGACCCTGCCCGTCGCCACTGCCGGCAATCTGGAAGCCGTACTGCGCTTTGAGATGGACCGGCACACCCCCTTTACCGCCGACCAGGTCTATTTCGGCTTTCATGCCCGACCGAGGGAGGCAACCAACGTGCAGATTCAGGTTGACCTGCTGCTGGCCCCCAAAGCGAAAACCGATGCTCACCTGGCCGAGCTGGCCGAGCTGAGTATTTTCCCCGCCCTGCTGTGCGCCGCCGACCAGCCCGAGGCGCCAGCCATCAAGCTGCCCGTTCATCCCAATGATACTTCGCCACGGGCCGGTCGACGGAAAAGCCGAAAGGTGATCCTGGGGTTGGTGATGGTGCTGTTGCTGATCGCGGTTCCCCTTTATCACCGGCAGGCTCGCATTGACACCCTCACCGCCGAACTGGAGCTACCGCGCCAGCGCGCCGAACAGGCGGCCGCATTCAAGCGCGAACTGACGGCCCTTCAAGATAGTCGTACCTGGCTTGGCCAGAGGCGTGCCGAACGCAGGGCCACCCTGCTGTTGCTGGACGAACTCACTCGCCAGTTGCCGGATCACACCTGGCTGACGCGACTCGAGCTGAAGGAAGACAGCCTGCAGATTCGCGGCGAATCCACCCGTGCGTCGGAGCTGATCGGCCTGCTTGAAGGTTCCTCACTGTTTTTCGATGTGCGCTTCGGCTCCCCAATAACCATCAACCCGGCCACCAGCAGGGATCGCTTTATGATCACCGCACGCCTGGTGCAAGGAGCGGCGCCATGAGTCCGAACGCCAGACAACAGCGACTGGCGGCACTGGGCTTACTGCTGCTGGTGATGGTGCTGCTGACCAGCCTGGTCATCACTCCCCTTATCGGGCTGTTTTTCCACCAGGGCGAGCAACTCGACCAGCTGGCCTCCCGGCTGGAGCGCTACCGGGCATTGGCCGAACAACGGGATGAAACCGACTGGCAGCTGCAACACATCAGGGCCCGCCAGCCCGACAACGATCTTTATTTGCCCGAACAGCGCCCCACCCTGGCTCAGGCCTGGTTGCAACAGCACCTTAACCTCCTGGTCGCGCAACACGGCGGTCAGCTGATCAGCATTCAGAATGCCTCGGCCAACGCCAATGCGCCCCTGCCGGAAGTGATGCTGCGGGTGCACCTGCGCAGTGAACTGGACGAGCTGGTACCCCTGCTCCACGCCCTGGAGTCAAACACTCCCGTACTGTTTATCAGTGAGCTGGTGATATCCGCCTCATCCAGGGAGAACAGGCGCACCGCTCCCTTGAACCGGCGCCAGCAGCCGGAGCGCCCCACGCTTGATGTGCGTTTTAACCTGCTTGGCTACACACCACAGGGGGCGTCATGAAACCTTTCTCCTGGCCCATGTTATTCCTGTTGTGGCTGCCACCGGTACAGCCCGATGATGCTTTAGGGCACGAATATCCGCCCCTGGAGCAGTTTGCCTCAATACTGGATCGACCGCTGTTCAAGGCCACCCGCCGCCCCGACAACGATAACGGCGCGGCCCTGACCGAAAGCGCCGCGGAAATGCGCGCGCACTGGCGGCTCAGCGGCGTGGTATGGGAGGACGATCAACCCCTGGCCCTGTTCAGCGAGCGGCTGGGGGAAGGCCGGCTGCGGGTTCGCGCCGGCATGTATGTACATGGCAACTGGCTGCTTGAAGAAATAACCAAGGATGGCGTGCTGCTGCTCGACAATGGTCAGCGCCTGAGGCTGAAGCTGTGGGAACCCAGGCCGCCTTCCACCCGGCCATTGCCCAAGCCGCTGGCATCAAAGGACGACACCGGCGGCCAGTCTCGAAGCACCGAGACCAGCGACGGCGAAGAGCCTGCTACCGAACAGGGAAGTAACGGGGAGTCATCATGAGCAAGCTTCATTTACATCACTGGCTTGGGGCCTGCATTGTCTGCTCCCTGTTGCTGGCCTGCACCACGCCCACCGGCGATCACAGCGCCCTCGACAAGCCCTGGGGCAAGGAAAGGGTGAAACGCAGCTATGATCCGGTCAAACTGCCCTCCAGTGAAACCCCCGCCGCCCCCCTTTCGGCCAGCCTGACAACGGCACCCTCGGCCACGCCGGTCACCCGCAGCGAAATCTACCGGGGCTCGGGCAACTTTCTGCGCCTGGGCCAGGCGCCACAGAGCACGGCTCCGCCTCCCGGCGCGGTGACACTCAACTTTCAGGGCTCCGACATTGCCGAGGTGGTAAAAACCATTCTGGGCGACATTCTGGAGCTGAACTATTCCCTCGACGAACGGGTGCGTGGCCAGGTCTTTCTGCAAACCAACCGCCCCATCAGCCAGGATGATCTGCTGCCCACCCTCGAAAGCCTGCTGCAAACCCATGGGGCCGCCCTGGTACACAGCAATGGATTGTTCAATGTGGTGCCCGCCGGCGAGGTGCCGACCTCGACCCTCAACCCGCGTTTGGCGCCCACCGCCGAGCGGGGCTACCAAATGTTGATTTTGCCACTGCGTTACATCGGTGCCCGGGAGATGGAAAAAATTCTGGAGCCGGTCAAACCGCGCCAGGGTGCCATGATGGTGGACGATGTGCGCAACCTGATCACCCTGGTCGGCACCCATGACGAACTCACCAATATTCGCGATACCGTGAACCTGTTTGATGTGGACCAGCTGCGCGGCATGTCGGTGGGGCTGTTTCGGCTGCAGGCCAGCAGCGCCGAGATTATCGCCAGCGAGCTGCAGGCCATTTTCGGCGACGAAGCCGAAGGCCCCCTGGCGGGCATGGTGCGTTACCTGCCCATAGAACGACTGAATGCCCTGCTGGTGATCACCCCCCAGGAGCGCTACCTGACCGACGCCCGAGTGTGGATAGAACGGCTGGATAGGGCCGAGAACCCCCGTGGCCTTAACATGTATGTTTATCATGTGCAGAACGGTAAGGCCGAACACCTGGCCGAGCTGCTTAACCAGCTGTTTGACAGCCAGCGCCGTCACCATGGCGCAGAGCCCCGGCCACAGACAATGCCCACCGGAGAGGAGGGTGAAGAGGGTGAACCGGTGCAGATTGCCACCGGCATCAGCACCGCCAGCCTAGATGTGGGCGAAGTCAGCGTCATTGCCGATACCGAACGCAATGCCCTGGTGGTGATGGCCGCCAGCGCCGATTACGCCAAGGTCGAGCAAGCCATCAAGCGGCTGGATCAGCTGCCCCTGCAGGTGCTGGTGGAAGCCACCATAGTGGAAGTCAGCCTGGAAGACGAACTGCGTTATGGCCTGCAATGGTTTTTCAAGAACAGCCTGGGAGGCGGCCGCAGTGGTGTGGGTGCCGTCGGCTCCCTTCCCATTCCTTCCCCCTTTGATGGCGGCCTGGACGTCAGTGCCAGCTACGAGGTCTTTAACGCCGCCGGTACCCGGGCCCTGCTAACCGCCCTGGCCAGTGATTCCAAGGTCAATGTCATTTCCTCTCCCTCGCTGATGGTGCTGGATAACCAGAAAGCCCTGATCAGGGTGGGCGATCAGGTGCCCATACGTACCTCTGAGACCACCAACCTCAACAGCGACGTGGGGAACGTCACCAGCACCATTCAGTATCGGGATACCGGCGTGCTGCTGGAAGTCACTCCCAGGGTCAACGCCGGCGGCATGGTGGTGCTGGAGCTGGTGCAAGAGGTGAACGACGTGGCCAATACCACCACATCCAATATTCAGTCGCCCACCATCACCCAGCGAAAAATCGACACCAGAGTGGCGATACAGAGCGGTGAGACCCTGGTGCTGGGGGGTCTGATACGCGAAAACACCAGCCGCGACAGCCAGGGCGTGCCTGGTCTTCGCCATGTACCTGTACTGGGATGGCTGTTCAGCAGCAGCGGTACCAACACACGCCGCACCGAGCTGGTGGTGCTGATCACGCCAACCGCCGTGACCAATGCCATTGATGCCCGGGCCGTGACGCAGGAATACCGCAGCAAGTTGCAGCAGGTAGCCATGTAACCCGCTTCGGGCAAACCGCTGTTAGGAGCGTTTACACAGGGACGATACAATGTACAGCAACTATTTTGGCCTGACGGATCTGCCTTTTTCCATTGCGCCGGATCCCCGTTTTCTCTATCCCAGTCAGCAGCACCGGGAAGCACTGGCTCATTTGCAGTACGGCCTGAACTGCCCCGGCGGCTTTGTGTTGCTTACCGGCGAGGTGGGTACCGGCAAAACCACGGTCTGCCGCAGCTTGCTGGAACAGGTACCGGAGCGAACCGATCTGGCTTTTATCCTCAGCCCGGGCAACAGTGCCACCGAACTGCTCAGCGCCATTTGTCACGAGCTGAAGGTGATCCTTCCCGAACGTCCCGATTCGCTGAAGCTGACCAATGCCATTTATCATCACCTGCTGGAGTCCCATGCTCAAGGGCGCCACACCGTGCTGATTATCGACGAGGCGCAAAACCTGTCGGTGGCGCTGCTTGAGCAGGTCCGCCTGCTCACCAACCTGGAGACCAATACCCACAAGCTGCTGCAAATCATGCTGCTGGGCCAGCCGGAGCTGGCGGAGAAGCTGGCCCGACCCGAGCTCAGGCAGCTGTCGCAGCGCATCACCGCCCGTTATCACCTGGCGCCGCTTTCATTTCATGAAATGCGCGCCTACATTGCCCACCGGTTGTCGGTGGCGGGCATTGAAGTACAGCTGTTTAATCCGGACAGCCTGCGCCGGCTTTACCGTGTGACCGGCGGCGTGCCCCGACTGATCAACGTGATCTGCGATCGCGCCCTGCTGGGCGCCTTTGTACAGCGCCTGCCCAGGGTGGACGCCGGCATCATCAACCGCGCCGCCATGGAGGTGCAGGGAACATCGGCACCCAGGGCCCGCCGAAGGAAAGCCGCCATCGCCGCCATATCACTGCTGGCGCTGGTAGCCGGGCTGGGCCTGACCGGCTGGCAATACCAGGGCACGGTTTCCAGGCTGTTTATGTCGCTAAAGCAGGCCGCTCCCTCGACAACCGATACCGAGTCAAACCTCACCGCCATACCGGCCGCCTCGCCAGAGCAGGTGCCACCGCTTCAGCCCGCTGAAGACATTCAAGTGCAGACTCCTTCCTTTCAGTGGCCAGAACATCTGGATACCGAACTCAGCCAGGTGATGGCCTATCGGCAGCTATTTGCCCTGTGGAGACTGGAGTATGATCCCAACACCCATCCGGTAGTCTGTCGTTACGCCCGTAGCCAGCGGCTGGACTGCGCGCAGCAAGATGGCGAGCTCTCCACCCTGCTGGCACAGAACCACCCGGCGGTGTTCAGGCTGGAACGTGCGGGATATCCCCCGCTTTACGCCACCCTGACCGGCGTTGCTGGCGAACAGGCGAACATCATGCTGGGCGGCAAGGCCATGCAATTGCCATTGACCGAGCTGGCAGCACAATGGCCCGGCAGCTATGTGATGCTGTGGCAACCGCCCCCGTATTATCAGGAGTCGCTGCAACCGGGCAGCCGGGGTGAAGCCGTCGCCTGGCTGGAGCAGCACCTGGCCGCATGGCGAAACCGCCCCGCGCGCACCAATCAGCCCTACTATGACGAGGTGCTGAGCATGGATGTGGAGGCGTTTCAAAGAAGCAAGGGGCTGACCCCGGACGGCATCTTCGGCCCCCGCACCGGCGTTTATTTCAGTGCCAGCCTGAACGGGCTGCCCAGGCTGAGCGACTAACCGGAGCCTTGCCATGTCTTATATTCTCGATGCCCTGAAACAATCGGAACGCCGCCGCAACGGCCAGGCGCCGGTGACTGGACCCGCGATCCTCGCCGAGGTGCCACCGCCGCCCTCGCCGCCGTTTTACCGACGTCGCCTGCCCTGGCTGCTGCTGATCCTGCTGCTGGCGTTGCCGGCCGGCTATGGGCTGGGTCGGTTTGGCGTCCCCTGGCTGGTGGGGCCGCCCTCCGCTCCTGCGCCGGCTTCCCAGGTGACACCGTCAACCGCCCCCGTCATCAGCGGAACTCACGCGCCCCGCATTCTGGTGGAAGCGCCTTCGGCCATTCGATTGCACGACTCAAACACGGAGCCATCGGCCCATCACGGCGTGGTTGCCCCACCACAGGCAGCCACAAATGCCATACCGAAACCGGCCCATGATCCCGGCGTACCGGACTTCCGTGAACTTTCCGCGGGCATTCGCGCCCGGCTGCCCGCCCTGACCCTGTCGGTGCACATATACTCGCCGGATCCCGCCGCGCGCAGGGCCAAGATCAACGGTCAAATGCTGCGGGAAGGAGATCATACCAACGGGTTAACCGTACGCAGCATCACTGCGGAAGGCGTCATACTGGACTTTGAGGGCAACGAGTTCCATCTGTATTCGGTGGGTGGCTGAGGGCTCAATATTCCATATTGGGTTAAGATAACGGGCCTGATAGTCATGCGAGTTACCTTATGAATCACTTTACCCTGCTGGTGGGATCCACCCTCGGCAACGCCGAGGATCTGGCCGAGGAAATGGCCGATCAACTGCAAACCAAGGGTCATACCACGGTTATTCACACTTCTCCCCAGCTTGATCACATCTTGATCGCCCCCGATCATGTTCTGCTGCTGCTGTGCTCCACCCACGGAGCCGGGGATCTGCCCGACAACATTCAGCCTTTTTATGAGCAACTGCAGCAGCAGGCCCCGTCCCTGCAGGGCTTGCGGTACCTGGCCGTGGGCCTGGGGGATACCAGCTACGATACCTTTTGCCACGCCATTCAAAAGCTGGATCAACAGCTAAATACCCTGGGTGCGGAACGGATCGGCGATCGCCTCGAGATTGATGTAAGCCGGGGGGATCTGCCCGAGCAGCAGGGAATACGCTGGCTGGATCAGTGCCTGAAGCAGGCCGGGATCCACTGATACTCCAGCCCCTGGAGCGCGTCGTCCGATCTTGCGCCCAGGGGCGATCTCCTTTCTTCCACCGAGTTATCAACAGATCCCGAGGCAAATGTCATGCCCTCGGGATTTTTACTTTCCATGGCTTATGTTGATAACTATGGATAAAACCGGTGCCAAACCTATAGTTATCCTATAAATTAAATTCATCACCTCGAGCGCCTGTGAATAAAGTGGCAAGTTAATCACCGGTCATACGCGGGTCCGGGATCCGTTTTCCACATCAAGCGATCGGTGGTAAGTGAATGATCTCCATGATCAAAAAGCGCTTATACACAGATCCGGCGAAAGCTAATAATAGATCCAATAGAAGATCGATCTAAAGATCATAGATCTATAAGCGATCAACGGATCCGCTCGATCCGGTTTCCATCCGTTCGGCAAAACGGCTAAAATGTTTGCCCCCTGAACAAGGCCATCCGATCCACCCGACGGTCGGCATCATGGGTTCGTGATCCTTTCACCTGAGTGTTTCAAGAGTGTTCGCTATGCAATATGAAGAATGGTTTGACGTCATCGTCGTTGGTGGTGGCCATGCCGGTACAGAAGCCGCCGCCGCCGCCGCCCGCATGGGGGCAAACACCCTGTTATTGACTCACAATATCGACACGCTCGGGCAGATGTCCTGCAATCCGGCCATTGGCGGCATCGGTAAGGGACACCTGGTCAAGGAGATCGATGCCCTGGGTGGCATCATGGCCCAGGCCGCCGACAATGCCGGCATTCAGTTCCGTACCCTGAACGCATCAAAAGGCCCCGCGGTACGAGCTACCCGCGCCCAGGCGGATCGTCAGCTCTATCGTCAGGCGGTCAGAACCCGACTGGAAAACCAGCCCAACCTGAAGATCTTTCAGCAGGCCTGCGACGATCTGATCCTTGACGGAGACACCGTCACCGGCGTGGTTACCCAGACCGGGCTGAAATTCCGCGCCAAAACCGTAGTGCTGACCGTGGGCACCTTTCTCAACGGTCGCATTCATATCGGCATGGACAACTATCAGGGCGGCCGCGCCGGAGATCCGCCATCCATCGCCCTGGCCAGCCGCCTGCGTGAACTACCGCTGCGCATCGACCGGCTCAAGACCGGCACACCGCCGCGCATTGATGCCCGCAGTGTGGACTTTTCGGTAATGCAGCCCCAGCCCGGTGACAACCCGACCCCGGTGTTCTCCTTCATCGGCAGCCGGGCTGATCAACCGCAGCAGGTGCCCTGTTACATCACGCATACCAACGAACAGACCCATGAAGTGATTCGCCAAAACCTGGATCGCAGCCCCATGTATGCCGGCGTGATCGAGGGGATCGGCCCCCGTTACTGCCCGTCGATCGAAGATAAGATCATGCGCTTTGCCGACAAAAACGCGCACCAGATCTTTGTGGAACCGGAAGGCCTGACCAGTACCGAACTGTATCCCAATGGCATCTCCACCAGCCTGCCGTTCGACGTGCAGGTACAGATCGTACGTTCGATCCGCGGCTTTGAGCAGGCCCATATCATTCGTCCCGGCTATGCCATCGAATACGATTATTTCGATCCGCGGGATCTGCGATCCAACATGGAAAACAAGTGCCTGCACAACCTGTTCTTTGCCGGCCAGATCAATGGCACCACCGGCTACGAAGAAGCGGGCGCCCAAGGACTGCTGGCAGGCACCAACGCCGCCCTGCGCGCCTTTGGCCGTGATGCCTGGTCGCCGCGCCGGGATCAGGCCTACCTTGGGGTGATGATGGACGATCTGTCCACCCTGGGAACCCAGGAGCCCTACCGCATGTTTACCAGCCGGGCCGAATATCGCCTGCTGCTACGGGAAGACAACGCCGATCTGCGCCTGACCGAAGAAGGCCGCCGGCTTGGACTGGTGGACGATCACCGCTGGTCGTTGTTCTGCGACAAGGTGGAACGCATTGAGCAGGAAAGCCAGCGTCTGCGCGGCACCTGGATCAATCCCAAACACGCCGCCGCCCCGGCCCTGAACGAAAAACTGAAAACCCCGCTCAGCCGGGAGCACAATCTGGAAGAACTGCTGCGTCGCCCCGAGCTCGACTACGCCACGCTGATGGCCATCGAGGGCATTGGTCCGGGCATCGACCATGAGCAGGCCGCCGAGCAGGTGGAAATTCAGACCAAATACGCCGGCTATATCGAACGCCAAAAGGACGAAATTCAGAAACAGCTGCGCAACGAGCACACTCGATTACCGCTGGATCTGGAATACGCCGAGGTCTCCGGCCTGTCCAACGAGGTGATCGCCAAGCTCAATCAGGCTCGTCCCGAGACGCTCGGCCAGGCCTCGCGCATTTCCGGGGTAACCCCCGCGGCCATTTCCATTTTGCTGGTTCATCTCAAAAAGCGCGGCCTGCTGCGCAAGTCGGCGTGAGGGTGATGATGCTGCAACGACTGCAAGCCCTGCTGGCCGAGACCGCTCTTGAGGTTAACGAACGGCAGGCGGAACAACTGGTGGCCCTGGTGGGGCTGCTCGACAAGTGGAACAAGGCCTATAACCTCACCTCGGTGCGGGATCCCGAGGCCATGCTGGTGCGCCATATCATGGACAGCCTGGTAGTGAGCCCTTACCTTGAGGGTGAACGTTTTATCGACGTGGGCACCGGCCCGGGCCTGCCCGGCCTGCCCCTGGCAATCATTAATCCCGACAAGCAGTTTGTGTTGCTCGACAGCCTGGGCAAGCGCATTCGCTTTATTCGCACCGTGGTGCATCAGCTGGGGCTGACCAATGTGGACGCGGTGCAGAGCCGGGTAGAGGCCTTTCAGCCCGAGCAAAAGTTTGACGGTGTGCTGAGCCGGGCCTTTGCTTCCCTCGATGACATGCTAAGCTGGTGCGCGCACCTGCCCGCTCCCCATGGCCGTTTTCTCGCCCTCAAGGGGGTTATTCCGGAGCAGGAGCTGCAATCCCTGCCCGCTCACCTGATATGTCACGGTGTTTATCCGCTGCACGTGCCCGAGCAGGAAGGCGACCGCCATCTGGTGGTCATTTCGCAAGCCAGCCAGTAGAGGTTTTCGGTGGGAAAAGTCATTGCCATTGCCAATCAGAAAGGTGGTGTAGGTAAAACCACCACCTGTGTCAATCTGGCCGCCTCCATGGCGGCCACCAAACGCAACGTGCTGGTGATTGATCTCGATCCCCAGGGCAACGCCACCATGGCCAGCGGCATCGACAAATATCAGGTGGACTGCACCGCCTACGAGCTGCTGGTGGACGAGCGGCCGGTGGAAGAGGTGGTGGTCACCGACACCAGCGGCGGTTATCACCTGATTGCCGGCAACGGCGATGTCACCGCCGCCGAAATCAAGCTGATGGAGTTTTTTGCCCGGGAAGTGCGTCTGCGCAACGCCCTGGCTCCGGTGCGGGAGCACTATGACTACATTTTTATCGACTGCCCGCCGTCCCTCAACCTGCTGACGGTCAATGCCATGTCGGCGGCGGATTCGGTGCTGGTACCCATGCAGTGCGAATATTTCGCGCTGGAAGGGCTGACCGCGCTGGTCGATACCATCAGCAAGCTGGCGGCGGTGGTCAACCCGGCGCTGAAGATCGAAGGCATTTTGCGCACCATGTACGATCACCGCAATCGCCTCTCCAGCGAGGTGTCGGATCAGCTCAAGAGCTATTTCGGTGACAAGGTGTATCGCACCGTGATTCCGCGCAACGTGCGCCTGGCCGAGGCGCCCAGCCACGGCACTCCCGCCATGTATTACGACAAGTCCTCGGTGGGCGCCAAGTCCTACCTCGCCCTGGCCGGCGAGATCCTGCGCCGGGCCGAAGATCAGCAGGCCAACCCCGAACAGGTGGAACAGACAGCATGAATATCAAACGTCGTGGACTGGGCAAGGGCCTGGACGCCCTGCTCAGCACCAGCTCGGCCGCCAATCTGCGCCGGGAGCAGGCCGACAGCCACTCCGAAGCGGGTGCCGGCGGCGAACTGCAGGCGCTCGCCATCGGCAGCCTGCAGCCGGGTAAATACCAGCCCCGCCGGGACATGTCCCAGCCGGCGCTGGAAGAACTGGCCGAATCCATTCGCCAGCAGGGCATTATTCAGCCCATCGTAGTGCGCCCGCTCGAGGCCGGCGGTTACGAGATCCTGGCCGGTGAGCGACGCTGGCGGGCCGCCCGCATGGCGGGCCTGAGCAAGGTTCCTGTACTGGTCAAGCCGGTATCCGACAAGGAAGCCCTGGCCATCGGCCTGATCGAAAACATTCAGCGTGAAGATCTCAACGTGATGGAAGAGGCCCGCGCCCTGTCCCGGCTCATTGAGGAGTTTGCATTCACTCACCAGACGGTGGCCGACGCCGTGGGCAAGAGCCGCAGTGCGGTGAGCAACCTGCTGCGCCTCAATCAACTCAACGATGACGTCAAACAGCTGGTGGAGCACGGCTCCCTGGAAATGGGTCATGCCCGCGCGCTGCTGACCCTGGAAGGGGAAGCCCAGTCGCAGCTGGCCCACACCGTGGCACAGCAGGGGCTGACGGTGCGGGAAACCGAAAAGCTGGTAAAACGCAGCCTTGCGCCGGAAAAGCCCCAAACAGAGCAGCCCCGCTCGCTGTTCATGGACCAGCTCGAACGGGAGTTTGGTGAAAAATTAGGAATAAAAGTGGAAATCAAGTCCACCAACAAGGACAAAGGTAAGTTGGTGATTTCCTACAACTCATTGAATGAGCTGGATAAAATAGGGAATTTCTTCGGCCTGGGGGATGAACCCGGCGGCTGAGCGAACGCAAAATTTGTAGTAATTCTTCAATCAGGTCAACCGTACCGAAAATGCCCAAAAAAAGCGCTGAAATCCGTAAAAAATAAGGATTTAGTGCAATTGCATTTGTGTCGTTCACGGGTATAATTTGACCTGCTTTTTTGGGGCTTAACCGATGGATGCCATTGGAAAGGCCCCTAACTGTATCAGGAGTGGTTGTGAAGCAGAAAACCCGGCACCTCAGTGACAGACAAGTGGCGCTGGCGATACTGGTTTATCAATTTCTCCTGGTGGTGGCAGTCGCCAGCCTGTTCGGTTTCGGACAGGGGGAGGCCGCCGCCCGTTCCGCCTTCATTGGAGGCGGAATCTACTGGGTTCCCCAATGCCTTTTCAGTGTGGTGGTGCTGGCCAGATGCGCCGGTGACGCCACGCCGCAAAGCATTGTGGCGAGCTTTTACAGCGGGGCAGGGATTAAGCTGGCCAGCACCATCATGCTGTTTGTGGTGGTGTTCAAGTACATGGAGGTGAGTATCTTGCCCCTGTACGCGGCTTACGCCCTGGCATTGCTGATGCAGTGGATTCTTTCATTCACTCTCAACAACCGTTACTAGGAAAACACATGGCTGCAACAGGAGATGTCCTAACTTCCCAGGGTTATATCTCTCACCACCTGCAACACCTGCAGATTGGTTCGGGATTCTGGGCGTTGAATATCGATTCTTTGCTTGTTTCCGTTGTCCTGGGCGCGCTGTTCTTGTGGGGCTTCAGCAAGGTGGCATCCCGTGCTACCACCGGAGTTCCAGGCAAGTGGCAATGTGCCATCGAGCTGCTGGTTGAGTTTGTGGATAAATCTGTCAAGGACGTCTTCCATGGCAAAAGTGCGTTGATCGCGCCGTTGGCGCTGACCATTTTTGTCTGGGTATTCCTGATGAACCTGATGGACCTTATCCCGGTCGACTATCTGCCCTATGGTGCGCAATTGCTGGGCGTTCCTTACCTGAGGGTTGTTCCTTCCGCCGATGTTAACATCACCATGTCCATGGCGTTCGGTGTCTTCTTCCTGATCATTTTCTACAGCATCAAGATGAAGGGCGTGTCCGGCTTTGTAAAAGAGCTGACCATGCAACCGCTGAACCACTGGTCCATGATTCCCGTTAACCTGGTGCTTGAGACTGTATCCCTGATCGCAAAACCCATCTCCCTGGGTCTGCGACTGTTCGGCAACATGTACGCCGGTGAGATGATCTTCATCCTCATCGCGGGTCTGCTGCCGTGGTGGTCTCAATGGGTCCTTAATGTGCCGTGGGCGATTTTCCACATTCTGGTAATCACTCTGCAGGCTTTCATCTTCATGATCCTGACCGTCGTCTACATGTCGATGGCCTATGAAGAACATTAATTAACGATAACAAAAATTTAACAAGCTGTCGTTCTAACCGCTAACAATTGGAGAAAAAAAATGGAAATGATTTTCATCGCTGCCGCTCTCATGCTGGGTCTGGCTTCTATCGGTGGTGCTATCGGTATCTCTATGCTGGGTGGCAAGTTCCTGGAAAGTGCTGCTCGCCAGCCTGACATGCTGCCTGCCCTGCGCGGCAACTTCTTCATCGTGGTAGGTCTGGTTGACGCCATCCCGATGATCACCGTTGGTATGGCTCTGTACCTGATCTTCGCCGTAGCCTAATGGCCCGGCACGTTAATCAGTCTGCTAACCAACTTTAAAGGAGAGTTGCGATGAACATGAACGCAACAATCCTCGGTCAAACGATCGCGTTTATCATCTTCGTTTGGTTCTGCATGAAGTTCGTATGGCCCCCCATCATGGGTGCCATCGAGAAGCGCCAGAAAGAAATTGCCGAAGGTCTGTCTTCGGCCGAACGTGCCAAGAAAGACCTGGCACTGGCGCAGACCAATGCAACCGAACAGCTGAAGGAAGCCAAGCTGCAGTCTGCTCAAATTGTTGAGCAGGCCAACAAGCGTAAGGCCCAGATCATCGAGGATGCAACGCGTGAGGCTCAGGCCGAGCGTGAAAAGATTCTGGCACAGGCCCAGGCGGAAGTTGAAGCCGAACGCAACCGTGTCAAAGAGGAACTGCGCAAGCAGGTTGCTGCTCTTGCCCTGGTGGGTGCAGAGAGAATCCTCGAGCGTCAGATTGATGCCGCTGCCAACAGCGACATCGTTGAGAAAGTAGTAGCTGAACTGTAAGGGAATCAGAGCCATGGAAATGAAAACCATTGCTCGCCCCTATGCCAAAGCAGCTTTCGATTTTGCCGTTGAGAAAAAAGCGGTCGACAACTGGTTGTCCATGCTGACGTTTGCCGCCGAAGTGGCACAAAACGACAGCATGGCCCAGGTGTTGAGCAGCGATCTGAACGCGGAAAAGATGGCCGAAGTGTTTTTGGCTGTCTGTGGCGAACAGCTCGACGAGCAAGGCCAGAACCTGATTCGGGTTCTGGCTGAAAACGGACGCTTGAGTGTGTTGCCGGCAGTGGTGCGGGAATTCGCCGAAATGAAGGCGGAACTGGACCGGGTAGTGGATGCCGATGTGGTATCTGCCGCCAAACTGACCAAGCAACAAGTGGCCAAGATTCAGGCTTCACTGGAACAGCGTCTGGGACGCCAGGTGAACCTGAATTGCAGCGTCGACAAGAGCCTGATGGCCGGCATTATCATCAAGGCCGGCGACCTGGTTATCGACGGAAGTGTGCGGGGCCGTCTGTCCCGCTTGGCCGAAACGCTGCAATCTTGATTGGGGAATAGAGCATGCAACTGAATTCAACTGAAATTGCCGAGCTGATCAAACAGCGCATCGAGCAATTCAATGTTGTCAGTGAAGCACGAAACGAAGGTACCATCGTGTCCGTAAGCGATGGCATCATTCGTATTCACGGCCTTGCTGACATCATGCAAGGTGAAATGATTGAACTGCCGGGCAACCGTTACGCCCTGGCACTGAACCTGGAGCGCGACTCCGTGGGCGCCGTGGTCATGGGTCCTTATGCCGATCTGGCCGAAGGCACCAAGGTTCACTCCACCGGTCGCATCCTGGAAGTTCCGGTAGGCCGCAGCCTGCTGGGCCGTGTGGTTAACACCCTGGGTGAGCCGATCGACGGCAAGGGCGCCATCGAGACCGATATCACTTCTCCGGTAGAAGTAATCGCGCCCGGCGTAATCGACCGTCAGTCGGTAGACCAGCCGGTACAGACCGGCTACAAGGCCGTTGACGCCATGATTCCGATCGGCCGTGGCCAGCGTGAACTGATCATCGGTGACCGTCAGGTGGGTAAAACCGCCCTGGCCGTTGACGCCATCATCAACCAGAAAGACTCCGGCATTAAGTGTGTGTACGTGGCCATCGGCCAGAAAGCGTCCACCATCGCCAACGTGGTCCGCAAGCTGGAAGAGCATGACGCGCTGAAGAACACCATCGTGGTGGTTGCTTCCGCTTCCGAATCTGCCGCCCTGCAGTACCTGGCGCCTTACGCCGGTTGTGCCATGGGTGAGTACTTCCGTGACCGCGGTGAAGATGCCCTGATCGTGTACGATGACCTGTCCAAGCAGGCCGTTGCCTACCGTCAGATCTCTCTGCTGCTGCGTCGTCCGCCGGGCCGTGAAGCCTACCCGGGTGACGTGTTCTACCTGCACTCCCGCCTGCTGGAGCGAGCTTCCCGCGTGTCTGCCGACTACGTTGAGAAGTTCACCAATGGCGAAGTGAAAGGTCAGACCGGTTCACTGACTGCGCTGCCGATCATCGAAACTCAGGCCGGCGACGTGTCTGCGTTCGTACCGACCAACGTGATCTCCATCACCGACGGTCAGATCTTCCTGACCACCGAACTGTTCAACTCCGGTATTCGTCCGGCCGTTGACCCGGGTATCTCCGTATCCCGTGTAGGTGGTGCAGCCCAGACCAAGATCGTCAAGAAGCTGTCTGGTGGTATCCGTACCGCCCTGGCCCAGTATCGCGAACTGGCCGCCTTCGCCCAGTTCTCTTCCGATCTGGACGACGCTACTCGCAAGCAGCTGAACCACGGTCAGAAAGTGACCGAACTGATGAAGCAGAAGCAATACCGTCCGATGTCCGTTGCGGAGCAGGCCCTGTCCCTGTTCGCCGCCGAAAACGGCTACCTGGACGATGTTGAGCTGAAGCTCATCACTACGTTCGAAGACGCCCTGCTCGCTTACGCCAATTCAGAACATGCCGCCCTGATGGCGGAGATCAACGAGAAAGCCGACTACAACAAAGACGTTGTAGCCAAGCTGACTGCGTTGCTGGATAGCTTCAAGGCTACCCAGTCCTGGTAACCATGTGGCAGCGTTTATTGCTGCCACCTGAATTGGAGAAGCGACATGGCCGGCGCAAAAGAAATACGTAGCAAGATCGGGAGTGTGAAAAACACTCAGAAGATCACCAGCGCTATGGAGATGGTGGCCGCCTCGAAAATGCGCAAAGCGCAGGATCGCATGGACCACAGCCGCCCATACGCTGAAACCATACGCAAGGTGATCGGCCACATCGCGCAGGGGAACCTGGAATACAAGCACCCCTATCTGGAAGACCGTGAGGTCAAGCGCGTAGGCTTTATTATCGTCTCCACCGATCGTGGCCTTTGTGGTGGTCTGAACATCAACGTGTTCAAGGCTGCCATGAACGAAATGAAAGCATGCACCGACAAGGGTGTGGGCGTTGATCTGTGCCTTATCGGCAGCAAAGCGGTGAGTTTTTTCAACCGCTATGGCGGAAAGGTACTGGCTCAGGCTTCCGGCCTGGGTGACAACCCCGCCCTGGACAGCCTGATTGGCTCGGTCAGCGTCATGCTTGAGGCATACGACAAGGGTGAGATAGACAAGCTGTACCTGGTGTACAACAAGTTTGAAAACACCATGGTGCAAAAGCCGACGGTCGATCAACTGTTGCCTTTGCCTGCATCGGAAGAAGAAGTGGCCAGCCACAGCTGGGACTACCTCTATGAGCCGGACCCCAAATCGCTGCTGGACACGCTGCTGGTACGCTTTGTGGAATCCCAGGTGTATCAGGGTGTGGTCGAGAACCTGGCCAGCGAACAGGCGGCCCGGATGGTGGCGATGAAAGCCGCAACCGACAACGCCGGCAACCTCATCAACGATCTGCAACTGGTGTATAACAAGGCCCGTCAGGCCGCCATTACCCAGGAGCTGAGTGAGATTGTTGCCGGGGCCGGTGCCGTATAAGGCGAAGGTATTCAAAGGTTTAGAGGATTTGACATGAGTAAGGGTATCATAGTCCAAATCATCGGCGCCGTTGTTGACGTGGAATTCCCGCAAGATGCGGTTCCCCACGTATACGACGCGCTGAAGATTACGACGGAAGGCCAGGGCCAGGGTCTGGTTCTGGAAGTTCAGCAGCAAATCGGCGGCGGCGTTGTTCGTTGTATCGCCATGGGTTCTTCCGACGGCCTGCGCCGTGGTCTGGAAATTGAAAACACCAACGCGCCCATTCAGGTGCCGGTAGGTGTTCAGACCCTGGGTCGCATCATGGACGTACTGGGTAACCCCATCGACGAAAAAGGCGACATCGGCGAAGAAGAGCGCTGGTCCATTCACCGCGAAGCCCCCAGCTACGAAGAGCAGTCCAACTCTGCCGAGCTGCTGGAAACCGGCATCAAGGTAATCGACCTGGTATGTCCCTTCGCCAAGGGTGGTAAGGTTGGTCTGTTCGGTGGTGCCGGTGTAGGTAAAACCGTAAACATGATGGAACTGATCCGTAACATCGCCATCGAGCACAGCGGTTACTCCGTGTTTGCCGGTGTGGGTGAGCGGACCCGTGAAGGTAACGACTTCTACCACGAAATGACCGAGTCCAACGTACTGGACAAGGTATCTCTGGTATACGGTCAGATGAACGAGCCGCCCGGCAACCGTCTGCGTGTGGCCCTGACCGGTCTGACCATGGCCGAGAAGTTCCGTGACGAAGGTCGTGACGTACTGTTGTTCGTGGACAACATCTACCGTTACACCCTGGCCGGTACCGAAGTATCCGCACTGCTGGGCCGTATGCCTTCCGCAGTAGGTTACCAGCCGACCCTGGCCGAAGAGATGGGCGTTCTGCAGGAGCGTATCACCTCTACCAAGACCGGCTCCATCACCTCCGTACAGGCCGTTTACGTGCCCGCGGATGACTTGACCGACCCGTCTCCGGCCACCACCTTCGCCCACCTGGATGCGACCGTGGTACTGAGCCGTCAGATCGCTGCCCTGGGTATCTACCCGGCCGTTGACCCGCTGGACTCCACCAGCCGTCAGCTGGACCCGCAGGTGGTTGGTGAAGAGCACTACTCTGTTGCCCGTGGCGTACAGACCGTGCTGCAGCGCTATAAAGAGCTGAAAGACATCATCGCCATCCTGGGTATGGACGAACTGTCTGAAGACGACAAGCTGACCGTGTCCCGCGCCCGTAAAATCGAGCGTTTCCTGTCTCAGCCGTTCTTCGTGGCCGAAGTGTTCACCGGTGCCCCCGGCAAATACGTGTCTCTGAAAGACACCATCGCTGGCTTCCAGGGCATCCTGAACGGCGACTACGACACGCTGCCCGAGCAGGCGTTCTACATGGTTGGCTCCATCGACGAAGCGGTCGAAAAAGCCAAGAAACTGTAAGCCTCTAAGGAGGACCTGATGGCTGAGTATAGCTTTCACCTGGACATCGTCAGTGCCGAGAAGCGTCTGTTTTCCGGCTCTGTCAGCGCGGTGACAGTCTCCGGCTCTGAGGGTGAATTGGGCGTTCGTTACGGACACGCCCCCCTGCTGACGGCAATCCGTCCCGGCCTGGTGCAATACGTGACCAAGGCCGGCCAGCAGGAAGTTCTGTATGTTTCCGGCGGTATGCTGGAAGTGCAGGGCAGCAGTGTCATGGTACTGGCCGACACTGCGATTCGCGCCGAAGATCTGGATAAAGCCAAGGCCGAAGAAGCCAAACGCTCGGCGGAAGCCAAGCTGCAAAACTCCTCACACGATGTGGACTATGCAGAAGCGGCCGCCGAACTGGCCCGGGCTATGGCGAAACTGCGCGTGCTGCAGTTGGTTAAGAAAAACGTACGTTAAGCCGAACGTTCGAAAAAGCGACCTCAGGGTCGCTTTTTTTTTGCGAAAAAATCACAATAACGGCATTAACGGTGAGGTGTCAGGAGTGAGGGGTGAGGAGAAACAACCGTTCTGCAAACGGGTTTTACTCCTCACCTCTAACCCCTCACTCCTCACGGTCATTTCAAACGGGATATATTTTCATGACGATTCAGGCGGTAATTCTGGCGGCGGGCAAGGGCACCCGCATGCGCTCTTCCCTGCCCAAGGTACTGCACCCGGTGGCCAACAAGCCCATGGTGGCCCATGTGATCGAGGCCGCTCAGGCCTGCGGGGTAGATGGCATTCACCTGGTGTACGGCCACGGCGCCGAGCAGCTCAAGGCGCGCATTGAAGCCCCGGATCTGCACTGGGCCCACCAGGCCGAACAGCTGGGCACCGGCCACGCGGTGGCGGTGGCGCTGCCCGATATCGCCGATGAAGACAAGGTGCTGGTGCTTTACGGCGATACCCCGCTGCTGCAGGCGGATACCCTGCAGCGGCTGATCGCCGCCCAGCCCCCCGGTGGCGTGGGCCTGCTCACCGTCAATCTGGCCAACCCCACCGGCTATGGCCGCATCGTGCGGGAGAACGGCCAGGTCACCGGCATTGTCGAGCAAAAGGACGCCACGCCGGCACAGCTGGCCATCACCGAGGTGAACACCGGTGTGCTGGTGGCCGATGCCGGCCGGCTCAAGGGCTGGCTGGGCGAGCTGAACAACGACAATGCTCAAGGGGAGTATTACCTCACCGACATCTTTGCCATGGCTCACCGTGATGGCTGCGACATTGCCACCGTGCAGCCGGCCAGCACCGCCGAGGTGGAAGGGGCCAATGACAGGGTGCAGCTGGCCGGGCTGGAACGGGCCTACCAGCGCATGCAGGCCGAGCGGCTGATGCGCGAGGGCGTGAGCCTGCTGGATCCGGCCCGCTTCGATCTGCGCGGCACTCTGACCGCCGGCGAAGAAGTGGTGATCGACGTCAACGTCATCATCGAAGGGGAGGTGCGTCTGGGCAACCGGGTGAAAATCGGCGCCGGCGCCATGCTCAAGAACTGCGTCATTGGCGACGATGCCGAGGTGAAACCCTATTCCATCGTCGAGAACGCCGAGCTGGGCTGCGCCAGCAGCGCCGGCCCCTTCGCCCGCCTGCGCCCCGGTGCCGTTCTGGCCGAGGACGCCCATGTCGGCAACTTTGTGGAAATGAAAAAGGCACGCCTGGGCCAGGGCTCCAAGGCCGGACACCTCAGCTATCTGGGCGATGCCGAGATCGGCGCGGGCGTGAACATTGGCGCCGGCACCATCACCTGCAACTATGACGGCGTCAACAAGTTCCAGACCGTGATCGAAGACGGCGTCTTTGTCGGATCCGACACGCAATTGGTGGCTCCGGTGCGCATCGGCAAGAACGCCACCCTGGGGGCCGGCAGCACCGTCACCAAGGACGTGGCCGAAGCCGAGCTGGTGATCACCCGTGTGGCCCAGCGCCATATCAAGAACTGGCCACGACCAACCAAAAAATAAAGCTGGAAGCGCGAAGCTGAAAGCCAGAAGTAAAACCGACGCGGCTGTGATTTCACGGCCGCGTTTTTTTGTGCTCATGTTTCTCGGCAGTGGGTAGGTTGGCGATGAGCGCAGCGAATTCACAACATGTCACAGCCGGCCTCGTGTTGGAATTCGCTGCGCTCATTCTCAACCTACAACAACTAATCGCTTAAAGCTTCCAGCCCTTGTTTTGATCTGCTAGCATTCAGCTTTCAAAACGAAACTTAATGTCGTCATGTCGAAACGCAACACCCAACAGCGCCGTCATACCATCATCACCCTGCTGAATGAGCAGGGCGAGGTGACCGTGGACGAACTGGCCCGGCGGTTTGATACCTCGGAAGTGACTATTCGCAAGGATCTGGGTGCCCTTGAGAAAAACGGCCTGTTGCTGCGCCGTTACGGCGGCGCCGTACCGGTGCCGAGCGAAATGGTGGCGGACGGCCCGGCCGAACCGGTTTCAAAACGAAAGCAGGCACTGGCCCGGGCGGCGGCGGCGCGCATTCGTGATCACAACCGCATCATTATCGACAGCGGCAGCACCACGGCGGCACTGTTGGGCGAGTTGGGCCGCAAAAGTGGCCTGGTGGTGATGACCAACTCGCTCAATATCGCCAATGTCCTGCGTGAGCTGGAGCCCGAGCCAACCCTGTTGATGACCGGTGGCACCTGGGATCCGTCTTCCGAGTCGTTTCAGGGCAGAGTGGCCGAACAGGTGCTGCGATCTTACGACTTTGATCAGCTGTTTATTGGCGCCGACGGCATCGATCTGGAGCGGGGCACCACCACCTTTAACGAACTCACCGGCCTGTCGCGGGTGATGGCCGAGGTAGCCCGGGAAGTGGTGGTGATGGTGGAGTCCGACAAGATCGGCCGCAAAATCCCCAACCTGGAACTGCCCTGGAACGCCATTCATACCCTGGTGACCGACAGCGGCATTAGTGAAGCAGAACAACAAGCATTAGAGCAAAAGGGCATCACCCTGGTGATTGCGCCTTCATCCTGAGGACAAGAGCATGTGTGGAATTGTAGGGGCCGTGGCCCAGCGTGATGTGGCGGAAATTCTGGTGGAAGGCCTGCGCCGTCTGGAATACCGGGGTTACGACTCCGCCGGGGTGGCCATTATTCACGACAACCAGCTGGGCCGGGTGCGGCGCCTCGGCAAGGTGCAGGCGCTGGCCGACGCCCTTGACGAGCAGCCGCTGGCCGGCGGCACCGGCATTGCCCACACCCGTTGGGCCACCCATGGTGAGCCGTCCGAGCGCAATGCCCATCCTCATGTTTCCGGCAATATCGCCGTGGTGCACAACGGCATTATCGAAAACCACGAAGAGCTGCGTGAAGCGCTGAAAGAGAAAGGCTATGTGTTTGAGTCTGACACCGACACCGAGGTCATCGCTCACCTGGTGCACTGGCACCGCCAGCACACCGACAGCCTGCTGGCGGCGTTGCAGGCCACGGTCAGGGAACTGCGCGGCGCCTATGGCACCGTGCTGATGGACGTTAACGACGCCTCTCGCGTGGTGGTGGCGCGCTCCGGTTCACCCCTGGTGATTGGCCTGGGGTTAGGCGAGAACTTTATCGCCTCGGATCAGCTGGCGCTGCTGCCGGTCACCCGTCGTTTCCTGTTCCTGGAAGAGGGGGATGTGGCCGAGGTGACCCGCCGGGAGATTCGTATTTTTGACAGCAATGGCCAGCCGGTGACCCGTGCCGAACAGGAGTCGGACGTGATCCATGACGCCGGCGACAAGGGGGAATACCGCCACCATATGCTGAAGGAAATTCACGAGCAGCCCAAGGCCATCACCGACACCCTGGAGAGCCGGCTGAGCGAGCAGGGCGTGGTGGTGGAGTCTTTTGGCAACGGCGCCCGGGACATCTTTGAAAAGGTGGAACATATTCAGCTGATTGCCTGTGGCACCTCCTACCATGCTGGCATGGTCGCTCGTTACTGGTTCGAAGCCCTAGCGGGGGTGCCCTGCGATATCGAGATCGCCTCCGAATTTCGCTACCGCAAGTCGGTGGTGCGTCCCAACAGCCTGCTGATCACCCTGTCCCAGAGTGGCGAGACCGCCGACACCCTGGCGGCCCTGCGGCTGGCCAAGGAGTCCGGCTACATGGGCAGCCTGACCATCTGTAACGTGCCCGGCTCGTCCCTGGTGCGGGAGTCGGATCTGGCCTTTATGACCCGGGCCGGCGCCGAAATTGGCGTGGCTTCTACCAAGGCCTTTACCACGCAATTGGTGGCGCTACTGATGCTGGTGGCGGCGGTGGGCCGTTGCCGAGGTAACATGAGCGAGCAGACCGAGGCGAGCCTGGTGCGCTCGCTGCGTTCGCTGCCGGCGCACATTGTTGACACCCTGGCCCTGGCCGGTGACATAGAGCAACTGGCGGAAGAGTTTGCCGACAAGTATCACAGCCTGTTCCTGGGCCGGGGCGAGCAGTATCCCATCGCCATGGAAGGGGCGCTCAAGCTCAAGGAAATTTCCTACATTCACGCCGAGGCCTATGCCGCCGGCGAGCTCAAGCACGGCCCGCTGGCGCTGATTGACGCCGACATGCCGATCATCGTGGTGGCGCCCAACAACGAGCTGCTGGAAAAGCTGAAGTCCAACGTGGAAGAAGTACGCGCCCGGGGCGGCATTCTCTATGTGTTTGCCGACAAACGCGCCGGCTTTAAAGGCGACGACACCATGCGGGTGATGTCGCTGGAGCACGTGGACGAGGTGATCGCGCCCATCGTCTACACGGTGCCGCTGCAGCTGCTGTCCTACTACGTGGCCCTGATCAAGGGGACCGACGTGGATCAGCCCCGCAATTTGGCCAAGTCGGTCACGGTGGAATAAGGCTAACCGGTTTCCAGAAAACAAAGGGGGCGGCCTTGTGGTGTGAGGGACAGTGTTTCATCCCGCACCACGGCATGGCCGCGCACCACCGTGTGTATCGGCCATCCGGTGATGGCCTTGCCATCGTAGGGAGTCCAGCCACTGCGGCTGGCGATCCAGTCGTTGGTGATGGTGCGCTGCGCGGCCAGGTCGACCAGGGTCAGATCGGCGTCGTATCCCAGCGCGATTCGCCCCTTTCCCTGTATTCCGAAAATACGTGCCGGGCCGGCGCTGGTCAGATCGATCAGCCGCTGCAGGCTGAGCCGGCCGGCATTGACGTGGTCAAGCATGATCGGCAGCAGGGTTTGCACGCCGGTCATGCCACTGGGGGAATGCGGATAGGGTTGTGCCTTTTCTTCCAGGGTATGGGGGGCATGATCACTGCCAATTACGTCAACCACTCCCTCACGAATGGCCTGCCACAAGGCGTCCCGATGGCGCTGCTCTCGAACCGGCGGATTCATCTGCGCCAGGCTGCCCAAACGTGAATAGCACTCCGGTGCCGCCAGGGTCAGGTGATGAGGGGTAACCTCCACGGTTACCCTGTGTTTGTGCCGGGCCAAAAACTGCATTTCCTCCGCGGTGGAGACATGCAGTATATGCAGGCGGCGGCCGGTCTCTTCGGCCAGGGCCACGATGCGCCTGGTGGCCTTGAGGGCGCTTTCAACATCACGCCATTCGGGGTGCTGATGCACATCTTTGCTGAGCTCGACCATGGATTTTCGCTCACGCAGGCGCGCCTCGTCTTCGGCGTGAACGGCCATACGCCGGCGTCCGTGCCGAAGTATTTGCCGCAACACCTCGTCTTCATCCGCTAGCAGGTCACCAAATGAACTGCCCATGAAAACCTTGATCCCGGCACAACCAGGCAGTGTTTCCAGATCCTGTAATTGCCGCGCGTTAATCGCCGAGCCGCCGATATAGAAGGCATAATCGCACCAGGCCCGTTGCCCTGCGGCATTCAGCTTGGCCTGAAGATCGTGCTGCCACAGCGTTAGCGGGTTGGTATTGGGCATCTCGAAAACCGCGGTCACGCCGCCCAGCACGGCGCCTTTGGTGCCGCCATCGAGATCTTCCTTGTGCGTCAGGCCGGGTTCACGAAAGTGAACCTGGCTGTCAATGACCCCGGGCAACACATGCAGTCCATGGGCATTCAGGCTGTTGTCTGCGCTCCACGTGCCCTGTAATGGCCCCAGTGCCACTATGCGGCCTTCCCGGCAGGCAATGTCGATTTGCTCGGGACCATTGGGCGTCATTACCGTGCCGCCGAGTACCAGCAGGTCTGCATGTTTCATATGGTGTTTGTTTCCCTATTGATCAGATTCAGGTTGGCGCGATGCCGAACGAGGTCACTTTATGGCGCCGCCATGGCCGGGTTTCCGTTGGCAGAGGCCACCGCATCGTGGGGATGCAGGCTTTCCAGGTGGCGAACATGGATTTGTGCTTCAGAGTCGTGCACGCCGAGGGCATGCTGAATGCGCCGGGCAGCGTCTTCTACATACATCAGGTTTTGGCCGTTAAGCGATGCAAATGCCTGCTCATCGGCGCGTTTCACGGCGGTCTGTACCGGGGTGGCCAGTGCTTGCTCTATTCGATCAATGAGGGCCATCAGGCCAAAGCTTGAGGCATCTGAGCAAAGGGTAACGGCAACCTGGGCCTCGCTGCGCTGGCTGTGGGGGGTGGCCAGGGTGGCATGCTGCTCCAGCCAGGCCGCGACGTCTTCCGTGGTTACTCCCTTGCCGTCGGGGAAATGATCCCTGAATCCCTGAGCCACCAGCTGTCGGGACAAGGCGGCCGAAGCGGGACAGGTTGAGGAGTATTCCACCTGCACTGATGCCTGCAGTGACAGCTCGCCGCGCTTCAGGGTGGCTTCAAGCCGAACGGGATAAGACTTCCAGCCTGCCAGCTCGGGGGTTTTCAGGGCCGCGCGCCTGGTCAGCAGGTTAAAGCGCAACCTGATCCGGGCGCTGTCGGTATGACAGTCACTATGGCTTTCAATCATTCGCTCTAGCAGCGTTTCAAGCTGCGCCGGCGCGATCTCGGCCTGGTGGGACAACTCATTCAGCATGCGGTAAATGCGGGACATGTGTATGCCCTTGACCGTTGCCGACGGCAGATTGACCTGGGCATCAACCACGGCATGGACCGGCCCCGGGCAGCCCGGTTCGGAAATGGTGACGGGAAGGTCGATTCCACTCATGCCAACCCATTCCAGCGGGGCCTGAATGGGTGAGTGTTCGTTGGCGGCAACGTCTGGCAGATCTCTGTTCATGCTCAGCCTATTTGGATGCAGTGATGGTGCTGCTTGTTGATGAAGCCTGCCCGATAACGATGAGGCAGGCGTCAAGGGAGCAGCCGTGATGGGTGATAATTCCTCAATTACTGTTATGTTATAACATATTTATTTTGCTGAGAACCCGGCACCGAAAGGTTCGAACCCGTCTTGAATATCCGCTCACCGCCATCCCTGCTGCACCGACTGCCTTCGCATTGTCCGGTAGCAAGATCGGGCACGATATTAAATTTGAAACAATACATATGTGATAAATTGCATATTTGTTTTTTCGGATGTATTGTTGGGCCAATGATACGGGGGAATTCAATGAAACGAGTATTGTTTGTGTGCACGGCCAACGCGGCCCGCTCGCAGATGGCGGAAGCCCTGTTACGCCATTTTGCCGGTGACAGTTTCGAGGTGTTCAGTGCCGGAACCGAGCCTGCGGAGGTGGACCCTCGCACCCTGAAGGCGCTGCAGGACTTTGGCCTGAGCACCGCCGGGCTGGAATCCAAGTCGGTTGAAAGCCTGGAACACCAGCATTTCGACTTTGTGATCAGCTTGTGTGACAAGGCCCATCGGGAGTGTCGTCATTGGCCCGGCAGCGGCGTGGTCATGGCCTGGGATTTTCCCGATCCCAAGGGCAGCTGTGACCCAAGGGCCTTCGCCCTCACGCTTCAGGAGCTCAGTGAGCGAATACGCCTGTTTGTGCTGGTTAACAGCAAGCAGATCAAGTCTGAGGTCAAGTCCGTACAGCCGCTGGACTTTTTCAAGTCGCTGGCGGATGAAACCAGGCTGTTGAGCCTGCTGTTGATCGAACGGGAAGGGGAGCTGTGCGTATGTGAACTGATTGCCGCGCTGAACCTGCCGCAGTCCAAGATATCAAGGCACCTGAGCCAGCTGCGCAAGGTAGGCCTGTTGCTGGATCGGCGTCAGGGACAGTGGGTGTTCTATCGTATTCATCCGTTACTCAATGACTGGATGCGCAACATACTCAAAGACACCCTGGAGCACAGCCCGGAGCTGCTGGAACAACCCTGCGCCCGTCTCGGCGAAATGACGTCACGACCGTCTTCGGAAAGCAATGTCTGTGGTGAGGAGAGCCTTAATGTCCTGTGAAATTCCCGATCTGCCCAACCTGGATGCCGGGCAGTTTTTAACCCCCGACCCGCACGCCCTGGGTGTGAACGGACCCGCGCACGCGCCCAGAATCCTGCTGTTGTACGGCTCCCTGCGCCAGCGCTCCTTCAGCCGCCTGGTGACCGAAGAGGCAAGCCGGTTGTTGCAGGCAATGGGCGCCGAAACCCGCACTTTCAACCCCAGCGGGCTGCCCTTGCCGGACGATGCCGATGAACAGCATCCCAAGGTGCGGGAATTGCGGGAGCTGGTGCAGTGGTGTGAGGGCATGGTGTGGTGTTCGCCGGAGCGTCACGGTGCCATGACCTCGGTGATGAAGGCACAGATTGACTGGATTCCCCTGAGCATGGGCGCGGTGCGCCCGACCCAGGGCAAGACCCTGGCGGTGATGCAGGTAAGTGGCGGCTCCCAGAGCTTTAACGCGGTTAATCAGTTACGCATTCTTGGGCGCTGGATGCGCATGATCACCATTCCCAATCAGTCGTCGGTGGCCAAGGCCTTTATGGAATTTGACGATAATGATCGCATGAAGCCCTCGTCCTATTACAACCGCATTGTGGACGTCATGGAAGAGCTGATGAAGTTCACCCTGCTGACTCGAGGCGGCAGCGACTATTTGACCAACCGCTACTCCGAGCGGGTCGAAAGCGCCGAGCAACTCACGGCTCGCGTCAACCAGCGCGCAATTTAACGAGGGAGTGGAATAAATGGGTATTTTCGAGCGCTATCTCACGCTGTGGGTTGCCCTTTGTATTTTCGCCGGCGTGGGGCTGGGCAATCTGGCTCCCGATCTGTTTGAACTGATTGCGCGACTGGAGCTGGCCCATGTCAATCTGGTGGTAGCGGTGTTCATCTGGGTCATGATTTATCCCATGATGGTGCAGATAGACTTCAGTGCCATCAAGGATGTGGGCAAGAAACCCAAAGGGCTGCTGCTGACCCTGATCATCAACTGGCTGATCAAGCCGTTCACCATGGCGGCGCTGGGCTGGCTGTTTTTTCGCGTGTTTTTTGCCGACTGGGTCGATCCGCAAAGCGCGGGTGAATATATCGCCGGCATGATACTGCTGGGTGTGGCGCCCTGCACCGCCATGGTATTTGTCTGGAGTCAGCTCACCAAGGGCGACCCCAATTACACCCTGGTACAGGTGTCGGTCAACGATATCATCATGATCTTCGCCTTTGCGCCGATTGCCGCCTTTCTGCTGGGGGTCAGCAACATAGCCGTGCCCTGGGAGACGCTGTTGCTGTCGGTGCTGCTGTATGTGGTGCTGCCGCTGGTGGCTGGCGCCTGGACCCGGCACCGGCTGGAGCGTAAGGGAGATGGCGCTCGCCTCGACCATTTTCTGCGTGTACTCAAGCCCTGGTCGATGCTCGGGTTGCTGGCCACCGTGGTGTTGCTGTTCGGCTTTCAGGCCGAAACCATTGTGACCCAGCCCCAGACCATTGGCCTTATCGCCATACCACTGCTGATCCAGACCTACGGCATCTTTGTTATTACTTATGTGGCCGCCTGGTGGCTGCGCCTGCCCCATAACGTGGCTGCGCCGGCCTGCATGATCGGCACCTCCAACTTTTTTGAGCTGGCGGTGGCCGTGGCCATCTCCCTGTTCGGACTACACTCGGGGGCGGCACTGGCTACCGTGGTTGGTGTGCTGGTTGAAGTGCCGGTGATGTTGTCCCTGGTTTATTTCGTCAATAAAACCCATCGCTGGTTTGCCCACCAAGAGGATTGATTATGTCTGCTTCGTCACACTCATACTGGCCGCTGCCCATGGGGCAGGGCACCCTGCTGCTGACGCCCTGCCCGGGTACCCAAGGGGTTGATTTGAACGAGTCTCTGTTACAACTGAAGGCGGGCGGCGCCAGCGCCATTATCACCCTGATGTCGGCGACCGAGCTGAACGAGGCGGGGCTGCCGGACTTTGCCTCGGCCGTACAGAGCGCGGGACTGGACTGGTTTCATCTTCCGGTGCCGGATGATGATTTGCCGGGAGACGACTTTGATCATGCCTGGCAGGCCTGCTCAGCCGAACTGCTGCAACGCCTGGCGGCGGGAGAAGCCCTGGCCCTGCACTGCAAGGGCGGCTCGGGTCGTACCGGGCTGGTGGCTGCCAAGCTGATGGTTGCCGCCGGTTACGATGCAAAAGAAGCGGTGGCGGCCATCCAGGTGCTGCGCCCTAAGGCGTTCAGTCATCCCGCCCAGCGTGCCTATATTTTGGGCTAAGACGAAAGATAAACGGAGAAAACGATGACCATTAAAGTTGGCATTAACGGTTTTGGCCGCATGGGACGGTTGACCATGCGGGCACTGTTTGATCAGCATGACGCCGAGATTGTGCATATTAATGATCCCGCCGGTGATGCGGCCACCCTGGCCCATTTAATGAACTTTGATTCGGTGCATGGCCGCTGGCAGCATGAGGCCAGCGCAGACGGCGACGCCATGCTGATTGGTGGTTCGCGTATTACCGTCAGCCGTAACAAGGCGATAGCGGACACCGACTGGTCCGGCTGCGATATCGTGATCGAAGCGTCGGGCAAGATGAAAAGCAAGGCCGTGCTGCAGGCCTACCTGGACCAGGGGGTTAAACGGGTGGTGGTCAGTGCACCGGTCAAGGAAGAGGGCGTGCTCAATGTGGTGATGGGTGTCAACGACCACCTCTATGATGCCGCCGAACACTCCATTGTAACGGCGGCGTCCTGCACCACCAACTGCCTGGCCCCGGTGGTCAAGGTGATTCATGAGCGGCTGGGCATTCGGCACGGCTCCATGACCACCATTCACGACATTACCAATACCCAGACCATTCTGGATGCGCCCCACAAGGATCTGCGTCGTGCCCGAGCCTGTGGCATGAGCCTGATTCCTACCACCACCGGCTCGGCCACGGCCATCACCCATATCTTTCCGGAGCTGAAGGGCAAGCTGAACGGCCATGCCATTCGTGTGCCGCTGGCCAATGCCTCCATCACCGACTGTGTGTTTGAGGTTGAACGGGAAACCACGGCGGAAGAGGTGAACGCCCTGCTGAAGGCGGCCGCCGATAGCGAGCTGAAGGGCATTATGGGTTACGAAGAGCGTCCGCTGGTGTCCATCGATTACAAGACGGATCCGCGCTCCAGCGTGATCGATGCCCTTTCCACCATGGTGGTCAATGGTACCCAGGTGAAAATCTATGCCTGGTATGACAACGAGTGGGGTTATGCCAACCGCACCGCCGAGCTGGCGCTGAAGGTGGGGCGTGGGTAAATGCTGACTCGGCTTTCCCCCGCCATTCGCCAGTATCTGGTGGTAACGGGCAATTACTGGGCCTTTACGCTGACCGACGGCGCCCTGCGCATGCTGGTGGTGCTGCATTTTCACGGGCTGGGTTATGCGCCGCTGGAGATTGCGCTGCTGTTTCTGTTCTATGAAATCTTCGGCGTAATCACTAACCTGGTCGGGGGTTGGCTGGGTGCCCATCTGGGCCTGAACCGCACCATGAATATCGGCCTGGTGCTGCAGGTGCTGGCGCTGTCCATGCTGCTGGTGCCCGCCGCCTGGCTGACCGTGCCCTGGGTGATGGCGGCGCAGGCGTTGTCGGGCATTGCCAAGGATCTCAACAAGATGAGTGCCAAAAGCTCCATCAAGTTGCTGGTACCCGGTGAAGCCCAGGGCAAGCTCTACCAGTGGGTGGCCATTCTCACCGGCTCCAAGAATGCCCTCAAGGGTGTGGGCTTTTTCCTTGGCGGTGCCCTGCTGATGGGGCTGGGCTTTGCCGGCGCGGTGGCGGCCATGGCCATTGCGCTGACGCTGGTGTGGCTGCTGAGCCTGGCATTGCTCAGGCAGGATCTGGGCAGGGCGAAAAACAAGCCCAGATTTCGCGACATTTTTTCCAAAAGCCGCTCCATCAACATTCTGTCGGCGGCACGCATGTTCCTGTTTGGTGCCCGTGATGTCTGGTTTGTGGTTGCGCTGCCGGTGTTTCTGTCCCAGACATTGGGCTGGAATCACAGTCAGACCGGCGGCTTTCTGGCCCTGTGGGTGATCGGCTATGGCATGGTGCAAGCGCTGGCGCCGCGCATCACCGGCAAGGCGTCGGGCCGAGTGCCCGACGGTCGGGCGGCTACGGTGTGGGCGTTGATACTGACCCTGTTGCCCGGGGCGATGGCGCTGGGGCTGATGGCTGAATGGGATCCGACGGTCGTGCTCATCGGCGGCCTGCTGCTGTTTGGTGCCGTGTTTGCGGTTAACTCTTCGCTGCACAGTTATCTGATCGTCAGCTACGCCGGTGATGATGGCGTTTCCCTGGATGTGGGCTTCTACTATATGTCCAACGCCATGGGGCGCCTGCTTGGCACCGTGCTGTCGGGCTGGATTTTCCAGTTGGCGGGACAGGGCAGCAGCGGCATACAGGCTTGCCTGTGGGTGTCCGCGGGATTCCTGCTGCTGGCGACGCTGATTTCATTCGGCTTGCCCCGTTCTTCCAGGGCGGCCTGAATGGCTAGTGCTCATTTAAAATGACAAAGCCGCCTTTACGGCGGCTTTGTTTTACTCATCACCATGGGGCATCCACGGTTCAGCGGTTGGCCTACTGCAAATCGAAGCGATCTGCGTTCATCACCTTGGTCCAGGCGGCCACAAAGTCGTGCACGAATTTCTCTTTGTTGTCGTCCTGGGCATAGACCTCGGCGTAGCTGCGCAGCACCGAATTGGAGCCAAACACCAGATCCACCCGGGTGGCGGTCCATTTGACCTTGCTCGTGCTGCGCTCGACGATTTCGTACAGGTTGTTCCCCGCCGGCCGCCATTGATAGGCCATGTCGGTCAGGTTGACGAAAAAGTCGGTGCTGAGCACGCCCACCCGGTCGGTGAAGACACCGTGGCGGCTGTCGCCATGATTGGCACCCATTACCCGCATGCCGCCCACCAGCACCGTCATTTCCGGCGCCGTCAGGCCCATCAGCTGAGTACGATCCAGCAGCATTTCCTCCGGGGTGACCGCATAGTCCTGTTTCAGCCAGTTGCGGTAACCATCGTGCAGTGGCTCCAGCGGGGCAAAGGCCTCGACATCGGTCATTTCATCGGTGGCGTCGCCCCGGCCGGGGGCAAAGGGCACGGTGACCTTCACTCCGGCGTTCTTGGCGGACTGCTCCACCGCGGCGCAGCCGCCCAGCACGATCAGGTCGGCCATGCTCACCGGCTTGTCGAGGCCGTCCCGCAGTTGTTCCAGGGCGCTAAGTACCTTTTGCAGCCGGGCCGGCTCGTTGCCTTGCCAGTCTTTTTGCGGGGCCAGGCGAATGCGGCCACCGTTGGCGCCGCCCCGGTAATCGGAGCCGCGAAAGGTGCGGGCACTGTCCCAGGCGGTGGCCACCAGCTCGGGCACGCTCAGGCCGGAGGCCAGAATGGCCGCCTTGAGGTCGGCGATTTCCTGGTCGGTCAGGCAATAGTCCACCGAGGAAACGGGATCCTGCCAGATTAAGTCTTCCTTGGGCACATCCGGGCCCAGGTAACGGCTTTTGGGCCCCAGATCCCGGTGGGTGAGCTTGAACCAGGCCCGGGCGAAGGTGTCGGCAAAATAGGCCGGGTCCTGACGAAAGCGCTCCATGTATTGGCGATAGTCCGGATCCATCTTCATGGCCATGTCGGCGTCGGTCATGATCGGCATGCAGCGACGAGAGGGGTCCTCCACGTCTACCGGCTTGTCTTCTTCCTTGATATTCACCGGCTGCCATTGCCAGGCACCGGCCGGGCTTTGGGCCAGCTCCCACTCGTGGTCGAGCAGCATATCCAGATAGCCGCCATCCCATTGAGTGGGGTGAGTGGTCCAGGCGCCTTCAATGCCGCTGGTCACGGTATTGCGTCCAATGCCCCGACCCACCTTGTTGTTCCAGCCCAGGCCCTGCTCTTCGAGCCCGGCGCCTTCGGGCTCGGCTCCCAGGTCGGCGGCACTGCCGTTGCCGTGGGTCTTGCCCACGGTATGGCCGCCGGCGGTGAGGGCTGCGGTTTCCTCGTCATTCATCGCCATGCGGGCAAAGGTGACCCGCACATCGTGGGCGGTTTTCAGCGGATCGGGTTTGCCGTCCACCCCTTCCGGATTGACGTAAATCAGGCCCATCATCACCGCCGCCAACGGGTTTTCCAGGTTTCGCTCACCGGAGTAACGGCTGTTGGGGTTGTTGCTGGGGGCCAGCCATTCCTTTTCCGATCCCCAGTAAATGTCCTTTTCCGGGTGCCAGATATCAGCCCGGCCGCCACCAAAACCAAAGGTTTTCAGGCCCATGGACTCATAGGCCATGTTGCCGGCCAGAATAAACAAATCGGCCCAGGACAGGGCGTTGCCGTATTTCTTCTTGATTGGCCACAGTAGTCGCCTAGCCTTGTCGAGGTTGGCGTTGTCGGGCCAGCTGTTTAGCGGAGCGAAACGCTGGTTGCCGGTGCCGCCACCACCGCGGCCGTCGGCGATGCGGTAGCTGCCGGCGCTGTGCCAGGCCATGCGAATCATCAGGCCGCCATAATGCCCCCAGTCGGCGGGCCACCAGTCCTGACTGTCGGTCATCAGGTGTTTGAGATCACGCTTGACCGCATCCAGATCCAGCTTGCTGAAGGCCTCGGCGTAATTGAAGTCCTCGCCCAGCGGATTGGTCTTGGTGTCGTGTTGATGAAGAATGTCCAGGTTCAGCGTTTTGGGCCACCAGTCGGTATTGGAGCTGCCTGCTTCGGTGAGGGCGCCGTGCATTACCGGGCATTTGCCGGAAGAATGCTGTGTCATGAAAAGCCTCCTGTGAACATAAAAGGAATGAACAGGGTAGGGAGTAACAGGGTGTCGCTTCAGAATAGACCAAGGAAACGGGCCGTTTCGTCCGACCGAGGGCTAGCTGCGGCAAAATCCGGCTGTGGTATAAGCCCAAAGGTTCTGCTAGATTCTGGGCTTGTTTAGTATTTTGTAACATAGCTCCCTTATTCTGGTTTTGCTTCGGCGCTCCCTCCCTGTATTGGTGACATAAAGATGACCATGTTTGAGCAAGTGCTGCTTATCGCCCTGCTGGTGGCGATAAGCTCCTTTTTTTCCGTTTCCGAAATCGCCCTGGCGGCGGCGCGCAAGATGAAACTGCGGCTGATGGCCAGTGACGGCGACGTGAATGCGGAAAAGGTATTGCTGTTGCAGGAGCAGCCGGGCAACTTTTTCACCATAGTGCAGATCGGGCTCAATGCCGTGGCCATTCTGGGCGGCATTATTGGTGAGTCGGCCTTCACGCCCTTTACCCGCAGCCTGCTGGACTGGTGGCTGCAGGGCGTGTGGCTCGACAAGATGGCGTTTTTCCTGTCGTTCTTTATTGTCACTTCCCTGTTTATTCTGTTTGCGGATCTGATGCCCAAACGGCTGGCGATGATAGCCCCCGAGAAAATCGCGGTGGCGGTGGTACGGCCGATGGGGGTGCTGATCATTCTGTTCCGCCCCCTGGTATGGCTGTTTAACGGCCTGGCCAACCTGCTGTTCCGGTTGTTCCGCGTACCTACCATGCGTCAGGACGAAATCACGCCCGAAGACATCATCGCCATGATGGACGCCGGTGCCCAGGCGGGTGTGTTGCAGGAGCAGGAACACCATCTGATTGAAAATGTCTTTGAAATGGAGTCCCGCACCGTGACCTCGGCCATGACTACCCGGGAGAGCCTGATCTACTTCAACCTTCATGAAGCCCAGGAAGACATCAAGGCCAAGATTGCCGAACACCCCCATGCCAAGTTTCTGGTTTGCGAAGACAGCCTGGACCGGGTGGTGGGATATGTGGACTCCCGTGACATTTTGATGCAGGTACTGCACCAGCAGCCTATTTCCCTGCAAAAGGAAGGCATACTGCGCAATCCGCTGATCATTCCCGACACCCTGTCCATGTATGAAGTGCTGGAGCACTTCAAGACCGCGGGAGAGGATTTCGCCATCATCATGAACGAATACGCGCTGGTGGTGGGCATCATCACCCTCAAGGACGTGATGAGCATAGTGATGGGGGAACTGGTGCAGTCCCAGGAAGAGCAAATCGTGTCCCGGGATGCCAACTCCTGGCTGGTGGAAGGGCTGACGCCCCTGGAAGACGTGATGCGGGTGCTCGATATCGACAGTTTTCCCGATGACGAAAACTACGAAACCATTGCCGGCTTTATGATGTACATGCTGCGCAAAATTCCCAAACGCACCGATTTTGTGCTGCACGGCGGCTACAAATTCGAGGTGGTGGACATCGACAGCTACAAGATCGATCAGTTGCTGGTGACCCGTCTGGGCCACTCCGAGGCCACGGAAGACAACAAAAAGCAGTAAAAAACACCGCTTTGTTTAAGGTTTGAGCTGTTGGCGCTGAAAGTGAAACTTTTACCCAAAAAGCCCTTGCGCAAAATCGGCGGCTCCCTATAATGCGCCCTCACTGACACGGCGGAACACGCCGACGGTCACCAGGGTTGAAACAACACGAAACAAAGTTTGATTCAACGCTTGACGAACACCAAGGATTGCGTAGAATACGCAGCCCTGACCCGCAGAAGGGTCAACGCTCTTTGACAATTTATCAAGCAAACTGTGTGGGCACTCGCAGGATGTTGGGAAACAAAAAAATATTGTTTTTCAATGTTGTGTGAAGTGCACTAGAAATAGCAGCAATTCAGATATTCATTGAGCATCAAGTCTTTAATTGAAGAGTTTGATCATGGCTCAGATTGAACGCTGGCGGCAGGCCTAACACATGCAAGTCGAGCGGCAGCGGGAAAGTAGCTTGCTACTTTTGCCGGCGAGCGGCGGACGGGTGAGTAATGCTTGGGGATCTGCCCGGTCGAGGGGGATAACCGTTGGAAACGACGGCTAATACCGCATACGCCCTACGGGGGAAAGCAGGGGACCTTCGGGCCTTGCGCGATTGGATGAACCCAAGTGAGATTAGCTAGTTGGTGAGGTAACGGCTCACCAAGGCGACGATCTCTAGCTGGTCTGAGAGGATGACCAGTCACACTGGGACTGAGACACGGCCCAGACTCCTACGGGAGGCAGCAGTGGGGAATATTGCACAATGGGGGAAACCCTGATGCAGCCATGCCGCGTGTGTGAAGAAGGCCTTCGGGTTGTAAAGCACTTTC
>NZ_VFBE01000003.1:0-215265 GCF_011319775.1 Oceanimonas sp. MB9 | reverse complement strand
GTGGTTAACGTCACAGAGGTCAGGTATTAGCCAACCTCCTTTCCTCACCACTGAAAGTGCTTTACAACCCGAAGGCCTTCTTCACACACGCGGCATGGCTGCATCAGGGTTTCCCCCATTGTGCAATATTCCCCACTGCTGCCTCCCGTAGGAGTCTGGGCCGTGTCTCAGTCCCAGTGTGACTGGTCATCCTCTCAGACCAGCTAGAGATCGTCGCCTTGGTGAGCCGTTACCTCACCAACTAGCTAATCTCACTTGGGTTCATCCAATCGCGCAAGGCCCGAAGGTCCCCTGCTTTCCCCCGTAGGGCGTATGCGGTATTAGCCGTCGTTTCCAACGGTTATCCCCCTCGACCGGGCAGATCCCCAAGCATTACTCACCCGTCCGCCGCTCGCCGGCAAAAGTAGCAAGCTACTTTCCCGCTGCCGCTCGACTTGCATGTGTTAGGCCTGCCGCCAGCGTTCAATCTGAGCCATGATCAAACTCTTCAATTAAAGATTTGATGCTCAATGAATATCTGAATTGCTGCTATTTCTAGTGCACTTCACACAACATTGAAAAACAATATTTTTTTGTTTCCCAACATCCTGCGAGTGCCCACACAGTTTGCTTGATAAATTGTTAAAGAGCGTTGACCCTTCTGCGGGTCAGGGCTGCGTATTCTACGCAATCCTTGGTGTTCGTCAAGCGTTGAATCAAACTTTGTCTTGTTCGCTTTCAACTCCTGTGACCGTCGGCGTGTTGCCCCGTGTCAGTGGATGCGCATTATAGGGAGCCTCCGATTTTGCGCAAGGGCTTTTTTGTAAAAAACTCGCCCTTTCGCACCAACAGCTCAACAACCCAGCAAAACCACACATTAACCACAGAGTTATACACAGACAGGGGCTTGAGAATACCATTTGGTTACTTCTACAACAGAGGATAGCCCCCTCCCCTGCACCAAAAATCCATAAGGCTAGGGTAAAACCAGGAGTAAGGAGTAAGGAGTAAGGAGTAAGGAGTAAGGAGTAAGGAGTAAGGAGTAAGGAGTAAGGAGTAAGGAGTAAGGAAACGGTAGCTTAACGTAAGCGGGCTGGCAAAAGGTATGAAAAGAAAAAGCCGGGCGAACCCGGCTTTTATTGCTTACTCTTCAGAAGCGGCTGCTTCTTGCGCGTCAACATCGCGACCTACCAGCTCAATGTAAGCCATAGGGGCGTTGTCACCAGCGCGGAAACCACACTTCAGGATGCGGGTGTAACCACCCGGACGCTCCTGGTAGCGAGGTCCCAGTTCGTTGAACAGTTTGCCAACCACTTCGCTGTCGCGAGTGCGGGCAAATGCCAGGCGACGGTTAGCAACGCTGTCGCTCTTGGCCAGTGTGATCAGAGGTTCAACCACACGACGCAGCTCTTTTGCCTTGGGCAGAGTCGTCTTGATAACTTCATGACGAACCAAGGAGCTGGCCATGTTGCGGAACATGGCCTGACGGTGGCTGCTGTTCCGGTTCAGTTGACGACCACTCTTACGATGGCGCATGACCTAATCCTTCCTAACTAAATCGGTAAAACCCGTGATCCGGTTTATTCATCAGCGATGCTGGCAGGCGGCCAGTTCTCCAGGCGCATGCCCAGAGACAAACCACGAGACGCCAACACGTCTTTAATCTCGGTAAGAGATTTTTTACCCAGGTTGGGAGTCTTCAGCAGCTCCACCTCGGTACGCTGTACCAGATCACCAATGTAATGGATCGCTTCTGCCTTCAGACAGTTCGCGGAACGAACTGTCAGTTCCAGATCGTCGACAGGACGCAGCAGGATAGGATCGAACTCAGGTTTGTCTTCTTTCTCTTCCGGCTCGCTGACGTCACGCAGGTCCACGAAGGCTTCCAGCTGCTCAGCCATAATGGTGGCTGCGCGGCGGATGGCTTCTTCCGGATCCAGGGTGCCGTTGGTTTCCATGTCGATAACCAGCTTGTCCAGGTCGGTACGCTGTTCAACACGGGCCGCCTCTACATTGTAGGCGATACGAACCACGGGGCTGTAGGCCGCATCCAGCAGCAGGCGGCCAATCGGACGCTCGTCGTCTTCGGTGTGAGCGCGGGCGGCGGCAGGAACATAGCCACGGCCGCGCTGTACTTTCAGACGCATGCTGATGTCGGCGTCGTCCCCGGTCAGATGACAGATGACGTGCTCTGGGTTAACGATCTCGACGTCATCACCATGAGTGATGTCGCCTGCAGTTACGGGACCTGCACCAGTTTTGGTCAGTGACAGGGTAACCTCGTCCTTGCCTTCCAGCTTGATGGCAACCTCTTTGAGGTTGAGCAGGATTTCCAGAATATCTTCCTGGACACCTTCCTTGCTGCTGTACTCGTGCAGCACACCGTCGAGTTCAACTTCGGTGATGGCACAGCCCGGCATGGAAGAAAGCAGAATACGACGCAGCGCATTACCCAATGTATGACCAAAGCCACGCTCCAGCGGCTCGAGAGTCACTTTGGCATGAGTCTGGCTGATCTGTTCAATATCAACCAGACGCGGCTTAAGAAAATCTGTTACAGAACCCTGCATTGTGTCCTCTCTTAGAAGCTAGCTTTACTTGGAGTAAAGCTCGACGATCAGCTGTTCGTTAATCTCGGCAGACAGGTCGCTACGCTCAGGCAGGCGCTTGTAAGTGCCTTGCATGTTGGTAGCGTCAACTTCTACCCAAGTCGGCTTTTCACGTTGACCGGACAGCTCCAGGGAAGCTTTGATCCGGGCTTGCTTCTTGGCCTTCTCGCGAACGCTGACTACGTCTTCGGGAGAAACTTGGAAGGAAGGAATGTTAACAACCTGACCGTTTACCATGATGGCCTTGTGGCTCACCAGCTGGCGAGACTCGGCGCGGGTGGCGCCAAAGCCCATGCGGTACACAACGTTGTCCAGACGACCTTCCAGCAGCTGCAGCAGGTTCTCACCAGTGTTGCCTTTCAGGCGCGCAGCTTCTTTGTAGTAGTTGCGGAATTGCTTTTCCAGAACGCCATAGATACGACGAACTTTTTGCTTTTCACGCAGCTGTACACCGTAGTCGGACAGACGGGGCTTGCGAGCGCCGTGCTGACCGGGTGCGGTATCAATTTTACATTTTGAATCGATCGCGCGAACACCTGACTTCAGGAAGAGGTCAGTGCCCTCGCGACGGCTCAGTTTGAGCTTGGGACCCAGATATCTTGCCATGTTCTTTCTCCAACTATCCTACAAGAAGCGTTATACGCGGCGCTTCTTGGGAGGACGACAACCGTTGTGCGGGATGGGAGTCACATCGGTGATGTTGGTGATGCGGAAACCCGCAGCATTCAACGCACGGATGGATGACTCGCGGCCCGGACCCGGACCTTTAACCATTACTTCCAGGTTCTTAACGCCGTATTCCTTGGCAATTTCACCGGCACGCTCGGCAGCAACCTGGGCTGCGAACGGGGTGGACTTGCGGGAACCACGGAAACCTGAACCACCGGCAGTTGCCCAAGACAGAGCATTACCCTGACGGTCGGTGATGGTTACGATGGTGTTGTTGAAAGAAGCATGAACGTGGGCGATACCATCGCTCACCTGCTTTTTGACGCGCTTGCGAGCGCTACGAGCCGGAGTTTTAGCCATGTTCTACCTTCCCGTTATTTCTTGATCGGTTTACGAGGACCTTTGCGCGTACGAGCATTGGTCTTGGTGCGCTGACCGCGAACGGGGAGGCTGCGACGATGACGCAGGCCACGGTAACAACCCAGGTCCATCAGACGCTTGATGTTCATGGAAACTTCGCGACGCAGGTCACCTTCAACGGTGAACTTGGCCACTTGCTCACGCAGAGATTCTACCTGAGCTTCATCCAATTCTTTAATTTTCACATTCTCGGCGATACCGGCTGCGGCGCAGATGGCCTTGGAGCGGGTACGACCGACGCCATAAATAGCGGTCAAAGCGATGACGGCATGTTTATGGTCAGGAATGTTAATGCCAGCGATACGGGCCACTATGCACTCCTACATATTAACGAATAAAAAGCCATTACAAAGCCCGTCGAGGATACGTAATGGCTGAACTTTTCACCTAACGAAGGTGGCTGGCTACTTTAGCCAGCCTGCCTTCAATTTTCAAGCTAAACCGTAACTTTTTTAGCCTTAACCCTGACGCTGCTTGTGCTTAGGGTCAGAGGTGCAGATCACACGAATCACACCGTGACGCTTGATGATCTTGCAGTTACGGCAAATAGCCTTAACGGAAGCACGGACTTTCATTGCTTAACTCCGTAAATAACCGAACCTTAACGGTTGTAGCCCTTCAGGTTCGCTTTTCTCAGGACATCGCCATACTGATGAGACATCATGTGGGTTTGCACCTGAGCCATGAAATCCATGATGACGACCACAATAATTAACAGCGAGGTTCCGCCAAAGTAAAACTGGACGTTCCAGGCTGTCATCAGGAACTGTGGAACCAGACAGATAAAGGTAATGTACAGAGCACCGACCAGGGTCAGGCGAGTCATTACTTTATCAATGTAGCGCGCTGTCTGTTCACCCGGGCGAATACCCGGAATGAAGGCACCGCTCTTCTTCAGGTTGTCTGCCGTCTCGCGCGGATTGAACACCAGCGCGGTATAGAAGAAACAGAAGAAGATGATGGCAGCGGCATACAACATTACGTATAGCGGCTGGCCGGGTTGCAGCGTGAGCGACAACTCCTGCAGCAGGTTGGCAAACCACCCTTCGCCCTGACCGAACCAAGAGGCCACGGTGCCCGGGAAAAGAATAATGCTGGATGCAAAAATCGCTGGAATAACCCCCGCCATGTTCACTTTCAGGGGCAGGTGTGTACTCTGTGCCGCGAACACCTGGCGGCCTTGTTGACGTTTGGCATAGTTCACCACAATGCGGCGCTGGCCACGTTCAACAAATACCACGAAGTAAGTCACAGCAAACACGATCACGGCCAGCAGCAACAGCAACAGAATGTGCAATTCCCCCTGACGCGCCTGCTCTGCCGTGGCACCGATGGCCGAAGGCAGGCCGGCAACAATACCCGTGAAAATAATCAACGAGATACCATTACCAATGCCTCTTTCGGTAATCTGCTCACCCAGCCACATGAGAAACATGGTGCCGGTGACCAGACTCACCACTGCCGTAAAGTAGAAAGCAAGACCTGGATTAATCACCAAGCCCGGCATCATGTTCGGCAGACCGGTGGCAATACCGATGGCCTGAATGGTGCCCAGAACCAGCGTGCCATACCGAGTGTACTGACTGATTTTACGGCGACCCGCCTCACCTTCCTTCTTGAGCTCGGCCAAGGGAGGGTGAACCACAGTCAGCAGCTGAATGATAATGGACGCAGAAATATACGGCATTATCCCCAGCGCCAGTATGGACGCTCGTTCCAGGGCGCCACCACTGAACATGTTGAACATTTCAATGATGGTACCCTGTTGTTGCTGGAACAAGTCGGCAAGTACGGCGGCGTCAATACCAGGAATAGGCACGTAGGAGCCGGCGCGGAACACGACAATCGCGATCAGAACGAAAAGCAGACGGCTTTTCAGTTCACTCAGCCCGCCCTGTGCGTTTTTAGCTTCTAATCCTGGTTTCTTGGCCATAGTACTTATTATTCCTCGATTTTACCGCCGGCGGCTTCGATGGCAGCACGGGCACCTTTGGTGACACCCAGACCAACCACAGTCACTTGACGGTCAATGGTACCGGACAGTACAACCTTGGCAAACTGGATGTTCTTGGTCAGAACGCCAGCCTGTTTCAGGGTGTTCAGATCCACCACGTCGCCTTCAACTTTCGCCAGTTCGCTCAGACGGACTTCAGCGCTGACCAGGGCCTTGCGCGAAGTAAAACCAAACTTCGGCAGACGCTGTTTCAGCGGCATCTGACCGCCTTCAAAACCGTTGCGAACCTTACCACCGGAACGGGACTTTTGACCCTTGTGGCCGCGGCCGCCGGTCTTGCCCAGACCGGAACCGATACCACGACCCACGCGCTTGGCGGAAGGCTTGGAGCCGGCGGCAGGAGACAGAGTATTCAAACGCATGCGATTACTCCTCTACCTTAACCATGTAGTAAACCTTGTTGATCATACCGCGTACGCAAGCTGTGTCTTCCAGCTCAACGGTGTGACCAATGCGACGCAGACCGAGGCCACGCAGCGTTGCCTTGTGCTTAGGCAGACGACCGATGGAGCTACGAGTCTGAGTTACTTTAACAGTCTTGTTAGCCATGGCGCATTACCCCAGAATTTCGTCAACGCTCAGACCACGCTTGGCAGCGACCTGCTCGGGCGACTTCATATGAGCCAGAGCGTCGATGGTAGCGCGAACTACGTTGTTCGGGTTGGTGGAACCGTAGGTCTTGGCCAGTACGTTGTGCACGCCGGCCACTTCCAGAACGGCGCGCATAGCACCACCGGCAATGATACCGGTACCTTCGGAAGCAGGCTGCATGTACACGTTGGAGCCAGAGTGACGACCCTTAACCGGGTGGAACAGGGTGCCGTTGTTCAGGCCAACGGTGTGCATGTTGCGACGAGCCTGTTCCATCGCCTTTTGAATGGCGGCGGGTACTTCACGGGCCTTGCCGTAACCAAAACCAACGCGACCGTTACCGTCACCTACCACAGTCAGAGCGGTGAAGGAGAAGATACGACCACCTTTTACAACTTTTGATACACGGTTTACTGCAATGAGCTTCTCTTGCAGTTCACCGGCTTGAGCTTCGATTTTTGCCATTTTCGACTCCACCCTTAGAACTGAAGACCAGCTTCACGGGCAGCAGCAGCCAGGGCGGCTACACGACCGTGATATTGGAAACCGGAACGGTCAAAAGCGACCTCTTTAACACCTTTCTCGAGCGCGCGCTCAGCGATGATTTTACCGATCAGCGCGGCGGCATCGATGTTACCAGTTGATTTCACCTGTTCGCGAACAGACTTCTCGACGGTAGACGCGGAAGCCAGAACAGCGGTGCTGTTCGGTGCAATAACCTGGGCATAGATGTGGCGCGGAGTACGGTGAACCACCAGGCGAGTAGCACCCAGTTCCAGCATCTTTTTGCGTGCTTTGGTAGCACGACGGATACGAGCTGCTTTTTTGTCCATAGTGTTACCTTACTTCTTCTTAGCCTCTTTGCTGCGAACCTGCTCGCCAAAGTAGCGAACACCCTTGCCCTTGTAGGGCTCCGGCTTGCGGTACGCACGAATGTTGGCAGCAACCTGGCCGATCAGCTGCTTGTCGGCAGACTGGAGAACGATCTCAGTCTGGGAAGGACACTCAGCGGATACGCCTTCAGGCAGCGCATGCTCAACCGGATGAGAGAAACCCAGAGACAGGGCAATAGCATTGCCTTTCATCTGAGCACGATAACCCACACCAACCAGCTGCAGCTTGCGTTCGAAGCCTTGGGTAACACCGATAACCATGTTGTTGACCAGGGCACGGGCGGTACCGGCCTGGGCATTGGCGCCTTCCACGTTTTCACGAGGGGCAAAGGTCAACTGGTTGTCGTTCTGGCTGATTTCAACGGCGGCATTGATGGTACGGTTCAGCGTACCCTTGCCACCCTTGATGGTGATTTCCTGACCGTTCAACGTCACTTCTACGCCGGCAGGAATTTCGATAGGTGCCTTAGCAACGCGAGACATATCTACTCCTTAAGCAACGTAGCAGATGATCTCACCACCCATACCGGCTTTACGCGCGGCACGGTCGGTCATCACACCTTGAGACGTGGAAACGATGGCCACACCCATGCCGGCCATAACCTTCGGCAGTTCGTCGCGCTTCTTGTAGATGCGCAGACCGGGGCGGCTTACACGCTGCAGCAGTTCAACCACGGGGGTGCCCTGGAAATACTTCAGAGTAACTTCCAGTTCGGCCTTGGCGTCAGCAGAGACAGCGTAGTCAGTGATATAACCTTCTTCTTTCAGGACCTTGGCAATCGCTACCTTGACCTTGGAGGAAGGCATGGAGACAGCAACTTTGTTGGCTGCCTGACCGTTGCGGATGCGGGTCAGCATATCCGCGATCGGATCTTGCATGCTCATTGTGTATTACTCCCGTGTTCGCTTACCAAGAAGCCTTCTTCAGGCCCGGAATTTCACCCTTCATCATCAGTTCGCGCACCTTGATGCGGCTCAGACCGAACTTCCGCAGGAAACCGTGCGGACGACCGGTGATGTTGCAGCGGTTACGCTGACGAGAGGGGCTTGCGTCACGGGGCAGTTGCTGCAGCTTGAGCACTGCGTCCCAACGGTCTTCATCAGAAGTCTTGACGTCGGAAATGATGTCTTTCAGTGCCTGACGCTTGGTTGCATATTTGGCAACCAGCTTTGCGCGCTTGACTTCGCGAGCTTTCATTGATTGTTTTGCCATAACCCTACACCTTACTTACGGAATGGGAAGTCAAAGGCAGCCAGCAGAGCACGACCTTCTTCGTCTGACTGGGCAGTGGTAGTGATGGTGATATCCAGACCACGTACACGATCTACCTTGTCATAATCGATTTCAGGGAAGATGATTTGCTCACGCACGCCCATGGAGTAGTTACCACGACCATCGAATGACTTGGGGTTCAAGCCACGGAAGTCACGGATCCGGGGGATAGAGATGCAAATCAGACGCTCCAGGAACTCCCACATACGCTCGCCGCGCAGAGTTACTTTACAACCAATGGGGTAGCCTTCACGGATTTTGAAGCCAGCAACGGATTTACGAGCTTTGGTGACCAGCGGCTTTTGACCGGAAATGGCGGCCAGATCGGCAGCAGCATTATCCAGGATCTTTTTATCAGCCAGGGCTTCACCCACACCCATGTTCAGGGTGATTTTCTCAATCCGAGGGACTTGCATGATAGACTTGTACCCGAACTGGCTTTTCAGTTCATTTACTACAGTTTCGTTGTAGTAATCATGCAGTTTCGCCATCGTATTACTCCAATTACTTCACAAGTTCGCCGGTGGATTTGAAGAAACGGACTTTTTTGCCGTCTTCAATCCGGAAACCTACGCGGTCAGCCTTGCCAGAGGCAGAGTTGAACAGCGCTACGTTAGATACGTCAATCGGTGCTTCCTGGTCGATGATGCCGCCAGCCTGACCCAGTTGGGGTACGGGCTTCTGGTGCTTCTTGACCATGTTGATACCAGAGACGAGAACCTTACCTTCCTCGGTCAGGACCTGGGTGACAGTGCCACGCTTGCCCTTGTCCTTGCCGGTAAGAATGATGACTTCGTCATCGCGACGGATTTTAGCTGCCATCGTTTGACTCCTTACAGTACTTCAGGTGCCAGTGAAACAATCTTCATGAACTTCTCAGAACGAAGCTCACGAGTCACCGGGCCAAAAATACGAGTACCGATCGGCTGGTGATTGTTGTTAAGAATCACGGCCGCATTACGGTCGAAACGGATGACAGAGCCGTCCGGACGACGAACGCCTTTACGGGTGCGTACGACCACCGCGTTCATTACATCACCTTTTTTAACCTTACCGCGCGGAATTGCTTCCTTAACGGTAACTTTGATGATGTCGCCGATGCCGGCGTAACGGCGGTGCGAACCACCCAGGACCTTAATACACATTACGCTGCGCGCGCCGGAGTTGTCGGCCACGTCCAGCATACTTTGCATTTGGATCATGTTAGTGCTCCGCTAAAATTACTACGTTAAAACCCCTTTCAGGGCATGTTGGCTGCCAAAGAAGGCGCGGCATTATAGCACTGCCAATCCCGAAAAGGTAGCGTAAAAAACAAACGGCCCATCGCTGGGCCGTTTGACCGGGTTAGTATATCAGAGAACGTTAGGCCTTGACCGGACGCTCAATGATTTTTACCAGGGTCCAGGACTTGGTCTTGGACAGAGGACGGCATTCGCGAATGGTCACGACGTCGCCGGCCTTGCACTCGTTGTTCTCATCATGAACGTGCAGTTTGGTAGTACGCTTGATGTACTTCCCGTAGATCGGGTGCTTCACGAAGCGGTTGATAGCCACAGTGATGGACTTGTCCATCTTGTCGCTGACTACACGGCCCTGCAGAGTACGAATGGTTTGTTCGCTCATCTTAGGCACCTGCCTTTTCATTCAGAACAGTCTTAACACGCGCGATGTCGCGACGTACCGTTTTGAGGTTGTGAGTCTGAGCCAGCTGGCCAGTGCTCGCTTGCATGCGCAGGTTGAACTGTTCACGCAGCAGGTTCAGCAGCTCCTGGTTCAGCTCTTCAACACTCTTCTCACGCAGATCTTGTGCTTTCATCACATCACCGTCCGAGTTACAAAAGTGGTTCTTACGGGCAGTTTGGCAGCAGCCAGGGCGAAGGCTTCACGAGCCAGCGCTTCCGGTACGCCATCCATTTCGTACAGAACACGACCCGGTTGGATCTGTGCTACCCAGTACTCCACGTTACCCTTACCTTTACCCATACGTACTTCCAGGGGCTTCTCGGTAATCGGCTTGTCCGGGAAGATACGGATCCAGATCTTGCCCTGACGCTTGACGTGACGAGTCATGGCACGACGCGCTGCTTCGATCTGGCGAGCAGTGATACGTCCACGAGTGGTCGCTTTCAGACCAAAGGAACCAAAGGATACCTGGTTACCTGAGGTCGCCACACCGCGGTTACGGCCTTTGTGGACTTTACGGAATTTCGTACGTTTTGGTTGCAACATATCCGAGTCTCCTTACTTACCGCGGCCTTTGCGCTTGGGCTTGGACGGGGCTTGAGGCTCTTGAGCAACGGCCTGCAGGCCGCCCAGTACCTCACCCTTGAAGATCCAAACCTTCACGCCGATGATGCCGTAAGTGGTAGATGCTTCAGAAGTTGCGTAATCGATGTCGGCACGCAGGGTGTGCAGAGGCACACGACCTTCACGGTACCATTCGGTACGCGCGATTTCAGCGCCGCCCAGACGACCGCTCACTTCTACCTTGATGCCCTTGGCGCCAATGCGCATGGCGTTCTGAACCGCGCGCTTCATGGCACGACGGAACATTACGCGACGCTCCAGCTGGGACGCGATGGAATCGGCAACCAGCTGACCGTCGAGCTCAGGCTTACGCACTTCGGAAATGTTGATCTGAGCAGGTACGCCAGCCAGTTTGGCGACGTGCTTGCGCAGTTTTTCAACGTCTTCGCCTTTCTTGCCGATAACCACGCCGGGACGAGCGGTGTGAATGGTCACACGGATGCTCTTGGCCGGACGCTCGATAACGACGCGAGAAACGGAGGCGTTCTTCAGTTCCTTGTTGAGGAACTGACGTACCTGAAAATCGCTGTGCAGGTTGTCAGCGAAGTCCTTGGTATTCGCAAACCAGGTCGAATTAAAAGGCTTGGTGATACCTAAGCGAATACCATTCGGGTGTACTTTCTGGCCCATTGCTTATCTCCTAGCCTCTTAGCGGTCGGACACAACCACAGTGATGTGGCTGGTACGCTTCATGATACGGTCCGCGCGGCCCTTGGCACGAGGACGAATACGCTTCATGGTGGGACCTTCGTCAACGAAGATCTTGGTCACCTTCAGCTCATCGATATCCGCACCTTCGTTGTGCTCGGCATTAGCAATGGCAGATTCCAGTACCTTCTTGACCAGAACGGCAGCCTTTTTGGGGCTGAACGCCAGGACATTCAGTGCCTTGTCTACGGACAAGCCGCGAACTTGATCGGCTACCAGGCGCGCCTTCTGGGCAGAAGTACGAGCAAAGCGGTGTTTAGCTATAGCTTCCATCTTTTACCCCTTAACGCTTCTTGGCCTTCTTATCAGCGACATGGCCGCGATAAGTACGAGTCGGTGCAAATTCACCCAGCTTGTGACCGATCATTTCATCGGAAACGTAGACAGGTACGTGCTGACGACCATTATGGACAGCGATGGTCAAACCGATCATGTTCGGAATGATCATTGAACGACGGGACCAAGTTTTAATTGGCTTTTTATCCCCGCTTTCCACCGCTTTCTCTACCTTCTTCAGCAAGTGCAGGTCGATAAACGGACCTTTCTTGAGAGAACGTGGCATGGTGATACCTCTAAAAAACTATTACTTGTTACGGTGACGTACCACGAACTTGTCGGTACGCTTGTTTTTACGGGTCTTGGCGCCCTTGGTCGGTTTACCCCAGGGGGTAACCGGGTGACGGCCACCAGAGGTACGACCTTCACCACCACCGTGCGGGTGGTCTACCGGGTTCATCGCCACACCACGTACGGTCGGGCGAACACCACGCCAGCGCTGTGCACCGGCTTTACCCAGCTGACGCAGCATGTGCTCAGCGTTGCCAACTTCACCCAGGGTGGCACGGCACTCGGCCAGCACCTTGCGCACTTCACCAGAGCGCAGACGCAGGGTCACGTAGTTGCCTTCGCGAGCCAGGATCTGGGCGTAAGTACCGGCGGAACGGGCGATCTGCGCGCCTTTGCCAGGCTTCATTTCAATCGCGTGAACGGTAGAGCCCACGGGAATGTTGCGCATCGGCAGGCAGTTGCCGGCCTTGATCGGAGCAGCGTCACCGGAGAACAGCTGATCGCCAGCCTGAACGCCTTTCGGGGCCAGGATGTAACGACGCTCACCGTCTGCGTACAGCACCAGAGCGATGTTGGCAGAGCGGTTCGGATCATACTCAAGACGCTCAACCTTGGCCGGAATACCGTCCTTGTTGCGCTTGAAGTCGATGATACGGTAGTGCTGCTTGTGACCACCACCGATGTGACGGGTGGTGATGCGACCGTTGTTGTTGCGGCCACCAGACTTGGACTTTTTGTCCAGCAGGGCTGCAAACGGCTTGCCTTTGTACAGTTCCGGGTTGCTGATCTTGACGACATGACGGCGACCCGGAGAAGTAGGCTTACATTTTACGATTGCCATTTTGAATTACTCCTCTCTTACTCGGCACCGCCGATGAAGTCGATGTCCTGACCTTCTTTCAGGGTCACGTAGGCCTTTTTCCAATCGGAACGCTGGCCAACACGCATGCCGGTACGCTTGGTTTTACCCTTTACCAGCAGAGTGCGAACATCTTTAACTTCAACTTCGAACAGCTTCTCGACCGCAGCCTTAACTTCGGCTTTGGTAGCATCCTTGGCGACCTTGAACACGATGGTGTTGGTCTTCTCGGCAACCATGGTGCTTTTTTCAGAGATATGCGGCGCCTTCAGAACTTTCAGAATACGCTCTTCACGGATCATGCCAGCATCTCCTCGATTTGCTTAACTGCGTCGGCAGTTACCAGTACCTTGTCGAACGCGATCAGAGAAACCGGGTCGATACCGGCCACGTCACGCACGTCAACCTTGTACAGGTTGCGGGCGGCCAGGAACAGGTTCTCGTCCACTTCGCCGGTGATGATCAGAACGTCGTTCAGATCCCACTGCTTCAGCTTGGCAACCAGTTCTTTGGTCTTCGGCGCTTCCACACCGAACTTCTCTACCACGATCAGACGCTCTTGACGTACCAGTTCAGACAGGATGCTCTTGATGGCACCACGGTACATCTTCTTGTTGACCTTCTGGCTGTGATCTTGCGGCTTGGCTGCAAAAGTCACACCACCGGAACGCCAAATCGGAGAGCGGATGGTACCGGCACGGGCCCGGCCGGTGCCCTTCTGGCGCCACGGCTTCTTGCCGCCGCCGGACACTTCGGAACGGGTCTTCTGAGCACGAGTACCTTGACGAGCACCGGCGGCATAGGCCACAACAACCTGATGCACCAGAGCTTCGTTGAACTCACGCCCGAAGGTAGTTTCGGAAACTTCAAGAGCGCCTTGCGCGTCTTTCATTACCAATTCCATTACTATCTCCTCAGACGTTACGCTTTAACGGCAGGTTTAACGATGACGTTGCCGTTAGTCGCACCCGGGACTGCACCTTTGATGAGCAGCAGGTTACGATCAACATCAACGCGAACCACTTCCAGGTTCTGAGTGGTTACCCGCTCAGCACCCATGTGACCGGCCATTTTCTTGCCCTTGAACACGCGACCCGGAGTCTGGTTCTGACCAATAGAACCCGGAGCACGGTGAGACAGAGAGTTGCCGTGAGTCATGTCCTGAGTGCGGAAGTTCCAGCGCTTAACAGCACCAGCGAAACCCTTACCCTTGGAAGTACCGGTAACGTCTACTTTCTTGACATCAGCAAAGATGTCGACTTTCAGCTCGGCACCAACTTCGATGCTGTCGCCTTCGCCTTCACCCAGGCGGAATTCCCACAGACCGCGACCCGCTTCAACACCGGCTTTGGCGAAGTGGCCAGCTTCCGGCTTGGTGATGCGGTTAGCTTTCTTGGTGCCAGCGGTCACCTGGATGGCAGCATAGCCATCCTGTTCCAGTGTTTTCACCTGGGTAACACGGTTGGCATCTACTTCGATAACGGTGACCGGGATGGACACGCCGTCTTCGGTGAAGACACGGGTCATACCCAGCTTACGACCTACTAGACCGATTGCCATTGATAAAACCTCTTTCCGTTATTAGCCCAGGCTGATCTGGACGTCTACGCCAGCAGCCAGATCCAGACGCATCAGCGCATCGACAGTTTTGTCGGTGGGCTCAACGATGTCGACCAGACGCTTGTGAGTACGAATTTCGTACTGATCACGTGCATCTTTGTTCACGTGTGGAGATACCAGTACGGTGTAGCGCTCTTTGCGAGTCGGCAGCGGGATGGGACCGCGAACCTGGGCGCCGGTGCGCTTGGCAGTTTCTACGATCTCCGCAGTAGACTGGTCGATCAGGCGATGATCGAACGCCTTCAGGCGGATACGAATTCTTTGGTTCTGCATTACCAGAGCTCCAATTGGATAAAGAACATAAAATCAACACCGCCTGCTCTTTTAAATAAAGAGGGGGTGCGATTTAACAACGGTGCCCACCATATCGGGGGCCTGTAATGGGTCAGGAGCTACCTGACCGAAGCCTTTCGGCTACTTGGTAAAGTTAACCAAGCGAGCGGCATTATACGGTAATGGTGCCGTGTTGCAAGTCTGCTCTGTTATTTTTTAACCAGTGACAAGCGAGAGGAGTGGAGCGGCAGGAGTGGGAAATAAAGATCCAAAAAGAGCCCTTACGGGCTCTTTGGTGCATGCCGTGATAATGAAGCTTACCGGCGAGCCTGAAGGTGCTGCTCGGCGTTGGTCAGGGCCACTTCCACCTGCTCCGGGGCCACGCCACCCAGGGCGCAGCGGCTGGCCAGGCTGGACTCCAGGGTCAGGCGCGGGTAGACGTCGTCTTCAATCACGTCGCTGAACTGTTTGAAGTCTTCCAACGGCAGCTCTTCCATCGGCAGTTTCTTGCCGATGGCGTGCACTACTATGGCACCCACAATGTGGTGGGCTTCGCGGAAGGGAATGCCCTTGGACACCAGGTAGTCGGCCATTTCGGTGGCGTTGGAGTAGCCGCCTTGGGCCGCTTCCCGAGTCTTGTCTTCGTTGACCTTGAGATCGTGCAGCACCATCTCGGACATTTCCAGGCAGTCGTACCAGGTGTCGAGGGCGTCGAACAGACCTTCCTTGTCTTCCTGCATGTCCTTGTTGTAAGCCAGCGGCAGGGCCTTCAGGGTCATCATCATGCCGGCGTAGGCGCCGAACACCCGGCCGGTCTTGCCGCGGATCAGCTCCAGCGCATCCGGGTTTTTCTTCTGGGGCATCAGGGAAGAGCCGGAGGTCACGGCGTCGGACAGCTCGAGGAAGCCAGCCTCACCGGAGTTGTAGAAGATCAGATCTTCGGCAAAGCGGGACAGGTGCATCATGGAGTTGACGGCACAGTTGATCAGCTCCAGCACATGGTCCCGGTCGGAAACCGAGTCCAGGCTGTTGCGGGTGGGGCCGGCAAAGCCGAGGGACTTGGCCAGCTCATGGCGGTCTACCGGAAAACCGGTGCCGGCCAGGGCGCCGGAGCCCAGCGGACAGGTATTCAGGCGGGCGGCGGCATCCTGCAGGCGGCTGTAGTCCCGCTCCAGCATTTCCACATAGGCCAGGCACCAGTGGGAGAAGGTGACCGGCTGGGCGCGCTGCAGGTGAGTATAACCGGGCAGCACGGTGCCCTGCTGCTCCCGGGCCACGGTCACCAGCTGGTTTTGCAGGGCGTCGATTTTTTCCAGCAGCAGCGGCACCTGGGCCTTGCACCACAGTTTGAGATCGGTGGCGACCTGATCGTTGCGGCTGCGGCCGGTGTGCAGCTTCTTGCCCAGATCACCCACGGCGGCAATCAGCTCCCCTTCCACCCAGGAGTGAATGTCTTCCGCGTCGGATTGCAGGATCTGCTCCGGATCGGCCACCACCCGCGCCTTCAGTTCGTTCAGCGCCTGTTCCAGCCGCTGTTGCTCCTCGGTAGTCAACACGCCCACCTTGGCCAGGGCACGGGACCAGGCTACCGAGCCCACAATGTCCTGCTCCGCCAGCCGGTAATCGAACCGCAGCGAGTCGTTGAACTGCTTAAAGCGGGTATCCGCGGCCTGAGTAAAACGTCCACCCCAAAGTGCCATAATTCTGTTACTCCTATCTAAAACATAGCTATCAGCCTTAAGCTGTAAACTATCAGCAGCCCGAGTGGCTGGAAGAAAATGTCTTCCGCCCGCCGGTACGGCATGGCTGTAAAAATGGTGAATATATCGTGTTTTTTCTTACAGCTGACAGCTTATAGCTTAAAGCTGGATAAAAAAGGGGCCAAAGGGCCCCCTTTTTTATTCCATCACTGCTGCTGGTCTTTCAGCGCCTTGATGCGGCTGGCCAGAGAGTAAAGACGGATAAAGCCTTCGGCATGGCTCTGATCGTACACCTCGTCCGCGCCAAAGGTGGCGAACTCTTCGGAGTACAGGCTGTTGGGAGACTGCTTCTGAATGGCGGTCACCTGGCCCTTGTACATCTTCAGTACCACTTCACCGGATACGTCTTCGGCAATGGCTTCGGCAGAGGCCAGCAGGCCCTTGCACAGCTGAGTGAACCAGCGGCCGTCGTACACCAGGTGGGAGAACTCGGCGCCCACCTTTTCGCGCCAGGCGCGGGTCGGCTTGTCCAGCACCAGCTCTTCAATGGCGCGCAGGGCAGCCATCATCACGGTGCCACCGGGAGTTTCATAGCAACCGCGGGACTTCATGCCCACCAGACGGTTTTCCACGATATCCACCCGGCCCACGCCGTGCTTGGCGGCGCGCTCGTTCAGGTGGGTCAGCACCTGATACGGGGTCATGGCGTTGCCGTCCACGGCCACGATGCGGCCCTTTTCTACGGTCAGCGACACGGTTTCGGCCTTGTCGGGGGCCTGCTCGGGCGACACGGTCCAGGTCCAGGCCTGTTCGGACGGCTCGTTCCAGGTGCTTTCCAGCTCGCCACCTTCGGTGGAGATGTGCCAGGCGTTGGCGTCACGGGAATAGATCTTGGTGGCGCTGGCAGTGGTCTTGATGTTTCGCTCGGCCAGGTAGTCGAGCAGGTCTTCACGGCTGCGCATGTCCCAAATCCGCCACGGGGCGATCACGGCCAGTTGCGGAGCCAGGGCAGCCACGGCGCCTTCAAAGCGTACCTGGTCGTTACCCTTGCCGGTACAGCCATGGGAGATGGCGTCGGCGCCTTCGGCCAGGGCCACTTCCACCATGGCCTTGGCGATCACCGGACGGGCCATGGAGGTACCCAGCAGGTAGGTGCCTTCGTAGATGGCGCCGGTGGTCAGGGTCGGGTAAACGTAGTCGCTGACAAATTCGTCTTTCAGATCGGCCACGATGCACTTGGACGCACCGGAAGCGATGGCCTTTTCTTCCACGCCTTCCAGATCTTCCGCGCCCTGACCCACATCGGCCACGAACGCCACCACTTCACATCCCTCGTAGTTTTCCTTCAGCCACGGAATGATGGCGGAGGTATCCAGGCCGCCGGAATAGGCCAGCACGATCTTTTTGAATTGGCTCATTAACAATTATCCCTTCATCAATGTCAGCAGCACGGCGTTCTGGGCGTGCATGCGGTTTTCGGCTTGGTCGAGGATCAGGGAGGCAGGGCCATCCATGACCTCGGAAGTGATTTCCCACTCCCTGTGGGCGGGCTGGCAATGCAGCACCTTTTTTGCTCCGGTTTTGTCGAGCAGGGCCTGGTTGATCTGGTAAGGCATGTAGATCTCCTTCACCTGCTCCAGCGGCGTATTATCACCCATGGAGACCCAGGTGTCTGTATAGATCACGTCCACCCCTTCAATATCGTCCAGGCTGTCGGTCACTCGAATTTTGGCGCCGCTGACGGCAGCCAGGGCCTCGGCTTCCTTCAGGATCTGCGCGTCCACGTTGTGGCCGCGGGGGCTCACCGCGGTGACGGTGGTGCCCAGAATGGCGCCGCACAGCAGCAGCGAGTGGGTCACATTGTTGCCGTCACCCACATAGGCCAGGTGCACCTGGCTCAGATCATCAAAGTGCTCGGAGATGGTCAGAAAATCCGCCAGCGCCTGACACGGGTGATAGAGGTTGCACAGGGAGTTGATCACCGGCACGGTGGCGTGCTCGGTCATCTCCACCAGGGTCTGGTGGTCGTAGACCCTGGCCACGATGGCGTCGCACCAGCGCGACAGGTTGGCGGCGAAGTCCTGCACGGTTTCCCGCTTGCCCATGGCGCCATTCTGGCTGTCCAGGTACACGGCATGGCCGCCCAGCTTGTTCACGCCGATGTCAAAGGTCACCCGAGTACGCAACGACGGCTTCTCAAACAGGGTCACCACGCTCTTGCCCTTGAGGGCCTCGGCATACTTGGTCGGATTGGCCTTGACGTCTTTGGCCAGCTCGAGGATCTGCTCGATCTGCTCCTTGCTGTAGTCCTTCAGGCTCAGTAAATGCTGCATGGGGCTTCCTTAATGAGAAATACGGGTGCCGTGCTCGGACTCACCGGCCAGCAGCGACAGCAGCTGCTCCGGGTAACGCCAGCTGCCCACGGCCACCGGCCGGCCCAGGGTCTTGGTAGCCTTGAGCGCCGCCTTGACCTTGACCGCCATGCCGTCCTTGATGATGTTCTTGTCCATCAGTTCAAAGGCATCGGCCTCGGTCAGGTGGGCAATACGCTGGCCCTTGCCGTCGAGAATGCCGCTGACGTCAGACAGCATTACCAGCTCGGCATCGAGAATTTCGGCAATGGCGGTGGCGGCCTGATCGGCATTGACGTTCATAAGCTTGCCATCAAAGGTAATGCCGATGGAACTGACGATGGGCAGGAAACCGCCGCTTAGCAGGCTGGTCACCAGGGTGGCGTCGCCACCTTCAATCTGGCCCACCGCACCCAGCTCGGGATCCAGCTGACTGACCCGGCACAGGCCGCCGTCGGCCAGGCACAGGCCCACGGACGGAATCTCGTGGGCGAGGGCCTGGGCCAGCAGCAGCTTGTTGGCGGTGCCGGCCAGGGCGCCGGCGATCACCGGAATCTGCTCAAAGGGGGTCACCCGCAGGCCGTTTTTCTTGGTGGAGGTCAGGCCCATGGCCTTGAGCTGATTGTCCACCAGCACGCCACCACCGTGCACCAGCACCAGTTGGCGGTTGGATTCGTTCACAAAGGCTTTCAGGGTGGAAAACAGCGCTTCCAGCGCCTTGTCGCTTTCCAGCAGGGTGCCACCCAGTTTAACCACCAGCGGTTGTTGCTCAGACATGCGTTGTTACTCCTTGACCAGACCCGCCAGCGGCGAGAATCCCTGATGAATGTTGATGCACTGAATGGCCTGACTGGCGGCGCCCTTCAGCAGATTGTCGATGGCCGATACCACGATCAGCTGGTTGCCGTCCCGGCTCCAGTGCAGATCGCAGAAGGGCGTTCCCGCCACGTCGTTGATCTGGGGCCACTGCCCCGCCAGCCGCACAATGCGCTGGCCGTCGTAGGCCTGGTGGTAGGCGGCGGCAATCTGTTCGTCGGTAACGTCGTCCTTCAGCTGCACATAGACGGTAGCCAGAATGCCGCGAATAAAGTTGCCCAGATGCGGCTGGAACACCACCTGGGTGCCCAGATGATGGCTGATCTCGGGCTGATGGCGGTGGTTGAACACGCCGTAGGGCTTGAGGCTGACTTCACAAAAACTGTTGGCCATACTGGCCTTACGGCCGGCACCGCTGACGCCGGACACGGCGCTGATGATGGGGCGGTTGCCGTCGGCAATCAGCCCGGCCTGCTCCAGCGGCTTGAGCGCACTCAGGGAAGCGGTGGGGTAGCAACCGGGCACGGCGATCAGGCTGGCGGCCCGAATGGCGTCCTGGTTCCATTCCGCCAGACCGTAGGCGGCATTGGCCAGCCAGTCGGTATGCTGGTGGGCAAAACCGTAGAACTTGTCGTAGAAGCCCTCACCAGGCACGCGAAAGGCACCGGACAGGTCAAATACCGGCAGGCCCTTGGCCAGAAATCCCGGGGCCAGATCGTGGCTCACCTCATGAGCGGTAGCCAGCAATACCAGGTCCGCCTCGGTGTGAATACGGCTCAGGGCTTCGTCATCCAGCGGCAGCAGCGGCAAATCGATCACGCCCCGCCAGCGCGGGTGCAGGCTGGCAAATGGCTTGTGGGCATCCTGACTGCCCTCGGACACATAGAGTCCGGCCAGTTCCAGGTGGGGATGGCCGTGGATCAGTCCGGCCAGCTCGGCGCCGGTGTAACCACTGGCACCTATGATTGCAGCTTTCAACATGGTCGCGTCCGTAATCTCGATTCAGCTCGTTATAAATATGCAGGCGTCAGCCTAGCGTGTTAGCAGGGCCTGTGTCACCCTGAGGCAAAACGGTGTGGCGCCATCATCGCCCTTTGGCGGGCAAGCAGGATGCAGGGCCAAAAATCACCACCGGTTACCGAATATTGACTGAACGGCAGACTAGCAACAAAAACATATTTATGCAATTGTGTTGAATTTAAATTTGAATGAACTTTGACGGAGGCCCCATGGCATCATTCAACCTGCTGGACATGTACCGAGACATCATCGCGCTGCCTTCCATCAGCAGCACTGACAGCAGCTGGGATCAGAGCAACGAGCAGGTGATTCGCCTGCTGGGTGACTGGTTCAGCCAGCTCGGCTTTGAGGTGGAAATCACCGAGCTGCCCGACCTGCCCGGCAAATTCAACCTGCTGGCCACCAAAGGCCAGGGCGATGGCGGCCTGCTGCTGGCCGGCCACACCGACACCGTGCCCTTTGATCCGGGCCGCTGGAACAAGGACCCCTTCAAGCTTACCGAGGAAGGCAACCGCATCTATGGCCTGGGCACCATCGACATGAAGGGCTTCTTTGCCTTTATTGTGGAAGCGCTGAAAGACATGGACCTGAGCAAGCTCGACAAGCCCATTCGCATTCTCGCCACCGCCGATGAGGAAACCACCATGGCCGGCGCCCGTGCCATTGCCAGCGCCATGGCGATCAAGCCCGACTACGCGGTGATCGGCGAGCCTACCGGACTGGTGCCGGTGATGATGCACAAGGGCCATATGTCGGAAGCCATTCGCGTCACCGGCAAAAGCGGCCACAGTTCGGATCCCGCCAACGGCGTCAACGCCCTGGAGATCATGAATCAGGTGATGGGCCGGCTGCTGGACCTGCAGCGCCAGCTGAAAGAAAAATACGCCAACCCCCATTTCAAGGTGCCCCAGCCCACCCTCAACCTGGGCCATATTCACGGCGGCGACAGCCCCAATCGCATCTGCGCCTGCTGCGAGCTGCACTTTGACATGCGTCCCATTCCCGGCGTGGGCCCCGACGAACTGCTCGGTCTGCTGCACCATGCCCTGGCCCCGATCAAGGAGCAATACCCCGATGCCCTGGAGTTGACCCACCTACACGAGCCCATTCCGCCCTACGGCACCGATCCGGACGCCGAGCTGGTGCGCGCCGCCGCCGAACTGACCGGCCACCCGGCGGAAGCGGTGAACTACTGCACCGAAGCCCCCTTTATCAATCAGCTAGGCTGCCAGACCATAGTGCTCGGCCCCGGCCATATCGCCCAGGCCCACCAACCCGACGAATACCTGGACCTGTCTTTCGTCCAACCCACGGTAGCGGTGCTGCAACGCCTGGTGAGCCGCTTCTGCTTAAGTAACTAAATTACAAAATGTGAGCTGCGGCATGCCGCAGCATTGACCGGCTGCGGGAAAGCTGGCTGAATGAAACACGGAAACGTGACCATTTTGTAATAAACTGACAAAAGAGGCAGATATGGATAATCATGCGGCACTCAGGGCCAATGTGGGCCTGCTGGGTCAATTGCTGGGCGATGCCATTCGCGAACATCACGGACAGGCCTTTCTCGACAAGATAGAAACCATTCGCCAGCTGGCCAAGTCGGCCCGCCAGGGCAATGACGAGGATCAGCAGCAGTTGCTGATCACCCTCAAGCAACTGAGCGATGACGAGCTGCTGCCGGTGGCCCGCGCTTTCAGTCAGTTTCTCAACCTGGCCAACGTGGCCGAGCAGTTTCACACCATTTCCCGGGGCTATCGTCAGGACGCCGGCCCCAACCCCCTCGATCAGGTGTTTGAGCGGCTGAAGGGAGCCAACGTCAGCGAAGCGGACATTCGCGATGCGGTTGCCTCACTCGACATCGATCTGGTGTTGACCGCCCATCCCACCGAGGTAACCCGCCGCACCTTTATTCACAAGCATGTCCAGCTTAACGACTGCCTGGCGGCGCTGGAGCTGGAGCTACCGGAAGAAGAAAAGGCCGGCCTGCTGGCCCGGGTGGATCAGCTGATCACCCAAGCTTGGCACAGCAACGAAATCCGCGCCCAGCGCCCCACCCCGGTGGATGAAGCCAAATGGGGCTTTGCCGTCATTGAAAACAGCCTCTGGCCCGCCCTGCCCCGCTTTTTGCGCCAGCTCGACGAGCGCCTGGAACACGAACTGGGCGAGCGCCTTCCCCTGGACGCCGCTCCGGTGCGCTTTACCTCCTGGATGGGCGGCGACCGCGACGGCAACCCCTTCGTCACCGCCAGGGTCACCGAAGAGGTGCTGCTGCTGGGCCGCTGGATGGCCAGCTCGCTGTTCCTGAACGACATTCAGGAGCTGGTGTCGGAGCTGTCGATGTCCGAGGCCAGCCGAGAGCTCTATATCGAAAGCGGCGAACACGACGAGCCCTACCGGGCGGTGCTGCGCCGGCTGCGAGAAGATCTGCGTGAGACCCTGCTGCACCTCAACGCTCGAGTGCAGGGCCAGAAGACCGATGCCCGGGATCTGATCACCGACAGCGAGCAGCTGCGCCGGCCCCTGGAGCTGTGCTATCGCTCACTGCAGGAATGCGGCCTGAACAAGATTGCCGACGGCCTGCTGCTGGATGTGATCCGCAAGGTGGCCTGTTTTGGCATTCACCTGCTCAAGCTCGACATTCGCCAGGACGGCGAGCGCCATACCCAGGCCCTGGCCGAAATCACTCGCTACCTGGGGCTGGGCGACTACGCCGAATGGAGCGAGGCCGACAAGCAGGCGTTTCTGCTTAACGAGCTCAACTCCCGCCGGCCGCTGCTGCCGCGTCAGTGGCAGCCTTCCGACGACACTCGGGAAGTGCTCGACACCTGCCGAGTAATCTCCCGTCATCCGCGGGATGCCTTTGGCATCTACATCATCTCCATGGCCGGCGAGCCGTCGGACGTGCTGGCGGTGCAGCTGCTGCTGAAGGAATGCGGGGTCGACTTTACCTTGCCGGTGGCGCCGCTGTTTGAAACCCTGGACGATCTCAACCACGGCGCCGCCGTGATCGAGCGGCTGTATCAACTGCCCTGGTACCGGGGCTATATGCAGGGCCGCCAGTACGTGATGATCGGCTATTCCGACTCCGCCAAGGACGCCGGTATGCTAGCCGCGGGCTGGGCCCAGTACAGCGCCATGGAAAAACTGGTGGCCATCAGCGCGAAGGAAAAGGTGGCCCTGACCCTGTTCCACGGCCGCGGCGGCAGCCTGGGCCGGGGGGGCGGTCCGGCCCGCCAGGCCATTCTGGCCCAGCCGCCGGGCTCTACCCTGGGGGGGCTGCGAGTCACCGAGCAGGGCGAGATGATTCGCTTCAAGTTCGGCCTGCCCCAGGTGGCCATCGACAGCCTGGCCATTTACGCCAGTGCTGTGCTCGAGGCCAACCTGCTGCCGCCCCCCGAGCCCAAACCAGAATGGCGTGCGCTGATGAACGCCATGGCGGAAGTATCCTGCGCCCATTACCGCTCTCTCATTCGTGGCGAGCCCGACTTCGTGCCCTATTTCCGCGCCGCCACCCCCGAGCTGGAACTGGGCAAGCTGCCGCTGGGCTCCCGCCCGGCCAAGCGCAAGCCCAACGGTGGCGTGGAAAGCCTGCGCGCCATTCCCTGGATCTTTGCCTGGACCCAGAACCGGCTGATGCTGCCGGCCTGGCTGGGCGCCCACAAGGGGTTGGAAAAGGTGGTGGAAGACGGCCACGAAGCCACCCTCCGTGCCATGAACCAGGGCTGGCCCTTCTTTCGGGCCCGCCTCGACATGCTGGAAATGGTGTTCCTCAAGGCCGACCTCGGCCTGGCCGCCTATTACGACAGCGTACTGGTGCCCGAGGAGCTCAAGCCGCTGGGCAAACGGCTGCGGGACGAGCTCCGCGCCAGCACCAAACTGGTGCTGCAACTGAAGGAAAAATCGGAGCTGCTGTCCAACGAGCCCTGGATTCAGGAATCCATCAAGCTGCGCAACCCCTATACCGATCCGCTCAACGTGCTGCAGGCCGAGCTGCTCAAGCGCTCCCGGGAGCAGGGTGACATTCACCCGGTGCTGGATCAGGCGCTGATGGTCACCATCGCCGGCATCGCCGCAGGCATGCGGAATACCGGCTGAGACGCTACCTTCCGTCAACCCGGCTGCAGGCCCCTGCAGCCGTATCAATAGTAAAAATACGCGGTCAGCTTCATGGATGTATTCTCTGTGTGCCAGTGCTGATACTGAAGCTGACTGCGCAGCGCCAACCGGCGATTGACCGCCCAGTTCCAGCTTGCAGTAATAACGGCATCCTGCTCAGCATCAGTATTGAGCAGTGCCAGGTACTGTCCTTGCAAGCCCGCCCGGTGCTGCGCACCCGCCTGATAAAGGATCCCGGCTTCCACTCCGCCCCCGGCCGCTACCTCATGCTCCGTTAATGCCCCATGACTGCCTGCAGCAGACAACAATGAATACATATGGAGTTTATCTGAACGCCCCCAGGCCTTACCGGCCCCTCCCTGAAAGAACCACCGGCTTTGCTTTGCGTCTTTCATCCCGGGCTTGCGATCAAAACCTGATCTGACGTTCCACGCCAGGCTGTCAAACACCCTGTTGCTGGGTGCCAGTGCCATGGCGTCTACAAGATACATACGTTCAAGCCGCGCCTGCGCATTGCTGTCAATATTCAGCTGTGAATCCAGAAAGCTTATCTGGGCCCCGGGAATAAAACCTGCCTGGGAATCCAGCACATCATGATATGCCGCCCGCCATTCCAGTGTTACCTGCTCGTGCGAATGCGTATTGCCTTGCACCCCCAACCCGACCCTTGCCGAACCGTGGCCCAGCTCAGGAGACACCCGAGGTGCCTGCACCGGTGAAAAAGGCGAACCGGTTGCGATTTTGCTGCGCTCATGCAGCAAGCGCGTCAGACGCTTTGCCGTGCCATCGCGTTCCAGACCTTTATCATACAGTTCAAAATTGAGCCATTCGTAGGCAAGCTCCAGTATCGCTGCTCGCTGTACCAAAGAAACTTGGCCCAGGGAGTCGTAATCCCCATGCTTGGCATTGATGACCTGATTCATCAGGGCCGGATCGATTTCATTGAATTGGTGTAGTAGCCTGGTGCCAAACGCGGCACGATATCGTGGGGTGGCCAGCAGATTATTGTTGGCTAATGTTGCAACGGTATCGGAAGGTATGGCCTGCAGCGGAAAATCCTTGATAAGCGATAAATCGTCCCGTGCCAGCTCCAGCAACGCCAGCAGCTGATAAGAGCAATTTTCATCCAGAAAATAATAATCAAACTCCGCATCACGCATTTCCCACAAATGCAGCAAGACGCGGTTCACCTCTCGAGTATCAAGGGCAAGCCGGTATTCCCAGATATCCCGCGATTCCATGTCATTATATTCACGCACCTTTCTGTAATAGGGCATTACCGTGAACCGGCCCGGATAGCTACCTGCCAACCCCTTTAGTGCAAACAGGGCCGGGTTGTCCTGGGTTTCCGGCTCTGCGGCAAAATTGATGGCAAATGCGACCAGCTCCTTGTTTCTCGTCTGATCTTTGGCATCCACCCGCAATAATGTATGGCCGAACATGGATGAGGGGTTATTCATGAATGCCGTTGGAAATACCAGCGTCATGCCTTCGGGATCCAGCACGCTCCGCCATCGTTCCAGTTCCGGGCAATTGAGCCGCGCTGAGCGCCCGTGCAGGGACTCCAGCCAGGTATAGCGTGCCGGATATTGGCATTGAGCGCGCTCGGCCACGAGCGGATCTCGGCTATACAAGTGTTCAATGGTGGCAACCAGTTCGGCGTAAGGATTTTGCTTTCCATCTTGCGCAAGAAAAAAGCGCCCCTGCCTGATGGTACTGACCGAACCGCGCAGCGGCTTGGAAAGATAATGCCCCAGTTTCAGCCAGTATGGGTTCTGTGCCAGGGTTGTCGCATCAAAACGCTCGTGATCAAACGACGAGGCGCCCAGCGCGGCTGAATGAAGGGAATACAGAAGGCCGAAAATGGCAATAACACTGAGCTTCGGAAAAACCATGACATACCGCTATTATCAATCTGGTACTTTGCGACCATTAATTCTCATTCCGATCACAAAAAATGCCCCCGCAGGAGCATTTTTTTGATCTCATATCTGGCCTGGGCCATTAGATACGATAAGACGCCAGCGCCTCGTTCTGTGCAATCAGGTCATTCAGATTGACCAGAACCTCGGTGGAGGTGACATTTTCTGATGCGAAGATGGTTGCGAAGTTCTCTTGCGCAACGGCGTTAAAGGCAATCTTGTCTGCATCCTGGATGCCCCAAACTTCAGACAGGGTTGCCAGCGTTTCACCCTCACCCTTGGCAATATCACGGGCCAGGTTATCCATGTTACCGTCGATGAACATGGCCAGTTTCTGTGATGAAGTGATGGTGCCGGTGCCGTCACAACCCAAAGTGCCAAACGTAATACCAAATGTCTGGTTACCTGAAGTGCCATTGGTGGTTGCAGCCAGCACTTTATGTACCTTGCCGGATTTACCATCAAATACCATGGTGCCCAGGCCGCAACCGATATCCTCATCGGCCATGGCTACATTGGAGAAAGAAAAGGCAGATACCAACGCCGTTACCGCAAACATCTTTTTCATGAAATACCCTCATCCTTATCAAAGCTACAATTAGCCTCGCAATGGTAACCCAGATGAGTCCTTATTCCAGCTTTTTCACTTAGAAAATATAATGTCATCACTTACCGCATGCTGGTGATTTATCTCATCAGGATTTTACCGGTATATGCTCGGCCGGCTGGCTATCGGCGTCGGCAACGGGCTTTTTACTCCAGTAACCCGCCAGCAGGGAGCCGGAAATATTGTGCCAGACGCTGAACAGGGTGCCCGGCAGGGCGGCGGCGGGGGTAAAGAACTTCATTGCCAGCGCCGTGGCCAGCCCGGAGTTCTGCAGGCCCACTTCAAAGGCAATGGTGCGGCAGACCCGCTTGTCAAAGCCGAACATGGCGGTAACCCCGTAGCCCAGCACCAGGCCGCAGCTGTTATGCAATACCACGGCCAGCGCCACCACGGGGCCAATCTGTGCCATTTTCTCCGCATTGAGCGCCACCACGATGGAGATGATAAATACGATGGCCAGCATGGACAGCAGCGGCAGCACCGGCTCCACCCGACGAACCAGGTTGCCGGCCACGGCATTGAGCACCCCCCCCAGCACCACGGGCGCCACCACCACCTGCAGCAGGCTGAGCAACATGGACTGCACCGGCACATCCACACTCTGGCCTACCAGCAGATCCACCAGCAGCGGGGTCATCACCACACCCAGCAGGGTGGAGATGGCGGTCATGGAAATAGACAGGGCGGTATCCCCCTTGGCCAGGTAGCACATCACGTTGGACGAGGTGCCCCCGGCCACACTGCCCACCAGCAGCATGCCTACCATCAGCTCGGGTCCAAAGCCCAGCACACGGCCCACCAGCAGGGCGATCAGTGGCATCAGCGAGAACTGTAACAACACCCCCACCAGCACCGCCTTTCTGTTTTGCATCACACGGCGAAAATCGTTCAGGTTGAGGGTCAGGCCCATGCACAGCATGATCAGGGTCAGCAGCGGCACTATCTGCCCCTTGATGCCCACAAACAGCTGCGGCTGCATAAAGGCCAGCACAGACAACAACAACGCCCACAACGGAAATAACTGGGTTAACACGGCCAACATGGCAACGACTCTCCTTTAAACAAGCAAAACGGCCACCTCATGTGGCCGTCATCTTTAAGTATCATGTGCAACAAACGATGAACAGCAGTACCGCATATTCATTATTACAATCCGGGATTCCTGCCCTTTTCACGCCTTTTCATTCCCTGCATAATTTTCCCTTCATTTGTTTACCGGACTTCGCCATGACCCCCGCCATTCTGTTTCTGGAAAAGCACAAGGCCGCCTTTACCCTGTACCAGTACGAATGCACCGCCCAGGACGACTTTGGCGCCCACGCCGCCGAGCAGCTGGGGGTGCCGCTCACGCGCGTCTTCAAGACCCTGCTGACCGAGGGTGAACAGGGCGCCGTGGTCGCGCTGGTGCCGTCATCGGGCAAGGTCAATCTCAAGCGCCTGGCCAAGGCCGCCGGGGTGAAAAAACTGGAGATGATGCCACCGCATAAGGCGGAGCGGCTTACCGGCTTCAAGGTGGGCGGCATCAGCCCATTTGCCCAGAAGAAACGGCTGACTACCGTGCTCGACGACTCCGCCAGTGACCACGACACCGTGCTGGTCTCCGGCGGTAAACGCGGCCTGTCGGTAGGGCTGGCGGCTCAGGACATCGAGCGCCTGCTGCAAGCGGTGATCGCCCCCATCGCCGAATGAACCCTGATTCAACGGCGGTAATGCGGGCAATATCCCCTCAGCGACTACGGGCTTTTACGGCGAGACCCTTGCACCTTTTTCCATTCTGACGCTAGAATCGTCCGGCTAATAAAAACGATTCTCAAATGCATAAGGATGATTAAATGCACTTCCGCAAACTTGCCCTCGCCGCTTCCATCGCTGGCCTGCTAAGCGCCTGCGCCCAGACCAACCACCCCGCCGTCACCCAGGATCAGGTGGTGGAGCACTACGCCGATATCGCCCAGGCCGTGTACAGTGACTCGCTCAGCGCCGCCCAAAGTCTGGATCAGGCCATTGCCGCCCTGCTGGCCAACCCGAGCGCGCAGACCCTGGCCGATGCCCGCACCGCCTGGCTGGCCGCCCGGGTACCCTACCAGCAGTCAGAAGTGTTTCGTTTCGGCAATGCCATCGTGGATGACTGGGAAGGCCAGCTCAACGCCTGGCCCCTGGACGAAGGTCTGATCGACTACGTGGCCCCGGGTTACCAACACGAGCTGGGCAACCCCGGCGCCACCGCCAACATCATTGCCAGCACTCGGCTGCAGGTGGGCGGTGAGCTGCTGGACGTCAGCCACATCACTCCCGAGCTGCTGGCCAGCCTGAACGAGCTGGCGGGATCCGAGGCCAACGTGGCGTCCGGTTATCACGCCATAGAGTTTCTGCTGTGGGGCCAGGATCTGAACGGCACCAACGCCGGCGCCGGTGAACGCGCCTGGACCGACTTTGCCCTAGATGCGGACTGCACCAACGGCAACTGTGACCGCCGCCGCGACTACCTGCAGGCCGCAAGCACCCTGCTGATCCAGGATCTCGAATACATGGCGGGCCAGTGGCAACCGGGCCAGAACAACTACCGCGCCGAGCTGACCGCCCTGCCGGCGGAAGAAGGCCTGCGCCGCATGCTGTTTGGCATGGGCTCCCTGTCTCTGGGTGAACTGGCCGGCGAGCGCATGAAGGTGGCCCTGGTAGCCAACTCGGTGGAAGACGAGCACGACTGCTTCTCCGATAACACCCATCACTCGCACTACTACAACGAAAAAGGCATCAGCAACCTGATGTTTGGTGAATATCAGCGCATTGACGGCACCACCCTGCAGGGCCCGTCGCTGCTGCAACTGGTAGCGCAACAGGACGATCTGGCCGCCGCGCAAATCGCCGACCAGTTCCGTACCAGCGAACAGGCCGTCTATCAGCTGGTGCAGTCTGCCGAGGTGAACAATGTGCACTTTGATCAGCTGATCGCCGCCGGCAATACCGAGGGCAACCGGCTGGTGCAGGACGCCATCGACGCCCTGGTGGAGCAAACCCGTGCCATTGAGCTCGCCGCCAACACCGTCGGCATCAACAACCTGAGCCCGGATACCGCCGACCACGAGTTTTAAGCTCATCTGGCCATAACAATAAAATCAATAAGGGGTGGCCTGGCCGCCCCGTGACGGCACCCGAAGCAGGCACGGTCTGCACGCCGTGTTGACCGCTTAACGTCCCGGGTGCCCTTTCGCTCTGGAGTCCTTATGTCGTTTCGACTCACCGGCCTGCTGCTTGGCGCCGTCCTTGCCTTGAGCGCCCAGGCCAATCCCGCCAAACCCGGCGGCGAGACCACCACCACCAAAACCGGCGCCAACGCCTTTTCCATGCCCGCTGCCAACCTGAGTTTTGACAAACGGCTCGACTTCTCGGTGGGCAACAGCTTTTTCCGCAATCCCTGGGTCGCCGCCCCGGCCACCACAGACGCCCGCGACGGCCTGGGGCCGCTGTTCAATACCAACGCCTGCCAGAGCTGTCACGTCAAGGACGGCCGCGGCCATCCACCCGCCTTTGACGGTGACAACGCGGTAAGCATGCTGGTACGGCTGTCGATTCCCGCCGATGAGAGCGAACAACATCGCGACTACCTGCGCACCCTTGGCGTAGTGCCCCATCCTGTCTACGGCGGGCAGCTGCAGGACATGGCCATTCCCGGCGCCGTGCCCGAGGGCAAGGTACGCATCGACTACAGCACCAACACCGTGCGCTTTCACGACGGCGACAGGGTGGAACTGCGCCGTCCTCACCTGACCATTGAGCAAACCGGCCATGGCGAGCCCGGCAAGCAGTTGCTCACCTCGGCCCGCATTGCGCCCCCCATGATTGGCCTGGGGCTGCTGGAAGCCATTCCCGAGTCGGCGCTGCTGGCCCGGGAAGATCCGCAGGATCACAATAACGATGGCATCCGCGGCCATGCCAACCGCGTGTGGAGCAACGCCCAAAACGCCACCGTGATCGGCCGCTTTGGCTGGAAGGCCGGCCAGCCCAGCCTGCGCCAGCAAAACGCCGGTGCCTTTGCCGGCGACATGGGGCTGACGTCAAACCTGGTACCCGCAGACGACTGCACCGCCGCACAAGCCTGTGAGCAATACCCGGATGGCGGCAAGCCCGAGGTGAGTGATGACATTCTCGACTCGGTGACCTTCTACAGCCAGCACCTGGCGGTGCCCGCCCGACGCAACCTGGACGACCCAAACGTCCAGGCCGGCGAGCAGTTGTTCCTGGCCCTGGGCTGTGCCAGCTGCCATACGCCGTCTTACACCACGGGTGAGCATACCAGCCCGGCCCTGAGCCACCAGACCATCTACCCCTATACCGATCTGCTGCTGCACGACATGGGTGAGGATCTGGCCGATAACCGGCCCGAGTTTGCGGCCAGCGGTCGCGAGTGGCGTACCCCGCCGCTGTGGGGCCTGGGCTATGCCGATGAAGTGGCGGGCTCGCCCGCCCGCTACCTGCACGACGGCCGCGCCCGTACCCCGCTGGAAGCCGTGCTCTGGCACGGTGGCGAGGCCGAAGCGGCCCGCAACCGAGTGCTGGCCGCCAGCGCCGAAGAACGAAAACAACTTATCGCCTTTCTGGAGTCGCTATGAACCTTCGCCTGTTTTCACTCGCCGCCCTGGGAGTGCTGACCGCCTGCCAGAGTCAGCCGCCGGTGGATCCGGCCCTTGAGCGGCTGACCGATGCCCACCTGACGTTAATGCGCCAGCAGGCGGGTCACCTGGCCGGCGAGCTTGAGCAACTACACCACTATGTTCAGGCCTATTGTGGCGGTGATCAGTCCCTGGTCACCGTGCAGGGGCAATGGCGTGACGCCTTTGCCGCCTGGACCGCCCACCAGGGACAGAGCGGCGGTCCCCTCGACGCCGCCGGCCTGAGCTATGCGTTTCAGCTGTGGCCCGACAAAAAAGACACCACCGGCCGCCAGCTGGCCGGTCAGCTCAGCCAGCCCGGTGCACTCAAGGGCGCCAGCGTGACCCTGGGGGCGGTGGAATACCTGTTGTATGAGGATCTTTCCCAGGCGCAGCGCTGTGCCCTGCTCCCCCGCATCAGCGCCGAGCTGGTCGCCAGCGGAGGGCGACTGCAACAAGCCTGGTACCATACGGCCGGCTACGCCCAGCAACTGGAGCAAATGCAGCTTCAGGGTGGGGAAGCCGTGGTACTGACGCAAATCCTGGGACAGCTGGCCCACCGCTTTGACCGCATCGAGAAGAAGCTGGATCTGCCCTTGAACACCGTCGACCACCCGCGGCCGCTGTTTGCCGAGGCCTGGCGCAGCGCGCAGTCACTGCACTTTTTACGCACCAGCCTGCACAGCCTGCAACAGGAATACCAGGCCGGCGGGGTACGAGCTTACCTTGAACAACGGCATGCAACCGCCCTGATTGCCGAGCTGGATGACGCCTTTGCCGACACCCTGGAGCACCTGCCAAAGGGGGACAGCCTGGCCTACTGGCTGCAAGGGGACAACTACGCCACCCTGCTGCGTTTTAAAATTTCCTTTGACCGCCTCGGCAGCAAGCTCAAGCTGCGCCTGCCCGAAGCCCTGGGAGTCAGCCTGGGCTTTAACGCCACGGACGGTGACTGATGCAACGGCGGCAATTCCTGAAGGGGCTGTCCGCCGCCGGGGTACTATGCAGCCTGGGACTGGCAGGCTGTGCCCTGCCTTCCACCAAGCAGGCCTATCTGGTGGGCGGCGGTCGCCGCGCGGGGGGCCATCGCTATGTGGTGCAGGCGCTTAACCTGGACGGCAGCCTGCGTTACGAGCTCCCCCTGCCGGACCGGGGGCACGGCATGGCCGCTCACCCCTCTCGGCCGCTGGCGGTATGCCATGCCCGCCGACCCGGCGGCTACCTGGCGCTGTTCAACCATGAGCAGGGCCGGCTGCTGCAGCTGCGCGAGGCCGATAACGAGCGTCATTATTACGGTCACGGCGTGTTCAGCGCCGACGGCCGCCGGCTCTATACCACCGAAGGGGTTCGTGCCAGCAGTGAGGGGGTGATTGGCGTGTATGCCCTTGAGCACGACCACCTCACCAAGGTGGACGAGTTTACCGGCTTTGGCCTGGGCCCCCACGAAATAGGCCGACTGCCCGATGGCAACCTGGTGGTGGGTGTCGGCGGCGTGCACACTCGGGGCCGCGAGCCGTTAAACCTCGGCACCATGCAGCCCAGCCTGAGTTACCTCGACGCCACCACGGGCGAGGTGCTGGAGCAACGCGGCCTGGCCGACCGGCACCTGTCCATTCGCCACCTGGCGGTGACCGCCGACGGCGAGGTGTTTAGCGGCCAGCAGTATCGCGGCAGCCCCGACGACTTTCCGCCACTGATCGTGCGTCATCGCCGAGGCCGCGAGCTTATGCCCCTTGGCGGCACACCGCTGGAATGGGCTCGCTTCAATCATTACATTGCCAGCATCGCGGTCACCGACTACTACATTGCCGCGACGTCACCCCCGGGTAACTGCTACGGCCTGTGGCACCGCCGCAGCGGCGAGCTGGTGCGCATTGCGCCCCTGCCCGATGCGTCCGGCGCCTCGGCGGATCAGGGCCAGATCTGGCTCGGCAGCGGCCAGGGCGGCATCAGCCGGCTTAACGCCCATGGCGAAGAGACCCGTTTCTACTCCCCCTGGCAATGGGACAATCACTGGTCGCTGATCGGCGCCTGAGGCATCCGGCGCCGGTATTGCCGTGCGTGGCGTCGGCCAAAGCACACCGCTGCTTAAAATGACGATCGTTCTCAATGACATGCAACATCATCACTGACGGCTGTGGGCCCTGCTGGTCTATGCTTTTAACCATTCAACATGAGGCAAGGGAGTGCACCATGGGAATTCTGAGCTGGATTATTTTCGGACTGATCGCCGGGGTGCTGGCGAAATGGATCATGCCCGGACGGGATGGCGGCGGCCTGATTCTGACTACCCTGCTCGGCATTGCCGGCGCCTTTGTGGGGGGCTGGATTGGCGTGCGGCTGGGCTTTGGCAGCGTGACCGGCTTTAACCTGGGCAGCATGATCACCGCGGTGATCGGCGCCCTGGTGCTGCTGTTTGTATACCGCATGATCAGCCGTTCCTGAGCTTCGCCATTTAATTCGCCAGCCCCATTCCGGCTTTGGCACAATACCCCTTCTATTCATTCAGCCAGGGAACAAGCATGAAGGCACCCAAGGTCGGCGTTATCGCCGTGGTCTGGCATCGGCAGCGAGTGCTGCTGGTCAAACGCAAACACGCTCCCCACGCCGGGCACTGGGGCTTTCCCGGCGGCAAGCTGGAGTGGGGAGAAACCATGAGCATGGGCGCGGCACGGGAACTGCAGGAAGAAACCGGCATCACCGCGCACATGGACGCGCCCTTTGCCTGCTACGATGTGCTGGCCGAAGAGGCCGGCGAGCTGGCCCACCACTATGTGATGGTGGCGGTGCGCGGCCATTACCAAAGCGGCACCCCGGTGGCCGATGACGACGCCGAGGCGGTGGCCTGGTTCAGCCCCGATGCGCTGCCCTCGCCCCTGTGTCCGGATCTGAAAGACATCATCGCCCGCTCGCGCGCCTGAGTCCTGCCGGCGACGCCCATAAAAAAAGAGGCCTTTTGGCCTCTTTTTTTGATTGTGCGTACCGCGCCCGCCTTACAGCACCGCGTCGAGCACCAGCACGCCCACCAGGCCGGTTGCCCAGGCCAGGGTGGTGGGAATGGACCAGACGATAATCTGCTGCTTCACGTCCTTGATGCCCATCATGCGGTTGACCACCCAGAACAGGCTGTCGTTGAAGTAGCCAAAGAACAGCGAGCCCATGGTCGCCGCTTGGGCCGCCACCAGCATGTTCACGCCGGGAATATTGGCCAGAATGGGCGCCGAGATGGAGGCGGCGGTGACCATGGCCACGGTACCGGAGCCCTGGATCAGGCGCACCAGGGTGGACACGATAAAGGGGATCAGCACCGGCGGCAGCGGCAGGCTGGCGATCTGTTCGCCCAGCATGGCGCCGGCGCCGGATTCACGCAGCACGGCACCCAGGGCACCACCGGCACCGGTCACCAGCAGAATGATACCGGCGCTCTGCAGGCCTTCTTCCAGGTGCTCCATGGTGTCGTGTTTGTTCATCTTCGGCACCAGGGTGTATACCGCCAGCAGCACCGAAATGGACAGGGCGATCACCGGGTGGCCCAGGTAGGTAAACGCCTGAGACACCGGGTTGTCGGCCAGGCCTTCCCAGCCCTCAACCTTGGCCAGGGTACCCAGCATGGTGTTGATGAAGATCAGTACGATGGGGGCCAGAATGGGCAGCAGCGACAGGAACAGGCTGGGCAGCGCCTTGCCGGCCTTGGACGCCAGATACTGGTTATAGGTTTCTTCCAGATCCTGGCTTTCCGCCACCGCAGGCGGATGGAAGTCGGGAAACTTCTTGGCCAGCCACTTGGCGTACAGCACGATCACCACCACACAGGGCAGTGCCAGGGTCAGACCGGCCAGCAGCATGGCCCCCACATCCACCCCGAACAGGCCGGCCACGCCCAGCGGACCCGGCGTGGGCGGTACCGTATGGTGGGTCACCACCAGGCCGCCGGCCAGGGCCACACCCACGGTCAGCAGGTTGCGCTTGCCCTTCTCCGCCAGCGCCTTGGCGATGGGGTAGAGGATCACAAAGGCGGAGTCCACGAAGATGGGAATGGACACGATATAGCCGGTAATGGCCATGGCCCATTCTTCCTTCTTTTTGCCCAGCCACTTGATGGCACTGTAGGCGATCTGCTCGGCGGCACCGGACACTTCCAGAATACGGCCCATCATCACGCCCAGGCCGATAACGATACCGATGCTGCCGAGGGTACCGCCAAAGCCCTTGGTGATCACGTTGACGATGTCACCGGCGGCCATGCCACCCAGGGCGCCGGCGATACTGGCCGCCGCCAGCATCGCGATCAGGGCGTGTACCCGGGTTTTGACCACCAGAAAAATCAGGACCACAACGGCGACGGCCAGGCCGATCACCGGGGCCATGGTGCTTGCTTCAGTCATTACTTGGTTCCTTCCATATCATCTGCCATAAAGCGGCGAATCACACTGTCAAAGTCGGCATCCTGCACAAACCCCAGGCCCTGGGCACGGGCGATATTGAACCGGCCCGGCCAGCTGGCCACGATGCGGGACACGCCTTCGTCTTTTTCATAACGAATGCGATCACACACCTCGTCGCCGGCCACTCGGCGCAGCGCATCGATCATTTCCTGCACGGTCACCGTGATGCCGGGCAGGTTGACGGTACGGCTCGGGCCAAAGGCCTCGGCGGGCACGCGGGCGGCCATCAGAAAGTTCTCCACCACGGTGGCCGGGGAAGACAGCCACATGGGCAGGCTCAGATCCACCGGGCACACGCTCTCCTCACCCTGCAGCGGCTCACGAATAATGCCGCTGGCAAAGGAAGAAGCCGCCTTGTTGGGCTTGCCCGGACGCACGCTGATGGTGGGCAGGCGCAGCACCCGACCGTCCACAAAGCCCTTGCGGGCATAGTCGTTGACCATCAGCTCGCCCACGGACTTTTCCATGCCGTAGGAGGACTGGGGGCAGACGGCGGTGTTGTCTTCAATCACTTCGGGCAGCTCGCCGCCAAACACCGCCAGCGAGCTGGAGAACACAAAACGGCAACCCGGCGCCTGGTGGCGGGCCGCTTCCAGCAGGTAGCGGGTGGCGTCGATATTGACCTTGATGCCCAGATCAAAGTCCGCTTCCGCGTGGCTGCTGACGATGGCCGCCAGGTGGTAGATCACGCCGGTGTCGGCGCTGACCAGTTCGCGCACCGCGGCTTCGTCGCCCAGGTCGGCGCGCACGCAGTGCACCCGCTCGTCGGCGATGGGGGAGCTGGGCTCAATCACGTCTGCCAGGATCAGGCGCTCAAAGGCAATGTCGTTCTGCTGCAACAGCGCCTTGGCCACGCGCTGGCCCAGAAAGCCCGCGCCGCCGGTAATAATGATGTTCATCTAGTTCTCCTCGGCGCCGGGCGCCGGATGGTGATACAGAGGTCGAGTTGTTGTGGTTATGCCGGTATCTTCCGGCTTACCAGGGATACCTGCAGCCCCTGGCCGCGCAACGGCTCGGCCGTCTCTTCGCCCAGGTCGGTATCACTGATAATGTCGGTCAGTGCCGTCAGCGGGCAGATACGAAACATGCCGTATTTGCCGTATTTGCTGCTGTCACTCACCAGAATGCGTCGGCGGGCCACCCGCAACAGGGCCTGCTTGACCATCACCTTGTTTTCGGATGGTGTCGACAGGCCTCGCTCCGCGTCCCAGGAGCTGGAGCTGATAAAGGCCAGATCCAGGTTCAGCCCTTCAAGCAGGGTGGCCGCCGCCTGCCCCACGCAGGAGCGGTTGCGGGCGTCCACCAGCCCACCGGTATGGAACAGGGTGAGCTGAGGGTATTGCATCAGGTAATGGGCAATGGTGAAGTCGTTGGTCACCACGGTGAGATTGGCCCGCGTGGCGATGCCCCTGGCCACCTCAAAGGTGGTAGTGCCCGCGTCCAGGTAAATCACCTGACCATCTTCCACCAGATCCGCCGCCGCCTGGCCAATGGCCATCTTGCGCTGATGGTGAATGCCGGCCTTTTCGCTATAGGCCAGCTCCTGCTTGACCGCGTCGTTGAGCCTGACCCCGCCGCTTACCGGCACCACCTTGCCTTCCGCCTCCAGTTGCTGAATGTCGCGGCGCACCGTCATGTGCGACACGTTCAGCTCGGCGGCGAGCTCATTGATGGACACCACGTTGCGCTCGTGTACATAGCGGTAGATGTAACCTCGGCGTTCGGCGGGAATCATGGCTTACTCCTTGTCGGCCCAGGGGGCGAACCAGCCCAGCCCGGCTTCGGTGTTGCCGCGGGGGCGGTATTCGCAGCCCAGGTAGCCGTCGTAACCCTTGGCATCCAGGTAATCAAACAACCAGGGATAGTTGATTTCACCCTGATCCGGCTCGTGCCGCTCAGGCACGGAGGCGATCTGAATGTGGCTGAACTTGCCCCACAGCCGGTCGATGGTGCGGGTGAGATCCCCTTCCATGATCTGGCAGTGGTAGAAGTCGAGCTGAATGCGCACGTTGGGGCGATCGATTTTTTCCAGCAACGCCTCGGCCTGCACCTGGGTGCTGAGAAAATACCCGGGCATGTCGCGGCTGTTGATGGGCTCCAGCAGCACCAGCACATCCTGTTTGGCGGCTTGGTCGGCGGCATACTGAATGTTGGCCACATAGGTGGCTTCATGCTGTTCCGCGCTGACCCCGGCCTGGCGCAAACCGGCCATGGCATGCAGCTGGCGGCAGCCCAGGGCCTCGGCGTAGGACAGGGCGGTGGCCACACCGGCACGGAACTCGCTTTCACGGCCGGGCAGTGAGGCCAGGCCACGCTCGCCCGCTTCCCAGTCCCCCGGGGGCATGTTGAACAGCGCCTGGGTCAGGCCCTGGGTCTTCAGCTCGGCGGCAATGGCGGCCTTGTCTTCGGCGTAGGGAAACAGGTATTCCACGGCAGTAAAGCCGGCGGCCCGGGCCGCCTTGAAGCGCGCCAGAAAGGGCACTTCGGTAAACATCATCGACAGATTGGCAGCAAACTTCGGCATCACGGGACTCCTTACAACTTGCCTTTGAACACCTGCTCCAGCTCCGCCACCTGCTCATCGGTCAGGGTGCGCATTTTGCTGTTTTGCAGGGTGAAATACAGCCGGGCGGTGTCTTCCAGCTCCTCGGCGTTGAACATGGCGGAACGCAGGTCCTTGCCCGAGATCACCGGGCCATGGTTGGCCAGCAGCACGGCGCTGTGGTCAACGGCCAGCCGGCCCACCTCGTCGGCCATGCGCGGATCGCCGGGACGAATGTAGGGCACCAGCGGCAGCTTGCCCACCCGCATCACGTAGTAGGGGGTGATGGGCGGCAGGCAGTTGGCCGGATCCAGGCCATCCACGCACGACAGCGCGGTCAGGTAGGCCGAGTGCAGGTGCACAATGCCACCCGCATCGGGCCGCGCCTTGTACATGGCGATGTGCATCAGCACTTCCTTGGACGGTTTGTCGCCGTCCAGGTGATTGCCGTCCATGTCCACCTTGCTCAGGCGGGCCGGATCCAGATCGCCAAAGCTGGAGTTGGTGGGGGTCGCCAGCAGGTTGCCGTCGGGCAGACGCAGGCTGAGGTTGCCGGCGCCGCCGCTGCTGTAACCCCGTTCAAACATGGAGCGGGCAATGTTCACCAGCTCCAGGCGCAAAGAATACTCAGACATGGAAAAACTCCTGGGCCTTGCTGAAGAAGGCCTCGTCGCCAAAGTTGCCGGACTTCAGCGCCAGCGACAGCGGCTTGTCCAGCGCCCGTACCCAGGGCACACCCGGGGCAATTTGCGGACCAATATGGAAGCCGGACACCTTGAGCGCCTGGGTCACAATGCCGGAGGTCTCGCCACCGGCCACGATAAAGCGGCTGAAGCCGGCGTCGGCCAGGCGCGCGGCGACGCGGGCAAACACCCCTTCCACCGCCTCGCTAGCTCGGGCCGCGCCGTATTCGGCCTGAATGCGCGCCAGGGCCTCGGGGCTCTGGGTGGCATACAGCATGGGGGCCGGCGCGGCAGGCTGGGCCTGTACCCAGTCGGCCAGTTCGGCGGCATAGGCCTCGGCGTCGTCCAGGCTACGGGCCACGTCCACTCCGGCGTGAGGCGCCCGGGCCTGGTAGGCGGCAACCTGGGCGTTGGTCATCAATGAGCAGGAGCCAGACAGCACCACGGCGCGACCTTCCCCCACAGGCGCGCCCAGTTCCCGGGCTTCGGCGGCGCCTTCACCGCCGGTGGCATGGGCCGCCATGCCGGCACCCAGGCCGGAGCCGCCGGTCACCAGCTTCAGCTCGCTCACCGCTTCGCCCAGCACCGGCAAATCGGCCATGGTCAGGGTATCGAGCACCGCATAGTTCACGCCATTTGCCTGCAGCTCGGCCAGTCTGGCCTTGACCGCCTCGGCGCCCGCCAGCACCGCGTGGTAGTCCACCAGGCCGGTATTGCCGCCGGCCTGGGCGGCCATCAGCCGCTGCAGGTTGGCATCGCGCATGGGGGTCACCGGGTGATCCTTCATGCCCGACTCGTTCAGGGGCTGGCCGTTCACGAACAGGTTGCCGTGGCAAACGGTGCGGCCGTTCACCGGCAGTGCCGGGCAGATCACGGTAAAGGACTGATCCAGCGCCTTCAGCAGGGCGTCGGTTACCGGCCCGATATTGCCCTCGGCGGTGGAGTCAAAGGTGGAGCAGTATTTAAAGAAGAAGCGATCACAGCCCAGTTGCTGCAGCCGTTCCAGCGAGGCCAGGGAATCGGCCACCGCCTGCTCTACAGCACAGGAGCGGCTCTTCAGGGAAATCACGATGGCGTCCACGTCGGCGGGCACCTCGGCCGGGCCGTAACCGATCAGCTGGGTCACCCGCCAGCCGTTGGCCACCATGAAACCGGCAATATCGGTGGCGCCGGTGAAATCGTCGGCAATAATGCCCAGACGGTGTTTCATTTATTTACCCTCCGGCAGTTCAATGCCCTTGAAGATCTTGACCACGGCGGCGTCGTCTTCACGGCCAAAGCCTTCGTTGCTGGCGGCCAGGAACATCTGGTGAGCGGCCGACGCCAGTGGCAGGGGGAATTTCATCTGGTGTGCGGTGTCGAGCACCAGGCCCAGATCCTTGACGAAGATGTCAACACTGGAACGCGGGGTGTAGTCACCGTCGAGAATGTGCGGCACCCGGTTTTCAAACATCCAGGAATTGCCGGCGCTGTGGGTAACCACGTCAAACATCAGGTCCAGCGGAATGTCGGCCTTGGCGGCCATGGCCATGGCTTCGGCGGCGGCGGCAATGTGCACGCCGGCCAGCAGCTGGTGAATGGTCTTCACGGTGCTGCCCTGGCCAATGTCCGGGCCGATAACATAGAGTCGCTCGGCAATGGCATCGAACAGGCCCTTGGCCCGCTCAAACAACTCGGGTTTGCCCGAGGCCATGACCGACAGCTTGCCGTCGGCGGCCTTGATGGCGCCGCCGGAGATGGGGGCATCAATCAGCTCCAGGTTCAGCTCGCTCAGGCGCTGGTGCACGGCCTTGGTCTGGCTGGCGGCCATGGTGCTGCAGATCACCACCAGGCTGCCCGGACGCAGGGCCTTGGCCACGCCGTGCTCGCCAAACAGCACGCTTTCTACCTGGGCGCCGTTGACCACCACCAGTACCAGGGCGTCGAGCTCGGCGGCGTAGGGCTGCGCCGACGGGCCGGCGGCCACGGCGCCGGCCTCGGACAACGCGGCGCAGGCATCGGGGTTAAGGTCAAAACCAAGGGTGTCAAAACCGGCACGGATCAGGGACTTGGCCATGCCCATGCCCATAGAGCCGAGGCCGACCAGGCCAATGCGGGAAACTGCGCTCATCGTTGTTACTCCAGACTGTGAACTATTGTGATCGATGAATTATCGATCACTCCATTTCACAGTTAAGGATGCCGGCTCACAAATCGCCATATGCGAAATGCAAGGATATAGCCATGAAAAACAGCAATTTATAAGAATAACGAATAAACAGAAGGTCACACGGAAATGTGAAGGAGGCTGTTAAATAAGCCGAGAAAATACCGTAAAAAGCCCTCGGCAATGGGGTAACAGCCTGATTTTGATGAAAAACAGCGGAATGTGAAAATTACTGTGAAGCTGGCTTGGCTCGGGCGGTAAAAAGGCTCCCGCGGGAGCCTTGTCGGTTCACAGCGCCGCCAGCAGCTGCCACAGGTCCGCCTGCACGGCGGCGGCGGTCACTTCCCGGCCGGCGCCGGGCCCTTGAATCACCATGGGGTTCTGGCGGTAGTGACGGGTTTCAATGGCAAAGACATTATCTCCCGGACGCAGAGGCACAAAGGGATGGTTGGCGTGTACCACTTCCAGCCCCACGCTGGCTTCCCTGGTTTCGGCATTGAATCGGGCCACGTGGCGCAGCACGCCGCCCTGGTGTTGCGCCTCGGCCAGCCGCTCGGCCAGAACCACATCGAGCCGGTTCAGGCGGTCCAGGGCCTCACCTTTGCCCAGACCGGCCAGTTCGTCGGGCACCAGGCTGGCGACCTTCACCTGCTCGGGGTCAAGGTCAAAGCCGGCTTCCCGGGCCAGGATCACCAGCTTGCGCTTCACATCCTGACCGTTGAGATCTTCCCGCGGATCGGGCTCGGTCAGACCCTGCTGCCAGGCCTGCAGCATCAGGTCCGAAAACGGCCGGCTGCCGTCGTAATTCTGGAACAGCCAGCTCAGGCTGCCGGAAAACACACCGCTGATGGCACGAATCTGTTCGCCCGACTGGCGCAGTTGGTGCAGGCTGCTCTGCACCGGCAGGCCGGCGCCCACGGTGGCATTGCTGAGAAACTTCACCCTGTGCTCTGCCAGGAGCTGCTTCAGCCCGAGGTAAAACGACTGCTCGGCGGCCCCGGCCTGCTTGTTGGCGGCAATCAGATGAATATGCTGCTGCACCAGGGCCGGGTAGTACTGCACCAGGCTGTCGGACGCGGTGCAGTCCAGCGCCACCATGGTATCAAAGCCGTGCTCTTCCAGGTTCTCCAGCCAGTCGGGCCAGACCACACCCTGGGGGCTGAAGTCGTTGAGCACTCGATCCACTTCCAGTCCCTGGCTGGCGAGCATGGCTCCTTGCGAATCAAACACGCCATACAGGGTCAGGCGCAGGTTGAGCTCCTGCTCCAGCCGCGCCTTCTGCTCCTTGTACAGCCGCAGCCAGGCCTGGCCGATGTTGCCCCGGCCAAACAGCAGCACGCCCACTCGGCGGGGCCGGCTGAACAGGCTCTGGTGCAGCCGCAGCAGCAAGGGATCCAGGGCGGTCTTGCGCACCACACCCACCAGGCTGAGGCCATTCTTCGCGGGCTGAATAAACTCCAGCGGCTGCTCGTTGAGGGCGTGGTAGAACTGCAGGCACTGCTCGGCCTGGGCAGTAACGTTCTTGCCGATCAGGGCCACCAGGGAAAAACCTTCCCGCTGCTGCAGGTCTTCAAAGCCGCCGGCGGGCTGGTGGTCCCTGAGCTGCAGAAAGGCCTGCTCGGCCTGCTCGCGGGTGTAGGCAAGCTGCCACAGTTTGCGATCGGGGCGGCGTTTGCACGCCAGGGGCGCCAGTCCTCGTTTACCAAGCCATTCGGTCAGGGCGTCCACCCGTTCCTGATAGCGATCGGAAATGGTCATTTCCACCAGTACGGTGTCGTCCACCGCGGTGACGATGCGCGCGCCCTGCTCCCGCCGCGGCCGGCGCTCAATGCGAGTGTGGCCGTCGTCCGGATGATAGCTGCAGCGCAGCATCAGCTGCTGGCGGCTGGCCGCTACCGGCCCCAGGGTACGGCTGTGCAGTACCGGCGAGCCCAGCCGGGCCAGCTCGGCGGCCTCGGGCAACGACAGCCGGGTCAGCAGATGCGCCTCGGGTATGCGCCGGGGGTCGGCGCTGAACACGCCGGGCACATCACTCCAGATGGTGGTGTGGCTGCTGTCGGCCAGGGCCGCCAGCAGGGTGGCGCTAAAATCGGAGCCGTTGCGCCCCAGCAACCGAGTATTGCCCTCGTTGTCCGCGGCGATAAAGCCGGTGACCACCAGCATGCGCTGCGGGTGCTCCGCCAGTATGCCGGCCAGCAGCCGGCGGGATTCGTCTTCCTGCACCCGCACCGGCGTGCCGGACACCCGCAGAAAGCGGCGCGCGTCCAGGCTGGCGGCAGGCTGCCCCTGGTTGCACAGCACCCGCGCCAGCAAGCGGGACGACCACAGCTCGCCGAACGACTGAATAAAGCTGCGCTGGCCGTCGTCCAGCCGGCTTTGCTCCAGTACCCGCGCAATGGTGACGATATCGTCATCCAAGGCCGCCAGCAGCGGCGCCGCCTCGGCCTCGGGCAGTGAGGTTTCAATCAGGTTGCGCTGAAAGGCATGCAGCCCGGCCAGCGCCTCGGGGGCGGCGGTGTCGCCGCTGGCGAACAGGCTGAGCAGCTCGATCAGCCGGTTGGTGGTCTTGCCCGGGGCCGACACCACGATCAGGGCGTCGGGTTGTTGCAGTTTGTGAATAATGCCGGCTACCCGGTGAAAACAGGCGGCATCGGCCAGGCTGCTGCCGCCAAACTTGTGCACCGGTCGCTGAACGCCGGCCTCGGGCTCGAGAATGGTCATTTACTTGCTGAGTACCTTGAATGCGTTTTCCAAATCGTGGATCAGATCACCACCGTCCTCAATGCCGACGGACACCCGCAGCAGCTGCTGGCTGATGCCGGCCTCGGCCAGAGCCTCCGGGCTCATGGCGGCGTGGGTCATGGTGGCCGGGTGGGCGATCAGGCTTTCCACCCCGCCCAGGGATTCGGCCAGGGAGAACAGCTGCAGCTGCTGCAGGAAGGCCTTAAGCCCGGCCTCGTCGGCATCCAGCTCAAAGCTGAGCATGGCGCCAAAGCCGGCCTGCTGGCGAGCGGCAATGTCGTGGCCCGGATTGCCCGGCAGGCTGGGATGATACACCGCCTTGACCCTGGGCTGGATTTGCAGAAAGGCCACCAGCGCCTCGGCGTTTTCACAGTGCTGGCGCATGCGCACCCCAAGGGTGCGCAGGCCGCGCAGGGTCAGGTAGTTGTCAAAGGCGGAACCAGTCAGGCCCAGACAGTTGCCCCACCAGCGCAGTTGCTCGGCCAGATCCGGATCCGCCGCCACCACGGCGCCACCCAGGGCGTCGGAATGGCCATTGATGTATTTGGTAGTGGAATGCAGCACCAGGTCGGCGCCCAGTTTCAGCGGCTGCTGCAGCGCCGGCGACAGAAAGGTGTTATCCACCACGCTGAGCGCGCCCACGGCCCGGGCGGCGGCGCACAGCGCCTGAATGTCCACCACCCGCAGCAGCGGGTTGGACGGCGTTTCAATCCACAGCATGCGCGGCTGGCGCGCCATGACCGCGGCCAGGGCGTCGGCATCGGTCTGATCCACATAGGCCAGTTCAAACAGGCCCTTGGCGGCCAGGGAGTTGAACAGCCGCTGGCTGCCGCCGTAACAGTCGTGGGGCACCACCAGCAGGTCACCGGGCTGCAGCTGGGAGGTCACGATCAGATTGATGGCGCCCAGGCCGCTGGCGGTGACCGCCGCGCCGGCACCACCTTCCAGGTGGGTCAGGGCGTCAAGCAGGGTCTGGCGGGTGGGGTTGCCGGAGCGGGCGTAATCGAACTGCCGCTTCTGGTTGAAGTCGGCAAAGGAATAGGTGCTGCTCAGGTAGATGGGCGGTACCACGGCCCCATGCTGCGTGTCGCTCTCAAGGCCGGTACGAACGGCGTGGGTCTGAGTCTTGTAAGTCGGCATGTCCTTCTCCTTTGCGCACGGCAGCCTGAAACGAAGATTTTCAAGAAGCGCACAGTAACCCAGGGAACAAAAGCCGTCAAGCCATCTGGACGGCTGAAAGGCTTTGCCGTTGGATTGCCAATACAAAAAGCAGGGGTTACAATTCGCCGGAATTAATTTCCGAACGCAGGTGGACGATGAAAACTGAATGGAACGGCGACTATATCAGTCCTTACGCCGAGCACGGCAAGAAAAGCGAGCAGGTCAAAAAGATCACCGTTTCCATCCCGCTCAAGGTACTCAAGGTACTGACCGACGAGCGCACCCGTCGTCAGGTCAACAACCTGCGCCATGCCACCAACAGCGAGCTGCTGTGCGAGGCGTTTCTGCACGCCTACACCGGCCAGCCCCTGCCCCAGGACGACGACCTGCGCAAGGACGTACCCGACCAGATTCCGGCCCACGCCCGGGAAATCATGACCGCGCTGGGCATTGAAATCGAGGATTTCGGCCAGGACGATTAAACAAGGGCGGCCATGGCCGCCCTTGTTGTATTCAGGCTTTCCCCCGCAGAATCCGGCTCCAGGGCAGGCCTTCGTCCCCCAGCGTGATGAAGTTGGGGTTGATCAGGCTGTCGCGCTCGTTATAGCTGAGCCGCGCCAGTCCCAGATCCAGAATGCGTCCCCCCGCCTCTTCCACAATGCACTGGGTGGCGCCGGTGTCCCACTCGCCGGTGGGGCCGATACGTATGTACAGATCCGCCTCACCTTCCGCCACCAGGCACGACTTGAGCGAGCTTGAGCCCAGGGGCAGCAGGCGATAGTCCAGATCGTCGGTAAGCCGGGAACGCACCCAGTCCACGTTCTGCCGTCGGCTGATGGCAATGCACAGGCTGCCCACCGGCTTGTCGGCGGCATAATGCCGGGCGTGGATTTGGATGACCTCGCCATTGGCCTCCTTGAAGGCCCCCTGGCCATGCACCGCGTAATACATAAGATCGTGTACCGGGCCATAGACCACCCCCAGTACCGGCTTGCCGTGTTCAATCAGTGCGATCATGGTGGAGAAGTCACCGCTGCCGGCAATGAACTCCTGGGTGCCATCCAGCGGATCCACCAACCAGTAGCGGGGCCAGGTGCAGCGCTCGGACAGCGGAATGTCGCCGCCTTCTTCCGACAATACCGGCACGTCTGCCAGGGCGCGCAGGGCCTGGTCGAGGTAAGCATGGGCGGCCAGATCGGCGCTGGTTACCGGGCTGTCGTCGTCCTTGCTTTCGGCCTGATACTCGCCGCTGTTATACATTGACAGGATCAGCCTGCCGGCCTCACGGGCTGCCGCCTTTACCCCCGGCAACAGGGCACTGGTATCCATGATTATTCCTCTTTATTCAGCCAGTCCTGCAATAAAAACAGGCCGCAGATGCTGCGCGCCTCGGAAAAGTCGGGTCGGGCCATCAGCTCGTCCAGCCGGCTCAGGGGCCAGGGCACCACTTCCAGCGGTTCGGGCTCGTCCCCTTCCCGCTGTTCCGGATACAAATTCCGTGCCAGTAGAATGTCCATGCGGCTGCCAAAGTAACCGGGGGCCAGGCTGACCTGCTTGAGCGGGACAAGCGTACGGGCGCCGTAACCCACCTCTTCCATCAGCTCCCGGTTGCCCGCCTCCAGGGCGGTCTCACCGGGATCGATAAGCCCCTTGGGAAACCCGAGCTCGTAGCTGTGGGTGCCGGCGGAGTATTCCCGAATCAACAAAATGGTGTCGTCGTCCAGCATGGGCACCAGCATGACGGCACCGCGACCGCCGCCACGCATGCGCTCATAGACTCGCTCAACGCCGTTGCTGAAGCGCAGGTGTACCGATTCCACGCGAAACAGGCGGCTTTCCGCCACCAGTTCGGTATGCAGTATCTGGGGTTTTTGCTTGTTGTCGGCCATGGCCCGTCCCGTTTTTTGACTCGCCCTGACATGAGGTTATCGCAACTGGCGGCCAACGTCTGCCGCAGAATGAACACAATGGGAGATTTGCTTGCGCTTGCATGCCAAAGCGGGCCATCTGATATAATCGTGAGCACGGTTTTGACGAGAGCGAGTACCATGAACGGAAAAACGGATTCCGTGCGGCTGGACAAATGGCTGTGGGCCGCCCGCTTTTACAAGACCCGCGGCCTGGCCCGGGAAATGATCGACGGCGGCAAGGTGCACTACAACGGTCAGCGCACCAAGCCCGGCAAACCGGTGGAAATCGGTGCCGTCATTCGCTTGCGTCAGGGGCACGACGAACGGGAAGTAGTGGTGCAGGCCCTGTCCGACAAGCGCGGCAAGGCCGAGCTGGCACAACAGCTCTACCGGGAAACACCAGAAAGCATTGAACAGCGGCAGCGCAACAGCGAGGCGCGCAGGCTCAGCAGCCAGTTTGCCCCCAGCCCCGAGCGCCGGCCCGACAAGAAAGAGAGACGTACCCTGCTCAAAATCAAGCAGGGCAACTGAGCCGAAACAGGATCCATTATGAGCAAACCCGATCAACTTCACCGTTATCTGTTCGACCACTACCAGGTGCGTGGCGAGCTGGTGCAACTGCAGCACAGCTTTCAGCAGATCCTCGAGGCCCAGGCCTATCCGGTGCCGGTGCAGCGCCTGCTGGGCGAGCTGCTCACCGCCACCAGCCTGCTCACCGCCACCCTCAAGTTCGAAGGCCATATCACGGTGCAGCTGCAGGGCGACGGCCCGGTCAGCCTGGCGGTGATCAACGGCGATCACAACCAGCACCTGCGGGGAGTCGCGCGCTGGCAGGGCGAGGTGCCCGACAGCTCTCGGCTGGCCGACCTGGTGGGCAAGGGCTATATCGCCATCACCATCACGCCGAATGACGGCGAGCGCTATCAGGGTATAGTGGAACTGAATGAGAACTCACTGGCCGAAAGCCTGGAAAACTATTTCGCCCAGTCGGAGCAGCTGCCCACCCGCATCTGGCTGTTTACCGGCCTGACCGGCCAGCCGGCGGCGGCCGGCATGCTGCTGCAGGCCCTGCCCAGCGACGACGCCAGCCAACGCGACGACTTCGCCCACCTGGAGGCACTCACCGCCACCGTCAAGGCGGAAGAGCTGCTGCAGCTGGACGCCCAGGAAGTCCTGTACCGGCTCTATCACCAGGAAGCGGTACGGGTGTTCGATCCGCAGCCGGTACGCTTTCAGTGCACCTGTTCAAAGGAAAAGTGCGAACAGGCGCTGCTGCAGGTGGGCCAGGAAGAAGCCATGGAAATTATTCAGGAGCAGGGCAATATTGAAATGCACTGCGACTATTGCGGCCGTCATTACCGCTTTGACGGCAGCGACGTGCAGAATCTGTTTGGCCAGACCCTGCACTAAGCCGGTGCATTGATGATCACGGGCGAGGCCGGTTGCCGGCCTCGCCCTATTTTCAACGGCCACGGCCTTTTCCTTCCCCGCCTTGCCCTGCCCCGCGCGCATAAGGCAAAATAAAGACACAGCCAATTAACAATAACACAGCATAAATCACGCCAATTTTACCCACCTCTCCTTAATTCGTTTCGCAAAATTATAAAATTTGAAGCAGATCCCCTAATTAACATTCTGTTGTTGCTAAGCTTGGATTTCAAAAAAACGAATAACCAACAACCCCTCTGTACCTATCCAGGAGTGAACAATGACGCCCAAGGCGCAACAACTCGGCTTGTCCCGCTACGGTATTACCGACGTCACCGACGTGCTTTACAACCCTTCCTACGAGCAGCTGTTTGAAGAAGAAACCCGCGCCGATCTGGAAGGCTTTGAGAAAGGCGTGGTAACCAGCCTGGGCGCCGTCGCCGTGGATACCGGCGTGTTCACCGGCCGCTCACCCAAAGACAAGTACATCGTGCGTGACGACACCACCCGTGACACCGTGTGGTGGGCCGATCAGGGCAAAAACGACAACAAGCCCATGACCCAGGAAACCTGGGAGCAGCTCAAGGGCCTGGTCACTCAGCAGCTGTCCGGCAAGCGTCTGTTCGTGGTCGATACCTTCTGTGGCGCCAACGCCGACACCCGCCTGGCGGTGCGTTTCATTACCGAGGTGGCCTGGCAGGCCCACTTTGTTAAAAACATGTTTATTCGCCCCAGCGAAGAAGATCTGCAAAATTTCGAGCCGGACTTCGTGGTGATGAACGGCGCCAAGTGCACCAACCCCAACTGGCAGGAACAGGGCCTGAACAGCGAAAACTTCGTGGCCTTCAACCTGACCGAGCGGGTGCAGCTGATCGGCGGCACCTGGTACGGCGGCGAAATGAAGAAAGGCATGTTCTCCATGATGAACTACCTGCTGCCGCTGAAGGGCATTGCCTCCATGCATTGCTCCGCCAACGTAGGCAAGGACGGTGACGTGGCCATCTTCTTTGGCCTGTCCGGCACCGGCAAGACCACCCTGTCCACCGATCCCAACCGTGAGTTGATCGGTGACGATGAGCACGGCTGGGACGACGACGGCGTGTTCAACTTTGAGGGCGGCTGCTATGCCAAGACCATCAAGCTGAGCAAGGAAAACGAGCCGGAAATCTACGCCGCCATTCGCCGCGACGCCCTGCTGGAAAACGTGACCGTACGGGAAGACGGCAGCATCGATTTTGACGATGGTTCCAAGACCGAGAACACTCGGGTCTCCTACCCCATTTACCATATCGATAACATCGTCAAGCCGGTGTCCAAGGCCGGTCACGCCAAGAAGGTGATCTTCCTGACCGCCGACGCCTTTGGCGTGCTGCCGCCGGTGGCCCGACTGACCCGGGATCAGGCCCAGTACCACTTCCTGTCTGGCTTCACCGCCAAACTGGCCGGCACCGAGCGCGGCATCACCGAGCCGACCCCGACCTTCTCCAGCTGCTTTGGCGCGGCCTTCCTGAGCCTGCACCCGACCCAGTACGCCGACGTACTGGCCAAACGCATGGACGCCGTGGGCGCCGAAGCCTACCTGGTCAACACCGGCTGGAACGGCACCGGCAAGCGCATCTCCATCAAGGCCACCCGCGCCATCATCAACGCCATTCTCGACGACTCCATCGAGAACAGCGAGTTTGTTGAACTGCCTTACTTCAACCTGGCCATTCCCACCGCGCTGGCAGGCGTGGAAGACGCGTCCATTCTGGATCCGCGCAACACCTATGCCGACGCCGCCGACTGGGAAACCAAGGCGAAGGATCTGGCCCAGCGTTTCGTGAACAACTTCGAGAAGTTCACCGACACCGCCGAGGGCAAGGCCCTGGTGGCCGCCGGCCCGCAACTGTAAGCCACGGCGCCTTCACTAAAAACCCCGGCCTCGGCCGGGGTTTTTGTTATTAAAGACTATTGCAACCGCAGCCGCTGGTTCCACTCCGCCAGCCACTGGTGCACCTCTTCGGCAGGCAGCGGGTGGGAAATGCCGTAGCCCTGCACATAGTGGCAACCCAGTTGCTGCAGGCGATCACTCAGCTCCGGCTGCTCCATGCCTTCTGCCAGCACCAGCATGCGCAACGCCGAAGCCAGCTGCACCACCCCTTCCACCATGCTGGCTTCATCGGAGCCGGCCAGCAGCTCGTTGATAAAGCGCCGATCGATCTTGATGATGTCCACCGGCAGCCGGTTGAGGTGCACCAGGGAGCCGTGGCCAGAGCCAAAGTTGTCGAGGGAAATCACCAGCCCGAGGTCCCGGCACTGCTCCAGTACCGCCGCCGCCTTCTGCACGTCTTCCAGCACCGCGCTTTCCTGAAACTCCAGCTCCAGTCGCTCCGGCGCCACCGAGGCATAGAGGCTCAGTAAGTAGGTGAGGTTGCTGAAGAACTCCTCATGCATCAGCTGACCGGCACTGACGTTGAAGCTGGCGCAGTAGTCATGGCCGGCCTGACTCCAGGCGGTCATCTGCTGTAACAACCGGCGAATCACCCACTGACCCAGTTCAAACTCCATGTCGCTGTCGAGCACCGCCGGCATAAACTCCACCGGGGTCAGCAGGCCCTTTTGCGGGTGCTGCCAGCGCAACAGCGCCTCCAGCCCGATCATGTGCCGGCTGAACAGATCGATCTTGGGCTGGTAGTGCAGCAGAAATTCGTCGTTGATCAGGGCCTGGCGCAACTCCTGGTAAAGGCGATAACGCTCCTGTTCCTGCAGGTGCAGCACCGGCTCAAAAAACAGGTGGCGGCGCTTGCCCTGTTTCTTGGCCTCGTACATGGCCTTGTCGGCATAGCGCAGCAGGGTCTGGCCATCGCTGGCATCCTTGTCATAGACCGACACGCCAATGCTGGCGCTCACCCGCGCCTGATGACCGTCAAGCCGCACCGGCACGTCGATGGCGGCCAGCACCCGGTCAAGGATCTCGGTGCACTCCAGTTCGTGATGCAGGCCAGTTATCATTAGGGCGAACTCGTCGCCACCCAGACGAGCCACGGTGTCGCAGTTTCTCAGCACCAGCTCCATGCGCCGGCCCATTTCCATCAACAGCTGATCGCCGGCGGCGTGCCCCAGGGTGTCGTTCACCTGCTTGAAACCATCGAGATCCAGGTAACACACCGCCAGCATGGTCTGGCTGCGATCCGCCGCGGCCATGGCCTTGTCGAGCAGTTCGCTGAACAGCTGGCGATTGGGAATGCGGGTCAAGGGATCGTAGAGGGCACGCCGGCGCAATTCGGCCTCGTGCTCCTTGAGCAGGGTGATATCGGTCAGCACCAGGGCATGGTATTGCACCTTGTCGGCCTTGTCCCGAATCACCGAGATGGCCAGCAACAGGGCGCATTCACTGCCGTTTTTGCGCTGAATAAAGCACTCGCCCTGCCAGTGCCGGGGCGATCCTTCCTGCGCCGGCAGCGGAATCTCATGGGAATCCAGCCCGAACAGGGCCGCGGGCTTGTCCAGCGCTTCGTCTGCTGAATATCCGGTGATGCGGGTAAAGGCCGGATTGACGTGCAGCACTCGGTTGTCGGCGTCGGTCAGTACGATGCCGTCATAGCAGGAGTCAAACACACTGGCCGCCAGCCGCTGCTGGTTTTCCAGCTTGCGCTGCTCGGTGATGTCGTGCCCCACGCAGATCATGTCGCCGTTGGGCAGCACTATATTGGCCCACAGCGTGGTCAGCCTGCGACCGGCCCGATCCACCGGATGCCATTCACGAAACTCACAGCCGGTGGGCGCCTCAAAGGTGGCAATGACCTGACGCCGGTCTTCCGGATCGGGGTAAAACACGCTGATGGGAGAGACTTCGGCCTGCAGCTCCTCAAAACGCCAGCCAAAGACCCGCTCGCACTCGTCGTTCCACAGAATACAGCGGCCATGGCGATCAAAGCCGTTGACCAGAATGGGGGCATTCATAAACAGGGGTTTCAACCGGCTTAGCAGTCGTTCGGTCGACAACTCGGGCCGCGCCCGTACTTGAGCCTGCTCCTGCTCCCGCCACAGCAGGGCACCGTGCCCGGCCAGCAGCGCCAGCAGCTCCCCCTGTTCGCATGGCACCTTGGCCTCGCCATACAGCAACAGCAGCAAGCCGCGAGTGTCGCCCCGCTCCGCCGGCACGACGGCATAAAAGGCGTCGCTGTCGAGGTGCAGCTCGCGACAGGGGCGCAACCACTCGTCCCCCGGCTGTCGTCCCGCCGCCGCGTAATGGGGTGGCGCCCAGCCGTGAAAACCGCCTCCGGGCACATGGGGCAACCCTGGGGTTGTGGAAGAAAAGAAAACGAAGCAGGCGTCGTCAGCCCCGGCCACTCCGGTGGCCTGCTCACACAACCTGCGCCACTCCCCGCCTTGGTCCTGCAACAGCATGGACACGACGGACGCTTGATCATCCTGTCTTTTTTGAGCTCGCATTTCCCTGCGTATCCTGGTGATGAACTGTTCTGAAGAGCACGTAAACCGCACGGCCCGGCCATCATCAGCGTCAGCACCATGATAAACAGCCGCCTGCCTCGCCATTACTCCGAATGGCTGAAGTTCAAGCATAGAACATCATTCCGGCCCGCGCGCCGGCCTAGCGTTGCCGCCACACCTCCTGTGCGGCCTCAAAAAAGCCCTGGGCCAGCAGGCTGGCCTGGCCATCGTTGCGCATCACCAGAGCTCCGACCCGAGCCATGGCCGGCATGGCCAGCGGCCGGCAGCGCACTCCGGGCAGCTCATCAAACAGCGCACTGCCCGCCGGGATCAGGGCACAGCCGAGACCGGCGCGCACCCAGTGCATCAGCCGGTACACCGAGTCGGAACTCAGCACCGGCTGCAGGGTGACCCCCTCGCGCTCGAAACAGGTTTCGAGGTAACGGCGAAAATACATGCCCGGCCTGGGCAGGCACAGGGGCAGGGCTGCGAGATCAGCCAGGCTCGGACGAGCAGGCAGGCGTTCGCTCCAGTCGGGGCCAAAGGCCAGCACCACCCCCTGCTCGGGCAGCGCCAGGCTGTCAAAGCGGGACAACACCTCGGGCTCGAAAAAGCCGCCACCAATGTCCAGGGTGTTGTGACTCAGTCCGTTGAGAATGGCATCGGCGGTCATGTCATTGATTTCAAAACCAATGCCGGGATGACGCTGACGCAGCCGGGCCAGCACCGGGCTCAGATCCATGCAGCTGAGCGGCACCAGCCCCAATCGCACCGTGCCGGTGAGCCGGCCTTTCATGGCGTCCACTTCCAGGCGCAGGTTGTCATACTGGCCCAGCAGGGCCCGGGCCCGGGCCAGCACTCGCTCGCCTTCCGGGGTAAAGCCTTCAAACTGCTTGCCCCGGTGCACCAGCACCACCCCCAGTTCCTGCTCCAGCTGGCGCACCCGCATCGACAGCGTAGGCTGGGTCACACAGCAGGCCTGAGCGGCACGGCCAAAGTGGCGGTGCTCGGCCAGGGCGCACAGGTAGTTCAGTTGCCTGATGTCCATAAAGGGCCGCCTTTCATCACAATTTAAAATCGATACTTCGCTCTTTAATAAATCATATCTTTCAGAATATCGAATCTTTCAATTAGAAACCCCGCCCGCGGCTCCTTACACTGGGGGCATTGCCTCAGCCCGGATAGCGCCATGCTCGATGCCGATACCCTGCCCGATTACCAGTTTGTCGCCACCACCGACGGCGACCGCCATGCCCTGGTCAGCGAAGTGCCCCTGGCGGTGGTGCTGAACGGCGTCAGCCATGCGGTGATGATGGTCAGCCCCAACCAGCTGGACGCCTTCGTTACCGGCTTTTTGCTGAGCGAGGGCATTATTCGCCATCACCGGGAAATCCATGACCTGGAGTTTTCCCGTGCCGGCCGGGCGCTGGAAGCCCACGTTACCCTGTCCAACGGCTGCCATTACCGCTGGCAGGCGCACAGGCGCAGCCTGGCAGGTCGCACCGGTTGCGGCCTGTGCGGGCTGGAATCTCTGGAGCAGGCGGTGCCCGAGCTCCCCGCCCTGTCCCCAACCCCGTTACCGGCCCTGGCCTCGGTAGAGGCGCTGCTCCGGCAGCTGAACGACTGGCAACCCCTGGGGCAGGAGTGTGGCGCCCTGCATGCGGCCTTTTACGCCAACGCCGAGGGCAGCATTGTTCATTCCTGCGAAGACGTGGGCCGGCACAATGCCCTCGACAAACTGCTGGGCTGGCACCATCGCCACGGCCCGGGTCAACCGGGTATGGTGCTGATCACCAGCCGCTGCAGCATAGAGCTGGTGCAGAAAATGGTACGCGCCGGCCAGCCCACCCTGATCACCCTGGGCGCTCCCACCGAACTGGCCGTGCACCAGGCCAAAGGCGCCGGCCTTAACCTGCTGCACCTGACTCGCCGGCAGGGCCCCCGTGTTTATTCCGTATCCAGCCATCACACAGTGTCATGACCAAGAAAATCAGCAATTACAAGGCCGCCGCCGGCGGCTGGGGCGCCCTCGCGTCCACCACCCGCTTCGTGCTGGGCAGCAAAAAACCCGCCGCCAACATTCGCAACCTGCTGCGCGCCAACAAGGTAAAAGGCTTTGACTGCCCCGGTTGTGCCTGGGGCGATGAACAGGGCAAACATTTTTCCTTCTGTGAGAACGGCGCCAAGGCGATCAGCTGGGAAGCCACCGCCCGCCGCGTCACCCCAGCCTTCTTCAAGCAGCACGCGGTCAGCCGGCTGCGCCGGCAGAGTGATTACTTTCTGGAATATCAGGGCCGGATTGAGCAGCCCATGTACCTGAACCGGGACACCGACCACTACGAGCCCATTTCCTGGGACGACGCCTTCGCGCTGATTGGCCGACACCTGAACCGGCTGGACCATGCTGATCAACTGGAACTCTATACTTCGGGCCGGGCCAGCAACGAGGCCGCCTATCTTTATCAGCTGTTTGGCCGGGCCTTTGGCACCAACAACTTTCCCGACTGCTCCAACCTCTGCCACGAGGCCAGCGGCGTGGCCCTGACCCGGGCCATTGGCGTGGGCAAGGGCACCGTGACCCTGCAGGACTTTGATCAGGCCGACGCCATTTTTGTGTTTGGCCAGAACCCGGGCACCAACCATCCGCGCATGCTGCACAGCCTGCGCAACGCCGCTCGCCGGGGCACCGCCATCGTGACCTTCAACAACCTCAAGGAGCGTGGGCTGGAGCGCTTTGCCGATCCGCAAAGTCCGGTGGAGATGCTCACCCCCAAGGACTCACGCATTTCCAGCCATTATTTCTGTCCGCGTCTGGGCGGCGACATGGCGGCGGTCAGGGGCATGGTCAAATTGCTGCTGGAATGGGACGCCGAGGCCCTGACCAAGGGTGAGCCGGGACTGCTGGATCGGCAGTTTATCGCCCAACACACGCAGGGCCTGGACGACTACATGGCACAGGTGGCAGCCACCCCCTGGCAGCACATTGAGCAACAGTCGGGCCTGAACCGAGCGCAGATTCAACAGGCCGCCGAGGTCTATGCCGGTGCCGAGCGGGTGATATGTACCTGGGCCATGGGCATTACCCAACACAAGCACTCGGTGGCCACCATTCGCGAGCTGGTTAATCTGCAACTGCTGCGCGGCCAGATTGGCCGCCCGGGGGCCGGACTGTGCCCGGTGCGCGGCCACAGCAATGTGCAGGGCAACCGCACCCTGGGCATTAACGAGCAGCCCGATGAGGCCTTTCTCGAGCGGCTGGAGCACCATTTCGACCTGCCCATGCCACGCCGTCCTGGCCATAACGCCGTGGCCGCCATTCAGGCCATGCTCGACGGCCACGCCCGCGTGTTTATCGCCCTTGGCGGCAACATAGCCGCCGCCGCTCCCGACACTAATGCCACCGCCGAAGCCCTGGCCAATTGCGACCTGACCGTGCAGATCAGCACCAAGCTCAACCGCAGCCACCTGATGGCCGGCAAGGAAGCGCTGATCCTGCCCTGCCTGGGACGCACCGAGGCCGATGTGCAAGCCAGCGGACCGCAGTTTATTACCGTGGAAGACTCCTTCAGCATGGTGCACGCTTCTCAGGGCGTAGGCACCCCCAACAGCCCGCACCAGCGCTCGGAAACCGCCATTATTGCCGGCATGGCCCAGGCCACCCTGGGTAGCAAGCCGGTGCACTGGCCGGCACTGGCCGACGATTACGACCGCATTCGCGATCACATTGCCGCCACCATTCCCGGTTTTGAGCACTTTAATGAACGGCTGCAGCAACCGGGCGGATTTTATCTGGGCAACAGTGCCGCCGCATACTGCTGGCACACCGCTACCGGCAAGGCCAACTTTGCCGCCGAGCCCCTTCCAGAAGCACTGCTGCCCGCCGCAGCCAACGGCGAGGTGGTGTCGACCCTGCAGACACTGCGCTCTCACGATCAGTACAACACCACCATCTATGGCATGGATGACCGTTATCGAGGCGTGTATGGCCAGCGCATGGTGGTGTTTATGCACCCGGATGAAATTCGCCGGCGTGGACTGAACAAAGGCGACGTAGTGGAGATGATCTCGCTCTGGCATGACGGCGTGGAGCGCAGAGTGGGCGGCTTCAAGGTAGTGCCCTACGACATTCCCGATGGCAACGTGGCCGCCTATTACCCGGAGACCAACCCGCTGGTGCCGCTGCACAGCACCGGCGACGACAGCCACACCCCCACCTCCAAGTCGGTAGCGGTGCTGATCCGCCGCCTGCAATCCGGCCGAATTCTATGATCCGAACGGCCTTGTCAGGACATTCTGCCTAGCCCCTGAGCCGAATCAGGCCATTGGCGTTTTCGGTGAGCCGCTGCAGTTCCCGCTGCAGCAGTTCACTGAATTCCAGCGTTGCCCGGGAGCGCGCTCGATGAGCCGGATACAACAGGTGGTAGGAAAACGACACCCAGGGTTCAAAGGGACGGAACACCAGGTTGGGGGACTGAAAGTGAAGGGCGGTGATCGGGTCGACCAGAGCCACTCCCGAGCCGGCATCCACAAAAGCGCAGGCCACGTGTGACAACTGGGTATCAAACACCAGCTGACGGCTGACCCTGGCCTGTTCAAAAGCCTCGTCTACCTTGTAGCGCACACTCTGCTCCGGTCCCAAAGAGATAAAGGGCTGATCCCGCAAATCTTCCGGTACGATCATCTCCTTTCTGGCCAGCGGATGGCTAGCCGGCAGGGCGCACACCAGGGCGGCTTCCGCCAATACGTCAACCGCCAATGCCGGATCCGCCACATTGATGGCACCAATGCCCACATCAAAATGCTGGGTGGCTATCCAGTCCGCCACCTGCTGGGAGCTGCGCACCTGCAGGGTCAGGTTTATCCCCTGATGGGACTGGCTGAATTGCTGCATCACTCGAGGCAAAAAACCAAGGGCGATGGCCGGCATGGCCGCCACCTTGAGGCTGCCGCGCTGAAAATCCCGTAACTCTTCCGCCATGCTGGCCAACCGATCGATGCCGACGAAGGAGCGCTCGACCTCTTCAAACAACAGTAATGCCTCCGGGGTCGGTGCCAGCCGTTTGTGATGGCGCTCGAATAATTTCACCTTCACCGCCGCTTCGAAATCATTCAGCAAGCGGCTCACCGCCGGCTGGGAAATATAAAGCAGCTCTGCGGCACCCGTGGTAGTGCCGGCGATCATCACCGCCCGAAACGCCTCCACCTGCCGGAAACTCAACTTGCCCATGGCTCCACCTCCACGTACAGCGATACTTTAGAATAACATTTTGTTATGCAAAGGCCATATAAAACGATTTGTTGTTATTTTTAAGTGAATCCAAAATAACCAATACGCAGAAAACGCAGTGTTTGCCGGCTTCTGCGGATGAACCGCACAAGGACAAAACTATGGAAACGGTATTCAAATACACACTGACACTGTTGATCACCACAGTGGCCGGCTTCCAGGCCGTACAGGTTATCTCCCGTTATGTGTTTGAAACACCACTGATGGGGCTGGAAGAAATGGCCCTGCTCCCCACCATGTGGCTGTACATACTGGGGGCGGTGAATGCCTCCCGGGAAGATACCCAGATACGGGCCAATGTGCTCGAGGTGTTCCTCAAAACCGATAGGGCCCGTTACTGGCTGGCCGCGATCGCCGAAACCATCAGCCTGATTATTTCCGGCTGGCTGACCTGGTGGGCCTGGGATTACTTCAAGTATGCCAACCGGGTCTGGAAGGAAAGCCCCACCCTCTACATTCCCACCATCATCTACGAGGCCGCCTTGTTCCTCGGCCTGGTCATGATGACCCTCTATGTCGGCTGGCATCTGCTCAAGCACCTGCGCACCCTGATGACCGGCGGCGAGGCCCACCCTGTCGACACTATCCCGGAACCGGCCGAAGTCACCGAGTTCAGTCTGCTCACGGAAGAACGGAAAGGAGAAAAGTTCCATGGTTGAAATCGCGATTCTGGCCTTTGCCGTGCTGGTGCTGCTGCTCACCATCGGCGTACCCTTACCCTACTGCTTCGGCGCCGGCCTGATGGTGATGACCCTGGTCGGCGACGCCACCATGAAGGGCACCATGCTGTGGGGCTTTAACCAGTTGGCCACCCCGGTACTGCTGGCCGTGCCACTGTTCGTTTTTGCCGGCACCCTGATGAGCGTCAGCGGCATCGCCGGCAGCCTGCTCAAATTCGTGAACCTGTTTGTCGGCCGTATTCGCGGCGGCCTGGGGGTGGTGGCGTCCTTCAGTTGCGCCATTATCGGCGCCATCTCCGGCAGCGGCCTGACCGGCATCGCCGCCATCGGCCCTCTGCTGATCCCGGAAATGGAACGCCAGGGTTACCCCCGCGCCTATGCCACCGCGCTGATCGCCAACTCCTCCATTCTGGGCCTGCTGATCCCGCCCAGCGTCACCATGATCGTCTACGGCTGGGTCACCGAAACCTCGATTCTGGCAAGCTTTCTCGCCACCCTGGGGCCGGGCCTGCTGATCATGCTCAACTTCGCCCTGGTTAACCTGGTCATGGCGCGTAAATTCCCGCTGGTGCTGGACGAGCCCAAGCCCTTTAACGAGGTGCTCCGCGAGGGTGCGTCCCGCACCGTGCATGCCCTGCCGGCACTGCTGATGCCGGTGATCATTCTGGGCGGCATCTACGGCGGCATCATGACCCCGACCGAAGCCGCGGCCATTGCCGTTATCTACGCCATTCCGGTGGGCTTCATGATTTACAAGGGCCTGACCTGGCGTACCTTTATCGAGTCCGGTAAAGAATCCGCCACCGCAGTGGGCGCCATCCTGATCATGGTGCTGTTCAGCCTGATGCTGAGTCAGATCTACGTGATGGAAGACATTCCCCAGGCGCTGGTGGATGCCATCTTTGAGATCACCACCGACAAGGTCATGCTGCTGATCTTGGTGAACCTGTTTCTGTTCCTGATCGGCATGGTAGTCAACGACGTCACCGCCATCATTCTGACCGCGCCTCTGCTGCTGCCGCTGATGTCGGCACTGGGCGTCAGCCCGGTGCAGTTTGCCGCCATCATGGGCGTCAACACCGCCATGGGTGGCGTGACCCCGCCCTACGCCAGCATCCTCTACATGGGGGCTCGCATCGGCAAGGTGCCGTTCACCCAGGTGGTGAAGCCGGCCATGATCCTGCTGCTGTTCGGCTACCTGCCGGTGGTGGTGCTGGTCTCGGTATGGCCCGACCTGTCCGAATATATTCCAGCCCTGTTTGGCTACTAACCCTCAAGGAGAATGACGATGAAAACACGGATTGAATACAGCACCCTGGCCAAGAGCCTGCTGCTGGCCCTGACCCTGGCCAGCACCGCCGTCGAAGCCGCCACCCTGAAGATTTCCCATGTGCGGCCCCAGGGCACCGCCATCGACCAGGACGTGCATCAGCTCTCCGACGAGCTGAAAGCCGCCACCGATGGTTCGCTCAAGCTCAAGGTCTATCCGGCCAACGCCCTGGGCGACTACACCGTGGTGCAGGAGCGGGTCAGCCTGGGTGCCATCGATATGGCGGTGCAGCCCCCTTCGGCCGGTGCCGACAAGCGCTTCCAGGTGATCTACATGCCCTACATGGTGAAAAACTGGGACGACGCCCGCGCGGCTTATACCCCGGGCTCACCGCTGCGTACCACCATTGATGAGCTGTACCAGGCGCAGGATATCAAGGTGCTGGCCGCCTGGCCGGTGTACTTTGGCGGCATCGCCCTCAGCAAGGAGGTAGAACAGGTGACCGATCCGGCCCACAACAAGGGCGTCAAGCTGCGGGTACCGCCGATGAAGTCGTTCCAGCTGCTGGCCGACAACACCGGCTATATCGGCTCGCCGCTGCCCTTCTCCGAAGCCTTTACCGCGGTACAGACCGGCGTGGTGGACGGTGTCATGGGCTCGGGCGCCGAGGGTTACTACGCCTCCTTCCGCGACGTGACCAAGTCTTATGTGCCGCTCAACACCCACTTCGAGGTGTGGTTCCTGCAGATCAATGCCGAGCGCTATGCGGATTTGGATGACGAAGAACGCGCCGCCCTGGATCAAGCCGCCCAGGCCTTTGAACAACGCCGCTGGGAGTCTGCCCGGGCCGACCAGGCCGCCTACGAGCAGCGCCTGGCCGAGGCCGGCGCCACCATCGTGGAAGTGACCGATGCTGACATCAATGCTTATGCCGATGTCGCCCGTCAGCAGATCTGGCCCGAGATCATGAAAGACATCGGCCAGGACTGGGCCGAGCAGGTTCTGACCCAATTCAAGTAACACCCACCGGGCCTTCCCGGCCCGGCTTTCTTATTTGCCAAAGGAGAATACGATGTCGGTTCGCAACCTTGCCAACCGCCACGATACCGATGTGGCCATCATCGGCGGCGGTCTGGTGGGCATGTCCCTGGCCTATGGCCTGTTGCGTCAGGGTAAAACGGTCACCGTCTTCGATGAGGGCGATCAGGCACTGCGAGCCTCACGGGGCAACTTCGGCCTGGTCTGGGTTCAGGGCAAGGGTGATACCTGCCCCGACTATGCCCGGCTTACCCGGCTGTCGGCCCGGCTCTGGCCTGAGCTGGCCAGCGACCTGCAGCAGGATACCGGCATCGATATCGAACTGCAGCAGAACGGCGGCCTTTACGTTTGCCTGGATCAGGTCAGCCTGCAGCAACGGGCCGACATGCTGGCCAAAATGCAACAGGATGCCGGCGGCGATTATCCCTTTGAGGTGCTCACCGCCGCCCAGGCGCAGGAAAAGGAGCCGGCACTGGGCCCCGACATCGCCGGCGCCACCTGGTCTCCCATGGATGGCCACCTCAACCCTTTGCTGTTGCTCCGTGCCCTGCACCAGGCATTTGCCGTCCGGGGCGGCCGGCTGATCAATGGCCAGCCGGTACAGCATATTCAGCCGGTGCAAGGCGGCTTTGAAATACGGTTGCAGGACGCCCGCCTGAAAGCCGGTAAGGTAATACTGGCCGCCGGCCTCGGCAACAAGGCACTGGCCCCGCAACTGGGCCTGCATGCACCGGTGGAGCCCAACCGGGGGCAGGTGCTGATCACCGAGCGGCTCAAGCCCTTTATCCACTACCCCACCGGCCATGTTCGCCAGACCGGCGAAGGCACGGTCCAGCTGGGCGATTCCAAGGAGGATGTGGGCCTGGACACCGGCACCACCGCCGAGGAAATCGGCACTATTGCCGCCCGCGCCATCCGCATGTACCCGGTGCTGGAAAAGGTTCGCCTGATCCGCGCCTGGGGCGCGCTGCGGGTAATGACCCCGGACGGCTACCCCATCTATCAGCAGTCGGCGCGATATCCCGGCGCCTATGTGGTGACCTGCCACAGCGGCGTCACCCTGGGCGCCGTGCACGCCGGCCCCCTGGTCGACTGGCTGCTTGGCAAAGACATCGAGATTTCCCTGGAGGCGTTCAGTGCAGACCGATTCCCCCTTTAACCGGCTGGAGACGGCATCCGCCGGTACCGTCACCATTGAGATTGACGGCCAGCCCTTTACCGCCCGCGAAGGCGATTCGGTCGCCGCCGCCCTGCTCGCCGCCGGCGCCATACCGTCACGCACCACGCCGGTGTCCGCCAGCCCCCGCGCCCCTTACTGCATGATGGGTGTGTGTTTCGAGTGCCTGGTAGAGGTGGATGGCCTGGCCAATGTACAGGGCTGCATGGTGCAGGTGGCCGAAGGCATGAAGGTGCGTCGTCAGTCGGGCGCCCGTGAGATGACAGTGGGAGACTTTCATGAAGCAGTATGACCTGGTGATCGTGGGCGCCGGCCCGGCCGGCATGGCCGCCGCCACTGCCGCCGCCGAGCAGGGCCTGACCGTTACCGTACTGGATGAACAGGCCGCGCCCGGCGGGCAGATCTACCGTGCCATCTCGGCACCCGCCCCGCGGGATGAACGCATTCTGGGGCCGGATTATTACCATGGTTGCCGGTTGCTGGCGCCCTTTCACCAGGCCAGTGTGGACTACCTGCCTTCTGCCACCGTGTGGGAAATCACCCACGAGCGTGAAGTCCGCTTTTCGGCCGGAGGCCAGGCCCGCACCCTGCGTGCCGGCAGAATTCTGCTGGCCACCGGCGCCCAGGAGCGCCCGGTGCCTTTTCCCGGCTGGCAGCTGCCCGGCGTCATGAGCTGCGGCGCCGCCCAGATCATGCTCAAGACCAGCGGCCTGACACCGCCAGCGCCTCTGGTGCTGGCCGGCAGCGGCCCGCTGCTGCTGCTGATTGCGCTGCAACTGCACCGGGCCGGTGTCGAGCTCGCCGCCGTGCTCGACACCACCCCCAGAGAAAACTACCTCAAGGCCGGCCGTCATATTGGTGGTGCCCTGCGCGGCTGGAAAATGCTGCTCAAGGGACTCGACTACATGGCCAGGCTCAAGGGCTCGGGTGTCCCCTGCCTGAGCCGAGTAAGCGGCCTGCGGGCCGAAGCCGGCGCAGACGGCAGGCTGGCCCGGGTACACTTCAGCCATAAGGGCAAGGCGCAGACACTGGATGCCACCAGCCTGCTGGTGCACCAGGGCGTGGTGCCCAATGTGCAGCTGAGCCGGTCCATTGGTATTGACCACCAGTGGGATGAACAACAGCTATGCTGGCGCCCTGTCACCGATGCCTGGGGTGAGACTGATGTTCCGGGCATATTCATTGCTGGTGATGGCGCGGGCATCGGCGGTGCTGTTGCCGCCGAGCAGGCGGGGCGTCTTGCCAGCTGGCAGGTAGCTCATCAGCTTGGCAACCTTAACCAGCAGGAGCGGGATCGGCTGGCAAACCCAGTCCACCGGGTCCTGCCCCCCCTACTGGCCATTCGTCCGTTTCTAGATGTGCTCTACCAGCCCGCAAAAGAGTTTCTTACGCCTTCCGACGACACTTTGGTATGCCGTTGTGAAGAGGTCACTGCCGGTGACATTCGCCGCTTTGCCCAGCTGGGCTGTACCGGCCCCAATCAGACCAAGTCCTTCAGCCGGGTTGGCATGGGGCCCTGCCAGGGTCGCATGTGCGGCCTGACGGTGGCACAGATTATTGCCGATACTCGCCAGACCACTCCGGCGGAGGTGGGGTATTACCGTATTCGCTCTCCCATTAAGCCGCTGACTCTGCAGGAGCTGGCCAACCTGGGCAACACAGATCAACCCAAACCCTGACCTTAACCGCCGTGCCCATGCACGGCGGTATGACTTTTTTGCAGGAGACAACATGACCCCGATACGTCACCACACCGGTAAGCGCATGAGCCGCACCGTAATCCACAACAACACCGTTTATCTCTGCGGCCAGGTGGCCGAAGATCGCAGCCAGGGCATTAGCGAACAAACCCGTACCATGCTGGCCAAGGTCGACACTCTGCTGGCTGAAGTGGGCAGCGACCGCCAGCATCTGCTGAGCGCCACCATTTATATAAAAGACATGAGCCTGTTTGCCGAGATGAACCGAGTATGGGATGCCTGGGTACCCGCCGGTCATGCCCCTGCCCGGGCCTGCGTGGAGGCCGCCATGGCCAGCCCCGAGCTGCTGGTGGAGATTTCGGTGATCGCCGCCCTTCCCAAAGCCTGATCGCCAGAAACACCAAAGCCAGCCTCAAGTGGCTGGCTTTTTGTGCCCTTGGCAAGCTTTTGGCTTGCTCTCCCCGCCCGGTCACTCTCTTAAAGTGTGGCGATTGTGGGGCGCCCCGAAAGGATATTCCGGTTTGCGGCAGGGTACGGTGATGCCGGCCTGCTGTTCCCGTTAAGGTGAAATCATAGTAACCCCAAGCCGTGGGTGAGTGGTTGCAAAGTCACCTTTTAAAATCATTCTTTTCGCAATCATTCACCCCATATAAACTAACAACTAGTTAGTTATTGTTTTTGGGCATGAGTATGAGCAAACTGATACAACTGGATCGCACCGACAGGCGTATTCTCGATCTGATGCAGCGTCATGGCCGCATCAGCAATCTGGAGCTGGCCGAGCGGGTGGGGCTGTCGCCGTCGCCCTGTTCGCGCCGGGTCAAGGCGCTGGAAGACGCCGGGCTGATCGCCGATCACGTCACCCTGCTCGACGCCACTCGACTGGGGCTGACCCTGCAGGCCTATATTCATATTTCCCTCGACCGGCACACGCCGGAGCGGTTTGAAGCCTTTGACGCCGCCGTGCTCGGCTTTCCCGAAGTGCTGGAATGTGATCTGATCACCGGCACCGAGGCGGATTACCAGCTCAAGGTGATCGTGCGCGATATGGAGCATTATCAGCAGTTTCTGCTGGGCAAGCTGACCCGGCTCGACGGCGTAACCGGCGTGCGCTCCAGCTTTGTGCTCAGGCGCATCAAGCACGACACCGCCTTGCCACTGGACCATCTGGCGTAAAACACCGCTAGGAATGAGGGGAAGCACATGCTGAGCTGTGATCAATACGACTATATCGAAATCGCCTGCCTGTACCATTATGCGATTACGCTGACCCTGGTGTCGGGGGAAGTCATCAGCGGCACCGCCCTCGATACCGCCCGCAATGAGGCGCGGGCGGAATGCATTAAACTCGCCGTGGGTGACGGCGAGCGACTGCTGCCCCTGGCCAGCCTGACGCACATGACGGCGGCGCAGCCCAATCCGCATTTCACGCAGGTAGACTTCGACTGAGCGATTACACCGGGTTGCGAGCGGTGCCCTGATGGCAGAATCGGCTGCTGTCGTAATAGAGCAGGCCATGATGGCGCGCCAGGGGAGCCAGCCGGCGGGCAATTTGCCGACCCATGCGCTGACCGTTGCGGCTGGTGTAGTCGGCGTCGAACTGCATTGCCGGCGGTGCCGGCAGTTCATCGGGCAGTGCCTTGGCCAGCGGAGCCGACAACACGCGGCACACCAGCTCGGTCACCACTCGGTTGACCGCCGAGCCCACGCCGTAACCCTGCCATTCCGGCAGTACATATAGGCTGTTGAGGGTCATTTCCAGCGCCGGCGCAGGGCGCGCTTCAGGAATCTCCACGGCAAAGCTCAGCACCCAGTTTCCCACCATACGGGGGGTGTCGGCTTCGTGGTCCAGCAGCGCCACATTGCAGCGATAGTGCATGCCGTAGTCGTAAATGCGCGGGGCCGCGTTGACCCCTTGCTGCTCGGGCTGGCTTTCTCCCCAAAACAGCGGCCTGGGGGCATACACGTCTTCGTGCTCATGCAGGGCACGATGACGAAAGTGCTCAAACAGGGGCTGATGCGCGGGGTGGTGCCAGTCCATCAGATCAAGGGAGAGCCGGTCGAGCCATTCGGGCAGCAACCAGGGGTAATCGGAAAATTCGTCACGCAGACGGGTGTAGTCCAGCAGGTGATTGAGGGTCCAGTGGCCACGCTTGAGGTGACTGGCCTCGCGGACAAAGGCGTATTTGAGGTGTTTGAACAGGGGGTAGGTATCGGCGGCCACCCGCCGGCGCTGGCAAGGAGCAGACATCAGGTAAACCACCCCTTCTCGCTGTATTCACCGGTGGCCACACATAACAGCGGCCGCGCCGCCAGGCTGATGCCGCCCGGCCATGCACAATGAGAAAACTGCATAGGCTTTGTCTCCATTTTCGACACAAAGCAAGGCATTGTAAGGCGAGGGGCAGGGATGTAAAGGATGGGCGTTTAAAAAAGCCGCATCATATGATGCGGCATTTCTTGGTATCAATATGCGGGGTGAAGTGCACGCGGCCCGAACAGGATTCCATTAGGCATGCCTGCCGACAGCAGTCTCGCACTGGTAATTCCAGAGATTTCATGACCTTTATCGGTAAGGGTGTGGGCAATTTGTTCAATTGCCGCCTGCACCAACATACCAATCAAGCCACCCGAATTAGTGTTCTGTTCAGTGCTGGATGCAGTAGCCCGACCTGACCACAGTTTGGTACCGGTTTTCGCATCAATGAGTTCGGCATTTGCCGTCACCCGAGTGTCGCTGCTGATAATTTGATAACTGGTACCGTACTCTTCTACGTCGATATACAGCACCGCATCTGCACCAAATATTTCATGCAACTTATTCAGGGGAACATTATGAATTTCTTCCGGGTTTGCCAATCCATTCTGACGAAAGGTTTCATCCACCACAGCTACAGGAAAAACATAATAACCAGACTCGGCCAATGGGTAAGTTACCTGTGAAAGCATGCTGTAGCTTGCCTTGACATCTGGGGACTGATTCGTCGGCGGCAGCACTAAAATTGACGTTGGCTTGGCTTCCCTGAATGCAGAGTAATCATAAGGTTCGGGTGTTACACATCCTGACAACAGCCCACCCAGTATCCAAAGTAATGGAAAAAATACCCGCTTCATTTCACTTCGTCCCTATTCTTCTGTTTGAGCAGAAAATTCATGAAATCGGCCGACTCGGGAAACAGCTGTTTTTCCAGCTCGAACTGCTCCATGGCTTGCTGACCTCGGCCACTGTTGGCATATAGTAACCCCAGATGGGCATGCAGCCCCGGAGCTACAATACGGTCCTTTGCCTTCGCCTCCTCAATGCTTTCTTCAAGCACTGCCACCTGCTCGTCCATATCACTGCCATCTTCCTGATAATGCTGGTACACGGAAGACTGGTAACCATCCCAGTGATAAAGGGTCTTTGGGCCGGCGCAGCCAGCAAGCAGAGCTGTGACAACCATCAATGACAAAGAATGGATTGTTTTCATTTAATCTTCCTTGACATCTGTTATTAAAGAACCGGGTTCCATTGACCACGATCAATGCCAGTCACCAAGTTGTTCACCGCCTCACGAATAGCAAGATCCAGTACCTTTCCATTGAGAGTCGAGTCATATCCGGCCGTACCACCAAACCCAATAATTTCTCGATTAGACAGACTGTATTCACCTGCCCCCTGAGAGGAAAAGACGACTTCTGATGTCTGTACATTGACGATATTAAGGTTGACCTTGGCATATGCCACTTGCGATTTACCTCGACCAAGAATACCGAATAATTGGTGGTCACCTACTGTTTTGCGGCCAAATTCAGTAACGTCGCCAGTGACAACGTAGTCGGCACCTTTTAATTTCTGGGCCTGGCCCTTGATACCTGCTTCAGCCTGGATTTCCCTCATATTGGTTCGATCCAACACATTAAAACGGTTACTTTGCTGAAGATGAGTAACCAGGATGGTGGTTGCCTGATTACCTAAGCGATCTACACCATCAGAAAAAATGCCACGCTGAAAAGTAGAGCGATTTTCAAACTTGCCAACAGAAATAGGAGCACGAACACCCGTATATTGCTGTTGGTACGTGTTCACTTTTTCAACAGCCAGAGATCGGGATGATTCCGTCGCGCAGCCGCTGATCAAAGAAGCCGACAAAACGGTCATGCCTAAGATCATTTTATTTTTCATGAAGAACGTCCTTCAGGGTAAGACAAAGTTTGTCGCACCATGATAACACCATGATGTTCCTCACATGAACACTATCAATGAGAGATCTCTTTTATCGCGGCCATTACTCAGTTGAAGGGCGTTTATATTTGAGCATAGGTACTCAATCCACAGATTTAATCCGCAAAATCCATCGACAGAAACAGGCGACGGTAACCCGTCGGCACCGGCGGTGAACGATGCCACAAGCCTCGGCCTTCTTCTCCTTCCCAGCCGTCGCCTTTCATCAGCCCCACATCGCCAATCGTCAGTTGCTGCCAGTGCTCCGGCTCCTGGCCTTTTTGCTCCAGCAGCTGCTCGCGCTGCTGAGTATTAAGCCAGTGAGTACCCGGTCCGGAATAGGTGCTCACCAGCCGACAGGGCAGCCGGTCCACATGAAAGCGCGGACACATGGCGGTTTGCAGGCTGGCCAGGCGTACTCCAACCCGCTTCAGCCCAAACAAACAGGCAAACATCTCCGCCAGTTGCTGCACGTCGTCGGCCAGGGCCTGGCGGCCCGAAAAGTCCGGTAACTGTTTGATCAGCGCATCGGCAACCGTGTCCGGTGGCAGCAGCTCCCGCACACTGATGCGGCTACCCGCCTGCAGCAGCTGCTGAACATAACCCTCCACATCGGCCGGCAGGGAACGCTGCCACACCGCCAGATTGCAGTCGGGCTGGTAGATACGAGTGAAAATCGCAGGCCCGCCGCCCTGCACGTCGACAGGGGCGACATGGGACAACGTCGGTTCGGTGATGCTCATGGCCGGAGTTCCTTACTGATACACGGGTCAAAAAGATTATGTTATGTTATAACAACCAAAATTATCATAAACCATGGCAAGCAAGCGGAGCAAACACCATGTCCAGCCGTTCCCCCCTTCCCGTCACCGTGCTGTCCGGTTTTCTCGGCGCCGGCAAGACCACGGTGCTGAACCACATTCTCAACAATCGCCAGGGCCTGCGAGTAGCGGTGATCGTCAACGACATGAGTGAGGTGAACATTGACGCCGCCACCGTGCAGCAGCAGGTCAGCCTGCAGCGGGCCGAGGAGCGGCTGGTGGAAATGAGCAACGGCTGCATCTGCTGCACCCTGCGTGAGGATCTGCTGCTGGAAGTGCGTCGGCTGGCCGACGAAGGCCGCTTCGACTGCCTGGTGATCGAATCCACCGGCATCTCCGAGCCAATGCCGGTGGCGGAGACCTTTACCTTTGAGGGAGAGGATGGCCTTCGTCTGAATGACGTTGCCCGGCTCGACACCCTGGTCACCGTGGTGGATGCGGTCAACTTTCTGGCCGACTTTCAGGCCGCCGAGGCCCTGGCCGAGCGGGGTGAAAGCCTGGGGGAAGAGGATGAGCGCAGCGTAACCGACCTGCTGATTGAGCAGGTGGAATTCTGCGATCTGCTGCTGGTGAGCAAGACCGATCTGGTGACCGAAGCGCAACTGGCGGAGCTAACCGCCATTCTTGGCCGGCTTAATCCGAAAGCGGAAATACTGCCCATTCGCCAGGGCGAGGTGCCACTGAACAAGGTGCTGGGTACCCAGCGCTTTGACTTTGAGCGGGCCGCCAGCGCTCCCGGCTGGCTGCAGGAGCTGCGTGGCGAGCACCAACCGGAAACCGAAGAGTACGGCATTGGCAGCTTCGTCTATCGCGCCCGCCGCCCCTTTCATCCCCAGCGCTTCTTTGATTTTCTGCACAGCCCCAAGGAACAGGGCCGGTTGCTGCGCTCCAAGGGCTTCTTCTGGCTGGCCAGCCGGCCGGATTTGGCCGGACAGTGGAACCAGGCCGGGGGCATCGCCTATCACGGCGGTGCCGGCCTGTTCTGGCAGGCGGTGCCCGAGGAAGAATGGCCCGAGGATGAAGAAAGCCGAGAGCATATTATGGCCAGCTGGATCGAGCCCCACGGCGACCGTCGGCAGGAACTGGTGTTTATCGGTCAGGGGCTGGATCAGGCCGGGTTGTGTCGCGAACTGGATGCCTGTCTGCTGACCGACGAAGAAATGCACCAGGGCATCGACGCCTGGCAACGGCTACCCGATCCCTTTCCGGCCTGGGAATAACCCTAGGTCGACGGCCAGCCTGTCAGTTAACCAAGGTAAGAGTCGGTTACAGCACCCGGGCCAGCACGGGCGCAAGCAACACCATGGCGATGCCGGTAAACATCATGGCCAGGCTGGCCACCACACCGGGCGTCAGGCTGATCCCCCTTGATTCAGCCACACTGCGCGGCGGCCTTCGGTGATTTGGCGGAAAAAGACAACCTTGTCCCCTGCGACCCAGGCCATGATGCAGCTGGTGCGAGAACGCTTTGCCAGCGCCCCGAATCCTCATGCCTAGCCTTCCCCGACCTTTTCTCTTGCTCTGCTCTGACGCACAATAACCGCCATTGTCGAGCCACGAGTCAGTTCAATGAAAACCAATCTGATCACCCGCGCCGGCTGGCACAAGCTGGACGACGAGCTCAAACACCTGTGGAAGGTGGAACGCCCTGCCGTGACCCAGTCGGTGTCGGAAGCCGCCGCCCTTGGCGATCGCAGCGAAAACGCCGAATACATCTACGGCAAGAAGCGGTTAAGGGAAATCGACCGCCGAGTTCGCTACCTGATGAAGCGGCTGGAGGCGGTGAAAATCATCGATTATGACCCGCGCCAGGACGGCAAAGTGTTTTTTGGCGCCTGGGTCGAGCTGGAAAACGAAGCGGGCGAGATTGCCCGTTACCGCATCGTCGGCCCCGACGAAATCGACACCAAAAACAATCACATCACCATCGACTCGCCCATGGCCCGGGCGTTGATCGGCAAGCAGGTGGACGACGAAGTGCAGGTCCGCACGCCTTCCGGCATGAAGGAATGGTACGTCAACCACATTCGCTACACCCCTTTTGAAGATTAATTTATGACCAATATCAATCACATTCTGGCGCAGGAACTGGGCGTGGCCCAGGCGCAGGTTAACGCCGCCGTGGGCCTGCTCGACGAGGGCGCCACGGTTCCCTTTATTGCCCGTTACCGCAAGGAAGTCACCGGCGGCCTGGACGACACCCAGCTGCGCAACCTCGACAGCCGGCTGGGCTACCTGCGCGAGCTGGAAGACAGACGCGCGGTGATCCTCAAGTCCGTAGACGAGCAGGGCAAGCTGAGCCCGGAACTGAAGGCCGAACTGCTGTCCGCCGACACCAAGACCCGGCTGGAAGATCTCTACCTGCCCTTTAAGCCCAAACGCCGCACCAAGGGCCAGATGGCCATTGAAGCCGGCCTGGCGCCCCTGGCCGACACCCTGTTTGACGACCCGAGCCAGGATCCCCAGGCCCTGGCCGAGCAGTTTATCAACTCCGACGCCGGCGTGGCCGATGCCAAGGCCGCCCTGGACGGCGCCAAATACATATTGATGGAGCGCCTGGCCGAGCAGGCGGATCTGCTGGAGGCGGTGCGCACTTACCTGCAACAGCACGGCCAGCTGCAGGCCCGCGTGGTGGAAGGCCAGGAGCAGAATGGTGCCAAATTCAAGGACTACTTCGAGCACCAGGAAGCCATCAGCAAGGCGCCGTCGCACCGGCTGCTGGCCATGCTGCGCGGCCGCAACGAAGGCGTGTTGTCTTTGGGGCTGGTGGTCGACACTGAAGCCGAGCGCCACCCCTGCGAGGCCATTATTGCCCACCACGCCGGCTGGCAGGACCAGGGCCGGCCCGCCGACAAGTGGCTGGCCGGGGTGTTCAGCTGGACCTGGCGGGTCAAGCTGTCTTTGCAGATGGAAACCGAGCTGCTGGGCCTGGCCCGGGAGCGGGCCGAAGAAGAGGCCATTCGCGTGTTTGCCCTGAACCTCAAGGATCTGCTGATGGCCGCCCCCGCCGGCGCCCGCGTCACCATGGGGCTGGATCCGGGCATTCGCACCGGGGTCAAGGTGGTGGTGGTGGATAACACCGGCAAGCTGCGCGAGCATGCCACCGTGTATCCGTTTCAGCCCCACAACAAGGTGGAGCAGAGCCTGCGCACGCTGGGGGAGCTGTGCCGTAAACACGGCGTCAACCTGGTGAGCATCGGCAATGGCACCGCCTCCCGGGAGACCGAACGGCTGGTGGAGCAACTGATGAAGCAAAGCCCTGAGCTGAAGCTGCAGAAGGTGGTGGTGAGCGAGGCCGGCGCCTCTGTCTATTCCGCCTCGGAACTCGCCGCCAACGAGTTCCCCGATCTCGATGTGTCTCTGCGCGGGGCCGTCTCCATCGCCCGTCGGTTGCAGGACCCGCTGGCCGAGCTGGTGAAGATTGATCCCAAGAGCATTGGTGTGGGCCAGTATCAGCACGATGTGTCCCAGACCCAGCTGGCCCGCAACCTGGATGCCGTGGTGGAAGACTGCGTCAACGCCGTGGGCGTGGACGTGAACATGGCCTCGGCACCACTGCTGGCCCGAGTATCCGGTCTGACTCCTACCCTGGCCCAGAACATCGTCAGCTACCGGGACGAGCAGGGCGTGTTTGCGGATCGCAAGCAGCTGCTCAAGGTGCCCCGCCTCGGCCCCAAGGCCTTTGAACAGTGCGCCGGCTTTTTGCGCATTCAGGGCGGCAACAACCCGCTGGATGCCTCGGCGGTGCACCCGGAAGCCTACCCCGTGGTCCAGCGTATGCTGGAGCGGCTCAAGCAGCCGGTAAAAGACGTGCTGGGCAACGCCGGTCTGCTCAAGACCCTGAACCCGAAAGACTACACCGACGAGCACTTCGGCCTGCCCACGGTGCAGGACATCCTCAAGGAGCTGGACAAACCAGGCCGGGACCCCCGCCCCGAGTTCAAGACCGCCCGCTTTATGGACGGGGTGGAAAAGCCCGCAGATCTCATTCCCGACATGGTGCTGGAAGGGGTGGTGACCAATGTCACCAACTTTGGCGCCTTTGTGGATGTCGGCGTGCATCAGGACGGCCTGGTGCATATCTCGGCGCTCACCGACCGCTTTGTGCAGGACCCGCGCGAGGTGGTGAAGGCCGGCGATATCGTCCGGGTGAAGGTGCTGGAGGTGGATCTGCAGCGTAACCGCATTGCCCTGACCATGCGCCTGGATCAGAGTGCCGCCGAGCATGCCGAGGGCAAGAGCGCGCCGCGCCGGGACGATCGCAGCCGGGGCGGCAAACCCGCGAGCCAGCGCCAACAGCGCCCGGCCCGCCGGGAGCAACCGGCTCCGCAAGGCGCCATGGGCGCGGCCCTGGCGGCGGCACTGCAAAAGAAAAAGTAAGGCGATTGCCGTCATCACACCAACGCGGGCCTCGGCCCGCGTTTTCATTTTTGCAGCAAAACAACCCCGGCGGTGCTGTCTATAGTGAGAGCATCGCGTTCGGCACAAGGACATTGCCATGACCACCCTTACCCTTAAAAACCGTGCCGCCTGGTCCTGGGCACTGTACGACTGGGCCAACTCCACCTTTGCCACCACGGTGCTGGCCGGCTTTTTTCCGGTGCTGTTCAAGCAATACTGGGCCGGAGAGATGGCGGCAGCCCAAAGCACCTTCTGGCTGGGGCTGTTCAGCTCGGCAGCCAGCCTGCTGGTGATGCTGATGTCCCCCTGGCTGGGGGCGGTGGCCGACCGGCGCGGAGCCAAGAAGCGCCTGCTGCTGCTGTTCACCCTGATCGGCGTGTTGCCCACCCTGGGGCTGTTCTGGGCCGGCGAGGGCCAGTGGTTGCTGGCGGCGCTGCTGTTCGCCGCCGCCAGCGTCGGCTTCTTTGGCGGCCTCACCTTCTACGACGCCCTGCTGGTGGACGTGGCCGCTCCGCAAGAGAGCGACCGGGTCTCGGCCTGGGGTTACGCCCTGGGCTACCTGGGCGGCGGCCTGCTGTTTGCACTCAACGTACTGATGGCCACTCAGCCCGAATGGTTCGGCCTGACCTCGGCCACCCAGGCGGTGAAGGTCTCCTTCGTGATGGTGGCTGCCTGGTGGACCCTGTTCGCCCTGCCGCTGTTCCTCTGGGTGAAGGAGAGGCCCGCCAGCGCCAGCGACGGCACCGGCTTCGCTGCCCTGCTGGCCATACTGAGACGGGCGGTCAAGACCCCGGGGGTGCTGACCTTCCTTATCGCCTACTGGCTCTATATCGACGGGGTGCACACCATCATCCGCATGGCGGTGGACTTCGGCATGGCCCTGGGCTTTGCCAGCAACAGCCTGATCGTCGCCCTGCTGCTGGTGCAGTTTGTCGCCTTTCCCGCCGCCGTGGCCTTTGGCTACCTGAGCGAGTACATCGGTACCAAACGGGCCATCTATCTGGGGCTGCTGGTCTATGCGCTGGTCACCGCCGGCGGCTATGCCATGCAGACCGAGGGCCAGTTCTTCCTGCTGGCCGGCGCCATCGGCCTGGTGCAGGGCGGGGTTCAGGCGCTGTCCCGTTCCTTCTACGCCCGGCTGATCCCCGCCGATCAGGCCGGCGCCTACTTTGGCCTGTTCAACATGATAGGCAAGTTCGCGGCGGTGCTGGGCCCCCTGCTGGTTGGGGTGGTGGCGCTGGTGAGCGGCAGCAACCGGTTGTCCATCCTCAGCCTGCTGGTACTGTTCGTGCTCGGGGCCGTGCTGCTGGCCCGGGTGCGCGAGCCCGGCCACTGAACACGGGCCGCCACGGTCTGAACTCAATTCCGCTGACGTGGCTTCCAGGACGGCCCGGCATTCCTCGCCATGGCATATAGTGAGGACAGATCCATCATCATGAGGAAGAGAGCATGACGCCACTGCAGGACAGGGCCGCCGGTGCCCTGATGGGGGCCTTTATCGGTGAGGCGCTGGGCGTGGGGCCGCACTGGTATTACGATCTCGGCGCCCTGCGCCGGGATCACGGCCACTGGATCAGTGACTACACCAGTCCCCTGCCCGGCCGCTATCATGAAGGCCTGCAGGCCGGCGACGGCACTCAGCCCGCCTTTATTCTCAAGCTGCTGCTGGGCTCCCTGGTGGACTGCAACGGCTACGATCACACCAACTTCTGCCACCGGCTTGACCAGCAACTGCTGCCGCTGCTGGATGGCAGCCCCAGCAATGGCCCCGGCGGCTACACCAGCCAGTCGATACGGGATGCCTGGCACCAGCGGGTGGAGCAACGACTGCCCTGGAGCGACTGCGGCGGCCATGCCGACACCACGGAAGCCATTGAACGCACCCTGGCGCTGGCGGTGCGCTACGCCACCCAGCCCGCCCGGCTGGCGCACACCGTGGCGGCCAATGCGGTGATCACCCAAAGTGACGACAGCATACTGGCGATGACGGTGGCCTATGGCGCCGTGCTCGGCCAGCTGGTGCAGGGCCAGCCCCTGAACGGGGAAGTCTCGGGCAAGCTGATGGCACTGGTTGCCGGCGGCGAGCTGCCCTTTCATGCGGTCACCACCCAGAGGCTGAACCCGCCCGCCCCCGGCGCCAAGCCATCCCGGGCCGGCAACTTTGCTTCCCCTGATGCCCTGCTCACCCCCTCTTGTGTGGCCCAGGCCGCCCTGGATCCCGGGGTGCGCATTGAACCGGCCTGGAAGGTGTCACTGGTCTATGGCATGCCCTGCGCCAGCTATCATGTGCTGCCGGCGGTCTATTACCTGGCGGCGCGTTTTCATGATGACTTTGAATCGGCGGTGCTGCACGCCATCAACGGCGGCGGTCAGAATCAGGCCCGCGCCATGCTCACCGGCGCCCTGGCAGGGGCGCAGTGCGGCTTGTCGGGCATTCCCGAGCGCTTTATCACCGGCCTGACCGATGACAACCTGCTTCCCCTGTGCCGGACGCTGGCCCTGCAAATAACGCCGGCGTGACCTGAAGGTTTGGTGGCTGTCGTGCGATAATGGCGCTCTTTGCCAGCACCCTGAACGCCATGCGACTCGATAAATTCATCTGCAAAAGCACCGAGCTGAGCCGGGCCGAGGCCAGACGGGCCATTCATGCAGGCCTTGCCCTGGTCAACGGCGCAGCGGTCACCCATGAGGAGGCCCAGGTGCATGAAAACAACCACATTACCCTGGACGGCCAGCGGCTCAAGCCCCGGCCTTCCCGTTACTTTATGATGCACAAGCCCGCCGGTACCCTGTGCTCCAACGTGGACGGAGCCTATCCGTCGCTGTTTCGCGGGCTGAACATAGACAAGCCCGACGAGCTGCATATTGTCGGCCGCCTCGATGCCGACACCACCGGCCTGGTGCTGCTGACCGATGACGGCCGCTGGTCGTTCAATATCACTCACCCTCAGCGGCAATGTGACAAGGTATACCGGGTCAGCCTGCGGGATCCGCTGAATGAGCAGGTGGCGCACCGCTTTGCCCAGGGACTGCAATTACAGGGAGAAAACGCCCCCACCCTGCCGGCCAGGCTGGAGTCCATCGCTCCCAGGGAGGTGTTATTGACCATTACCGAAGGCCGTTTTCATCAGGTCAAGCGCATGTTTGCGGCGGTCGGCAACCGGGTCACCGGCCTGCACCGGGAGCAAATCGGCAACATTCGGCTGAATGTGCCGGTGGGCCAGTGGCGCGCCCTGACTCCGAATGAGGTGGCCGGGGCCTGATATGGCCAAAGGCTACGCACAAAGCCTGCATACTTGCACAAACCCGGATAACATGATGGTGTCTTTCCCTTATCAATTAATACCTGGAGTCAGCCATGCACATTGAACTCGTCTCTTTTGATCACGAGCACCAGCCGGCCATTCGCGCCGTGCGCAACGCCGTGTTTATTCAGGAGCAGCACATCAGTCCGGAGCTGGAGTTCGACGGCCTGGATGAAGACGCCCTTCATGTGCTGATCAAGGTTGATGGCGAATGGGCAGCCACCGGCCGCATGCTGGACGACGGCCATATCGGTCGCATCGCCGTGCGCAAGGAATTCCGCGCCAAGGGACTGGGCGCCAGGGTGGTACAGGCACTGGTGGACGAAGCCGCTCGCCGGGGTCAGGAGCGGGTATATCTGGGGGCGCAAAAATACGCCACCGGCTTCTACCGAAAGCTGGGCTTCACTCCTTACGGAGACGAATTTCTTGATGCCGGCATCGTGCATGTGCACATGGAAAAAGCACTGCAGTAAGCTTGCACAAAACCAATAAAAACCCTATAAAAACAGAATATTATCTTATCAAGCCGGCACTTTTCCGCCGTTATATTCCGGTAATGGCGTGCCGGCCGTTTGTTTTGCATTCTAATCAAATTTCACTTTTTAGCGCTTTTTCCGTACAATTGGCGCGTTCATGCATTGAACAAAGTGAATTGATGAAAGTTTCCAACCTCAGCTTTACCGAGCAGAGGCTGGTGGCCGGCCTAAGCGGCGGCTTCCTGCTTCTTTTCGTGATCCTCGCCTTTTTTGACCTGCAACGAATGACCCAATGGATTAACCAGGGCTTTGCCTGGACCCTTGATGTATTTGGTCCTCTGTGGCAGGTGTGGATGCTGGCCAACCTGGTCATTGCCCTGGTGCTGGGCCTGACCCGCTACGGTGACATTCGCCTGGGCGGCGCCGTGGCCCCCGACAGCTCCACCTTTCGCTGGCTGGCGGTGATCATGTGCACCCTGCTGGCCGGTGGCGGCGTATTCTGGTCCGCCGCCGAGCCCATGTATCACTTTGTGACCACACCGCCGCTGTTTGCCGACGCCGACAGCGGCGTGTCGGCGGTGTCGGCCGCCCTGGCCCAGAGCTTTATGCACTGGGGTTTTCTGGCCTGGGCTGCCCTCGGCACCCTGTCGGCCATCGTGGTGGTGTACGCCCACTATCACAAGGGGCTGGCCATGCGCCCACGCACCCTGCTCTATCCACTGCTGGGGGACAAGGTGGAAAGCCACTGGCTGGGCACCCTGGCCGACGTGGTCTCCATTATCGCCGTGGCCGCCGGCACCATTGGCCCCATCGGTTTTCTCGCCACCCAGCTGGGTTTCAGCTTTGAGGCGCTGCTGGGCTGGGACAACAGCTACGGCCTGCAACTGGCGATTCTGGGCGGCCTGGTGCTTATCTACACCCTGTCGGCCTCTACCGGCATAGACAAGGGCATTCAGTGGCTGTCGAGTGCCAACGTGGTGCTGGCGGTGGTGCTGCTGGCCATTATTCTGCTGGCGGGCCCGGGCAACTTCATCATTGACGCCTTCCTCAACGGCATGGGCGTGTATCTGCAGGACTTTATGCCCATGGCCCTGAACCGGCAGGACGACGCCTGGCTGGGCTGGTGGACCCTGTTCTTCTGGGGCTGGTTTATCGGTTACGGCCCCATGATGGCGCTGTTTATCGCCCGCATCTCCCGAGGCCGCTCCCTGCGTGAGCTGGTGATGGCGGTGGCCATCATGGCCCCCCTGGTCACCAACTTCTGGTTCTCCAGCATCGGCGGCGCCGGCATCTTCTACGAGCAGGCCGCCGCCGGCGTGGTGTCGGGCCCGCTGCAGGAAAACGGCCTGCCCGCGGCCCTGCTGGCGGTAACCCAGCAACTGCCCCTGGCCGAGCTGATGGTGCCCGCGTTTCTGGTGCTCACGGTGATCTTCGTGGCCACCACGGGTGACTCCATGGCCTATTCCATCGCCATGGCCATCAGCGGCGACCACACCCCGCGCACCAGCCAGCGCATTTTCTGGGCCCTGACCATGGGGCTGGTAGCGGCGGTGCTGCTGCGCATGGGCGAAGGCGGCATCAATGCGCTACAGTCCTTTATCGTGATCACCGCGGCCCCGGTGTCGCTGCTGCTGCTGCCGGTGCTCTGGACCGGTCCGCGCATGGCCCACGCCATGGCCTATGAGCAGGGCATCGTCACCGAGGCGCCCCGAGGCAAGACGGTGAGCGAGAGCGCCTCCTGATCCCACTTCGGCGAGGTCCCTTCGGATCTCGCCGGTCTCATTGCTACGGTCTGCCAACCCGACAGCCGCCGCGCCCTGCCCTCGCAACGCGCTCAAACAACATCCTGATTCGTGTAGCTTTTGGAACCATCTTTGTTCTATCTTGTCTGGGTTATGGCCCATACAACACGGAGCACCCCATGTCCTGGAACCTGGAACAACTGCACGACTTGCTGGCCAAACGCCAAGGCTGGCGCTGTTCACTTGAGCACGACTCCCTGCTGGTAACCAATGAAGAAGGGCTGGACGCCTTTCTGGCGGTATCCGGCGAGCAAATCATCGCCGAAACCCTGCTGTTTCCCGCCAGCGCCGTCAGCCATGCCGCCGCCCTCAACGACACCATATTACGCACCCATCAGTTGTTTCCCCTGACCACGGTGGGCATCAGTCATATCAACGGCGACGACTACTACATTGCCTTTGGTGCCCTGTCGTCGGGGTCAAAGGAAGAGAGCGTGCTCATCGAAGTGGAAACGTTGTTCCGCAACACCGAAGCCTTTCTCGAGCTCTATCAGGATCATCTGCAAGGAGTCAGCGCATGAGCGTATGGAAAAAACTGGTCACCGCCATCAAGGGCGGTGCCAACGAAGCCGCCGAAGCCGTGGCCGACAGCCAGGCCCTGCGCATTCTGGAGCAGGAAATTCGTGAAGCCAAACAGGAGCTGCGCCGCTCCGACGAGGCCCTGACCGGCATCATGGCCAAGCGCAAGCTGGCCCAGCAAAAGGTGGACGCCATCGGCGCCAGCATTGCCGAATATGAGGGCCACGCCCGGGCCGCCATGGCCAAGGAAAACCGCGACCTGGCGCTGGAATGTGCCCAGCGGGTGAGCGAGCTGAAAAACGAGCAGGACGCCGAAACCGCCTATCTGGAACAGTTCACCGCCTCCGAGCACACCCTGAAAGACAATATCGGCACCGCCAAGAATCGCCTGCGCCAGCTGGAACAGCAGCTGGATGTGGTCAGGGCCACCGACAGCGTGCAAAAGGCCCAGGCGGCGGTGTCGTCCCGCCACACCGGCGCCAACTCGCGCATGAAAACCGCGGTGGAGTCCCTGGATCGCATCAAGCAGAAGCAGACCCAACGTCAGGCCGAGCTGGACGTGGCCGCCGAGCGCGCCGCCAGCGAAAGTGGCGACGCCCTGGAACAAAAGTTGAAGAGCGCCGGCATCACCGGCAGCCAGTCGGCCGGGGCCGAAGACGAGCTGGCCCGCATTCTTGGCAAATAACCGGCGCTGCCGAGCAACACACTCCGCCGGCGATGCCACGAGCCGAACCGGCAACAAACAGACGGGGCAACTAACATGTTCGACTGGCTGAAAAAGAAAATGCAGCCCGCCGTGCCCGAGCGCGAGCCGGCCCCGGAAGTGCTGGGGCTGCGCCTGGGCGGCGGCGTCGAGCTGGACGCCCTGCGGCTGTCGCTGCTGGAAGATCAGGTGACCTTTGAGGGTGCCGCCAGCACCCAAATCATTCAGGCGGTGGGCCGGGTGATGCTGGATGAAAGCCACCAGCTGCTGCGCTTTTACACCGACGATGACGGCTTTGTACAGGTGCTGCTGAGCGGCGGCACCACCGACGACTGTGTGTCCGAGGTCAAGCTCTGGTACTTTTACCAGACCCGGCCGGTGGACGGCGACGCCGCCTGGAACCGCCTGCTGGAGAAAGAGCTGGTGCAGCCCGAGTGGGATCTGGATGGCCAGGCCTTCAGCAAGGCCTGGGACAATACGCGGCCGGTTGCCATGACCGAAACCACCTGGCTGCACAATGGTGGCCGCAGCGACACCGATCAGTTCGTGATGCTGTATGAGCGCCCCCTGAACAACGACGACGCCGAAATGCTGATGGTGGCCGGCGAGGAAAAGCTCAACGGCCCTCGCCCCGAACGCAGCCTGGTGCTGGCCACCGGTATCGATCTGAGCCCGACGGATTTTCGGTTTGTAAGCTGATGCTTGTCGGCCTTGATCAGCAAAGTAGGCTGGAATGAGCGAAGCGAATTCCGGCATGAAAGCGGCGGTGACCTGTTGGAATTCGCCGAGGCTCATTCCAACCTACGACTCCTGCAAAAAATGACAGATTTTCATATTCAAAACGGAATAAAAGGATATCCATGGACGCCTTGCTGACTTCTCTTTCGGGCCTAGGCCCCTTTGTGCTGTATTTCGGCCTTTCCATACTCATGCTGCTGGTGTTCAAGTGGCTCTATGTGCTGATCACCCCCTGGGACGAATGGCGGCTGATTCGAGAAAATCAGAACCTGGCGGCGGCCATTGCCCTGGTGGGCGCCGTTATCGGATTTTCCCTGGCCATAGCCAGCGCCGCCGCCAACTCGGTGTCGCTGCTCGATTTTGTGGTCTGGGGCGTGGTGGCGCTGGTGGCCCAGCTGCTGGCCTTTGCCCTGGTCAGGCTGATCTTTCTGCCTCGCGTGTCCGAACGCATCTGCGCCGGCCAGGTCTCCGCCGGCGCCGTGGTCGGTGGCCTGTCGGTGGCCGTGGGCCTGATCAACGCCGCCTGTATCACCTACTGAGGAGGGCCCATGAAACGCTCCCGACGCCAGCTGTTGACCAGCATGACACAACGCATCGGCAAGCCGGTGGGCGCCGCCCTGGCCGGCTCGGTGCTGCTCAGTGCCTGCGGCCAGAACGAGCCCGAGGTGCAGGTATATCAGTCGCCGGACGACTGCCACAACGACAATCCGGAACTGGCCGAACAGTGCCGGGCCGCCTATCAGCAGGCCCTGGTCGAATCTGCCGACACCGCCCCCAAATACGACCGTCAATACGACTGTGAAGCCGACTTCGGCGGCGGCAACTGCGTGCCCTACCAATATCAGGGCAACAACTGGTTTATGCCCGCCATGGCCGGATTTATGTTTGGCCGCCTGCTCGACCGGGATCGCTATATTCACCAGCCGGTTTATACCTCCTACAACCCCTACTCTCCCTACTACGGCCACTGGACCACGGCCGGCGGCTACCGGCTGGGCAAGGCCAGTTACGGCAAACGCATGCCGGTCAGTCGGGACGTGCTCAAACCCAAGCCCAAGGTCACCCGCACCATTTCCCGGGGCGGCTTTGGCTCCACCGCCCAGGCCAAGAGCAGCTGGAGCAGCAGCAAGCGCTCCGGCAGCCGTTCCCGGGGCTGGGGCGGCTGATGCTGCGGGTCGGTCACCGGGAACGCCCCCGCTGGCGCACCCAGGCAGAGCAACTGGGCTTTGGCTTTCACACCATGTATGGCGAGCCCTACTGGGACGAGACCGCCTATTACCAGTTCACCCTGGCCCAGATAGAGCGGGACCTGGAAGACCCCACTGCAGAGCTGCATCAGATGTGCCTGGAGGTGGTGGACCGGGTGGTACGTGACGAACGATTGCTGCGCCGCTGCGGCCTGCCGGCGGCTCGCTGGCAGGACATCGCCGATTCCTGGCACAGGCGCGATCCCAGCCTCTATTCCCGGCTGGATCTGGCCTACGACGGCCGCGGCCCGGCCAAGCTGTATGAAAACAACGCCGACACTCCCACCAGCCTGTTTGAGACCGCCTTCTGGCAGTGGCTGTGGCTGGAAGACAACGTCGATGCGGGCTGGCTCAGGCGGGACGCGGATCAGTTCAACCTGCTGCAGGAGCGGCTGGTGCGTCGCTTTGCCCGACTGGCTAAAGGCCATCCCGGCCAGCGGCTGCATTTCTCCTGCTGCAAGGACACGGATGAGGACAGGGGCACGGTACAGTATCTGGAAGACTGCGCCCGGGAAGCCGGGCTCGACACCGCCTTTGTGTTTGTGGAAGACATCGGCCTGGGGCAAGGCGGCTGGCTGACCGACAGCCAGAACAACACCATCGACTGGCTGTTCAAACTCTACCCTTGGGAGTTTATGTTTCAGGAACAATACGCCGAACACCTCACCCCCAGCCGGGTCAACTGGCTGGAGCCCATGTGGAAATCGGTGCTGTCCAACAAGGCGCTGCTGCCGCTGCTGTGGCAGCAGTTTCCCGGCCATCCCAACCTGTTACCCGCCTATTTCGGCGACGATCCCGCCCGTTCACAACTGCACGAATACGTGCAGAAGCCGCTGTTTTCCCGGGAAGGGGCCAATATTCGCATCGTGCGCCATGGCGAGGTGGTGGCCGAGGTAGACGGCCCCTACGGTGAGGAAGGCATGATCATTCAGGCCTGGCACCCGCTGCCGGTGTTTGGCGGCCGCCATGCGCTGGTAGGCAGCTGGCTGGTGGACGACGCCCCCGCCGGCATCGCCATGCGCGAAGACGAAAGCCCCATCACTCAGGATCTGTCCCGCTACCTGCCCCATATTATTTTGGGTTAATGAGTCTCCCTGATACTCGAGAAAGCGGTAACTTGGAATGAGGAACGAATCCCAACATGTCAGCCACGGCAATGTTGGAATTCGCTTCGCTCATTGCCAGCCTACGTCTGAGCCGATTATGTCTTTTAGAAGTAATACTGCAGCCCCACGCCGTAGAGATCGTCTTCACTGTCGGCGCGGTTCACCATATATTCGGCATACACCTTGGCCCTGGGCATCAGATAATATTCGGTGGCGAGGATCACCCTGTCTTCCCAACGCTCGCGAGCGGGCTGCTTCAGGCTCAGCCGGTTATAGCCCAGGCCCAGGGCCAGCTGCTTATAGCTGTAGGACAGCACCCCTTCCCAGTACTCAAAGCGAAAACGGTCGATGCAGCCCGGCCCAACCCAGCACACGTCCTGATAATCGGCCCGGCCCCGGGTCAGTGCCGCATAAAAGCCGCCCGGCGTCCGGTAACTCAGGCCCAGTGCCAGGTCGCGAATATCGCCGTTGGGCGCCCCCTGGTGCTGGTTTTCCGCCGCCAGCACAATGCCCAGGCCGTTGTTCGCCTGATAGCCGGCCGAGGCACCATACTGGGATTTGACCCCGCTGTTACCATCCTGCCTGTCGGCGTCGTTAGCGGCATAGCCGGCGCGCACATCCCAGCCGTCACTGGCCCAGGTCAGCTTGATCTGATCGTCCAGGGTGGACGTCGCCATATAGCCGTGACCGCCAAACAGATTGAACACGTCGGTCAGATCCCGCAACTGGTTAAAGGGACTGTCGCTGCGCCCGACGGTCAGCTCCAGCTCGTTCCTGATACGCACACCCAGCCAGGCTTCATCCGAGTAAATTTGGTCGCCGTAACGGGAGTCGCTGAGCAGATCCCAGCTCAGTTCACCAATCAGGATCACCTGCTCGTTCAGCCGGCCGGCACCGGACAGCCCCAGCGAAGCATGAGTATCGCCGCCAAAGGATTCGGCCCGGTAGCCCTGCTGATAGCCCAGGGCACCGAAATCCTGCTGAATTTTGCCGTGAAACGCCAACATCTGTTGTCGATCGTCGGTGCTCCAGGTCAGCGCCATGGCCGGCGCGGTGAAAAGAAGAAGGGAAAGAATCGCGCGCATCGTAAGAATTACCGGTTAACCATGAAAAAAGGGTGCTGCAATCAGCACCCTTTTACGTTACTCACTGACAAACTGGCTGATTAACGGCCGAAGTTTTTCTTGTAGGAGTACTCTTGACCGTTCACGTTCTTGTTGATGGTTACACCGTTCTCGGTCACCTGCTTGTCAACGGTGTAGGTATAGGTTTCGCCGTTGGCCTTGGTGACGGTCTTGGTGAAAGACACGGTGCCGTCTTCGGATACGGTCTTGTTCACTTCAACATTGGCGTAGCCGTTGTCGTAGCTGTTGTTGTACGAGTGGTTGCCACCGAAACCGGCGTTGGCGGACGCGGCGAGTACCAGTGCAGCTGCGGAAATAACCCATTTGGCTTTTTGCATTTTTATCTTCCTTATTATGTGCTTGACGTCTTGGTTCACGACTGGCGTGACCGCTGCGAAAAACGCCCGCAACCAGAGTGGCATTCAGGCCGGTGGGCCGCGGACAGGGTCAATGTACACACAAAACATTGAGCACAAAACAGCATTAATTATGTATACAAAAAGTGAAGCAAGGCGTTCTTTGCGACATTGGTGAGCGGTGAAATAAATCCTTTTGTAACCTTCACCTGATGTCGAAAACAATACTGACTAATGGGTCAAAAAAAGCATATTACGCTGGGTCAAGGTTTGTCACTGGGCCGAACCGGCTTCGAACGATAACCTTTTTAACCTTGTATTTACCGTGAAAAAACCAACCAAAACCCGCCCTTAAAGGATTTATCGGCTAAACCGGCGCATTTTCGCTCACAGCAGAAAATTCGCATGAATGGGATTATGGTCCGACACGCCGGGCATATTGATGGCGGTGGCCGAGCGCAGCTGCAGATCCCGATAGAAGATAAAGTCCAGGGGCTGGCGCAGATAGCTCTTCACATGGTGGGGGTTTTCCATCACCGCCTGGCGCAGGCCCACGGCCCGGCAGAATTGACGCAGATACAGCCGCCGCTGCCGGCTCCAGGCGTTGAAGTCGCCGGCCACGATCAGCGGACCCTGGTGGCGCAACAGTTCGGTTCGCAGCAACTCCATTTCGCTGATAAACAGGCTGGCGTGCACAAAGTTGATGGCGTGCATATTGGCCACCAGCAGGGTGCCGTCCTCAGGCAGCGGATGGCGGGTCAGCATCAGGCTTTTATGGGTGGCAAAACGCAGCTCCCGGCTGCGGCTCAGCAGCGGCACTATGTCATCAAAGGCGCAGCGTCCGGCGGTCAGCACGCCAAACAGCTGAGTGCGGGTCTGCATATTGGGGGCCACCGCCCAAGACCAGCCGTCCAGCCAGGCTTCGCCCCTCGGTGCCAGCCGGGCCTCCTGCAGCAACAGCAGGCTGGTAGGATACAACCCGGTCAACTCTGCCAGGCTGTGGTGAAAGCGCACATCCTGGGTCAGCTTCTGGGTGTTCCAGCACAGCACCCCTATCTCCTTGCCGGCCAGCGGCTGGTGTTGATGCAGCAACCGGCTGGGGGTAACACGGGGCCTCAGCATGGGATCTCGCCTTTGCAACGGAACATCATCGCCAAAGTGTAGGCCAGCACCGGCGAGCTCCTATACTGATCTCTCCGCACGCTTCAAGGAGAACATCATGAACCCCGTTGTCTGGTTTGAAATCTATGTGGCCGACCTGGCCCGCGCCCGTACCTTTTATGAAAAACTGCTCAAAATCACGCTGGAGCCGATGGAGCAGACGGAAGGCGACTGGCCGGAAATGTGGCTGTTCCCCGGTGAAGAGCAGGGCCAGGGCGCCTGCGGTGCCCTGGTGAAAATGGACGGTGTCGGTCCGGGTCCCGGCGGCACCCTGGTGTATCTGCACTGCGACGATTGCGCCGAACCCGCCGGCCGCGCCGCCAGTCTTGGTGGCGGCCTGATTCGGGACAAGTTCGCCATTGGCCCTTACGGTTTTATTGCGCTGATCAGCGACAGTGAAGGCAACATGATTGGGCTCCATTCCATGACCTGAGCGCCGGCAGAACGGAATGCAGCAAGAAGAAAACAGGAAAAAAGGACCGAAACGGCGGCTGCCGTTTCGGTCAAATGGGAGAGAAACGGAAAACGATTTACAACGACATCGCCAGCCACGCCTCGGGCGCGGTGCGAAAGTCAAACGCCATGGTAATGCTGATGGCGGTGATGGTAACAATGGACAGCACAAACACACGACGGGCCCAGCCCAGCTCCTCGGCGCCCCGGCGATAGCCGTTAAAGGCCATTACCAGCCACCACAGACTGGTGGCGCAGGCCACCGTCATAAAGGTGAGGCCGGTATAACCACTCAGCGGCAGCAGGGCGGTCACCACACAGAACAGGGCAATATAGAGCACGATCTGCCGCTTGGCCTTGGCCACCCCTTCCGCCACCGGCAGCACCGGAATATTGGCCGCCGCATAATCCTCGTAACGGAAAATGGCAATGGCGTAGGAATGGGGCATCTGCCACAAACTGAACATCAGCAGCAAAATGGCGGCACCGGCGTCAAACTGCCCGCTCACCGCACAGTAACCCACCACAGGTGGCACCGCGCCGGACAGGCTGCCCACCAGGGTGCCGTAGACCGAGGCCCGCTTCAGCCACAGGCTGTAAAAGCCCACATACACCACATAACCAAAGGCGGCAAAGCCGGTGGCCACTGCGTTGGTAAACCAGCCCAGCAGGCCAAAGCCCGCCACGCCCAGCACCAGACCATAGATCAGCGCGGTGCGTGCCGACAGCTCGCCGGTCACCGTGACCCGGTTTCGAGTGCGGCGCATGCGCGCGTCGATATCGCGGTCAATGCAGTTGTTCACGGCACAGCCGGACGCCACCACCAGTGACAACCCGAAAACGGTGGCCCACATCAGCGACCAGTCGATGTCGCCGCGGGCGGCCATGAAAAAGCCGCCGGCCACCGAGATCAGGTTGCCCATGATAATGCCCGGCTTGGTGACCTTGAGATAAGGCCGAATCATAGAATGCCCCTTGGGATGAAACCCGGTTTACCTGTGTTTGTGCATAACATCAGAGGAGTGCACCGGCCCGGGTCACTCCGGGCCGGAAGCCGCCTCAGTACATCATCATTTCGTTGGCGCTGAGGATGATCCACACCGACAGGCCCACCACCATCACGATAATGAGGGCGGAGAACAGGAACGCCACCGTGTTTTCCCGGCTGCCGGGCTTGAAGCTCAGGTGCAGGAAATACTTCAGGTGCACCACAATCTGTACAATGGCCAGGCCCACCACGGTGGCCAGGGTGGCCCCCGGGCTGAGCTCGCCGGTCATCACCGCCCAGAACGGAATGGCGGTCAGGATCACCGACAGCACAAAGCCGGTGAGATAGGACTTCACACTGCCGTGATCCACGGCGTCATGGTTGTGACTCATGCCATTGCCCCCATCAGATACACCACGGTAAATACACAGATCCAGACCACGTCGAGGAAGTGCCAGAACATGCTCAGGCAGCCCAGACGGGTCAGGGTGCGCGGGCCGGTGCCCCGCTTCACCAGCTCAATCATCAGCACCAACATCCACACCAGGCCGGCGGTCACGTGCAGACCGTGCATGCCCACCAGGGTGAAGAAGGAAGTGAGAAAGGCACTGCGGCTGGGGCCGTTACCAGACTCGATCAGGTGATGAAACTCATAGAGTTCCATACCGATAAAGGTGGCCCCCAACGCAAAGGTCACCAGCAGCCACAGCAGGGTCGAGCCCCGCTTGTGGTTGTGGCCGGCCAGCATGGCAAAGCCATAGGTGATGCTGGAGACCAGCAGCACCGCGGTTTCCACCGCCACAAATTTCAAATCGAACAGCTCGCGGCCGCCCGGGCCGCCGGCGGTGTTCATATAGAGCACCGCATAGGTGGCGAATACCGAAGCGAACAGCAGGCAGTCGGTCATCAGGTAGAGCCAGAACCCGAACAGGGTATTGCCCCCGGTGTCGTGGTGCTCTTCGTGGTGGTGCGCCTGCACCTGTTTGAGATCAACGGATACGGCTTCCATCAGGCCTCCTTCATCATCACGTTGCGCAGGTGTTCCTGCTCGATGCGCTCGACCTCGTCGGGCTGCACGTAATAGTCGGTGTCGGTGTCATAGGCCCGGCACAGGAAGATCACAAAGCTGGCCACCAGACCGGCGATCACCATCCACCAGATATGCCAGATGGCACCAAAGCCGGCGGCGGTCGCGGCCGCGCCAATCAGCACGCCGCAGGCGGTGTTCTTTGGCATGTGAATGGGCTGGTAGTTGCCCGCCTGGTAGGCGTCACCCTGTTCCTTCATGTCGGTAAAGGCGTCGATATCACGCACGCGCGGCAGTTTGGCGAAGTTGTAGAACTGGGGCGGTGACGCGGTGGACCATTCCAGGGTATGGCCGTTCCAGGGGTCACCGGTCAGATCCTTGTTCGCTTCGCGGTCACGGAAGGCTTTATAGAGCTGGTAGAACTGCACCACGATGCCAGCCAGAATAAACACGGCACCCACCGCGGCCAGATACAGCCAGAAGTTCCAGGCCGGGTTGTCGGTGCTGTTGAGGCGACGGGTCATGCCCAGGAAACCCAGCACATACAGCGGCATAAAGGCCACGTAGAAGCCGATCTGCCAGCACCAGAACGACACTCGGCCCAGCTTCTCGTCGAGGTGAAAGCCCATGGCCTTCGGGAACCAGAAGGCAAAGCCCGCCAGGTAACCGAACACGGCGCCACCAATGATGGTGTTGTGGAAATGGGCGATCAGGAACAGGCTGTTGTGCAGCACAAAGTCGGCGCCGGGCACCGCCAGCAATACACCGGTCATGCCACCAATGGTAAAGGTGGTCATAAAACCCAGGGTCCACAGCACCGGTACCGTCATGCGCAGGCGGCCGCGATACATGGTGAACAGCCAGTTGAACAGCTTCACCCCGGTGGGCACGGCAATGATCATGGTCATCACGCCAAAGAAGGCGTTGACGTTGGCACTGGAGCCCATGGTGAAGAAGTGGTGCAGCCACACGATAAAGCCCAGTACCGAGATGGCGCCACTGGCCCAGACCATGGAGTTGTAGCCAAACAGGCGCTTGCCGGTAAAGGTGGAGATCACTTCGGAGAAAATGCCAAAGGCCGGCAGGATCAGAATGTACACCTCGGGATGACCCCAGGCCCAGAACAGGTTGATGTACATCATGGCGTTGCCGCCGGCGTCGTTGGTAAAGAAGTGGAAGTCCAGGTAACGGTCCAGGGTCAGCATGCCCAGCACCGCGGTCAGGATCGGGAAGGACGCCACGATCAGAATGTTGGCCCAGGTACAGGTCCAGGTGAAGATCGGCATCTGCATCAGCTTCATGCCCGGCGTACGCATTCTGAACACGGTCACCAGGAAGTTCACCCCGGTCAGCAGGGTACCGATACCGGAAATCTGCAACGCCCAGATGTAGTAGTCGACCCCCACGCCCGGACTGAAATCCAGCTCCGACAGCGGCGGATAGGCCACCCAGCCGGTCTTGGCGAATTCACCCAGACCGAGGGAGATGTTCACCAGCACGGCGCCGGACACCGCCAGCCAGAAGCTGAGGTTGTTGAGAAAAGGAAAGGCCACATCGCGGGCACCGATCTGCAGCGGCAGCACAATGTTCATCAGGCCGATCATGAATGGCATGGCCATAAAGATGATCATGATGACACCGTGGGCGGTGAAAATCTGGTCGTAGTGCTCGGGCGGCAGATAGCCGTCGGCCCCGTTGGTGGACAGCGCCAGTTGCGCCCGCATCATGATGGCGTCGGCAAAGCCGCGGATCAGCATGACAAAGGCCAGGATGATATACATGATGCCCAGCCGCTTGTGGTCCACCGAGGTGATCCAGTCGCGCCAGAGCACGCCCCACTTGTTGTAGCGGGTAACCAGAAAGGCGATCACCACGGCGGCGATGGCCACAACGCTCAGGGTTACCATGATAATGGGCTCATGGTAGGGCACGGCGTCGAGTGTGAGTTTACCTAATAACGACATATTATTTCTCAGCCTCCATCATCATGCTGGCGGACAGATGATGCGAATGTTCATCGCCCGCGATGGGGTGATGATCCTGCATGAACTTCATCACAACGTCATGGAACAGGCCTTGGCTGACATCGCCAAAGTATTCCACCGGATGGTTTTCACTGGGCTCGGCCAGCTGCTGGTACACGCTCAGGTCGAGGGTGTTGCCGGCGGCCTTCACCTTGTCGACCCAGGCCTCAAAGCCGGCCTCGTCGGGGGTGGCGATGGCGTCAAACTTCATGCCAGTAAAGCCTTCACCGCTGTAGTTGGCGGAGATGCCGTCGTAACGGCCGGGCTCGTTGGCAATCAGGTGCAGCTGGGTCTCCATGCCCGCCATGGAGTAGATCTGGCTACCCAGCTGGGGAATGAAGAAGGAGTTCATGGTGGTGTCGGAAGTAATGCGAAACTCCACCGGCACATCGGTGGGAAACGCCAGCTCGTTGACGGTGGCAATGCCCTGCTCCGGATAGATGAACAGCCACTTCCAGTTCAGTGACACCACCTGCACCACCAGGTGGTCCTTGTCGTGCTGAAGCTTCTTGTACGGGTCCAGCGCGTGCGTGGAGCGCCAGGTGATGATGCCCAGCACCACGATGATGATGATGGGAACCACCCACACCACGGTTTCGATTTTGGTGGAGTGGGCCCACTTGGGGGCATAGATCTCGTCGCGGCCTTCACGGTATTTCCAGGCGAAGAACAGCGTCATCACGATCACCGGAATCACCACCAGCAGCATCAGGCAGGTGGCGACGATGATCAGATACTTCTCATCGGCGCCGACCTGACCCTTGGGATCCAGCACGCCGCCTTCGCAGCCGGACAGCGCAAAGAACGCCGCCCCTGCCAATAGCAGGTTAACTAACTTTCGAATAAACAAAGGAAACCTTCCCCTATCCCTAAAGGTGCCAGCTTGCCGCACAGCACGGCAAGACAGTTATGGGTATCGAGCGATACGCAGTGGCGGGATCGACCGCCTTGACAAGCACGGCTGGCAGACGGCTACCGGCAGACGCGGTAACGGCGCCCTACAACAGCGTTTGAAAAAGGATCAGAACCCGAATGAAAACATCGGTGGAGCCCGGCAGCTGTGCGCCCTCAGCAGGGCACGGCGAGGCTTTGGAGATGTGGAGAGAGCCGGCCTGGAATGGTGTGTTCTCGGCCAGTTAAGGTGTTGCAGCAGCAGATGCAGCAACATCAGCAGCCACTGCAGCAGCAGCGGTGCAAACACCAGCAGGCTGGTGCAGAGCAGGGATTTCAGGGCATCAATGGGGAACAGATCCGCCAGTTGCGCCTGGTATTCAAAAATATCGGCCGACAGTCCGGTCCAGCTCAGCAACCAGTTGCCCAGCACTTCCAGCACCATGATGGCACCGAGCACCCCAACTCCGTCCATACCGATCCGTGACAGCGACATCAGGTCGTGCCATTGTTCGGCGGTGGGCAGATACAACATGGGACTCAACTGCTGGCTTCCATTGGTTGCAAGTGTGATTAAAACCGTGACCGGGTTAACAGGCCGATTTTTTGACCGCGAAAGGCTACCAAACTTTGATCCAGCGCACAACCATGACGCACGTTTCGAGCTCGGCTTACAACACCACCTTGCAGGCCAGCGCCAGCAGCACCAACCCACTGATCTTGTCGATCAGCGCCGCTTTGGCCTTCAGCCAGGCCAGCACCGGCCCGCGGGACAGCAACAAGGCCACCAGCACATACCAGAGCGCATCAATGCCGCCGGCGGTGAGCATCATGATGCCACCCTGCTGCCAGCCGGTGTCGGCGCGGACGAACTGGCTGAACAGGGCCACGAAGAAAATCGCCAGCTGGGGGTTGAGAAAGGCCACCATAAAGCCCTCAAAGGCGCCCTGACGGCCGCGCACCGAATGGCCGCCTTCATTTACCGTCCCCGGTTGCGGCTTCGCCAGCAAGGCCTTGATGCCTAGCCAGGCGAGAAAGGCGGCACCGCCGTAGCGAATCACGTCAAACAACAGCGGATTGCGGGTGATCAACAGCGCCAGCCCCAACGCGGTGATCAGCGCATAGAGCCCCACGCCCAGGCCGTGCCCCAGGGCGGTGAGCACGCCGTGCCCCTGACCACCGCGCACCGTGTTGCGGATCACCACCGCCAGGCTGGGGCCGGGGCTGATGGCCCCCATGATGCAGATGGCCGCCAGGGCCAGCCAGCTGGAAAATTCCATCGTATCGTTCCTGTATATACCTGCCTTTGAATGACACTCAGCTTAATGCCGCCAACACCATTCAAAAAATGAAAGTTATGAATACAAGCCATAGCCTATGGCTATAGACTGACACGACTCTCGCGAACGGTGCGCCGCAGGTGATCCCGTAAAAAGGGGTAGGCCAGCTCTCGAAACCAACGATGGGCCGGATCCTGATGATGCCGTTGATGCCACATCAGATGGTATTGCTGAGGCCGGGTGGCAAACGGTAGGGAGCCATAAGTCAGTTCATGCTGCTGCGACAAGTGCCAGGCGATGTGCGCCGGCGTGGTCATCAGGCAGTCGGTGCGACACAGCACCTCGACGGCCGCCTGAAAAAAGGGAACCCGGGCAAACCAGCGCCGGCTTAGCCCTTGAGGAGCCAGTACCTGCTCCACCGGGCTGTCCTTGTCACCGCCACCGCTCACCTGCAGGTGCGGCCAGTCCAGGTATTCCGACAGGCTGATGGCCCGGCCCGCCAGGGGGTGCCTTTGCCCCATCAGCACCACCAGGCTGTCTTCCCCCTGATACAGGCCACGAACAAGCTCGGGCACTTCGTCGGTAATGGTCGACACCATATCCAGCCCTGAATGCCACAGGTTCGGCAACTGGCTCTTGTCCCACGACACATACTCCAAGGCAGCCAGCGGCGCCTGACGCATCAGCTCGGCACAGATATGCGGCAGTATGTATTGGGCCACATAGTCGGACGATGCCAGCCGAAATACCCGTTGGCAGCGGGCGGGCTCGAAGTCGGGGGTGGCATAGAGCCGCTCCAGGGCTCCCAGCGAGTCGGCCAGCTCCTGCGCCAATGCTTCGGCCCTGGGCGTCAGCAGCCAGCGCTGCCCCTCGCGGACCAGCAACTCGTCGTTGAACTCTCGACGTAATTGCGTCAGTTGCTTGCTGATGGAAGGCTGGCTCAGGTGCAGCAGCTCGGCCGCTCGACTGAGATTGCGGGTATCCAGCAATGCCTTGAGGGTGGGTAACAGGTTAAGGTTGGCCTTGTGCACCTTGGAACGTTCCAGAATGGTTTTGCCGGTTATCTTAGGTCAGCCCGCGAATGAACAGAAACAAAAAAGGGCGGCCCATGGCCGCCCCTTGTCTGGCAGAGACTGCTTACTTGCGGTTGCCGCGGTAAGCAGGGGACGAGTTCAGCACCATGTGGCGGTTCACGTCCTTGTACAGCAGGTAGCGGAAGCGGGTCGGGCCGGCCGCGTAGCAGGACTGCGGGCAGAAGGCGCGCAGCCACATGTAGTCACCGGCTTCCACTTCAACCCAGTCCCGGTTCAGGTGGTAAACCGCCTTGCCTTCCAGCACGTACAGGCCGTGCTCCATAACGTGAGTTTCGTCGAACGGAATCACACCGCCAGACTGGAAGGTCACGATGTTCACGTGCATGTCGTGGCGCAGATCGGTCGGATCGGTGAAACGGGTGGTGGCCCACACGTCATTGGTGTCCGGCATGGAGGTCGGCGCAATGTCGTTCTCGTTGGTCACGAAAGCCTCCGGCACGTCGATGCCGTCTACATATTCGTAGGCCTTGCGCAGCCAGTGGAAACGCACGGGGGCGTCGCTGTTGTTCTTCACGGTCCACTTGGCACCCGGCGGCAGGTAGGCGTAGCCACCCAGATCCATGTGATACTCTTTGCCTTCCAGGGTCAGGGTCATTTCACCTTCAACGATGAAGATAACGCCTTCGGCACCGGCATCCAGCTCAGGCTTCTCGCTGCCACCCTGGGGAGATACTTCCATGATGTAGTGAGAGAAGGTCTCGGAGAAGCCGCTCATCGGACGGGCGATAACCCACAGGCGGGTTTCATCCCAGAACGGCAGGAAGCTGGTCACGATGTCGCTCATTACGCCTTTCGGAATAACGGCGTAGGCTTCGGTGAATACGGCACGATCGTGGATCAGTTGAGTCTGCGGGGGCAGACCGCCCTTGGGGGCATAATAGGTATTACGGGCCATTACTTCGTCCTTTTATGCTTGAAATGGTTGGTCATTGCCAACGAAGGCAGCACGGCAACTCATGGGCCATACCGCTTAAATGCTGAACACATGGATTGTAGAGCATACCTGGATAATTTATAAATTAAATAATACACTGGCACCCAGTGACTTTCCCACTGGAAGACGGAATGACCCAACTGACCACCCTGGATCCGGTGTTGCTGCGCAGCTTTGTCGCCGTGGTCGACACCGGCAGCTTTACCCGCGCCGCCGACAGCACCCACCTCACCCAGTCCACCGTCAGCCAGCAGGTGCGCAAGCTGGAATCCCAGCTCGGCTGCGAGCTGCTTAACCGCAAGGGCCGCTATATTACCGCCACCCTGGAAGGCGAACGGGTGCTCAACTATGCCCGGCGCATTCTGCAGCTGATGCACGAAGCCGTGGCCCAGACCAGCCTGAGCATAGAGCAGCAGAAAATTCGCCTGGGGGTGCCGGAAGACTTTGCCACCCACGCCATCATGCCCGCCCTCTCCGCCTTTGCCGATCAGTATCCCGGCATTCGGCTGGAGGTAAAAAGCGGCCTGTGCAGCGATATCTGGCGGCAGTTTCAGCGCGGCGAGCTGGATTTGGCTCTGGTCAAGCAGCGGCCGGGCAGCGTGCCGGGCCTGGCCAGCTGGCCCGAGCCGCTATGCTGGATAGACGGCCTGGACAGTGACAACCTCGCCAGCCAGCCGGTGCCGCTGGTGACCTTTCCCATCGGTGGCCTGTATCGGGGGGAAATGGCCCACACCTTTGATCGCCTGGGCCGCAGCTGGCGGCTGGCTTATGTCAGCACCAGCCTGTCAGGAGTATGTTGCGCGGTGGAAGCCGGCTTTGGCATCTCGCTGCTGCCGCGACGACTGGTGACCGCCAACCACCGCATCCTCTCCGAGGACGACGGCCTGCCGGACGTACCGGATCTGGAGCTCACCCTGCACGCCCAGGACCAGCTCTCGGCCCACAGCAAGCTGCTGGCGGAACGGCTGATCAGCGCCTGCAACGACACCTGCCGGCAATAACACCGAGCCGCAGTCCGCCTCAGAGGTCGGCGAAGATATGCTTGAGGTTGACGTCTTCCTCGGTCTGCGGCTCCAGTTGCAACTGAGCCTCAATGTCGTTGAGGTGGTCAATCATCAGCTGCACCGCCCGCTCGGTATGGTGGCCGGCAATGGCTTCCAGCAGCTCGTTGTGATCACCGCAAGACGGCCTGATGCCATGATGATGTCCCTTGCGCGCGCCGCTCTGGTACAGCGCCACAATCAGCGAGGAACGGGGAATGATCTCGTGCAGGAAAGACGTCAGTACCGGCTTGTTGGCCAGCTTGCCGATCAGCAGGTGAAACTCCCCAGACAGCCGAATGCGCAGGCTCTGCTCCCCCTGCTCGGCCGCCTGATGTTCCTTCTCCAGGTGTTCCTGCAGCAGCTTTTTCTCCCGCAGGGTGCACTTGCTGGCCAGTTCCCGCACCAGCTCGGCCTCGATCAGCCGGCGGGCCTGAAAAATATCCCGGGCCTCTTCCGGCGAGGGCTCGGTCACGAAGGCACCGCTGTTGGGCACCAGATTAACCAGCTTGTCGTGTGATAACTGCAGCAGCAGCTTGCGCACAAAGCCCCGGCTGAGCCCAAAGGTTTCACATAACTCCTCTTCCTTCAGCCGCGTGCCCGGCAGCAGCTTGTGGGCGACAATGGCCTCCCAGATACGCTGGTAAACCTTGTCCAGATCATTGTTTTTATTGTTCATGGGCGTTTCCTGTGTGCTCGTTGCTTAACCAAAGATTAACATGGCTTTGCATTGTCAACAATCATGCCCACATTTGTTAAAAACAATAAAAAAGCGACCTCACCGAGGCCGCTTTTCGCCACAACGTGTCAGCCCCGGCTGCGGGAAGCAAGCCAGTAATAGAACAGGCCGCCCAGCGCCGCGCCGATCAGCCAGCCGTAGCCATTGAGATCGGCCAGGGCCGGCACCCAGACGGTGGCGATGGAAAACAGCGCCGCCAGACCAAAGGCTGTCAGCGCCTTTTTGTTCCAGCCGTTCTGGTAAAAATAGGCCCCTTCAGGATCCCGGGAAAACAGCTGCTGCATGTTCAGTTGCTGTCGCTTCACCAGGTAGTAATCCACCACGATGATGCCGTAGAAGGGCGCCACTATGGCTCCCAGCGCATTGACGAAGCCGGGAATACCAATCTGGCTTATCACCGACACCCAGAGCGCGCCCACAAAGAAGGCAACCACGGCGGTGATCAGGCCGCCGATGCGAAAACTGATCGCCCTGGGAAACAGGTTGGCCAGGTCATAGGCCGGCGGAATAAAGTTGGCCACCAGGTTGATGCCCACGGTGGCGGCAAAGAAGGTCAGCGCCGCAATAATGGTCAGGGGCAGCGAGTCCACCCGCTCCACGATGTCGGCGGGGTTGGTGAGCGCCTCGCCAAACAGCACTAGGGTGCCGGCGGTGATGATCAGGGCGATAAAGGAGAAAAAGGCCACGTTGAGGGGCAATCCCACTAGGTTGCCGATTTTCATCTCCCGCTCGCTGCGTACAAAGCGGGTGAAGTCGCCGAAGTTGATCACCACGGCGGCAAAATAGGCCACCATGGTGCCGACAATGGCGGTAAAGGCCGCCAGGTCGCTGCCCTGGTAGTCGCCGCCGCCATCAAAGATGGTGGCCACCGCCGGCAACAGCTGATCACCGGCCTGATACCAGACGATGGCCATCAGCGCCAGCATCACCACGTAGACTAGGGGGCCGGCCCAGTTGAGGAAGATCTTGATCTTGTCGATACCCTGCCAGAACAGCATGATCTGGAACAGCCAGACGATCACGAACGACAGCCAGGCGGTGCCCGACAGCCCCAGATACTGGCTGTCGCCGGCGCCCCACAGGGCGGTAAGCAGCAGGGTCACGGCGGTGGAGGCAAAGTAGGTCTGCACCCCATACCAGAAGATGCCGATAATGGCCCGCAGCAGGGCCGGAAAGTTGGCGCCGCGCACCCCCATGCTGGAGCGAATCATCACCGGAAAGGGAATGCCGTATTTAACGCTGGGTTTGCCGGTCAGATTGACCAGCACCATAACGATAACCCCGGCCAGAATAATGGCCGCCATCACCGCCCAGCCATTCAGGCCGTAACTCAGAAACAGCGAGGCGGCCAGGGTATAGCCGAACAGGCTCTGAATGTCGTTGGACCAGACGTTGAAGATCTCAAACCAGCCCCAGCTGCGATCACTGTGCTTGATCGGGGCCAGATCCTCGTTATAGAGCAGTGGATCGTGATGGGTTATTTCGAGTTGCTTGTCATCCATGACGTTCATCCTGATGGTTAAAATACACTAGGCCCCACTCGACACATGGACCGAGTGGGGGCTTACTGACGCGCTTAGCATCGCGGGACGCCGGCAAAACGGTGCCGGCCTATTCCCCCTGAATCGCTGCGACGGCCGCACGGGCAGCGGCATTGACCGCGACGACCAATGGCACATCAAAGTGCGGCTGCAACCTCAGTGCGGATGCCGAAAGCGGGCCTCCCCCCATAATTACAGCCTTTGTCTCATCTTTTTCAAGTGACTCCTGCACCGCGCCCGCCAGCGCCGCATCAAGCTTTTCTGGTGATTTGACCAGCTCCAATGGATCACCGGACGTCACCCTGACGCCTCGATACAGGTGCGCATAGCCCAGGGCCTCGGCCTTTTGCCGGAACGACTCAATCAACGCCTCATCCGGGGTAACGGTCACAATGCTGAATGCTCGATTGCCGCGAGCAGCCTCATGAAACACTTCCTCACCGATACCAAACACCGGAATGTCTACCGCCGCGCGCAGTTCTTCCAGCCCCGGATCACTGAAGGCCGATACGATGAGCGCCGCCACCCGCTTGTCTTGGGCGGCTTCTACCCCTACCGCCACCACGCCTGGCGCCGCGTCAATCATATCCTGAGGCGTCGTGAGCAAGGGCGGGGCATCCATGTTGCTTCTTGCCACCAGCCTGGCGACGCCTTTGGTTTCCAGCCTGGCAAGCTCAGCCATGGATTCAGTGGCCTTGGTGTTTGAATTGGGGTTGATAAGCACAATGGTTTTGATGGTATCCGCTCCTTTCGCTCCGGTCATATGCACATTCTGGACCTGTTGCTCTGCCTGCACGACCGAGGGCAGGGCAAGAATACTGAGCAGGCCGCAAGTAGAGAGTTTGAATGTAGATAACCATGACTTTAGCTTTGGCATAAGGTGCTATCTCCATGAAATGACAGGGTCGTGATGGTGAAGCCCCGTCCGATGGACGGGGCGGGTGCGTTACTGACGGAAACGCTGACAGGGCTGCCAGTACTGCATCAGCAGGAAGTAGGTGAGGCCGGCAGGGATCAGGCTGGCGTACCAGGACACCGAGGAGAAGGTCAGGGCCACCACGGCGCCGGTAAGGGCAGCGATCACGGCGGCGTAGTTCACGCCCTTGTAAGGGCCATTCTCGTCATACAGCTTGTCGATATCCAGCTTGCGGCGACGCAGAATGAAGTAGTCCACCACCATCACTGCAAAGATGGGACCGAGAAAGGCGGAGTAGGTCTGCACGAACAGCTGCAGGCCAGCGGACGACTCTTCCTTCACCAGTTCCCAGGGGAAGGTGCAGAAGGCCAGCAGGCCCACCAGAATGGTGGAGGTGCGGAACTTCAGCTTGAACACGTCCATCAGGATGTAGGTGGGCGGCACCACGTTGTTGAGCACGTTGGTGGTGACCTGGGCAAAGGCGATAAACAGCAGGGTGGTCACCAGCAGCGGCGTGTTGTCGACGGCGCTGGAGAACACCTGAATGGGGTCGGACACACCGGTGGCGCCGGACACCATCAGACCGATCAGACCCATAAACAGGGTGCAGGGCAGAATGGACATGGCGTAGATCAGGGTGAGCAGGCCCGGCTTGGTGCCTTCCTTCAGCTCACGGGAGTAGTCGCTCACGTTCAGCATCATGGTGCTGTAAATGCCGAGGAACAGCATGGTCGCGCCCCAGAAGGGCACACCCCAGGTACCTTCCATGTTCACCAGGTTGGCGGTGATCTCGTCGCCATAACGGTTGATCACGCTCCAGAACATGTACACCAGCGCCAGCAGAATAAAGCCGCTGCCCACGTTTTCCAGCCACTTGATGCCCTGGAAGCCAAAGATGGACAGGCCGATCTGCAGGAACTGGAACAGCACGAAGAACAGCACCAGGTTGTCAAAGCCGAACAGGGTGGCCGACACTGCGTTCAGCGCCCCCGCCCCTATCCAGCTCTGAAAGCCGTACCAGACAATGGCCGGCACCGCCCGCACCAGGCCGGGAAAGCGAGTGCCGGAAAAACCAAAGGCGGCCCGGGCCTGCACCATGAAGGGAATGCCGTACTTGTAGCCGGCGGCGCCGTTCAGTGCCAGGGCAATGCCGATCACAAAGCAGCCGATGGCGATGGCCACCACCGCCTGGGTCAGGTTGAGGGTGCCGACAATGCTGGAGCCCATGGTAAAGGTGCCGATCGACACGCAACCGCCAAACCAGGCCAGCAGGTAGGAGACCCGGCCCATAATGCGGTGCTTTTGCGGTGCCAGGGATTCCTCTCCGGCCTTTTTGTCGTGACCGGCGGCGGGTGCCGGTTCGGCCTTGCCGGTGGTCATGGGAATGGCGGCTTCGCTGTTGATATTCTGAATAGCCATAGTCTAGTCCTCGGTATTCCATCACATGAAGGCGTTGCCGCCCTCATCCTGCGCCGGCCGTCGTTGGCCGTGCGTTTACGGGTGGGCTCAGGCGATTTTCAGCCCCTTGCCCGGTGCGGCCAGCTCGGGGCGTGGCCAGTTAAAGGTCAGCACCTTGCTGGTCCCCAGTTTCATATCCACCATGGCCTCGCACAGCTTGACCGCGGCCACGGTGCCGTCGATCACCGGAATGCCTATCTCGCGCTCGATAAACTCCCGGTGGGCCGACATGCCGGCGCAGCCCAGTACAATGGCCTCCGCCTTGTCTTCTTCCATGGCCAGCCGGCACTCGGCAATGACCTTGGCGATGGCAGCCTCGGGCGATGTGGCCAGATCCAGCACGCGCATGGGGGTGGTGCGAATACGCTTGCAGTGCTCGCCAAAGCCGTAACGGCTGACCAGGTGCTCGGTCATAAAGCGCACTCTGGGGGCCGTGGTCACCACGCTGAAGCAGGCGCCGGCCATGCTCGCCATGTGAAAGGCCGCTTCGGCAATGCCCAGTACCGGCTTGTCGGTCAGCTCCCGGGCCGCATACAGGCCGGGGTCGCCAAAGCAGGCCAGCACATAGGCGTCGATGTTTTCTTCCCGGTCACCCCGAGCGATTTCCTCCAGTACACCGGGCACCGCCAGCGCCTCATCGTAAAAACTTTCAATTGAAGCCGGCCCGCTGGCCGGGCTGACCGCCAGCACTTCGGTGTCGGGCCGGGCCACGCCGTCGGCCAGCCGCTGCAGCGCATCGGTAAACGACTGGGTGGTGTTGGGGTTGATGATCTTGATCCGCATACTGACTCCTTGTTCACAGCAAACCTGGTTAATCGTTAACGATTTTATTATGGGACAATCGTTAACGATCTGTAAACACGAATGTGCATCCTGTTTTGCTGCCGTCCGGCCTGAGGATCCATGATACCGCTCCGGCACCACCCTCACGAAAAACAAAAAAACCACTGATAAAAAAGAAAAAATAAAAACCGTATGCTGTATAACTGACTCAGAAAGGGACACATTAAGCACCCCTTTCATTCTCGTAATTTCACAAAAATAAAAAATATTGTTATCAATTTTGTGATCAGTGGCACGCAATCGGCCATAAAAAAACCCTCCGAGCGGAGGGTTTTTCTGCAACAACTGTGCGAACTCAGTATTCGGCGTTGTGATAGACGTTCTGCACGTCGTCCACATCGTTGAGCATGTCGAGGAAGCGCTCCATCTGGGCCACATCGTCACCGCCGATTTCCACCGTGGTCTGGGGCACGAACTGAATGGCGTCCACCTCGAAGTCGATACCTTCAAAGGCCTCACTCAGGGCCTGCTTGGCCTTGAAGTATTCGGTATTGGGGGCGAACACGGTCACCTTGCCGTCTTCCAGCTCGATGTCGGTCACGTCCACGTCGGCCATCATCAGTGCTTCCAGTACCGCTTCCTCATCGTCGCCCTCAAACACCAGAATGGCGCAGTGGTCAAACATGTGGCTGACGGTGCCGGAGCTGCCCAGTTTGGCCTTGACCTTGTTGAAGCACTGACGGATGTCACCGATGGTGCGGTTGGGGTTATCGGTGAGGCAGTCGACGATGACCATGCAGTTGCCCGGGCCAAAGCCTTCGTAGCGGGCCGGGGAGAAGTCTTCGCCGGCACCGCTGGTGGCTTTTTGCAATGCCTTTTCAATCACATGGGAAGGCACCTGATCTTTTTTGGCGCGATCGATCAGGCCACGCAAACTCAGGTTGCCATCGGGGTCGGCGCCGCCCGCTTTGGCGACCACGTAAATTTCGCGGCCGTACTTGCTGTAGACCTTGCTCTTGGCGTTGGCGGTCTTGGCGATGGATTCTTTGCGGTTTTGATAGGCTCTGCCCATGGCGTGATCTCGTTGTTCAACAAAAAGAGCACGAATTTTACACACAGAGCCGAATCAGGTCTATTTTCGCGGATGTCACACCGTCGCTAATATCCGGCGAATTCCTCGGTACGCACGCGATCCTCGGCCACACCGGCCTCGCTCAGCACGGATCTCATGGCACTCACCAGCCCGGGCGGACCGTCCAGGTAATACAGCGGCGCAGTCAGATTCATAACATGGCGACGCAGCATGGCCACATCCAGGTGGCCTGTTTCTCCCTGCCAGCCGGCATCCTGGGTCATGATCGGCACCACCCGATAATTGCTGCGCCCGGCACAGGCCTGCCGCAGCTCGTCGAGAAAGGCGGCGTCTTTGGGTCTGCGGTTGGCATAAAGCAGGGTGATGGCGCCGTTATGCCCCTCGCTCAGAGACTGCAGCACCATGCTGCGCACCGGAGTAATGCCAATGCCGCCGGTAATAAACACCACGGGCACCTGGCCATCGGCGGGCAGCACGAAGTCACCGTAGGGGCCCTTGAGGGTGAGCGCGGCGCCGGGCCTGAGCCCGCCCAGTACCCGCTTGAAGGCAGTATCGCGCAGGCGGGTGGCCACCATCAGCTCTCCCTCGGCGGGAGCCGACGCCAGTGACAAAATGCGGCCATTGCCTTCGTCGTCGGTTTCCGGCGGATCCACCAGCGCCAGCCGGGCACACTGCCCGGCCTTGTAGTCAAAGCCGGCGGGCCGCTCAAAGAACAGCGCCAGGGTGCCGTCGGCCACCGGCTCGGAGCGCTTGAGCGTAAGATCATAACTGGCCATGAATGCCTCCCCGTGAGATCAGATCTCAATGTCCAACGCGGCGCCGGTATGGGCTTCGCCTGCGTGGTAGCGCCGGTGGATCACGTCCAGGCGGCGGCTCATGGCCGCACTGGTACCAATCAGGCACACGGCTCCCTGATGCAGGCTGAGCCAGGCTTCCATGGACTCCTCATGCCGGTTGCGCTGACGTTGCCGATCTCGCTGACGAAGGGCGACATAGGGCTGCACCGCCCGTATCACCGGTATCGCCGGCCGGCGCACATTGTCGGTGCGAGCCGCCTCGGTGGCCGGCTGGGCCGGATTGGGCGGCAGGTTGGGCAAAATTACCGGAATGGCCATGAAAGCCCCCTTGTACCTGTTCGCCTTCCAGTATGGTCCCTGTCACCCTTTTCTGCTTGGCTCAGCGCGGCCCATGCAGAAAGCGACGGATCTGCTCGGCGGTGGCATCGGGGTGGGAAATAAAGGGCGCGTGGGACGCCTTGGGCTCCATATGACTGTGGCTGGCCGGGGCCAGATCATCGGTGAGCGCCGCGGCCTTGCGTGGCACCAGGCCGTCGAGCCGGCCGTAGAGGCGCAGCAACGGCATCCCCAGGTCGGCCAGCCGGGTCCGCAGATCCACCTCACCCAGCAGTCCCAGGCCGGCGGCCAGGGCTCCAGGATCCGGCGCCGGCTTGCTCGCCAGGCTGTCGCGCAGCCGGCGAATGTCGTCCCGGGCATGTTCGCTGCCCATGGCCTGCAGTGCCAGAAAGCGATTCACCACCTGATGATGATCCTCCGCCAGCTGTTGTTCAAAGCCGCTCAGCACCTCTGGCTTGATGCCGGGCCAGCCGGCTTCGCTGACAAAACGCGGAGAGCTGGCCAGGGTGATCAGCGCACTGACCCGCGTTGGTGCCTGCAGCGCGGCCTGAGTGGCCACCAGGCCGCCCAGGGACCAGCCCAGCCAGGCGGCCCGCTCCGGCACTGCCGCCAGTACGCTGTCGGCCCAGTCGGCCAGGGTAGCGCCGGCCGCCAGCGCCGGGCTGTGGCCAAAGCCCGGCAGATCCACAATGTGCAGGCAAAAGTCGCCTTCAAGCCGGGTGGCCAGCTCGCGCCAGACCGCGCCATTCATGCCCCAGCCATGCAGCAGCACCAGATGCGGGCCTCGGCCGTGTTGTTCTGTATATACACTCATTACATGATTCCTCGTCGCGACCACGCCATGATACGGCCCTTGCTTACCCGCTTACAATCCGGTCCGCTGTGGTGGGGCCAGTGCCTGCTGTGCCGGCAGGACTGCCATGAGGCGCCGCTGTTGTGCCGGCATTGCCGCGCCGATCTACCGGTGCTGGACCATTACTGCCCCGGTTGCACCCGTGCGCTGCCGCTGGCCGGCGTCCGCTGCGGCCATTGCCAGAGAAGGCCCCCTCCCTGGCAGCGCATGCAGGTTGTCGCGCCCTTTGCCCCGCCCTTCAGCCGGCTGGTGCACGATCTTAAATATCACGGCCGTCTGCTCAACGGCCGTCTGCTGGGGCAGTTGCTGGCCGAGCGGCTGGCGCCTCCCTGGCCCGAGGCGGTGCTGCCGGTGCCCCTGCACTGGTGGCGGCGCCTGCGCCGGGGGCACAACCAGGCGGAAGAGATTGCACGGGGCCTGCAACAAACCCTGCCACTGAAGGTGGATCGCCGGCTGCTGCGGCGCATACGGGCCACCCCCTCGCAAACCCACCTGAGCCGGGCCGAGCGTCGCCGCAACCTGACCGACGCCTTTGTCGCCGGCGCCAGCCGCTACCGCCACGTGGCGCTGCTGGACGATGTGATCACCACGGGAGCCACCATGGCCGAACTCACTCGGCTGTTGCTGGCTCGGGGAGTGGAGCGGGTGGAAGTCTGGGCGGTGTGCCGCACTCTTGAACACTGACGGCTATTCAAGGCCCGACAACAAGAGTATGATAAAAGTTGAGCTGTTTAGTCAGGTTTACGAGGATAGCGATGATTACGATTTCCGAAACCGCCCAGGGACATTTCCGCAAGCTGCTGTCCCAGCAGCCGGAAGGCACCAATATTCGAGTCTTTGTGGTTAACCCGGGCACCCCCAATGCCGAGTGTGGTGTTTCCTACTGTCCACCCGATGCGGTGGATACCGACGATACCCATCTGCCGTTTGACGGCTTTGAAGCCCTCGTCGATGCCCAAAGCGCGCCCTTCCTGGAAGAGGCCGAAATCGACTTCGTCACCGATCAGATGGGCTCCCAGCTGACCCTGAAGGCGCCCAACGCCAAGATGAGCAAGGTGCCCGACGACGCGCCCCTGGCCGACCGGGTAGAGTATGTGATCCAGTCCCAGGTCAACCCGGGCCTCGCCAGCCATGGCGGCAAGGTGGTGCTCACCGAGATCACCGCAGAGGGCCTCGCCATTCTGCAGTTTGGTGGCGGCTGCAACGGCTGCTCCATGGTGGACGTGACTCTGAAGGAAGGCATCGAGAAACAACTGCTCGAGCTGTTCCCGGGTGAACTCACCGGCGTGCGCGACGCCACCGAGCACGAGCGCGGCGAGCACTCCTACTACTGAGTGCATTTGCTCAAACGCAAAAAAGGAGCCGAGAGGCTCCTTTTTTGATTCGGTGTTCACTTCGAGCTTATCGCTTCCAGCCTGCTATTCCGCCTTGCGGTCCCGGCTCAGCAGGGCAATGGCGGCTTCTTTGGCGTTCTTGCCTTCATACAGCACCTGATACACCTGCTCGCAGATGGGCATTTCCACGCCATGGCGCCCGGCCAGCCGGTGCACCTCGTCGGCATTGCGGTAGCCTTCCACCACCTGACCGATCTCGGTCATGGCGGTGTCTACGCTTTTGCCCTGGCCCAAGGCCAGGCCAAAACGGCGGTTGCGGGACTGGTTGTCGGTGCAGGTGAGCACCAGATCACCCAGTCCGGCCATGCCCATAAAGGTGTCCTGCTGGGCGCCCAGGGCTACCCCCAGGCGCTGCAATTCGGCCAGGCCACGGGTAATGAGCGCTGTGCGGGCATTGGCGCCAAAGCCCAGGCCATCGGCCAGGCCGGCGCCGATGGCGATCACGTTCTTGACCGCACCACCCAGCTGCAGTCCCACCATGTCGTCGTTCAGATACACGCGAAACGAACGGCCGCAGTGCAGCAGATCCGCCAGCTCCTTGCCAAAGGCCGGCTCGGTCGCGGCCACGGAGATGGCGGTGGGCAGGCCCATGGCCAGCTCCCTGGCAAAGGTCGGGCCCGACAGCACCGCCAGCGCCCGCTCCTCACCGAGAATGTCTTTTGCCACCTGTTGCAACAGGTTGCCACTGGCCGGATCCAGACCCTTGGTAGCCCAGGCAATGCGGCTGTCGGGGCGCAGAAAGGGTTTTATCTTGCTCAGCAGATCGGCAAAGACATGGCTGGGCACCACGATCAGCAGATCGCGACTGGCCTGCACCGCCCGCTGCAAATCCGCCTCGGGCGCCAGGCTGTCGGGAAAGGCCGCGTCAGGCAGGAATACCTGGTTGCAACGGTCCGCCGCCAACGCCGCCACCTGCTCGGGCCGGTGGCTCCACAGCAGGGTGCGATGGCCGTTGCGGGCCAGCGCGATGGCCAGGGCCGTGCCGTAAGAGCCGGCCCCCAGCACGGTAATGGCGGCGTCCGGTTTCATCAGGCGTCGGCCTGCGGCTGTTGCTGCTGGGCGCGCTGGACGTGGGCGGCAAACAGGGCGTCAAAGTTCACCGGCGCCAGGTTCAGCTGCGGGAAGGAACCCTTGTTCACCAGGCTGGCCACGGTTTCGCGGGCATAGGGGAACAGAATGTTGGGGCAGAAGGAGCCCAGGCAGTGCGCCAGCTGGGGCTCGGCCATGTTACCGATGGTGAATACGCCGGCCTGCTGAATTTCGCACAGATACACGGTTTCGTTCTCACCCATCTTGCAAGTCACGGTCAGGGTCAGCACCACCTCAAACACGTTGTCACCCAGGCGGGCACTCTTGGTGTCGAGATCCAGTTTTACATCCGGCTTCCACTCCTTTTGAAACACCAGGGGAGTGCCCGGGGCCTCAAAGGACATGTCTTTCAGGTAGATGCGCTGAATCTGAAACTCTACCTGTTGTTGCGCCTGGGCATCGGCGCCGTTTGCTGCTTCGGCCATGAAAATATCCTTTTGCTCAATGGGTTGTAAAAATTAACGTTTGGTCACCGGCAGGTTCTGGCTGCGCCAGTCGGTCATGCCGCCACGCAGGGTATGCACCTGGGCAAAGCCGGCCTTGCTCAGCAGGCGACCGGCGCCGCCGGTGGTCATGCCGCTTTCGCATACCAACACCAGGGGCTTGTCCTTGTACTTTTCGATCAGGTTCAGGTTGTTGGCCTTGAGCTGAGCGTTGGGCACGTTGACGGCGCCGGCAATGTGGCCCTTGCGGAATTCTTCCGCCGAACGAATGTCGACCACGGCGGCATTTTGCTTGTTGATCAGCATGACCGCTTCCTGGGCCGGCACCACCTTCACTTTGGACAGCCGGGCAATAATAAAGGTGTACACCACCGCCGAGGCAAGGCCCAGCCAGACCATGGTCAGCAGCGGATGCCGGGCGGCAAAGTCGAGATACTCTTGCATGATGTTACTTCTTGCGATTCAAAAGACGGAAAAGCCCGAGTATACATGGGCACTCGGCAAATAACAGCCGCCCACTCCCGTGCAAACGCGGCCCGGATCACCCAATGGCAAATCCCCCGCCCCCTCGTCTGGTGACCAATTCATCAGTTGTAGTAATATGACGGACAGTTTCAGTTTTCATCGCATTACACTTCAAATAAAGACATAGGGTTACACCATGAACTCGACCAAAAAGCCCCTGGTACTGCTCATTCTCGACGGCTGGGGATACAGCGAAAAAACCGAACACAACGCCATTCACACCGCCCGCACCCCGGTACTCGACCAGCTGATGCAGGCGCGCCCCTCCACCCTGATTTCCACCTCGGGAGATGACGTGGGTCTGCCCGATGGCCAGATGGGCAACTCCGAGGTGGGCCACGTCAATATCGGCGCCGGCCGCATCGTCTATCAGGAGCTGACCCGCATCGGCAAGGCCATCAAGGACGGCGATTTCTTTACCAATCCGGCGCTGACCCAAGCCGTGGACGGCGCCGTCAACAAGGGCCGGGCGGTGCACATCATGGGCCTGCTGTCGCCGGGCGGCGTTCACAGCCATGAGGATCACATTGCCGCCATGGTGGAACTGGCCGCCGCACGGGGCGCCGAACAAATCTATCTGCACGGCTTTCTCGACGGCCGCGACGTGGCCCCCCGTTCGGCCCGGAGCTCACTCGAACGTTTTGACGGTTTGTTTACAAAACTGGGCAAAGGCCGCATCGCCTCCGTGGTGGGTCGCTACTACGCCATGGACCGTGACAACCGCTGGGATCGGGTGCAGAGCGCCTATGACCTGCTGACCCAGGGCAAGGCCGACTACAGCGCCGCCACCGGCGTGGAGGCCCTGCAGGCCGCCTACGACCGCGACGAGAACGACGAGTTCGTCAATGCCACCGTAGTGGGTGAGCCGGTCGCCATGCAGGACGGCGACGCCGTCATCTTTATGAACTTCCGCGCCGACCGGGCCCGGGAGCTGACCCGCGCCTTTGTCGAGGACGACTTCACCGGTTTTGAGCGCGGCGTACGCCCGGCGCTGTCCGACTTTGTGATGCTCACCGAGTATGCCGCCGACATTCATACCAGCTGCGCCTACCCGCCCGAGCACCTGGTCAACACCCTTGGCGAGTGGCTGGCCGAGCACAACAAGACCCAGCTGCGCATCTCGGAAACCGAGAAATACGCCCACGTGACCTTCTTCTTCAACGGCGGCATCGAGGAATGCTTTGCCGGCGAACAGCGAGAGCTTATTCCCAGCCCCAAGGTGGCCACCTATGATCTGCAGCCGGAGATGAATTCACAGCAGCTGACCGACAAGCTGGTCGAGGCCATTGAGAGCGGCCAGTTCGACGTCATCATCTGCAACTATCCCAACGGCGACATGGTCGGCCACACCGGCGTGTTCGAGGCCGCGGTCAAGGCCTGCGAGGCGGTGGACAGCTCCATTGGCCGAGTAGTGGCGGCGCTGGAAAAAGTGGGTGGCGAGGCATTGATCACCGCCGATCACGGCAACGCCGAGCAGATGGTCAACCCGGAAACCGGCGAGATCCATACCGCCCACACCAACCTGCCGGTGCCGCTGATCTACATCGGCCGCGATGCCAGCCCGGTGGAAGGCGGTCGGCTGTCGGATCTGGCGCCCACCATGCTGACCCTGATGGGCCTGGATATTCCGCCGCAAATGACTGGCAAGCCCCTGATGGTTCTGAAATAATCTGAGCCCTATGGGCGCACAAAGACTGATTGTTTCAATATTGCTGAGCACCGGCCTGATGGCCGGTGCTTGCGCATGGGCGAATGACAGCAAGGATCTGAAGAACGTAAAGGGTCAGATTGCCAGTCAGCAGCAAGACATTCAGGTCCAGCAACGAGAGCTGAAGGCGCTGCAACAACAGCTGGCCGAGGACGAAAAGGCCATTTCGGCCCTGGCCCGAAAGCTGAACCAGACTCAAAACAAGCTAAAAGACAATGAGCGGGAGCTGGCCCGGCTCGAGCAGGAGCACCAGTCCCTCAACCAACAGGCCGACGAACAGCGCCACCAGCTGGCCTCCCAGCTGCGTGCCGCCTACCAGAACGGCCGTCACGACTACCTCAAACTGCTGCTCAACGGCCAGGACAGCAGCGACATTGACCGCCTGCTGCATTACTACGCCCACCTCAACCAGGCTCGGGCCGATGCCCTGCAACAACTGGCCGAGATTCGCCGCCAGCTGGCCGACAACCGCCGCCGGGCCGAACAGGGCCGCACTCGGCTCAAGGAGCTGCTGGCCGGCCAGCAACAACAGCAGCAGTCATTGCAGCAACGCCAGCACGAACGCAACCAGACCGCCAACAAGATCAATGCGCAACTGGAGCAGGGCAACCGCCGGCTGGCCAACCTGCAGCAGGCCGCCAGCCACCTGGAGCAGCAGATCAAGGCCGCCGCCGAGCGAGCCGAACGGGAGCGGCGTGAACGCGAACGTCGCGAGCAGGAACGCCTGGCCGCGGCCCGCAATCAGGCCGGGCCGTCGGGCCACACCCCGGTGGTGGCCAAGACTCAGGGGAGCTTTGGCGGACTTGCCAAGGGCAGCCTGCCCTGGCCGTTGCAAGGATCACTGCTGCATCGCTTTGGCGCCGCCCGCACCAGCCAGCTCAGCTGGAAGGGTCTGCTGATTGGCGCCCCCGCCGGCCGGGAAGTCAGCGCCGTGGCCAATGGTCAGGTGGTGTACGCCGACTGGCTCAACGGCTTTGGCATGGTGATGGTCATCGACCACGGCAAGGGCTACCTCAGCCTGTACGGCCATAACCAGTCATTGCTGCTGGGCCCGGGAGACAGGGTCAAGGCCGGTCAGGCCATAGCACTGAGCGGTGAAAGTGGTGGCCAGGACAAGCCGGGGCTCTACTTCGAGATCCGCTACCGGGGCCAGGCCATTGACCCCCTGCCCTGGCTGCGCCGGGGCTGATTTCAGGCCGTTGCTGCCTCCAGCTCGCTGATCAGCCAGATGGCGTTATCGCGGCCGGTGCCGCACACGTCGGCGGCGGGGTTAAAGCGGGCGCACAGCGCCGGCCGCTCGGGCCTGCCAAACAGCTCACAACGCATGTCTGCCAGCAGATGGGCACAAGGCACCCCCGCCGGCTTGCCATCGGGCATGCCCGGCAACGGCGCGCTGATGCTGGGGGCGATGCAGCAGGCGCCGCAGTTGGGCCGGCACTCCATCAGCCTTCTCCTTCAACCGGTGGCAACAGCGCCACCAGCCCGGCCACATGGTCGTCATGCACGCCCTGGCGGGCCAGCGCTTCGGCAAGGTTGAGCAGATAGTCCCGGTTGCTGCCGCTGGGGCCATGGGCATGGGCGATCTGCGCCGCCATTTCCGCCGGCGGCGCGTCCCCCAGAAAGGCGGCGTTGTGCTCGGTGGCGAGGTAAATCAGGCCATCTTCGGCCTGGCCGCTGTCAAATTGCACCGCCACCCGCTCCCGCAGGTAGCCATTCTTTTCCCGCAAATCGAGCTGTGCCAGTACCGCCGGCTCAATACGGTAGGCCATGCCGTGGCAGCGGACCTTAGGCGCACGAACCAGGGTGGCTACCCGGCCCGGCGCCGCCGGCGTGCCGCGATGATCGTGGGAGCCCTGCCAGAACCGGCGCGCCCAGCCGTCAATCCAGGCCGGACGGCGTTCCACAAAGGGAAAGTCCGCCTTCCAGATAAGGGAGCCGTAGCCAAACAGCCAGAAGCTGTCATGCTCATCGAAATGGGTCATGGCGCGATTGTGCGCCCGGGTGTCGAAACTCATGGAATCTGTCGTGGTGAAAAATGCCGCACCATAATGCCGCCGAACGGCCCGTTTGTCGAACTCGCCTCATGCTAGAATGCCGGTTTTTATGGCTAAGGAGCGGCATCATGCGCCTCACCGTACATCACCTGACTCAACTGCCCGAGCAATACAGGGCTCACGCGGAACTTATTCTGCAAGGCAAGCCCCTGCCCGAGAATCAGCCCTTTTTGCTGGCCACCTTTAACGACCGCGCCGTGGCCCTGGCCTGGCACCAGGACGAGCGCATCGGCTTTTTCGCGGTGCGGGACATTACTCGGCGTCGGGGCGTAGGCAGCGAGCTGCTGCGCCAGCTGAAGGCGGACGCCCAGGCTAACGGCCTCACTCGGCTGGAACTGAGCCTCGCCGGCCTGCCCGCCGAAGACGCCACGGCGCTGACGGCCTTTTTCAGCGTCTGCGGCTTTCGGCAAAAAGACGGAGTGCTAAGCTCTTTGCTGTAGTCATGACCGTCTGACATCAATGGAGGAAGCAGTGATGAAAATGCGAACCGAACGGGATTCCATGGGCAACATAGAGGTACCGGTCGAGGCACTCTACGGCGCCCAGACCCAGCGCGCCATCAACAACTTCCCCATCTCGGGCCAGCCCTTGCCCCCCGCCTTTATTCACGCCCTGGCCCTGCTCAAGGCCGGCTGCGCCCACGCCAACGGCGAACTGGGCCGGCTGGAGCAGGACAAGGCCGACGCCATCGTGCATGCCGCCCACGAGGTGATTGCCGGCAAACACGACGACGCCTTTCCGATAGACGTGTTTCAGACCGGCTCGGGCACCAGCACCAACATGAACGTCAACGAGGTGCTGGCCCACCTGGCCAGTGCCCACCTGGGCAAGCCGGTGCATCCCAACGACGACGTCAACATGGGCCAGAGCTCCAATGACGTGATTCCGTCCGCCATTCACGTCAGCACCGCGCTCGCCTTCAGCCGTGAACTGCTGCCGGCCCTGCACCAGCTGGAGCAGACCATACTCGGCAAGGGCGAACGCCTGCAGGACAAGGTGAAAACCGGCCGCACCCACCTGATGGACGCCATGCCCCTGCGTTTTGATCAGGAGCTGGGGGGCTGGGCCACGCAGGTGCAGTATGGCCGTGATCGTTTGCAGGGGCTGCAGAGCCGGCTGCAGCAACTGGCCCTGGGGGGCACCGCCATCGGTACCGGCATTAACGCCGATCCGCGCCAGGCCAGGCTGGCCTGCGACTATCTCAATGAGCATACCGGCCAGGACTTTTGTCCGGCGGAAGACTACTTCTACAGCCTGAGCTGCCAGGACACGGCGGTGGAGCTGTCGGGCCAGCTCAAAACCCTGGCGGTGGCACTGATGAAAATCGCCAACGATCTGCGCTGGATGAATTCGGGACCACTTACCGGTCTGGCCGAGATTCAGCTGCCGGCGCTGCAGCCGGGCTCGTCCATTATGCCCGGCAAGGTCAACCCTGTGGTGCCCGAGGCGGTGGCCATGGTGGCGGCCCAGGTGATGGGCCTGGACGCCGCCAACACGGTGGCGGGACAGTCGGGCAATTTTCAGCTCAATGTGATGCTGCCGCTGGTGGCCAGCAACCTGCTGACCATGATGAAACTGCTGGCCAATTGTGCGCCGCTGCTGGCCGAGGCCATCGACGGCTTTACCCTGAACGAGGAGCACCTCGGCGAACACCTGGCCCGCAACCCCATACTGGTGACGGCGCTGAACCCGGTGATCGGCTATGCCAAGGCGGCGAACATCGCCAAAAAGGCCTATGCCGAGTGCCGCCCCATTCTGGAGGTGGCGCTGGAAGAAACCGATCTCTCCGAGGCCGAACTGCGCAAACTGCTGGATCCCGCCGCCCTGACCAAAGGCAGTCAGCAGGAAAAAGGTTAAACCTACGGCGCGGTGCAGTCCGTCGGACCACATTGTTGGGATTCGCTACGCTCATCACCAACCTACGCTTCTGTTTCATGGGGCTGCAAAGCTGACTGCCAGTTTTCGTCATTAGTAGGTTGCGAATGAGCGCAGCGAATTCCAACACAAAGCCGGCTGCGGAATTCTGATGATGCACTACGCTCATCGCCCATTTGCGATTCGTCCGCCTCATTCCCACGCTCAACATGGGAATGCATAACGGAGCCTTCAGGCAAAAGCCTCAACACTCAAGCGGCACCAGGGGTGCCGGGTAATCCAGTAATTGCTCGCCGCGCTGGTGGCGCTCTACCTGTTCAAGGGTGACCGGGCCCAGTTCGGGCAGCCACTGGTGCAGGTGAGTGAGCTTGGGATCGTACTGGCGCCACTGCCGGTGCGGGTTGAAATGGTGCCCCTGGCGCGGATCGTGGCCGGCGCCGGCAATGTAGGCCCAGTTGCCCCAGTTGCTGGCCACGTCAAAGTCCACCAGGTGCTGTTCAAAAAAGCGCGCGCCCAGCCGCCAGTCCAGCCCCAGCTCGTGCATCAGGCAACTGGCCAGATTCTGCCGAAGCCGGTTGGAGCAAAAGCCGGTGGTGATGAGCTCCTTCAGGCCGGCATCGATCATCGGCCAGCCGGTACGGGCATTACACCAGGCCTGCCAGTATGCGGCATTGAAAACGCCCGGCACCGCCTTGCCGGTGAGACCGCCGGCCGCAAACAGCCGCGTGCCGTGCACCCGCAGCGACCAGTGAAAATACTCCCGCCACAGCAACTCAAAGCGCAGCCAGTAACTGTGCTCGTCGCTGCTCCACCGTTGCTCGTAACGCAATACTTCATGCCACACCCTTCGTGGTGAAAGGCAACCCCAGGCCAGGGCGGCACTAAGGTGACTGGAGAAATAACGGCCGGTCAAATCGTTGCGGCTGGCCTTGTAATGGGCCAGGGCCCGTTGTTCAAACAGGTAATGCTGCAGCCAGCCCCGGGCCGCCGTCTCTCCCCCCTGCCAGGCCGGATGGGCCGGCGCACCCGGCGTCGCGGGCCAGTGAATGCCGGTTGCTAGCGGGCACCTGGCGGCCTGAAGCCGGCCGAGGTCAGCCGCCGGTTGCGGTGCCGACACCGGCCAAACCGGTTTTTTCTCCACCAGTTTTCGAAAGCCGGTGAAGCTGGCGGGAAATGTCTCGAATAACGGTTCAACCTGATGTGGTGCAAACAGCGGCTGGGTTTCAACCGTGCGCACGGTTACGCCGGCGTCTTGCAGCCGAGTCAGCCAGTCGGCCTCTTCCGGCGCCTGGGCGGCATGAGTGACCAGCTCAAAGGGCTGCTGCCGGTGCCAGGCCAGCAGCAGTGCCACCGGGTCGCCCTCCAGCAACGTGAGCGGAAAGGTTGCCAGCCGCTCGCGTAAATCCGCCAGCGCCTGCTGCAAATAGGCCACCCTGGCGGTACCCAGCCGATGCAGCCCGGCGTCGTCGGCCTGGCGCCAGTGGGCGGGCAGAATAAAAACCGCCGCCGTTGTTCCCTGGTACTCCGCCAGCCGTTGCCAGCCGGCGTGATCGTCCAGCCGCAGATCGTTGCGTAACCACAGCAGTCGCATGGCCGCCTCCTGGTAAAAAAAGAACCCGGTACGCTGACCGGGCTCTCACTGACAGGCATTCATTCAAGCGCTATTTGGCTTCGCTCTTGCCGTCGTAACGGCGCTGCCACTCGGCCAGAATGGCCTCGCGCTGGCCGGCCGCCCAGGCGAAGTCGTTGTCGATCATCACGCTGGCCGGCTGCTCCGGAAAGTACTGCACCGGCCTGGCCACACCCGGCATTGCAACCACCGCGAAGCTCTGATTATAGAGCTCGTTGGCCTGGCGGGTGACGGCGAAGTCCAGCAGCTTTTGCGCCGCCGTTTCATTGTCGGTGCCCTTGACGATGGCCGCCGCTTCCATTTCCCAGCCCACTCCCTCACTGGGGAAGACCAGATCCAGCGGGGCGCCCTGCTGCTTGAGGCTGGCCCCCCGGTAGGCCATGGAAATACCGATGGTCGCTTCACCCGAGGCCGCCTGCACGCAGGGTTTGGAGCCGGAGTGCGTGTAGTTGGCAATATTCTGGTGCAGACCATCCATGTAGGCCCAGCCCTTATCTTCACCAAACTGTTGCAGCCAGGCCGAGACATCGAGAAAACCGGTACCGCTGGAAGCCGGGTTGGGCATCACAATATGGCCCTGGTATTCGGGCTTGGTCAGATCCTGCCAGCTACTCGGTTTGGTCAGGCCATGCTTTTCGGCTTCGATGGTGTTGTAGCAGATCACCCCCAGCCAGGCGTTCATGCCCACCCAGTGAGGCGTGTCGCGGGCATCGCGGAACTCTGCCGACAGCTGTTCCAGGCCGGCCGGGGCATAGGGGGCCAGCATGTCGTGTTCATCCATCAGCATCAGGCTGGTAGCGGCCAGACCCCAGATCACGTCGGCCTGGGGGTTTTCCTTTTCCGCCAGCAGGCGCGCGGTAATAATCCCGGTCGAATCCCGCACCCAGCGAATGGCGACGTCCGGGTTTTCCTGTTCAAAGGCGGCCTGATAGGCCTTTAGCTGATCCAGCTCCAGGGCGGTATAAACGGTCAGTTCGGTCTTGGCCTGGGCACCGGCGGCGGCCAGGGCCAGCAGCAAAGCCAGGGGGGTCTTCTTCAGCATGCTTCCTTCTCCATTTGGTATATACCAGAAAACACGCTCAGCTTAAAACCAGCGAATGACAGTCCGGTGACAGTTTCGTGAAAAAGTGGATAACCGACACCATCATGGCCACCACGCAAAAAAGAAACGGCCGGGCAAGCCCGGCCGCATCACGGCTGTAATATGTTCCATTCGGCCTCAACCGGCCAGGGCCACCAAGGTCAGCCCCCCCAGTATCAGCGCGGCCCCGGGCAGTTTCCCTCCCCGGTACGACTCGCCCAACAGCCAGATGCCCAGCAACACTCCCAGGGGAATGCTGAGCTGACGCAAGGCCACCACATAGGAAACCTGACTGGCCAGGGCCAAAGACCACAACACCAGGCTGTAGGTCAGCCCCATCATGATACCGGCCAGCATGGCGGGACCGGCCGACCGGCGCCCGGTTTGCATCAGCCCGGTGCGAAAGCGCGGCCACCACAACAATGGCAACGACGTCACCAGTACCGCCATCACCTGCAACCAGAGATAATACAGGGCCAGGCTCTGCCGGCCGTGCAGCCCGTCCAGCCAGACCCGCAACAGCGAGATGGCATGAGCGTCGATCAGGCTGTAGCCGCTGGTGCCAACGGCGGCCAGCAGGGCCAGGGCGCAACCCGGTGTCAGGTACTGCCGCACCCGCCACTGGCGCAGACTGAGTACCGGCAACAGCAGGCAACCGGCCAGCATCAGGGCCATGCCGACCCCTGCCGCCGGCGTGATGACCTGGCCCAGGGCCAGCCCACCCACCCCCACCAGCAACATGGGCAGGGCCCGGGCCAGCGGATAGGCCAGGCTCAGGTCCCCCTGACGATAGGCCGCGGCCAGCGCCGCCATATACAGGTTCTGACACAGTCCGCTGGCCAGCAGCCAGCCCCAGAAGGCCAGCCCCTGCTCTCGCCCCAGCATCCACAGGCCAAACGGCAGCAACACCAGGCACTGGGTCAGGTTGGCCAGCCAGAAAAAGGCATAACCGGGGCTGACCCTCTTGCCAAGCAGGTTCCACAACGCATGCAACGCGGCGGAGCACAGCACCAGCAACAGGGCCAGCGGCGTCATCAGGGACGCTCGCCCCGGGCCAGGCGGGCGTTGATGTCGTCAATCACCGCCGGCAATTCGGCGATAGTGTCGATCACATAATGGGCGCCGGTACCGGCCAGGCGAGCATGGGCCTTGCTGCGCAGACGCTGCTGCTCACTCGGCGCCAGGGCCTGCCAGTCTTCCAGCGACAGGCCTACCTCGTTGCCGGACACCGCCAGTACCACCGTCCACATGCCGGCGTTCAGGCCTTCTTCAATACCCACACCGGTATCATCCACCTTGACGCAGGCCTGCACCGCCCCCGCCTCCAGGGCACAGGCCGCCCGCAGGCTCATTTCCGGCCAGGGCCGGCCGCGCTGCACGTCACTGGCGGTGATCACCACCTCGGGGGCATAGCCCTGCTCGGCGGCGCGCTGCACCAACTCAACGATCATGTCGCGGCTGTAGCCGGTATTGGCGCCCAGGCGAATGCCGCGCCCGGTGAGCTCCGCGGCCACCCGATCCATGCCCGGGATCAGCACGGCGCTGTCGCGAATGCATTCGATCTGAATCTGCACGAAGTCCTGATACAGGCGATCGATTTCCGCCTCACTTGGGGCCTCACCCTTGATCTGCAGCCAGGCTTCACGAATACGCGGCATGGCCAGCATCTGGCAAATGTGATCACGCTTTTCGCTGCCCATGGGAGCCCGGCACTCGGCCTGGGTGACGTCAATGCCTTCGCCGGCAAACAGGCGCCGAAAGGCGTTAATTGGCGCGACGGAGCCAAAATCCACCGTGGTGCCGGCCCAGTCCATGATCACCGCCTGCACGGCCCCGGTATAACGACGTTCAAAACGATAGCTCATTGTGGTTTCCTTTATTTACCAGAAAATAGCGTCTTCGATGGCAGCCAGCAGGCCGACCACGTCCTGTTGATACACTTCTCCTATGGTGCCGATGCGAAAACAGTCCACCGCCGACACCTTGCCCGGATAAATCACATATCCGCGCGCTTTCAGTCCTTCATAAAACCGCTTGAAGTCGTAGGCCGGCGCCTCGGGTGCGGCGAACACGGTGATCACCGGCGACTGCCAGTCCCGCGCCACCAGCGGCCGAAAACCGAGCCGTTCCATGCCATCCACCAGGGTCCGCTGGTTGCCTTGATAGCGCCGATGACGAGCGCCCACGCCCCCTTCCTGCTCCAGCTCGGCCAGGGCCTGGGCAAAGGCTCGCACCACATGGGTCGGCGAGGTAAAGCGCCACTTGCCGCCCTGACGTTCCATGCACTGCCACTGATCGAACAGGTCCAGGCTGACCGAACGGGCCTGGCCCTCACAGCGCTGCATGGCCGCTTCCCGAGCGATAATGAAACTGAACCCGGGGACACCCTGAATGCATTTATTGGCACTGGAGATCAAAAAGTCGATGGCCAGCTCGCCCGCATCCATGGGGACACCGCCAAAGGAACTCATGGCGTCCACGATCAGGGTCTTGTGCCGTGCCTTGGCGGCCTGACACAGTTCCGCCAGCGGATTGAGAATGCCGGTGGTGGTTTCACAGTGCACAAAGGCCACATGGCTGATGGACGCATCCGCTGCCAGTGCCTGGCTCAGCAGCTCGGCCGACAACGGCTCGGTCTCCGCCACTTCCATGGTGGCAAGGCGCAGCCCCAGGCAACGGGCAATATCGGCCATGCGCCGGCCGTAGGCGCCGTTGATCAATACCAGCAACTTGCCCTCGGCGGGTACGGCCGAGCCCAGCACCGCTTCCACACCGGCGGTGCCGCTGCCCTGCATCAGCACACTGGTGTAGCCCGAATGGGCAGTGGCCAGGCGCACCAGCTGGCGGCGAATGGGCTGCACCACGCCCTGGTTGTAATCGTCGTCCCAGGTACACCAGTCCTTCATCATGGCCTCGCGCACACTGGCGGAGGTCGACAGGGGGCCGGGGGTCAGCAGCAGATAGGGATTATTCACGTTCACTCCTGGTATATACCAAACTTGCAAACACGATAACCGTACCACCGTCGGCGGGCAAGGCAACAACCCCGGCTGCAACAAAAAATTCATCTGTAGCAGGCCTGTGCATTGACCTCCACAGGGGTAATAATGGCCACCAGTTTCAACACCTTGACGACAACCACCGCGCCCTCGGGCGGTAAAAATAGTGGTGTAGTCCATAATGGAAAGAGAATGAGCAAACCCCATTACCAGCAGATCAGCGACAGCATTGAAGCCCAGATCCGCAGTGGCGCCCTGCCCACCAACAGCAAGCTGCCCTCGGAACGCCAGCTCAGCGACGCCTTCGCCACCACGCGGGTCACCCTGCGCGAAGCGCTGTCGCGGCTCGAAGGCAAGGGGCTGATCTACCGCGCCAACCGCCGTGGCTGGTACATCACGCCGAGCCGCATCAACTACAACCCGACCCAGGGACTGCCCTTCAACGAAGTGGTTTCCGGCCAGGGCCGACAGCCCCACACTCAAGTGCTGACGCACCAGCTGGCGCCGGCCGAGCCGGCGGTGCACCGAGCCCTGGGGCTGGCGCCCCTGACTCCCCTGCACCGTGTGCAGCGGCTGCGCTCCATCGATGGTCACGCGGTGCTGCTGGAAGAAAACCATGTGGATCCGGCCCGCTTTCCAGGCCTGGCCGAGCATGACCTGACCCGCTCCCTGACCCGGTTGTTCGAACAGGAATACGACGTCAGCATCGCCACCATGGAACTCAACATGTATCCGGTGGCCCTGGATGAAAACCGGGCCCAGGCCCTGGGCGTGGCGACCGGGGCCGCCGCCCTCTTTATCAGCCGGCTGTCACGGGATCCCGTCGGCAGGGCCATTGAACTGGACTGGGAGTACTGGCGCCACGACGCACTCAATATTCAGCTGTCGGTCTGAGCAAAAAACATCACCCTGTCAATAAAGTGTCACACCATCGTCACAAACACTTTGTAGATTGCCCGAAACTGGTCTAAACCAGATGAGGGTAATCTGATGACATATTTAGCAATCGACAATGTGGTAAAGCACTTCGGCGACTTTCGCGCCCTCAAGGGCGTCAGCCTGACCGTAAAGGAAGGGGAGTTCATTTGTTTTCTCGGCCCAAGCGGCTGCGGCAAGACCACGCTGCTGCGCGCCATCGCCGGCCTGGACCTGCCTACCGACGGTCGCATTGAACAGGCCGGGCGCGATATCACCCAGGCGCCTCCCGAGCAACGCGACTTCGGCATCGTGTTTCAGTCCTATGCCCTGTTTCCCAACCTCACCGTGTACCAGAACATCGCCTTTGGCCTGGAAAACATGCGCTTGCCCAAGGACGAGATTCGCTCACGGGTGGCGGCGCTGCTGAATACCATCGGCCTGCCCGACAGCGGTAGCAAGTATCCGGGGCAACTGTCCGGCGGACAACAGCAGCGGGTGGCCCTGGCCCGGGCCATTGCCCTTTCACCCGGCCTGCTGCTGCTGGACGAGCCTCTGTCTGCGCTGGATGCCCGCGTACGCATTCAGCTGCGCGCCGAAATCAAACGGCTGCAGCGAGAACTCGGCATCACCACCATCATGGTGACCCACGATCAGGAAGAGGCCCTGGCCATGGCCGATCGCATCGTGGTGATGAACCAGGGTGAGATCGAGCAGATCGGCACCCCTGAAGAAATCTACTATCAGCCCGCCACACCCTTCGTGGCCCGCTTTATCGGTGCCATGAACTTCTATGCCGCCGTGGCCGACCATCACGGCCGCCTGAACCTGGGTGAACATACCCTGCCCCGTCAGGTCACCCCTGGCAGCCGGCACCTGCTGGCCTGGCGTCCGGAGCTGACCCGGCTGGCCGGGTCCGGTACCGGTCCTCAGCTGCGCGGGCGCATTCGGGAGCTGTCTTTCCTCGGTGCCTTTATTCGGGCCGAGGTGACAGTAGACAGTCACCCGGATCCCATCCTGGCGGATCTGTCGCCCCGGGACTGCGATCTGCAACGACTGCAGCCCGGGCAGGAAGTGGCGCTGGAGCTGCCGCTGGAGCATGCCCACCTGTTCAGCGGGGCCGGCGCATGACAACCCTGAGCCTGCCCCGCACGGCCAGCCGGGACGACAAACTGCAGCGCTGGCTGCTGACCCTGGCCTGCGTGCTGTTTCTGCTGGCCCTGGTGCTGCCCCTGGGCCAGATCCTGCATACCGCCCTGGTGGATGATCAGGGCCGATTCGTCGGCCTGGATAACATTCGTCGCTACCTGGCTACGCCGGCGCTGATCCACTCCCTGATCAATACGCTGACCATGGGCCTGCTGGTTACCCTGCTGGTAACCGGCCTGGCCTTTCTCTACGCCTATGGCCTGACCCGCACTCGGCTGCCGGCCCGGACCCTGTTCAAGGTGGTGGCCATGGTGCCGATACTGGCCCCTTCACTGCTGCCGGCCATCAGCCTGATTTACCTGTTCGGCAACCAGGGGGTGCTGCGTCACTGGCTGGGCGACGAAAGCATCTATGGCCCCATCGGCATCATGCTGGGGCTGTCGTTCTGGGCATTTCCCCATGCGGTGATGCTGCTCAGCACCGCCATGGGCGCCACCGACGGCCGCTTGTTCGAAGCCTGTCGCGTATTGCGCGGCGGCCCGGTACGCGCCTTTTTTCAGGTTACCCTGCCCGGCATCAAGTATGCGCTGCTCAGCACCCTGATGGTGGTGTTTACCATGGTGATCACCGACTTTGGCGTGCCCAAGGTGATCGGCGGCCAATACGCCATGCTGGCAACCGACATCTACAAGCAGGTGGTAGGCCAGCAGAACTTCGCCATGGGCGCACTGATCAGCACCCTGTTGCTGCTGCCGGCCCTGCTCGCCTTTGCCGCCGACAGCTGGTTGCAGCGTCGCAACAAGCAGTTGATCGACAGCCGTTCCCTGCCCTACCAGCCCGCTCCCAACCCCTGGCGTGACGGCTTTTTCCTGTTGTTCTGCAGCCTGATGGCCCTGGCCCTGCTGGCCGTGATCGCCATGGCCGGCTACGCCTCCCTGGTGCAGTTCTGGCCCTATAACCTGAGCCTGAGCCTGAACCACTACCGGTTTGATCTTATCGACGGCTGGCAGGCCTATGGCAACTCACTGCGCATGGCCGGCCTGACCGCCCTGTTCGGCACCCTGACCATTTTCCTGGCCGCCTGGCTGGTAGAGAAGGGGCAGGGTCAGAACGGCCTGCGCAAGCTGCTGCACGGCCTGGCCATGGTGCCGCTGGCGGTGCCCGGCCTGGTGCTGGGCCTGGCTTACATCTTCTTTTTCAATCAGCCGGAAAACCCGCTGCGCGTACTTTACGGCGGCATGACCCTGCTGGTGGTGTCGACCATAGTGCACTTCTATACCGTCGGACACCTGACCGCGGTCACCGCGCTCAAGCAGTTGCCCGCCGAAATCGAGGCCGTAGCCGCCTCCCTGCGCATCAGCCGGTTCAAGGCCATGTGGCGAGTCAGCCTGCCCATGTGTCTGCCGGCGGTGCTGGATGTGGCCATCTACCTGTTCGTCAACGCCATGACCACGGTCTCGGCGGTGGTGTTCCTGTACGGTCCCGACACCATGCTGGCGTCCGTTGCCGTGCTCAACCTGGACGACAGCGGCAACATCGCCCCGGCCGCCGCCATGGCCATGCTGATTTTCACCACCGCACTGCTGGCCAAGCTGCTGCACCTGGCCGCCAGCCGTGTCCTGCTGCGCCTGACTCAGGGCTGGAGACAACGATAATGCCAACACCACAACGCCCCTTCTGGCTGCAACAGGCTCTGGAGCGGGAGCAACCGGCACCGGCCGCCCCCCTCGATCGGCATCTTGAGGCCGATGTGTGCATCGTCGGTGGTGGCTACACCGGGCTGTGGAGCGCCATTCGGCTCAAGCAGGCAGAGCCGACACTCAATATCGTGGTGCTGGAGCGGGAACTGTGCGGCAGTGGCGCCTCGGGTCGCAACGGCGGTTGCCTGCTGACCTGGTCCACCAAGTATCCGTCACTGCGCCGGCGTTACGGAGAGCAGGAAGCCGCCCGCCTGGTGCGCGCCTCGGAACAGGCGGTGCTGGAGATTCGGGATTTTTGCGAGCAACACGGCATCGACGCAGAACTGCGTATCGACGGCACCTGCTACACCGCCACCAACGGTGCCCAGAGTGGCGCCATGGACCGCCTGGTGGCCGTGCTTGAGCACGCCGGGCTGAACAGCTGGTCCAGCCTGAACGAGGGAGAGTTGCTGGCCCACACCGGCTCCGAGGCCCACCTGGAAGGCCACTTCTCCCCCCTGGCCGGTTCGGTGCAGCCGGCGCTGCTGGTGCGTGGCCTGCGCCGGGTGGCGCTGTCCCTCGGCATTGCCATCTTTGAACACAGTCCCATGACCCGGCTCGGACGCGGCCGGCCGGCCCGGGTGGAAACGGCTCAAGGCAGCGTGACCGCCGGCAAGGTCATCCTGGCACTGAACGCCTGGACCCCGAGCCTGTTTCGAGAATTCGACAAACACCTGGTACTGGTGTCGTCCGACATGGCGATCACCACGCCGGCGCCGGCCGAGCTGAAGCGCCTCGGCCTGAACCATGGCGCCGCCGTGGTCGATGGCCGCACCTTTGTGCACTACTACCGCAGTACGCCCGACGGTCGGCTGATGCTGGGCAAGGGCGGCAACCTGTTTGCCTACGGCAACCGGCTGCATGCGGCCTTTGACCAGCCCAGTCGCTATCGGGCCATGCTGAAGGCGGCGCTGCAGCGCTTTTTTCCCGGGCTTCGAGCCGGCATTGAAGCCACCTGGACGGGGCCATCGGACCGTTCCGCCACCGGCCTGCCGTTTTTCGGTCGGCTTGAGGGCGACGGCGATATTTACTATGGCCTGGGCTATTCCGGCAACGGCGTGGTGCAGAGCCTGCTGGGCGCCAAAATACTCACCAGCCTGGTGCTGGGACGAAACGATGAGTGGGCTCGCTGCGGCTTGGCCAGGGGACCCCAGGGGCGTTTTCCTCCCGAGCCGGTGCGCTGGCTGGGCGCCATTACGGTGCGCAACGCCATTCGGCGCAAGGAAAACGCCGAAGACAGGGGTGACATGCCCTGGCCCTGGGATCGCTGGCTGGCACGCTTCGCCGATGCTGCCGGCAAGGCCGACAAGGAAGCCTGAGCACAAAAAAGGGATGCCTCGGCATCCCTTTTTCATTCGTGAAATCGGCGTTACAGAATGATGTCCTGCAGCTTGGCATCCTTGCGCGACAGAATATGAGTCGAGCGAATACGCCGTACGGTGCGTGACTTGCCCCGAATCACCAGGGTCTCGGTGTGGGCGTAGTTACCATCGCTGCTGATGCCCTCCAGCAGATCGCCCTTGGTGATGCCGGTGGCGGAAAAGATAACGTTGTCGGTGCGGGCCATGTCTTCCAGCTTGAGCACGGTACCCACTTCAATGCCCATTTGCTTGCAGCGTTCAATCTCGGCCTGGCCGGCGGCCAGGTTTTCCTCGTTCGGGCCCTTGACCTCGTAACGGGGCAGCAGGCGAGCCTGCATGTCGCCGTCCAGGGAGCGGACCACGGCGGCGGAAATCACTCCTTCGGGGGCGCCACCCACACCATAGAGCATGTCCACTTCGCTTTCCGGAATACAGGCCAGAATCGAGGCGGCCACGTCCCCGTCGGGAATGGCGAACACCCGCACGCCCAGGGCCTGCATGGTCTTGATGGCCTTGTCGTGGCGCGGCTTGGCCAGGGTGATCACGGTAAAGCGCGACAGCGGCTTGTTCAGGGCCTTGGCCACCGCCTTGATGTTCTGCTCGATGGACTTGTTGAGATCGATGGCGCCCTTGGCGCCGGCGCCGACGATGAGTTTTTCCATGTACATGTCGGGCGCACGCAAAAAAGCCCCTTTTTCACCCACCGCCATCACCGCCAGGGCGTTGGACTGGCCCATGGCGGTCATGCGGGTGCCCTCAATGGGATCCACGGCAATATCGACCTCGTCGCCGCCCAGGCCGACCTTTTCGCCGATATAGAGCATGGGCGCTTCGTCGATTTCGCCCTCGCCAATCACCACTTCGCCGCTGATCTCGATCTCGTTCAGCACATGACGCATGGCCGCCACGGCGGCGCCGTCGGCAATGTTCTTGTCGCCCCGGCCCAGCCACTTGTAGCCGGCCAGCGCGGCCGCTTCGGTCACCCGGGAGAATTCGATGGCCAGTTCACGTCTCATGAAAATTTCCTAATCAGTTATTTATTGTTCGTCGCCCAGCACCCGCTGGCGGAACACGCGATATACATCGGGAATTTGATCCATGCCAGACACGCACATGTCCAGATCGTGCAGGCGGCCGTCCTTGATACCGTAAACCCAGCCGTGCACGGACAGGGGCTGACCCTGTTTCCAGGCATTCTGAACAATGGTGGTGTGACACAGGTTGGCCACCTGCTCGACCACGTTGAGCTCGCACATGCGATCTTCCCTGACCTGCTGATCTTCGATGGCGTTCAGGGTGTCTTCGTGCTTGTGGCAGATGTCCTTGATATTGCGCAGCCAGTTGTCAATGAGCCCCAGCTCCTTGTTCTGCATGGCCGCCAGCACACCGCCGCAACCATAGTGGCCGCAGATGATGATGTGCTTCACCTTGAGTACTTCAACGGCGTATTGTACCACCGACAGGCAGTTGAAGTCCGTATGTACCACCAGGTTGGCCACATTGCGGTGCACGAACACGTCACCGGGCAGCAGGCCGGTGAGCTGGTTGGCCGGCACTCGGCTGTCGGAACAGCCAATCCACAGGTATTCCGGTGCCTGCTGCAGCGACAGTTGTTCAAAAAAGGTCGGATCCTCTTTCTTGATGCGTTCGGACCAGTCCCGGTTATTGTCAAACAGATGCTTCAGTTCTTTCATGGAATACTACCTGCCATGTTGTCGTTGGATATTAATAAAGTAGGCGGAAAAAAGGCCCGCAAAGGGGCCTTGAATCACCGAAAATGTCATAAAGGGCCGGACAGCTTATGCGTCCATGGCGGCCTTCAGTTTTTTCAGGGCGGTTTTTTCCAGCTGGCGAATACGCTCGGCGGACACGCCGTATTCATCGGCCAGGCTCTGCAGCGTGGTCTTGTCGTCTTCGTCGAGCCAACGGGCCTGAATAATACGCTGGCTGCGTTCGTCCAGGGCGTTCAGGGCGGCACGCAGGCGGCTGCTGGCGGCCTGCTCCCAGTTGGCTTCTTCCACCTGGGTAGCCACGTCGGAGCTTTTGTCTTCCAGGTAGTGCACCGGGGCAAAGCTGCCTTCGCGCTCGTCGTCGTCTGAAGCTAGATCAAAGGCCTGATCCTGGGCGCTCATGCGGGATTCCATCTCCAGCACTTCAGAGGGCGACACGCCCAGATCCTCGGCAACCCGGTTGACTTCCTGCTGGTTGAACCAGCCCAGACGCTTTTTGGACTTGCGCAGGTTAAAGAACAGCTTGCGCTGGGCCTTGGTGGTCGCCACCTTGACCACGCGCCAGTTGCGCAGCACATATTCGTGAATTTCGGCCTTGATCCAGTGAACCGCAAAGGACACCAGACGCACGCCCACGGTCGGGTCGAAACGCTTGACCGCCTTCATCAGGCCGATGTTGCCTTCCTGAATAAGATCCGCCTGAGGCAAGCCGTAGCCGGCATAGCTCTTGGCGATATGCACCACGAAGCGCAGGTGCGACATCACCAGCTGGCGGGCCGAGGCCAGGTCGCCATCGTTCTGCAACCGCTCGGCCAGGGACTTCTCTTCCTCCGCGCTGAGCACGGGAATGGTGTTCACCGCCTGGATATAGGCCTCCAGGCTGCCCTGGGGAACCAGGGCAAAATGGCGCTGAAAATCTGTCGTCATCAAACTCGTGTTCATTACCTGACTCCGTGTGAACGGCTTCGGTTATTCCCCTGCAATGACTCTATCGACTTCGCCGGTCACATGCCGGCGAATGAAAATTTATGGATTCGCCATCAAAAGTCAAGGGAAGCACCGGGCTGTGCTGCCCCAATAAGACCACAGTCTGGCCGCAAGGTTCAAGCCGGCTCTATGGCTCTTATGTGACGGCGCACGGAAAAACCGGACGCCAGCAGGCTTAAAAGGGTTCCAGTCAGCACCAAAAGCAGGCTTTCGTTCAGTCCCAGCCCCAGCAGAGTAAAATCACTCTGGTACAGGGCCGCCAAGGCACTGACCTTGTGACTGAGCCAGAACACCATGACCAGGGTCAGCCACCAGGCCAGCAGACCGCCGATAATGCCGTACCACAGCCCCACATAGAGGAAGGGCCTGTGTATAAAGCCGTCGGTGGCGCCTACCAGCTTCATCACCTCGATCTCGTAACGGCAGCTGAGAATGTTGAGCCGCAGGGTGTTGCTCACCACCAGCAATACTCCGGCCAGCAACAGCACCGCCATGCCCACCACCGCCTGGCGCATCAGCTCCACAATGCCCGACAGCCGGGCCAGCCAGGCCATATCGAGCCGGGCCGTGGCCACCAAGGGCTCGGCGTTCATGTCGGCCAGCAGCAACTCGGCCATGTCGGGCTGGCGACCGCTTTCCGACAGGTTCAGGATCAGCACCGCCGGCAGCGGGTTTTGCTCTAGCAGATCGAGCGCCTCGGCAAAGCCGGCGGCGCCGCTGAAATCGGACAGGCCCTGCTCCGGGCTGATATAGGTAACCTTGTAAATCTCGCTCATGCCCTCAAGCCGGGTCTGAAACGCCTTGACCTGATCTTCAGCACTGTTTTGCTTGAGATAGAGACTGATCTGGGCCTGGCTCTGCCAGAAGCTGCTTACCGACTCGGCATTTTTCAGCAACACGTAGAAACTCGCCGGCAGCGCCAGGCTGACGCCGAGTACGGCAATGGTCATCAGCGAGCTGAGCGGCGTGCGCCACAGCTCACCCAGGCTGGCAAACAGCTGACGCAGGTGATCCACCCAGTACATGACCAGGCGCTGATGCCAGGTCAGCTTGTGAGTACCGCTCATACCACCTCCTCCTGCATGCGTCCGGCGTTCAGCCGCAGGGTGCGGTGGCGCTGGGAATTGATCAGGCCGGTATCGTGGGTGGCGATCAGCACGCTCACGCCAACCCGGTTAAAGGCTTCAAACAGGCGTAAAATGTCCATCGACAGCTCGGGATCCAGGTTGCCGGTAGGCTCGTCCGCCAGCAGCAGCAGCGGCTTGTTGACGATGGCCCGGGCAATGCCCACCCGTTGCTGCTCGCCCCCCGATAACATGGGCGGAAAGTAACGATCCTTGCCGTGCAGGCCAACCTTGTCGAGGGCGGCCGACACACGTCGCTGAATATCGTGATGGCTGTAGCCTTCAATCACCAGCGGCAATGCCACGTTGTCGAACACGGTGCGCCCCTGAATGAGGTGATGATCCTGAAAAATCATGCCGATGCGCCGACGCACAAAGGGAATGTCGCGGCGGGCAATGCGGCTGACGTTGCGGCCGTTGAAATAAACCTGGCCATCACTGGGCCGCTCCATCACGCTGATCAACTTGAGCAGGGTGCTTTTACCGGCCCCCGAATGGCCGGTGAGGTACGCCATTTCACCCTTCTCTAAATGAAAGCTGACCTTTTGCAGCGCCTGAAAGCCGCCACTGTATACCTTGCTAACCTGCTCGAAGCGGATCATTTAGTCTTCCCGGCTGAAAAGCGCCTCGATAAATTCGGAGGCATTAAAGGGACGCAAATCGTCGATTTTCTCGCCCACCCCGATATAGCGAATGGGAATGCCAAACTTGTCGGCCACGGCAAAGATAACGCCGCCCTTGGCGGTGCCGTCCAGCTTGCTCAGGGTGATGCCGGTAATGGGCACGGCGTCGTTGAAGATCTTGGCCTGGCTGAGGGCATTCTGGCCGGTGCCGGCATCCAGGGTGAGCATGATCTCGTGGGGCGCGGCAGGATCAATCTTCTGCATCACGCGCACGATCTTCTTCAGCTCCTCCATCAGGTGCGCCTTGTTCTGCAGGCGACCGGCGGTGTCGGCAATCAGCACGTCCACCTTGCGCGCCCTGGCGGCTTCCACGGCATCGTAAATCACCGAGGCGGCATCGGCGCCGGTGTGCTGGGCAATGACCGGAATGTCGTTGCGCTCGCCCCACACCTGCAGCTGCTCCACCGCGGCGGCGCGGAAGGTATCGCCGGCGGCCAGCATGACCGATTTACCCTCGGCCTGGAACTGGCGGGCCAGCTTGCCGATGGTGGTGGTCTTGCCCACGCCGTTCACACCCACCATCAGGATTACATAGGGCTTGTGTTCGCTGTTGATTTCCAGCGGCTGGTCGACCTTGGCGAGGATTTCCCCCATTTCTTCCTTCAGCAGCTCGTACAGGGCTTCACCGTCCTTGAGCTGCTTGCGACTGGCCTGGCTGGTGAGGTTGTCGATGATCGACATGGTGGTTTCCACCCCCAGATCGGCGGTGAGCAGCTGGGTCTCCAGCTCTTCAAACAGATCATCATCAATCTTTTTGCCCCGGAACAGGCCAAAGAAGCCCGAGCCCAGGTTTTGACGGGTTTTAAGCAATCCGGCCTTCAGGCGGGCAAAAAAGCCTTTTTTCGGGGTCTTTTCAGCCTGAGCGGCGGCTTCGGCGGCCAGACGCTCCTGTTCTTCCGCCTCCTGCGCCAGGCGCTCCTGCTCGGCCGCTTCCGCTTCAGCGGCCAGCCGGGCTTCTTCTTCCACTGCCTGCCGGGCAGCTTCCTCGGCCTGTTCCGCAGCCAGCCGCGCTTCTTCCGCGGCTTTCGCTTCGGCCGCCAGCCGCGCCTCTTCCGCGGCCTTGGCTTCGGCCGCCAGCCGTGCTTCTTCCGCGGCCTTGGCTTCGGCCGCCAGCCGTACTTCTTCCGCGGCTTTCGCTTCGGCCGCCAGCCGTGCTTCTTCCGCGGCCTTGGCTTCGGCCGCCAGCCGCGCTTCTTCCGCGGCCTTGGCTTCGGCCGCCAGCCGTGCTTCTTCCGCGGCCTTGGCTTCGGCCGCCAGCCGCGCTTCTTCCGCGGCCTTGGCTTCGGCCGCCAGCCGTGCTTCTTCCGCGGCCTTGGCTTCGGCCGCCAGCCGCGCTTCTTCCGCGGCCTTGGCTTCGGCCGCCAGCCGTGCTTCTTCCGCGGCCTTGGCTTCGGCCGCCAGCCGCGCCTCTTCCGCGGCCTTGGCTTCGGCCGCCAGCCGTGCTTCTTCCGCGGCCTTGGCTTCGGCCGCCAGCCGCGCCTCTTCCGCGGCCTTGGCTTCGGCCGCCAGCCGCGCTTCTTCCGCGGCCTTGGCTTCGGCCGCCAGCCGTGCTTCTTCCGCGGCCTTGGCTTCGGCCGCCAGCCGCGCCTCTTCCGCGGCTTTGGCCTCGGCCGCCAGCCGTGCATCTTCCGCCCGGGCCTCGGCTTCCTGTTGCTTCAGCTGCGCTTCCACTTCCGCGCCATGACCGGCTTCCGCTTCGGATTCCACCGCATCATGAGGTGTTTGCTGTTCCTGTGGTTCTTCCGGCTGCTCGTCTTTCTTTTTGCCAAAGCCCAGCCAGGAGAAAAAACCTTTTTTCGCCATTATTGCCAATACTCGCTGTTGTTCGGGACGATTAGGACTGGCCGTGATTCGGCCGCTTCATTAGAATGTTCGTCCCTTAATGGGGCACAAAACCGCCTTATACTAGCACTTTATTGAAAGACGGCGAAACGAGATGGCAAAAGCAAAACCGGCAAAAAAAACCGCTGCGGCCAGCGGCCAGATTCGGCTTATCGGCGGCCAGTGGCGCGGGCGAAAATTGCCGGTATTACACAGTGAAGGACTCAGACCGACCACGGACAGGGTCAAGGAAACCCTGTTCAACTGGCTGATGTTTGATATTCGCGATCGGCGTTGCCTGGATCTGTTTGCCGGCAGCGGCAGCCTGGGCTTTGAGGCCCTGTCCCGTTACGCCGCCGAGGTGGTGATGGTGGAAAAAGACGCCGCCGTAGCCGGCCAGCTGAAACGCAACCTGGCTACCCTGCCGGCGGCACCGGGCGCTGTGGTACAGGCCGATGCCGTGCAATTTTTGCAACAGCCGGCAACGCCCTTTGATGTGGTGTTTCTCGATCCGCCCTTTCATCAGGAACTTCTGCCCAAAGTCTGCGAACGGCTTGAAAACCACGGCTGGCTCGCCGATGACGCCCTTGTCTATATCGAACGGGAGCAGGGGCTGGCATTGCCCACCCTGCCCACCAACTGGAGCCTGCTGAAAGACAAGCAGGCCGGCCAGGTCAGTTATCAACTCTACCAAAGGGAGCAAGTGAAATAATGAAGGTACTCAACCTGCTGATGCGGCTGGTAATGCTGGTGTTCTGGGCCGGTATTATTTACGCCCTGGTCGGCCCCGGTTTTGAAGAAGCCGGCTCCATGCCGCTGATCCTCGGCGCCGTGGTGCTGGTCATGCATGTATTGCAAATGCTGATGTTGAAACAGGTTGCCAGCCTGCTGAATCCCGGCGCCGGCGATTACCTGGAGGTGCTGGTGTTCGGCTCCTTTGCCATGCACCGCCACCGTGCCCGCCTGAAAGCACTGAGCGAACAGCAAAAGCGCTGAGTTATTGCTCCGGGCCTTCGGGTCCGGAACCACACCGCCAGCAGATCTCAAAACTGGCGTCGTTTTCCTCGCCGCAGCTCCCGCAATGCCAGGTCCCCTGGCTCTTTCGCTGATAATCCTGTAAGAACGTTCGCGCCCGCTGCCAGTCTTTTTCCTGCACCAGCAGGGTGACCTGGGCCACGTCCATGGGCAGCTCACCGAGCGCCCCCGCCAGGGCCTCTCCCTGAAGCTTTACCGCCATGCCACGGCTTTCCAATGCCCCCTTGAGGGTATGTGCCTCCAGGCTATGAGCCGCCTGATATACCGGTATCCAGTCGTTCATTCATTCCCTTCCGAACAGGCAATAGAAAAAGGGGGTGACATCATGTCACCCCCTTTTGGGTTGTCGTATGGTTAATCCTTAAACCAAGTTGCTCCCTGCAATCCCTGACAATACCTTTTCCTTAAGGTGATCCTCTTACCGTTCCGTCGGCGTGTCCTTTTGGTCATCCTGACCGCAGTTCATCCTGAGCTGCTAGACTGTCTCCGTCCTGGGAGGTGTCCCTTACCGCATCCTGCGGGGTTCCTTTCGCCTTTCCTGGCAGCCGGTCCATCCTGACCAACTTCCTTGCTCCTTGCCCTTCTAACTATAGGGAACTTTCATTTTGCCTCAAGCGGCCACACCGCCGAAAAAAGCCCGGTGTCACCATCAATAATATGAAAAACAAATACAACACACTGTTTATAAAAACAAAATTAAAAACACCCTGGCCGTGGTCCGCAAACGAAAACGCCTTTTCCCACAATCAAAGTAAGAGATCTCGCACACGAGGCCAGGGCATTATCGTTACGCGTTGGGCGGGTAACAAAACGGTGGCGCCCCCGTTGCGGCTTCCTTAGGATTAACTTGTCTATTAAGGGAGGTTTTATGAACAAACTGGAATTACCGTCGGCACTGGTGGAACCACAATGGCTGGCTCGGCATTTGAACCACCCCGACCTGGTGGTGCTGGATGCCAGCTGGCACATGCCCGCCAGCGGCCGTAATGGCGTTGAGGAATGGCAACAGCGGCGCATTCCCGGCGCCCGCTTCTTTGATTTCGACGGCCGTATCAAGGATCAGCATGCCAGCCTGCCCCATATGCTGCCCGACGAGACCTTGTTCTCGGCCGAGGTCTCGGCCCTGGGCATCGGCAACCATCAGGCCATAGTGATCTACGACAGCCTGGGTATCTTTGCCTCCCCCCGGGCCTGGTGGATGTTTCGCGCCATGGGCCATGACAGGGTAGCCGTACTCAACGGTGGCCTGCCCGCCTGGCAAAGTGAGGGACTGCCCCTGGAACAGGAAACGCCCGCCGCCATTGAACCCGGCCACTTCACCGCCCGGCGCCAGCCTCAATGGATTGCCGATGCCTCCGACGTGGAGCGGGCGTTGCAGGACAAGGGCAGCCGAGTGCTGGACGCCCGCAGCCGCGAGCGTTTCAGCGGTGCCGCCGCCGACCCCCGCCCCGGCGTACGCCCCGGCCATATGCCCGGCGCCGCTTGCCTGCCCTTTAACGAGCTGCTTGAACAGGGCCGCCTGCTGCCGGCCGACCGGCTGGCCGACACCTTCTCGCCGCTGGTAAAAGCCGAGCAAAGGCTGGTGTGCAGCTGCGGCTCCGGCGTGACCGCTGCCATTCTGGCCCTGGGGGCCGAGCTGGCCGGTTACGACCAGATCGCCGTGTATGACGGCTCCTGGGCCGAATGGGGGGGCTCGGCCCACCTGCCGGTGGAGCAGGACGCCTGAAACAAAAAACCCGCCAAAATGGCGGGTTTTTACGCTTGAGCGCGAAGCTTACTTTTCGGCTTCGGCCTTGGGGGCCGGACGCTCGGCCACACCCAGCTTGATCGCCAGCCAGATCACCAGTACCAGGGTGATCATCACCGACAGGTAGTTGGTGCCCATTTCCGGGAACTGGGTACGCAGAAAGGCAGAGTAACCAAACACGCCGATCAGAAAGCTCAACAGGGCACACACCGGGGTGTCGCCTTCCATGGGAACGCTCAGATATTCCTGATACAGCATGTGCGCAGCCAGCACCAGCGAGATAATGGGGAAAATGGAAAACGCCAGCTCACTCACGCTCAGGGTAGCCAGGGTGGCATTGCCACACAGGCCCACAAGCAGCGCCAGCAATATGGGTTTACGGCGAATGTTCTTGTTTCCAGACATAGTGATCCTTCCTGATTTAAGGCCTATAGCCGTTTTGCCTTGTTGTATGCATCTGCGCCCTTGGCGATCATGCGCAGTTGCAGAATCATGCGTTCCGCCAGCACGGCACGCTCCTGTTCGTTCATGTCCAGCGCATCGGCGCCGGCACTGAACACTATGGTGACCATGGCCTGAGCCTGGGCCTCGGCATAGCCACGGCTGGTTTTCTGCTTTTCTTCCAGGTAGTCGGTCAATTCGGCGGTGAAATGCTGAATTTCCCGCGCCACCGCCTGCCGAAAAGCCGCCGAGGTGCCCGACCGTTCCCGCAACAACAGCCGGAACACATCGGGGCTGCCGTCGATAAATTCCATAAAGGTCTTTACCGAAATCTGAATCACGCTGCCGCCATCGGCAATGCGCTGGCGCGCCTGACGCATGAGCTGACGCAGGGTCAGTCCGCCTTCATCCACCAGGGTCAGACCCAGCTCCTCCATGTCCTTGAAATGACGATAAAAGGAGGTGGGCGCCAGCCCGGCTTCCCGGGCCACTTCCCGCAGGCTCAGGCTGGAAAAACTGCGCTCGGCACTCAACTGGCGAAAGGCAGCGTCAATCAGAGACCGTCGGGTCTTCTCTTTCTGTTCTGCGCGAACGCCCACGGCACACCATGCTTAAAACGTTAATGACGGAATCATACCCTGTTGCGCCGAAGCGGTCAGCCCCGATGGGGCAATTTGTGATTGGCCGCATTCGGACGTCCGTTTTCGCCACCGCGGCCGACCGGCAACTGCCCCGTTGCATGGCCGTTTGAGCCCTATCTTTTACCCTTGAACGGGCCCTTACCCCTATCGCCTTCTGAACATTCCGGTTTTCTTTGACAAAAACTCTGCAAAACTCCATAGTCTTCGCCATTTTATATCGAAGCAAACTGTACATTAATATTTACAGCATCAGGAGCAAGCGAACGTGAACGCAAGGGCGCAATTCAGCAGCAAGCTGGGATTCGTGATGGCCGCCGCCGGCTCGGCCATCGGCGTGGGCAATATCTGGGGCTTTCCCACTCAGGCGGCCAGCAACGGCGGCGGTGCCTTTCTGCTGATGTATCTGCTGATGATACTGCTGCTGGGCTACCCCATGCTGGTGGCCGAAATTACCATAGGCCGTCACGGCCAGGCCGGCCCTTTTCACGCCCTGCAAAAGCTTACCAAGGGCCCCGGCCGGGCCATTGCCGGCCTGGTAGGGCTGGCGGCGGTACTCACCGTCAGCCTGATCTTCACCTTTTACGCCATTGTCTCGGGCTGGTTTATCGCCTACGCCCTGGAGCCGGTCGCCGGCCTGCTGGGACAGGATGCCGCCGCCACCTGGCTCACCGGCTTTTCCACCGCTCGCAACCTGGTGTTTACCCTGGCCTTCGCCCTGCTCAGCCTTTATGTCGTGAGCCGAGGGCTGGAGCAGGGCATTGAAAAGTGGTCGAGCCGGCTGATGCCACTGCTGCTGCTGATGCTGGTGCTGCTCACCGGCTATATGCTGACCCAGCCCGGGGCCGGCGAGGGCCTGAAGGCCTACCTGGTGCCCGACTTCTCTCGCGTGCTGAACCGGGACGTGCTGATCGGCGCCCTGGGCCAGAGCTTCTTCTCCCTGTCGCTGGGGGCGGCGGTGATGATGCTGTACGGCTCCTACCTCAGCCGTCGGTCCAGCATTCCGGCACTGGCGGCCCAGGTGACCCTGCTCGACACCAGCGTGGCCTTCCTTGCCGGCCTGCTGATTTTGCCGGCCATGTATGTGGCCCAGCACAACGGCGTGGCCATTTTCGCCGAAGACGGCAGCCTGCTGAGCTCCGACACCCTGGTGTTCTCGGTGCTGCCGGCACTGTTCGAAACCATGGGCCAGGCCCAGTACCTGATCGCCTTTGCCTTTTTCGTACTGATGATAGTGGCGGCGCTGACCTCTTCCATCTCCATGCTGGAAGCGCCGGTGTCGCTGGCCATTGAGAGCACCGGCCTGTCACGACTCAAGGCCACCTGGCTGATGACCGCCCTGTGCACCCTGGTAAGCGTGATCATCGTGTTCAACTTCGGCAGCCTGTTTGGCCTGGTGATCACCCTGACCACCCAGTACGCCCAGCCCCTGGTAAGCCTGTGCATCACCATTTACGCCGGCTGGGTGTGGCAGCGCAACAAGGTGCTGGCCGAACTCAAGTCCGGCTGCCCCGATGTGGAGCAGGGCCTGTTCTGGAAAATCTGGCCCTGGTACGTGCGCTTTGTGTGCCCGGTGCTGGTGCTGGTGGTGATCATTCAGTCCATCGGCGGCTGAACGCCCTGCACTCCCCAAACACAAAAGGGCCGCAATGCGGCCCTTTTGTGTTGTTGACTGATAATTCGGTGCAAATACGAAGCACCAGCAGGGTTACCCCCACCGACACGCTTCAGTGGCTGCCACTCACGATAAAAGCCTGCTGCGAGCATACTTAATGTTCGATCAGGCTTTTATCGTTCGTCACGGCGAGCAAGCTCGCCCCCATGGACGCTCGGAAAATGTATCTGACCGCCATGGATGGCGGGAATGCCGAAAATGCAGGAGCAATTATTCGGCCATGGCATTTGACGGTCGGTTACGGCAATCCCTGCTGTTGCTCCGCTTAATATAAGCGCCGCATGTTAAACAGCGTCTGGCAACTCGGTGCCGAACAAGGAGGACAAAGGGTATCTGCTTTGCCGCACTCTCTGCGCCAAGGATGGCGCAGTGAAGCCTACATGGATGTATTCACGGCGTGTCGGCGAAGTAGTGTGCTTTGGCCGACGGTATTGCACGGCCAAACCGTGTACTAAAAAGCAAAAGGGCCGCTATGCGGCCCTTTGTGTTTTTCTCTTGCAGGTAAATCAGCGCGTGACTTCGTCGTCCGGGGCATGCAGGCCGGCGGCCAGGTGACTGCCCTGCTCTTCATCGGCCAGCGCCAGCAGAAAGGCGTATTCCCGGGCCAGCTCGTGATAAGACTCAAAGCGGCCGGACTTGCCGCCGTGACCGCTGTCCATGTCGCAGTGCAGCAACAGCAGGTTGTCGTCGGTCTTCATCTCGCGCAGCTTGGCCACCCATTTGGCCGGCTCCCAGTACTGCACCTGGGAGTCGTGCAGGCCGGTGGTCACCAGCATGTTGGGATAGGCCTGAGGCTGCACCTGATCGTAAGGGCTGTACGACTTCATGTAGTGGTAATAGTCGGCGTCGTTGGGGTTGCCCCACTCGCCGTATTCGCCGGTAGTGAGCGGAATCGACTCATCCAGCATGGTGGTAACCACGTCCACAAAAGGCACCGCCGCCACCACGCCCTTGTACAGCTCGGGAGCCATGTTGACCACGGCGCCCACCAGCAGGCCACCGGCGCTGCCGCCCGAGGCAAACACCCTGTCCTTGTCGCCATACCCCTGTTGTACCAGGGATTGGGTCACGTCGATAAAGTCGTGAAAGGTGTTCTGCTTGCTCATCAGCCGCCCCTGATCGTACCAGTCCCGGCCCAACTCCTCGCCGCCACGCACATGGGCAATGGCATAGACAAAACCCCGGTCAAGCAGGCTCAGGCGCGCGCTGCTGAAGTCCGGATCCATGCTGGCGCCGTAGGAGCCGTAGGCATACACCAGCAGCGGGTTGCTGCCGTCGTGCTGAAACTTGTCGGCCCGGTACACCAGCGACACCGGCACTTTGGCGCCGTCCCGGGCGGTCACCCAGACCCGTTCGCTGCGGTAGTCGTCGGCATTGAAATGCTCACCCACATACTGCTGCTTGAGCTCGCGCCGCTCCTGGGTATCCATGTTCACTTCATAGATGGTGACCGGTCGGGTCATGGAGGAATAGCCGTAGCGCAGCCAGGGGGTGTCGGCCTCGGGGTTAGTACCCATCCAGCTCACATAGGCCGGATCGTCAAACTGGATCTGGCGCTCGCTGCCGTCGTTGCGGTTAATCTGACGCAGGTGCAGCAGGCCTTCGCGGCGCTCTTCCAGCACCAACCAGTCGCGAAACAGGGCATAGCCTTCCAGCAGCACGTCATCCCGGGCGGGAATGACCGGCTGCCACTGCTCGGGGGCATTGGCCTTGTCGGTCACATAGAGGCCAAAGTTGGCACCGTCCTTGTTGGAACGTACGTAAAGCCGCCCCTGATAATGCTCCAGATCGTACTCGTGGCCGTGCTGGCGGGCCATAAACAGCTCGGGCTCGGCGTCGGGCTGGTCGGCAGGGATCATGCGCACTTCGCTGGCGTCGGTATTCCAGGCGCCGATGAAAATCACCTCGCCGGAGCGGCTCTTGTAAAGGCTGGTGTAGAAGCTGCTGTCCGCTTCTTCGTGCACCAGCACGTCTTCACTCTGCGCGGTGCCAAGCCGGTGGCGGTACACCTGAAACGGCAACAGGGTACTGTCGTCCTGTTTCACGTAAAACAGGGTTTTGCCGTCTTTGGCCCACACCAGGTTGCCGGAGGTGTTTTCCAGCACTTCGGGGTAAAGTTCACCGGTTTCCAGCGACTTGAAGCGGATCTGATACTGGCGCCGGGACAAAAAGTCTTCCGAAAACGCCAGGGTTTGCTGATCCGGGCTGACCGCCATCTGGCCCTGGCCGTAATAGGCCTGGCCTTCGGCCCGCTGGTTGCCGTCGAGCAACACTTCCACTCGCTCCGGGTTGCTCTCGGGGTAACGCTCGGCAATGCCGTACTCCTGGCCTTGCTGATAACGGGTGCGGTACCACCAGCCCTGCTTCAGGTAAGGCACGCTGTTGTCGTCCTGGCGAATACGCGCCACCATTTCCTGAAACAGTTTTTCCTGCAGCTCATCCAGCGGCGTGAGCACTTGCTCACTGTACTGATTTTCCTGCTCCAGATAGGCAATCACTTCGGGATCATCACGCTCGTCGTCGCGCATCCAGTGATAGTTGTCCACGCGCACGTCGTCGTGGTTGCTGAGCAGGTGGGGAATTTTTTTGGCGACTGGCGGTTTCACTTCCACGTCGGTTCCTTTGGCATAGGGTTTGGCACACGCCACCCATGCTAACATCAGGCAAAGCCTTACCCTATTACGCACACGTCACTCCTTTTCGGTCCGCACAAAAAACGACCAAATCATATCTACAGAATACGCCGCCAGCCAGAAAAACCGGTGAAAAATGCCAAATAAAACGGAAAGGAAATTCAAATGAAGCCGCGTTATGCGGCTTTTTCAGGGGAAGTGATCACTTACGTTGCCAGCGACCATCGGCCAGCTGCACATACTGGCCGCTGGGGGTACGCTCAATATTGAGCTGGCCGGCGCGGGCCTGCACCACCGCCAGGCTGGTGCCGGTCTTGCGGGCGATGTCCCGGTAGCTTTCCAGCCGCTTGCGGTTAATGTCGCTGGCAACGGCGTTAACCTGGCCGCCGCCCTGCACCACGCCCACCAGGCCGTTGAGTTGTTCACCGATAAGTCCCTGCCGTTTGGCCTGCTGCAGATCCAGCGCCCAGGCCGACAGGCTCAGGGTTGCCGCCAAAATCATAGCCAACCATCGCATATCAACCTCCTCAGAACAGCTCCTGCTCTTGCTCAAACAGTTTTTCCAGCTCCCGGTCCACCCGCACGCGAATCTCGTGATCCACCTTGACGTTCAGGTTCACCGTGATCGGCTTGTCGGGTACCACGACCTCCACCCTGGGAGTGCAGGCCGCCAGCCACAGGCTCCAGAACACCAGGATTGCTACTCTCATTCGTTGCTTCCCCCTTGCAGCCCGGCCGGCAGCCGCTCGCTCAGTTGCTCGGCAAAACGCAGGCTCGTCAGCAACTGTAACAGGTTTTCCTCGTGCCGGTAATTGAAGTTGACCGGGTGCAGGCGCTCGCCCACCGGCGCCTGGCCCCGCAACCGGCTCACGATAACCGCATCCCCCTTCGGGGTCATGGCCAGTTCGGCCTCCAGCCGGTGGTAACGCAAATCCTTGAGCATACCCAGGGTCAGGGCGAGGGACAGGTTGTCCTCGGCGGCACCAAGCAGGGTGTCGGCGGCCTGGTAGGACACCCAGCCGTCATCGCCCCACAACCGGCCATTCTCCACGCTGAAACGGCCGTCAAACACAAAGGGCAGCCGGCCATGCAGGTCGCCGTCGCCGGTCAGTCCCGGCAGCGCCGCCAGGCTCAGCAACTGCGCCAGGGAGATGTCCTGCAAATGCAGCTCACCCCGGGAGTGTGCTCCCAGTTTCATCGGAGACAACGCCAGCCGCCCGTCCAATACACGCCCGGTGAGTCCCGCCAGCCAGAACGCATTGTTGCGCCAGTCCAGGGCGGCGTGAATATTCGTGACCGGCACCCCGGTGTTGAGCTCACCGATGGTCAGGCCACTGCCCGGACTCAACACCAACCCCTGGCGCCGCCACCCCAGACCCAGTTGTCCGGTCACGCCCTGCGCCCGCACCTCGCCCAGCCCCAGATCACCGTCACTCAGGGCCAGATCCAGGGTCACCGGCCGAGTGGCATCCAGCAGGTTGCCGGCCCGGCCCGACAACGTCAGTTCACCGCCGCTGACTGTGGCCACCGGCAGGTTCAGCCAGCCCTGCAGCCAGCCGGTCACCGCCGCCAGCGGCAGTGACTGTTCGGGCAACTGCAGGGCCAGGCCGCCCTGACGCCGCCAGTAACCGCTTACTTTCACTTGCGGGTTCAGCCGCAAGGTCAGCTCACCTTGTTGATGATCGGTCAGGCTCAGCTCCAGCCGGCCACCGGGAAGGCCTTGCTGCTGCCAACGGCCGTCTCGCCAGCTCAGGGTCCAGTGGCCAACGCCAGTCAGGGGAAGGGCCCGAGTCGGACGCAGGCTCAGGTCGCGCAGCCGCCCTTGAGGCCAGGACAGCTTCGACAGGCTCAGGCGGGAAGCGGGCTGCCAGTACCAGCCCTGCTCACCCTGCGCCAGCCGCCCCCGCAGTCGCAGTTGGCCCGCGAACGGCGCCGGCAGCGCCGTGCTCGCGTTCAGTTGCAGGTCCTGCCCGGGCTTCCACTCGCCTTCCATGGCCACCAGCCCGGTCAGGGCCGGCAACAGCAGCGAACCCGGCAGGGTGCCCCGCCAGCGCCAGCCGCCATCCCGGGGCGTCAGCAACAGGGTCAGCTCACCGCCGCCGGTCTGCCAGTCAATGAACATGCCGGCCTCATCGCGGCGCAACCGGGCCGGCCCGGTCAGCTCGCCCTGAGGCAGGTACAGCACCAGACGTTCAATGGCAAAATCGACCGGCGGCAGGGTCAGCAGCAACGACAGGGCATCCCGCTCCCCTTCCGTGCCCTGATTACCACTGCGGGAACAGGTGAGATCCAGACTGAGCCGCGCCAGCCGGCCGGAAATGCCGCCGTCGCGCCAGTGCAGTTCAAAGCCCTGTGCCCGCTCCCGCGGACAGGCGGGCACATGAGCCCGCTCCAAGCGGGCACTCAGCTCCAGCCAGGACGGCAGCACCTGCGCGCCCCCTGACACCGGCCAGAGCAACAGGGCGGCCATCAAGCCGCAAACAATGCCCCTCATGGCAAAAATCCACTTGCGCCGCTTGGCACAGGTTTTAAGCTGAAGCCAGTGACAGGGAGGAAGCCATCATGGACACCTTTGTGCTCTGGGCCATTATCATCATCGCCTTCGTGGTGATTGGCCGGCAGCTGTACCGGCGTTTCTACGACCATATTCAGCCTCAACACAGCCTCAAGGTAGTGATCACCGGCAAACAGATGCGGGAATTCATGGGCCGCACCCGCCAGGAAGACACCGAGATGCCGCCGCCCCGGGTGAATTACTATGTCAGTTTTCGACCCCAGAGTGGCGGCCGGGAGCGGGAGTTTCAGGTTAGCGAGCACCTCTATGAGCGGCTTGAGCCCGACAGCACCGGTACCCTGGTGATCCAGGGCCGGCGCTTTATCGCCTTTGAGCCGGACGACGTTATCCTGGATAACGACTGAATACCGCGGTCTCGCCCTGACGGTCAATGCTCAGCACCTCGTAGGGGGAGCCGGGAATGTCCATGCCCGGCGCACTCTGGGGCATGCCGGGAATGGTCAGGCCATGCACCTCGGGGCGTTGTTGCAGCAGCCGTTTCACATCCGCCGCCGGCACATGGCCCTCGATGACATAGCCACCCACATGGGCGGTATGGCAGGACGCCAGTTCCTGTTTGACCCCGGCCCGCACCTTGACGGCTCCCATGTGCTCGGTGTCAATGCTGTTGACCTCAAAGCCGGCCTCGCGCATGTGCTCCACCCAGCCTTCGCAGCAACCGCAGGTGGGCGACTTGTACACGGTCACCGGGCCGGTAACTGCCATGACCGGGGTGGCCAGCAGCAGGGTCAGACTCAGCAGGCTGTTTTTCATCATGATTTCTCCTGGTCGCGCAACCATATTGTGCAATCACTCCAGACTACCAAATCACGCCGGCAGCGTCCCGGCCCTTGGTATTCAGGCCGGCGCCAAACGGTTATGCTAGCCGCCCTGATAACAACATAACTCTGGAGTCACCATGTCCTATCTTGCCGTCAAGCACGCGCACATGATGTTCGCCCTTATCAGCATTGTGCTGTTTATGCTGCGGGCCTGGCTGGCCGTGCCGTCCCCGGCTCGGGTCAGCAACAAGCTGCTGAAGATTCTGCCCCATATCGTCGACACCCTGCTGCTGCTGTGCGGCATCTGGCTGGCGGTGCAGATCAATCAGGCGCCCTTTGGCAACAGCCCCTGGCTGACCGCCAAGGTGGTGGGCCTGGTGCTGTATATTGTGGTCAGCACCATCGCCATTAAACGCGGCAAGACCCGGCAGCAACGGCTGGCGGCGGCGCTGGCTTCCATCGCCATCTTTGCCTATATCTACGGCGTCGCCGTGAGTAAGTCACCCCTGTCCTGGCTGGCACTGTAATACCCCGCGCCCGACGTTATCCTTATTTTCTAACGTCGGGCGCCGTGGGCCATACCGGAAACACCGGAAAGTCGCCCGGCGCCAGCCAGCTCCAGCCCGCTTCCTGATACAGGGCGTTGACGGAGCGCGGATCCAGCATCAGCGCCGCCAGCGGCGCCAGGGGCTGATCCATGGGCACCAGCAAATCCCCCGGCCCCAGCCTCACCGATCCGGCTTGAGAAGCCACCTGTACCCGCCACTTTTCACGCACACCGGTTCGGCGTTCGATGGGGGGCAGCAACGCCTCGATGAGCAGGCGCTCGGCACGCACCACTTGCGGCGCACTCAGGGTGCTGAAACGAATATGGTGATGATGCAGCCAGCGCGCCATGCGCTCCCGCTCCCGGGTCACCGCATAGGCCGGCGGCAGCGTCACCGGCTCGCCGGCCATGATGCGGTTTTGATTGATAAAGGCATGAAAACGGCGCTCGCCGTCGGTCATCCGTACCAGCGGCAACCACAGCTCAGGCTGTTCGGGGTTGCGTTCAAAGCGTATATCCATCCACAGGGTACGGCCATTCTCGGCCTGCGAGCGCCAGCCGGTGCGCGCCCGACGTGTCAGGGGCACCAGTCGTGAAGCCTCGTCGGCGGTCAGCCGCAACAGGGTCAGCAGGGCCAGGTGCTGCTTGCGCACCCGCTCGGCAATATTGCGCGGCGTGGCATAACTTCCGGCCTTGTGATCCAGCCGGCTTTCGATCAGCACAGATACCCGCCCCTGCAGGGCGGCGTAATTGCGCAGGTTGGTAATGCCCAGTCCGCCCCGGGCCACCCCCTGCCCCAGGCGCGTGATCTCGCCCCGGTAGGGCGCGGCTTCAAGCCCTTCCAGGGTCACCCGCCGTATCAGCGCCGGCAGCAAGTGGTGCTCGGTGTAGTCGCGCAGGGGGCCGTCGATGTTGGGGTTGTTGCCGACTTCGAACTGGGTTTCCACGTCGGTCAGCCAGCCCTGCTCCCGAGTGAGCTGGCGCTTCCAAATGCCGGACTCGTGAGAGTCATAAACCAGATCCGGGTCAAAACGGTGCAGGGCATTGACCAGCAAGCGGGTTTCGCCGGCGGCCAGAGCCACATAATCGATATTGGTGTTGTCATCGTTGGCATTGTGGCGGCGGGACAGATCCCGTCCGTCCGGATTGGCCATGGCCACCAGCACCAGGTTCAGTCGTGCCAGCAGCCCGTCGTGCTCACCGCTCAGCAGTTCCCGGGCCAGCTGCTGCACCGCTTCCGCCCCCGCCGGCTCGTTACCGTGCTGGGCCGCCAGCACCATTACCGTGGCCTTGCCCGGCTCGGGCCGCTGCGCCTGCAAAAAGGCCGGCGACGACGACACCAGCAGGGCGTCAATGGGCCGGCCGCCGGCGGAATCCCCCAGGGGCACCAGTCGAGCCTGTTCATGGCCGTCGGCCAACGCCACAAGGTACTGACGAATGTCGCGACTGTCGGGCAACACCATAAATTCGCTTTTTTCAAAGGGGGTTGGCGCGACCGGCACGCCCCACACCAGGCTTGCCCACAGCGCCATCAGGACGGTCAGACACCTCATGACGACTCCGTAAAGGTTCAGTTATTTCAGTAAGTTATAGAGCCATTTCAAGCGTTTCCACAAGGCCGTCATCACGTCAGAAACAGTCCCGAAAACTCCATGTGTGGAAAAATGGCGACACTCCATCACGAAAAGGTTGCGTCAAAACTTGTCACACCCTGTGCCTAGGATACAATCATCCCAAGCAAGAGGGCATAACCATGAGTAAGAAACTGCTGAGACAACTGACCCTGGCGCGCTGTGTTCCCTATCGTCCATACAAGCTGACCGCGCGCCAGCTGCAAGAGAAACTGGAAGAAGAAGGAATTCAGGTCAGCCTGCGGACCGTGCAGCGGGATCTGGAAGAAATGTCGGGCATGGGCTTGTTTGATCTGACTTCGGATGATCGCAGCAAACCCCATGGCTGGTGTTTTGAACGCAATGGTTTGAACGACTTCGCCAACTTTATGCCGCTGGGCCTGGCCATGGCGCTCAAAACCTGGAACGACCAGGCCGCCGACCTGCTGCCGGCCAGCGTGTTGACCGAACTCAACCCGATCATCGACAAGGCCACCCAGGTCATCAACGACAGTCAGAGCGAGCTGGCCAGCCGCTGGATGGAAAACGTGGTGCAACTGCCCAAGCCATTCCCGGGCAGCCCGGAAATGCGCCGCGCCACCACCATTCGCGACGCCCTGTGGCGGGGCCGCAAGTTTGGCGCCGAGATCAAACGGGTGATCAAGGGCCGCACCGTCTGGCTGCGCTACGAGCAGGTCAACCCGCTCGGCATCGTCACCCGCAAGGATGGCCCCATGCTGCTGTGCACGGTGTCGGACATGGATCCCAAGATTTACGGCATTCCCTTTGAGCACATCAAGGACGTGGAGCTGAGCAGCCGCCCGGTGACCCAGCCGCGGGAGTTCAGCGTACACAAGCTGATTCGTGAAAAAGGCTATCAGGAAGAGGCGGATACCATTCATTTTGTGGGCCGCATTACCAATCCGGGCCGGTCGCTGCTGGAAGACACCATTCCGGGCCACAATCCCCGATTGACCCGTTACGACAAGCAAAGCATGATGGTGGAAACCGACGTCAAAGATTCGCCCGAATTTCGTCGCTGGCTCACCGACATGGCAGGCAAGGTAGAGATACTGGCACCGGAATCCCTGAAAACCGCCAAGTAACGGTATTCACACTGATAGCAAGGGCTGACTGGTTCAGCCCTTTTGTTTTTCCACGGAGTACAGGATGAACGAGATCCTTTTTGAACCCGCCGAGCCCGACTGCGACACCATTCGCATCAGCGTGGTGGGTGTGGGTGGCTGCGGTGGCAACACCGTTAACCTGCTGGCCGACCACAGCCTGCCGTCCCATGTCAGCACCATGGCGATGAACACCGACGCCAAGGCCCTGCAGCAAAGCCGGGTGGAAACCCTGCAGCTGGGCCGGGAACTGACCCGGGGCCTGGGCGCCGGCGCCGAGGCGGAAGTGGGACGACGTGCCGCCGAAGAGAGCGAGGCCGACATTCGCGCCCGCCTGCAGGGTGCCGACCTGTGCTTTATTACCGCCGGCATGGGCGGCGGCACCGGCACCGGCGCGGCCCCCGTGGTGGCCCGGCTGGCCCGGGAGATGAACATCATGACGGTGGCCATCGTTACCCGCCCCTTTGGCTTTGAGGGCAAAAAACGCGCCCTGATGGCCGAACAGGGTCTCGACAACCTGGCCGAACACACCGACGCCCTGCTGGTACTGCCCAACGACTACCTGCTCAAGGTGCTGGGCGCACGCACCCCGCTGCTCAAGGCCTTTTCCGAAAGCAGCAAGGTGATTCAGAACGCGGTGCGCGGCCTGGCCGACATCATTGGCCAGACCGGCCTTATCAACATCGACTTTGCCGACGTGCGCACCATCATGAGCCAGCAGGGCAAGGCGGTCATGGGCATCGGCCTGGCCAAGGGCGAAAACAAGGTGGAAGAAGCCACCCTGCAGGCCCTGAACAACCCGCTGCTGGAAAAGGTGGAGCTGGGCCGGGCCCGGGGCGTGCTGCTCAACGTGGTGGCCTCGGCCGACATTGGCCTCGACGATTTTCAGAAGATCGGCGACCGGGTGGCCGAGTGTGTGGGCGAAGACGCCACCGTGGTCTCCGGCATCACCCTGGATCCGGAGCTGACCGACAGTATTCAGGTCACCATGATCGCCACCGGCATTCAGCCGGCCAAGGAAAGCATCGCCCCGGTGCAGTCGCCCAAGCCGGCGCAGCCGACGCGCCAGGACGGGCCCGAGCCGGAAGGCCTCGATATTCCCGCCTTTCTGCGCCAGCGCCAGCAGTAAATGCCGGCGGCACATACCACAAAAAAAGGCCGACGAAAGCGTCGGCCTTTTTGCTGGCTGACCGTCAGGCTCAGCCGAACACGTTCAGACACCAGGTAATGGCGGGGATGGCCACGATGTCGATCAGCACGGCTCCGCACAAGGGCGCCACGATAAAGGCCTTGTGGGAGAACACTCGGTAGCGGTCGCACACCGCGCCCATGTTGGCCACGGCATTGGGGGTGGCGCCCAGACCATGGCCGACAAAACCGGCACAAAGCACGGCGGCGTCGTAGTTGCCCCCCATCAGGCGGAACATCACAAAATAGGCCAGCACAATAATGGCCAGGGTCTGCACCGCCAGAATGACCAGCAGTGACCCGCCCAGATCCGCCAGCTGCCACAACTTCAGCGACATCATCGCCATGGTCAGGAAAATGCCGAGGCAGAAATCCCCCACCACGTTGTTGGCACTGTCGGACAGCGGCAGCACCCGCACCACTTCGTTGAGGTTGCGAATCACGATGGCCACAAACATGGCGCCCACGTAAGACGGCAGAATAATGTCGAGGTGCTCGCGCAGGTTACCGCTCAGCCACAGGCCGGCCACCATGGTGCACAGCACCACGGCCACGCTCTTGAGCAGCAGGGTGCCGGTCACCGGTTCGCGGCTCGGCTTTTCCGACTCTTTCAGCTTTTCCAGCTCGTGTACCTGCTCGGCCTCAATGGCCACGTTGTGGCGCTTGATCAGCAACCGGGCCACCGGGGCGCCCAGCAGGCCGCCGGCCACCATGCCAAAGGTGGCCGCCGCCAGCGCCGCGGTGGTGGCACCGGTCACGCCCAGGGCCTCGGCCTCGGGACCAAAGGCGGCAGCGGCGCCAAAGCCGCCTTCCAGCGACACCGCACCGGCCATCAGGCCCAGCAGCGGGTGTTCACCCAGAGCGGAAGCAATGCCGATGCCGATGCCGTTCTGCATCAGCGCCAGCAGCCAGCAGGCCACCAGGTACACGCCCAGCACCTTGCCGCCCTTTTTCAGCAGTGCCAGGCTGCCGCCCAGGCCCACAGTGGCGAAAAAGGCGATCATCAGCGGGCTTTGCAGCGCCAGATCGAATTTAAACTCCACCTGGGCCCAGTCCCGGGCCAGCCAGGCGAACACGGCAAAGCCAAAGCCGCCAATCACCGGCGCCGGCACACACAGCTGGTGCAGCACCGGAATGCGCCGTTGCAGGTACATGCCCAGCATCAGCAGCAGCGCGGCCAGGGTGGTCGTGGTCATCACGTCAAAGGTCATCACGTTCATAAAACTTCCCTATAGATACAGCTTGAGGGGCCTGTCAGCCGGCCAGGCGGGCCAACAGGCGCGCGGCCACACGGGCCGTGAGTGAATGGTGATCCCGTGCCGGATTGAGCTCGGCAATATCGGCCATCATCACCTTGTTGCTGGCCTTGATGCGCTCCAGCGCAGCTTCCAGCAGGCCCATGTCCATGCCCCGCACCGCCGGCGCGCTTACGCCGGGGGCCAGGCTGGCGGGCAATACGTCCAGGCAAATGGTCAGGTAGATAACATCCACCTCGGCCAGCGCCTGATCCAGTGCGTCAAACAAGGGCACCGGGTTCCAGCCGTTCAGCTGCTCATCCAGCACAATGCGGGTGTTCAGCTGTTCGGCGCGGTCAAACAGCGCCGCCGTGTTGTGGCAACGGCTGACGCCAATACAGGTGTAATGAAAGGGCGTGCCCAGCTGCTCGCACAGCAGGGCACACTGGTTAAAGGGCGTGCCGGAGCTGGCCCGGGCGGAACGACGCAGATCCAGGTGGGCATCAAAGTTAATGATGCCGACCCGGGGCAGACTGCCCCTGTCCTGCAGGTGGCGCATCAGGCCGGTAAAGCTGCCAAAGGCAATCTCGTGCCCGCCCCCAAGGCCAATCACTCGGTGGCCGCTGTTGAGCAGGCGGGCCACCTGTTCGGCATAGAGCGACTGGGCCAGTTCCAGCTCGTCCTCGTGGCAGAACACGTCACCACCATCATAGAGCGGCAGCTCACCGTGCCAGGACAGATTGGCGGCGGCGGTGCGCAGCGCTTTGGGTCCCATGGCGGCGCCGGGGTTGCCCTGGTTACGGCGCACGCCGGCGTCGCTGCAAAAGCCAAGCAGCGCCACCCCGGCCGCCGACGGCCCGGTCAGCGACTGCACCTGCTGGTGCCAGCGCCGGGCCAGCGGGCCCTCTTCGGCGTCAACCCGGCCCTGCCACAGATTCATGTCGGCGATCTTGTAGGTGGTTTGCTTCATCTTGACTCCTGCACTCTTGTTCAATAACTCATGGCGCCCAGACGCTGGGCCGCCTCACAGGTCCAGCGAATCCACTGGGCGGCGGCGGGACCCACTCGCTCCGCCGGCGCCATCAGGCTGATGCCGCCAAGCAGTTGCTCCCGGCTGCTCAGCACCGGGGCACTGACGCCCCAGATGTTGGGATCCATCTCCCCTTCGGACACCGCATAGCCCTGGGCGTGAATGTGCCGCAGCTCGGATTCCAGCTCCTGGCGCGGCGTGAGCGCCAGACCGGCCAGTGCCGCCTCACGCAGGCCCTCGTCGGCAAAGGCCAGCAACACCTTGGCGCTGGCGCCGCGCAACAACGGCTGGGACTGCCCCTTCTGGTAGCAGCAACGCAGCGCCTGGGAGCTGTCAATCATTTCCACGCACAAGGCGCGCCGGCCGGACACCATCATCAGCGCCGCACTTTCGCCGGTGCGCACCGCCAGCTCGCTGAGCAGGGGCCGGGCCCAGGTCAGTACGCTGTTATGCTGCTCAAAGCCCGCCGCCAACTGCACCGCCATGGGCCCGGGGGCGTAATGGCCGCTGTGGCGCTCCTGCACCATGGACCAGCGGCTGAGTGCCGCCAGATAGCGGTAGGTGCTCGACAACGGCAAACCGGTCTGCTCTGCCAGCTCGCGGGCCGTGATCGGCTCGGGCGCCACGGCCAGGGCCGACAGCAGGGCGAAAACCTTGTCCTGGGATGATGTTTTTTCCGGCATGTGTCCTCCTGGGGGGCGCGACCTTCGCTCGAAAAGCGAGCTAAGTAAATCTTGATTCTCACAATGTGATAAATAAACGCAATTTAAATGCACTTATTCCACTAATGTGAAAAAAATGACACATTTTTCTCAGGGGAAAAGAGGTGACCGGAGCGGCGGAAAGGGTAAAAAACGGACAGAAAAAAGGGCAGGCCAAACGGCCTGCCCTGACATGAAGAATATCAGCGGATTGTGCGGGTCACCAACCCGTACAACTGAAACTTCGAAAGCAATCTAGGGTCTCGAACAGCATTTAATCGCCAAAACGCCTCGGTTCCCAGCCTTTCATTTTCAATGTTTGATATCGCTCGCGTTATTGCCTGCCAGCCCGGTAAAAGCGTGAAGATTCTCACATCACGGTACGATATCCACCCACACCAGCCGGTGATCCGAGCCCATGGCCCGGCGCGCCGGGCGCCCGTTGCCCCGCCAGAACCAACCGGCCTCATCCTGCTCCGGAGCGGGCCAGAGCACACCGCTGGCACTGGCTTCCACTCCGGCCCCGGGCAGCACATAGTCCAGCCGCAGGCCGTGCACATGGGTCCATAGTCGGGCCGGCCCCCGACGCACATCAACGGGGCGCAGCCGGCGCGCCCCCGCCGAGGCAGGCCGTAGCCGGCCCCGGCTGACCGTCTGGTTCAGCGCCGCATCCGCCAGCAGGGCGCGGATCTTTGCGCGAAAGCCGTTGCCGTCCTGCGGATCGGCATTCAGATCCCCCAACAACACAAAATCGGCGCCGGGTGCCAGGCCGCCGGCACGACCGTGATCGTCCACCAGATAATCCCCCTTGCCCGGGCGAATATAGTCGTGCCACAGCCTGAGCTCATCGTGGTTGCGGCAGCTGTTGCGTCGCTCCGGGCCCTCATCGATGGGGGGTGTCGGGTGGCAGGCCAGCAGGTGCAACACGCGGCCGCCGGGAAGGCACACCGGCAGATCCACATGATTCTTTGACGACAGCGGCAGAAAATTCAGCACCGAGGCTGGGTAAAAGGGTCGGCCGTCGATTTGAGGCAGGCGAGCGCCGGGCATATTCGTCCATAAAAAACGGCGAAAGGTACGCAATTTGTCGGTTAACAGCGGCAAACGCGACAAAATGGCAAAACCGTACTGACCGTGAAAGGCGCCAAAACCCAGGCCGTCCCCAGGCAGCTCGGGCGCCGGGCCGCCGTCGAGTGCCCGCGGCCCGGCCAGGCCGGTGTTGACCGGTGCCAGATAGCGGTAGGGGTAGTCAATGCCGCGCTCTCCCGCCGCCAGGTAGTGACGCACGAAGGCCTGCAGGTGGCGGTCGTCGGTGCCCTCGCCATCGTGATCAAACTCGTTCAGCAGCAGAATATCGGGCCGGACCCCCTGTACCATGGCGGCCAGGTGGCGCAACTGAGGGCTTCCGGCCCTGGCGATCTCCGCCGCCAGGGCGCCGGGCGAAGCCCGGTCCAGGGCCATGTTGAAGGTGGCAATTCGTATTTTTTGCACTCGGGGTTATTGCCTTTGTCGCTTAAAATGTCATCATTTTGTTTTGAACGTTTTCAGGGAAGAAAACCATGTTTGGCATACTAGCGGCAACCTCTGCCGCGCTGTTTGTATTGCTTTATCTGCTGCGCCGGCGACAGGAAAGTTTCTGTATTTCCATTCACGGCATGCGCCTGCAGGTGAAACGGGGCGCACCGCCCCAGGCGCTGCTGAGCCACTGCCGGCGCGTGGCCGACGACGCCCGCACGCTCAAAGGCACGGTGCGCGGCATTCGCCGCGGCAACGGCGTGGTGTTGATGTGCTCCCGCAGCATTCCCGCTTCCTACCGGCAGGACATTCGCCTGTTCTGGCAAAAACAGCCGCATTCGAGCGAACCAAAGGGCCAGTTATGAGTCCCATCCTTGACTTGTTTTCCGTTTCCCGCTTTGCTGGACATATTCCCTTATCAAGAGATTGCATGATGAAGAAACTCAGCCCGCTTCTGCTATGCGCCCTGCTGGCCGCCTGCGCCGGCAAGCCCGCCTCCGACACCGACGCCGATACCGCCAAGACCACGGAGGCGGCCGAACAGGAACAGCAGGTCACCCCCAAGGGTGAGTTTGCACAGATCGATGTCAGCCGTTCCCGGGAAGCGATGGACGAGATCGCCGACGGCAAGGCCGACACCATCAACAAGATACTGCAAAGCCCCAACGACTATGCGCCGCCGGTGCTGTATCTGATGTCGGCCATCATGTTCGACAACGACTATCAGGATCAGGGCACCTTCTGGTATTACGCCGCCCAGCTGCGTGCCCGCAGCGACGCCAACAAGTCCGGGGATGAAACCACCCACGCCGCCGTTACCCGGCTCAACCAGCAGTTTGGTGTGCGCATCGGCCCCCACTCCCTGGAAAACCCGACTCGGCTGCGCTCCATCGTGACCCAGGTGCTGAAATGGGACAGCGAACAGAGCCGCGGCTATGATCCGCGCTGGATAGCCTTGCAGGGCCGGGATGTCACCACCGAAACCCAGGTGAACTTCGCGCCCCGGGAAAAGTGGCAGGAAATCGACGCCCTCACCCGCAACCAGTTCCGTCAGGGACTGGAGCAGGCCCTGACCCAGATTAGTGCCCGCCAGGGTGAACAGGCCCAGTAAGTCATTACCCACGTCCTTTTCCATACTGGCATCCCGGTCTTTACCGGGATGTTTTATTTTGGCACTCTCCGTCGCAGTGAATGGTCATACCAACACGCCCGTTAATGGCGCGGCACAGTCAGCTGGAGAATCCTCGAATGAGCACAGAAACACTTCCCCCCGTCCGTGTATGGGACTGGTCGGTTCGCCTGTTTCACTGGAGCATGCCGGTGCTGCTGGCACTGCTGTGGTATTACGCCGGCGAAGACATGGACAAGCACATGCTGTTTGCCCAGCTGCTGCTGGGGCTGCTGCTCTACCGGGTGATCTGGGGCTTTGTGGGCACCCCCTACGCCCGCTTTAACCACTTTCTCTATCACCCGCGCCATGTGCTGGCCTATGTGCGCGCCAGCCTGCGCCCGCAAAAACCCGTCTACCTCAGCCACAATCCCCTGGGCGGCGTCATGGTGCTGGTCTTGCTGGGCGGCCTGCTGCTGCAGGGCGGCACCGGGCTCTTTGCCACCGACGACATCTTTTACACCGGCCCGCTCTACGACTACGTCACCGGAGACACCGCCGAGCAAATGACCCGCTGGCACAAGCGCTGGTTCTACTGGGGACTGCTGGCGCTGGTAGGGCTGCACGTGCTGGCGGTGCTGCTGTATAGGCTGCGGGGTGAAAACCTGGTGGGCCCCATGATCACCGGCCGCAAGCAGGCCCCCGCCGACAGGGTGGCCGACCACCTGCGGCATGAAGCACGCTTTCCCTGGGTGCGCTTTGTGCTCACTGCCGGTGTCGCCTGGGGCACGGTGACGGCATTATTTCAGCTGTAAATAAAAAAACGCCGGGGCAAGCCCCGGCGTTTTTTCTTGGCCAGACGACAGCGCCTTAGTCTTTACGGTAGTTGTCGTGGCAGCCCTTGCAGGTTTTGAACAGCTGGCCGGCGGCCTGACGAGCCTGAGCCTGATCAAAGCCTTCCTCACCGGACACCTGCACCAGGTTCTTCAGGGCGTCACCAAAGTCCTTGCCCTTGGCCTGCATGCCTTCCATATCGTCCCAGGCCTTGGGCAGCAGGTTGCTCTCCTTTACCTCGCGGGTTTCGGGAAAGTAGGTTTCACCCAGCAGGCTGGCGGCATTGCTCATGTTAATCGCACGCTGGTGCAGGGCGGCGGCGTCAAAGTCGATGTCACCCTTGGCCATGCCACCAATCACACCCGCCTGGGCGGCCATCACCTGGTACAGGGACTGGCGGTACTTGACCGCGTCTTCGGGCTTGAACAGATCGGCCTGGGCGAAGACCGAGCTGGCAAACAGGCCGGTTGCGGCCACCATCAGTGCTTTTTTCAACATTGCTGTGCTCCTGAAGAAAAAGGAATAACAAGGTGCTCAAAAGGCACCCTTTTTAGTAGGCATTCAACGGTATCTCACCCGTTCGCCGGGATCTAGCGCAAGTTACCGAAAATAACCGAATCGCGGCTCGCCCGTGATGCCCGCCACGGCAAATGCGTCTTCACTCCCGGCCAGCTCTGCAATACTGAAATACAGGGCAAATCAGCCCCGTCATTCGGTAACAAGGAGCCCAACATGTATCAGCACATCATGATTCCGGTGGATCTGGCCCACGTGGAGCGGCTGCACACGGCACTGCAAACCGGTGCCGACCTGGCCCGGCTTTACGACGCGACGGTCTGCTATGTGGGCGTGTCGTCCAACGCCCCGTCCGAGGTGGCCCACAATCCTCGGGAATTTGAGCGCAAGCTGCAGGCCTTTGCCACCGATCAGGCGGCCCGGCACCAGCTGCCCAAGGTCAGCAGCGCCGCCTGCATCAGCAAGGATCCCGCCGTCGACCTGGATCGCACCCTGCTCAAGGCGGTGAAAGACAGCGGCGCCGATCTGGTGATCATGGCTTCCCACGTTCCCGGCCTGGCCGAGCATCTGTTTGCCTCCAACGCCGGTTACGTGGCCAACCATGCCGAGGTGTCGGTACTGGTGGTGCGCTAAGGCGCGCCACCGGTAAACATAACGACACTAATCAAATTTGATGGCTTCAACCGGCACGCACCCGAGATCAACGCACTACTAAACAACCACTTATATTCTCCCTTGAGTTGAAAGATCACGCTTTTCGTCCTTAGCGCTTGATCATTACAACCCTAACCTTTAGGCTACTCACAATTAATTGAACGTTCAATTAATGAGTGGCGAGCACTATCGCAACACGCAACAGTGAACAACGGCAGCGTTCGGGCAGGCAGACAGCCCGCATGCCATCTGCTTCGAGGAGTTTTCAGACCAGCCAGAGCATCCATTCAGTTTTTACCTATCGCAATCGCGGCATGTGCCATCGACCGGGCGATAGTTAAGACCTGATCTGCGCCTCACTGCGCAGATGGAAGCTCCTTTTGTGTATCAACAACAGGAGAAAACACAGTGTCTTTGATGAATAAGGAAATAACCGGAGGCGAGCAACAATGACCACATTGCTGTCAGCAGGGATTCTGCTTACCTTCGCCGCCATTGCCCTGATCCTTTACCGCTGGGGCAATATTCGCTGCATCGGCGTCACCCCGGTGCGCACCTTCACCTTTATCGCCATTCTTTTTACCTCCGGCCTGGACGTGGGACTGATCATGTTCCCGTTGACCGAGTTCGCCGGCTACGCCGATCTGGCCGCCAGCCCGGAATATGGCTTCAGCAACCCGCTGGCCATCGAGTTCGGTTTCTGGGGCTTTCTGATCTGGGGCTTCTACTTTCTCACCTGCTTCTATTTCTGTGTGATCGAGCCGCGGGTGGGCTTCTTTGAGCTGGCGCCGGTCAAGTTCATCAATAACATGGTGATCATCGGCACCTGCGCCTTTACCGCCTTTTTGCTGCTGAGCAACCTGCCCTGGTACATGCCGGACATGGGCGACGGCAGCAGTGTGGTGGGCGGCTTCTACCTGATCGTGCTGCTGGTCATCGCCGCCGCGGTGTATTCCAGCACCAGCCTGCGCTACGTCAAAATTCTCAGCCTGGGCACCAGCTGGCTGTTTATCGCCCTGATTGCTGCCATGTGGGGCAGTGCCTTTATCGGCACCGGCAATGCCCTGGGCGAGTTTGTCGGCACCTTTGCCCTGCTGGGGGACTATTTCGGCAACCTGCACCGCTTTGTTCTGCCCATCAATGACTATCACGAGTTCTATCTGTACTGGTGGTTCTCCTGGAGCATCATGATCGGCCAGTTTACCGCCCGGTTTGTGGGTGGCCTGCGCACCTGGCAACTGCTGGCGGCCATGCTGGTCTTTCCGTCCCTGGCCATCGCCACCTGGTTCAGCGTGCTCTATTACTTCCACCTGAATGAGCTGAGCACCGCCGGCTTCTTCAACTGGGCCATGGTGGTGGTGGGAATCTCCATGGTGATCAACTCGCTGGACTCGCTGATACGACTCTATACCGACAACCTCAACCTGTCGGTGTCCCGGCTGGGTAAGGTGCGCTACTTCGCCGGCAACCTGGTGGCGCTGGCCGGCCTGACCCTGCTGTTCCGGCTCGATTTCCTGGAGATTCAGTGGGTGGGCGCCCTGGTGATCGGGCTGTTCTTTGCCTGTGCCGGCTATATGCTGCTGTACAAGCGTGCCGATGTGCTGGCCATTGCGGGCTCCCCCGCCGCCAATCGCATCGATTACAGCAAACTCGAGTGGGCGAACTGATTATCGCCATTCCCCTGGATGGTCTTGCCCGTACAACAAAACGGCACCCCGGGGTGCCGTTTTGTTATTCGGAATCCGGTGACCGGGTGCACTGCGCCAGCAGCCGGACAAAGAAGTCGTTGCCCTTGCGCCGGGCAAACTGAATATTGCGCTCGGGAATGGACTCGGGATCGTCATAGTCTGCCAGGGCTGTTTCCATGCTGGCTTCACGAATAATATGCAGGGTGGGATAAGGCGAGCGGTTGGTGTAGTTGGCAGCGTCATCCTGAGGCTCACCATCAAAACAATAGTCGGGATGAAAGCTGGCGAGCTGATATTCTCCCTCAAGCCCCTGATCGAACAGCAAGTCGTTGGCCAGATCGACCAGATCCAGATAGGCATAAAACCCCTCAAATCCCCGGGGCAGGATCACCAGGGTGGTTTCCACCTCCGGCTGTTCATCCAGCAGCCTGCACTCTGCCAGCAGCGCCTGCAGCACCATGGCCGGTTTGTGCTCTTCCACCACCACATAGCGAATGCTGGCGCGCTCCACCTCCCGCCGGGCAAAGGGGCAGAGGTTGTATTTCATGATCACCTGCTTCACCCAGTTTTCGGTGTGCGCCATGTACTGCGCGTGTTTTGACTGTTCCGGCATGACTCGTTTCTCTTCTGTTGCGGTTAATCGGCGCTAAACACCAGTTCCCCATAATAACCGATGGCGGTGCCGCCGCCGTTGTCGGCGTCGGTCATGATGGCCACCGCCTCAAGGTAGCGAAAGTCCTTGCCGAACAGCCGGCGCAGATCGTCCCTGAGGTTGCGTTTTTCCCGCGCCCAGCCCGGGTCTGGCCCCTGTCGCAGCGCCAGCATCATGGCCTTGTCGCCGGTAAAGGGGTTGGGCCAGTGCCGCCCCGCCGCAACCTCGCGGGTCCACACATAACTAATGGCCTTGCTGCTGAGCCGGGTCCAGCCGTCGCGCACCACCACATAAACCCGCAACGCAAAATCGTCGCCGGCCTTGCCGCGCTCGTTGGCGGTGCCCGAAAACCGCTCCACCCGCCATTGCCAGCTGAGCCAGGGGGTAGCCTGCAGATCGATACGCCCTTCGTAAAACAGCCCCGAGGCCGCGCCCCGGCTCTCGGCCCTGAGCACCGGCCGCCCCAGCCCGGCATCCGGCACCAGCCGGTAAGCGGTGTTGCCCTCAAAGCGTTTTTGTTTCCAGCCCAGCATATCGGCCGGCGTAAAGGTCAGCGCCTGCGCCGGTATGGCAACCAGAAAGGACAACAATATGGCAAACAGACGAGGGCGCATGGCGATTTCCGCAAAAAGGATCTTCTGCCAGTATAGGTATTACTCCCAGCGCGCCCACCACAGCGCCACCGGCAGCAGCAGGTTAAGCAGTACCGTCAGCCAGAATACCGCCTGAAACGAGGGCTTGCGCGACTTGTGCCGAAGCAGGTGGCGGGCCAGCCAGGCACCGGGCCAGCCCCCGAGCAATGCCAGCCCGTGCAGGGTGCGCTCACGCACGCGCCACTGCCCCAGGCGGGCGGCGCGTTTGTCCCACCAGTAAACCCCAAAGGTGACCAGGCTGAGCACCAGATACCACAGCGCCAGCCCGGCATAGACCCGAATCATGTGTTTCTCCTGTGTGCATTGCCTTTTATAGACAACCAGTCTAAATTATGTCCCATGAATGCTTCCCCCCCCAAACGCCGGGGCCGGCCTCCCAGGCAGCCCCGCGATAATCCCGACACCCGCGACGCCCTGATCCGTTGCGGCGTGGCGGTGCTGACCGAGCAGGGCTTTGTCTCTACCGGCATCGACGGCGTGCTCAAACAAGTGGGGGTGCCCAAAGGCTCCTTTTACCACTATTTCGACAGCAAGGAAGCCTTTGGCCGTGCGATCATGGAGCGCTACGCCGCCTATTTCGCCGCCAAGCTGGACCGCTGGCTGCTGGATGACGACACCCCGCCCCTAAAGCGCATTGACCACTTTATGCAGGACGCCATGGCCGGCATGGCCCGCCACCATTTTCGGCGCGGCTGCCTGGTGGGCAACCTGTGCCAGGAAGTGACCATTTTGCCGGACAGCTACCGCGAGCAGCTGCAGGCCATACTGCAAAGCTGGGAACAACGGCTGGCGGCCTGCCTGCGACTGGCCGCCGAACGGGGCGATCTGGCCGCCGACGCCGACTGCGACCGACTGGCGGAATTGTTCTGGATTGGCTGGGAAGGGGCCGTGCAACGGGCCCGCATAGTACAAAGCGATGCCCCCATGGCGCTGTTCGGCCAGGAGTTTCTGGCCCGGCTGCCACGTTGAGCGTTTTTTAACACCCATTTATAGACGATTGGTCTAAATAAAAGGAGCACACCATGTTTAACGCCATTCTGCTCACCCAGGCTGACGACAAGGCCACTCACGCCGCCCTGACGCCCCTGCCCTGCGACGATCTGCCCGAGGGCGAGGTGCTGGTGCGGGTGGAATGGAGCACCCTCAATTACAAGGACGCCCTGGCCATTACCGGCAAAGGCCCCATAGTGCGGCGCTTTCCCATGGTGCCCGGCGTGGATCTGGCCGGCGTGGTGGAACACAGCAACAGTGACCAGTGGCGCCCCGGCGACAATGTGCTGGTAAACGGCTGGGGTGTGGGCGAGCAGCACTGGGGTGGCCTGGCCCAGCGGGCTCGAATGCAGGCGGGCTGGCTGACCCGGCTGCCGGAAAACCTCAGCGGCCGCCAGGCCATGGCCATTGGCACCGCCGGCTACACCGCCATGCTGTGCCTGATGGCGCTGGAACGCCACGGCCTGACCCCGGAGCAGGGCGAGGTGCTGGTCACCGGCGCCAACGGTGGCGTGGGCAGCCTGGCCATCATGCTGTTGGCGCAACGGGGTTATCGAGTCGTGGCCTCGACCGGCCGTATGGAAGAAAAGGACTACCTCACCGCCCTGGGCGCGGCCGAGGTCATGCACAGAGACGAACTCTCCGCCCCCGGCAAACCCCTGGCCAAGGCCCGCTGGGCCGCCGTGGTGGACTCGGTGGGCAGCCACACCCTGGCCAATGCCTGCGCCCAGACTCGGGAAGACGGCCTGGTGGCCGCCTGTGGCCTGGCCCAGGGCATGGATTTTCCGGCGACCGTGGCGCCCTTTATTCTGCGCGGCGTGACCCTGCTCGGCATTAACAGCGTGACCCGGCCCCAGGGCGAGCGGGAGCAGGCCTGGACCCGGCTGGCGCAAGAGCTGAACACCGACCGGCTGGAGCAAAACACGCGGGAAATTGGCCTGAGCGAAGCCATTGACGCCGCGCATGCGTTGCTGGCCGGCCGGGTGCGTGGCCGGCTGGTGGTGGACGTGAACCGTTAAGCCGTTGCCGGATCAGAAGGTGCCGTCAGACAACAGCTGCGGGTTGCTCACCAGGTTGCGCACGCCGTGGGCGTGACCCTCGTTAAAGTCGTTCTGCCGGCACCACTCGCCCACAGAGGCAATGTTGACCTTGAGCACCTCGGGGCGCACGCCCCAGGTCACCTGAAAGGGTGAGCCCTTCTCGTTGTAGGCCGGGCCCGTGGTGGAACCGGCATACTGCACCGGCGTGCCGGTGTTAGCGGGAATATTCAGGCCCTGATGGCGGCCCTGGCGCACGCCGTGGGCGGCCAGCTCGCCAAAGTCGGCGGCGCCGGCGTCGTTCACCAGCACATAGACCTGGGCCTCCACCCGCAGTTGCGGATTTTGCCCGGCCTGGCTCAGGCAGGCGGCCAGGGTGGGGCCGGGAGTAACCTGGGCGCTGGAATGCACATAGTGCACCTCTATGGTGTCGCCGGGGTAAAGGCTGCCATGACGGCCGGGGCAGATGTCGCCCTGCACCGGCGCCAGCTCCTGCTCGCTCAGGGTGCCCGAATAACGATAGCCGCCCTGATAACCGCGACCGTCACCGTTGCCGGCAAAGCGGGTGAACTGCCCGCCCTTGTGCTCGGCGTTCTTGTGAAAGTGAATATTGCACAGGTTCATTTGGCTGGCCGGCGGCGCCGGACTGAAGACGACGGGGTTGCTGCCTTTGAGCCGATCGATGTCTCGAGGAGATTGCGGGCCAAAACCCTGACCGGTGGTGTTTTGCGACAAGCGCTGACGTTGTTGCTCGATTACCGTGTCGGAAACCAGCTGTTCGAGGGTATCGGCCATCACGGCCACGGGGGTGACCACGCCAGTGGCCAGGGCGAAAAGCGTCGCTGCCTTCATGTTCTTCCCTGTGTGGAATGAATGAGACTCGAATGCTAACCACCCTCGCCGACCTGTCAAGCCGGCCCGGGCCGCGGTAACGGGCTGTTATCCCGTCAGAATCCCGCTAAAATGCATTTCTTTTCGCCTACGCCGATCCTGAATGTTACCCGTGCCGCGCCTTCATCAGCCCGTTCGCCGTGCCGCCGCCTGGCTGGCGCTGCTGGCGACCCTGATGATCTATGCGGCGCCGCTGGTTTCCCAGCGACTGGTGGCAACGTCGCCTCATCATTCGGCGCACCATTCATCCCATCATGACGCCGGTCATCACGGCCACCATGCCCCGGCCACCGACCACCATGCCGGTCACGAGGCTTGCGGCTACTGCACCCTGCTGGGCCAGCTGTGGTGGTGTGTCGGCCGGCCTGCCGCCGCCGCCGTGGCACCCGCGACCGTGCCCCCGGCCCTGTGCGAGCCGGCCACGCCGCTGCTGGCGCGGGGGCACGCCCCCTTTCAGCCCCGCGCCCCGCCACCGAGTTGATGCTCTTGCTTATGTCCGCGCCCACCGGGCGCGGCAATCTTTTTGACGGTGTTTCGCTGCGTCGAAACGCCCTTATGTTGGCGCGCGCCATGCTCGGCGGCGCCCCGCAAGGAATTCTTATGGCATCATCAACCCCAGCCCGGCAATGCTCAGGCAACGCGGCCCGGGCCACTGCCCTGACCGCCTTTCTGACCCGGCTGCATTTTTATATTGGCCTCTTCGTGGGCCCCTTTATTCTGATGGCCGCCCTCACCGGCACCCTCTATGTGCTGACCCCCCAGCTGGAAAACCGGCTATATGCCGATCAGCTCACCACAGACTCTACCGGCCCGCAGAGGCCACTGGCGGAGCAGATTGCCGCCGCCCAGGCCAGCCTGCATGGCGAGGAAACCCTGGCCAAGGTGCGCCCGGCACCGGCGCCCGGCACCACCACGAGAGTGATGTTCCATCAGCCCGGCCTGAACGACTATGAACACCTGGCGGTGTTTGTGGATCCGGTCACCCTTGAAATAAAGGGAACCCTGGTCAGCTACGGCACCAGCGGCACCCTGCCCGCCCGCATTGTTCTCGACTATCTGCACCGCCACCTGATGCTGGGGGAAGCGGGCCGCATTTACAGCGAGCTGGCCGCCTCATGGCTGTGGATTGCCGCCCTGGGCGGCGTATGGATGTGGTGGCGCACCGGCCGGGGCGGCAGTGGTGCCGGCCGCAGCCAGCGGCGCAGGCTGCGCCGCTGGCACAGCCTGACCGGACTGTGGCTTGTGGTGGGGCTGGTGTTCTTTTCGGCCACCGGGCTGACCTGGTCCAAATGGGCCGGCGGCAACATAGGCGCACTGCGTGCCCAGATGGGCTGGGTCACCCCGTCATTGTCGGTGCAGCTCAACGGCACCGCCCCCGCGAATCACGCCCAGGGCGCACACGCCGGCCACGGCGATCACGGCACCCATGGTGCGCCCGCCATGCCCACCAGCCTGGCGCTTTGGGACCAGGTGCTGGCCAGCGCCCGGGCCGCCGGCATCGACGCCGGCAAGCTGGAAATCAGCCCCGCCGCCAATGCCGACAGCGCCTGGCAGGTCAAAGAGCTGGACCGCTCCTGGCCCACCCAGGTAGATGCGGTGGCGGTCGACCCGCGCGATCTGAGCATTACCAGCCGGACCGATTTTGCCGACTATTCGCTGGTGGCCAAGCTGATCCGCTGGGGCATAGACGCCCATATGGGCATTTTGTTCGGCCTGCCCAACCAGTTGCTGCTGGCGGCCTTTGGCATGGCCCTTAGCGCCATGACGGTGCTCGGCTACTGGATGTGGTGGCGTCGCCGCCCCGCTCCCGGTGCCACTCAGGCCTTGCTGTGCCAAAGCTGGGCGCGCCTTGGCCTGCCCGCGCGCCTCGTTAGCCTGCTGCTGGCCCTAGCACTGGGCTGGAGCCTGCCGCTGATGGGCGCCAGCCTGCTACTGTTTGTGCTGATCGATCTGCTGCGCGCGCGCACCGCCGAGGCCGCCACCGAACCCGCCTGACCACCTCACCCACGGCGGGCCCCGGCCCGCCGTTTTGCTAAGGCTCGCCCCGAAAGCGCTGCTGCTGTTGCAGCCGCCATAGCTGAGCGTAGCGCCCATCCTTTGCCAGCAACTGCTCGTGGTTGCCCTGCTCGGCAATGCGCCCTTCCTGCATCACCAGAATATGATCGGCGTCCACTATGGTGGACAGCCGGTGGGCGATCACCAGGCTGCTCTGACCTTGAGATACCTCGCGAATGGCGCGCAAAATGCTGCGCTCGGAGCGGCTGTCCAGGGACGAGGTGGCCTCGTCAAACACCAGTATCGGCGGGCGCTTTAGAATGGTGCGGGCAATGGCCACCCGCTGCTTTTCGCCGCCGCTGAGTTTCAGCCCCCGCTCCCCCACCAGGGTGGCGCTGCCTTCCGGCAGGCTGGCGATAAAGTCACTCAAGTGCGCCAGACGTATGGCCTCGTTCACCTCGTCTTCGCTGGCGTCGATGCGGCCATAACGAATGTTGTCGTAAATGGAGGCGTTAAACAGCACCGTATCTTGCGGCACGATGCCGATGGCCCGGCGCAGCGAGGCCTGGCTCACGGCGCGTATGTCCTGGCCGTCGATCAAAATGGCGCCCTCGCCCACCTCGTAAAAGCGAAACAGCAGCTTCACCAAGGTGGACTTTCCCGAGCCGCTGGCCCCCACCACCGCCAGCTTTTGCCGGGGCCTCAGGGTAAAGCTCAGATCGTGCAGAATCTGCCGGTCGGGGCGATAGCCAAAGCTGACGTTACGAAACTCGATTTCGCCCCGAGTGACCTTAAGCTCGGGCGCATTCTCCACATCATTGATTTGTGGCCGGCGGCGCAGCAGGGCAAACATGCGTTCGATATTGGCCAGCGACCCTTTCATCTCCCGGTACACAAAGCCGAGAAAATTCAGCGGCAGAAACAGCTGCGTCATAAAGGCGTTGATCAGCACAAAGTCGCCCAAGGTCATGGTGCCCGCCACCACCCGCTGGCCGGCCAGCACCATCATGGCGGTCATGGCCACGGCAATGATCAGCGCCTGGCCGCCGTTCAGGGCAAACAGGCTGAGCCGGTTATTGCGCCGGGCCCGCTCCCACTCCGCCAGGTCGTCGTCGTAGCGGCCCGCCTCGTACTGCTCGTTGTTGAAGTATTTCACCGTTTCAAAGTTGAGCAGGCTGTCTACCGCCCGGCTGTGGGTTTGCGAGTCGGCCTTGTTGGCGGCGCGCACAAAGCCGGTGCGCCAGTCGGTGGCCACCACCGACCAGGCCACGTACGCCACCACGGCGCCAAGCGTAATCAGTGCAAACCACACCGAGTAGTTGATCAGCAGCAGCGCCGTGACCAGGCCGATCTCCAGCAAGGTAGGCACGATATTGAACACCATAAAGCGCAGCAAAAAGCCCACCCCGGTCACGCCCCGCTCTATGTCGCGCGACAGGCCGCCGGTGCTGCGGTTGAGGTGAAAGTCGAGCTCCAGCCGGTGCAGGTGGTTGAACACGCCGAGGCCAATGCGGCGCATGGCCCGCTCGGTAACCCGGCCAAACAGGGCATCGCGAATTTCGCCAAACAGCACGTTGGCAAAGCGCACCGTGCCGTAGGCCAGCAGCAACCCCAAGGGCAGCGCCACCACAGTGCTGACGGCGGTGTCCATGCCATCGACAATGTATTTGAGAATAAAGGGCAGGCCCACGCTGGCCAGCTTGGCCGCCACCAGGCAGCACAGCGCCAGGCCAATGCGGCCCTTGTAGGCCAGCAGGTAAGGAACAAGCGTTTTCAGGGTGCGAATATTGATGGTGGCGTCATCCATATCCGGGTGGTACGAGCCTCGGCGCATGGGTCAGTCAGTTGTGTGAAGAATACCCCTGAGCATACTCCCCTTTGGCGGAACGGGCCTGACGCATCAGGCCGCCGGCGGTCAACGCCTGCGCCGGGCGCAGGGGCAGCCCTGCCGCCACCAGCCGCCGGGCCACCCAGGTGTTGCAGGTGTGCAACAGATGATAGGACTCCACCGAGGCATAAAAGCGGCCGCCGCCATAGCGCCCCGCGCCCACGTCCCTTAAATTGCCCGCCTCGTTGCGGGCAAAGGACGCCGCCACCTCGCCCAGCAGCTGCTCCATGCCGGCGGGGGGTACGCTCAGTTCCAGCACCGGCAGCCCGGCAAATGCCACCGCCGGTGACTGCGACAACGGCACCAGGTGCAGCACGGTATCCGTGGGCCAGAGCAGGGCCCTGAGCGCCAGCCCGGCCCCCGCCCGCTCATGCTGATAAAAGGCCCGATCACCCCAGCCCACCTCGATAAAACGGGCGGCAGGAAAGGCTGCTTTCAGTTCCGGCAAATGCCACTGCAATCCCACCGCCGGCAGCACCAGCCCCACATGCCGGCCGTGATCCACCAGATACAAATCTTGCCCCCGCTCCTTCGCCGGCCGCCACTCACTCGCCGCACCGCAGCCGGTGCAGAGCAAGGCAAGCAGCAGTACAAGCCAAAGGTGCATAGTGGCTTCTCAGGCGATGGGGATGATTCTTGAGTATTGCAGATAAGGGAAAGCAAAACGGGCCACGATGGGCCCGTTTTGCTTGATGAGTAACGTGTCAAACATCTGCGCGGCGCTTTGACTTGTTAGAACATATGACCTCGCCATGTTTCCTTCATTTCTTTATTTGAATGAGTCAATCTGACGTTAGGCGAGAACATTGTATGGCGCCCTTTTCAACTATAGCTCTAGCTCTGCTCCTTCTTTCCAATGGGCTGCACGCCCCATACGGGCCGTGCGGCAAAAGAGTTCACTACTTCCTAGGGTCATCGGCAGGGTTGATATAGGTGATCCCCCATGGTCCCATCCCGTTGAGCTGCACGATCACCTCCTCGTTAGTCCACGCGAAATGGTTCGTATTGGGTTGAATGATCATCAGGCTCCCCGGTCCCAAAGCTGAGGTCTTCTGAGGATCAAGCTTGTCGCCCATACCCATATGAAAGGTGCCAGACAGGACGGTGACCCTCTCGACGGCCGGGTGCATGTGGGCTGGAAGGCTATAGTTGGCGGGGAACTTGAGGCGCGCCGTAAAGGGAACCGCTTCGTTCATCGGCCCCTCAAGCACTGCGATCTTTGCGCCCGGTGGCAAGGAGGGAACATCGTTCCACTTGAGATCACTCGGAGTGATCATTTGATGACCATCTGATTGCGCCCAACTCGCAGATACAGCGATAACAGAGCCGACCAGGATGACAGCTACGCTGTGGATCCAAGATTTCATGATGTTCTCCTTTTTGCACAGTACGTAGGGTCAATCATAGGATAGAGACACGGGCCTTGTTCCCGTTTATGCCCGCGCCTAATACCTGTTTACTGACCTGTCTCATTTATGCACATCCAAAGACACTTTATTAAATCTCAACCTATTGCCTCATCGGTAAAAGGCAATGCGCAATAGCCAAGGATTGACGCGTTTCACATGAAACCACGCCATGCTTGCGTTAAGCTGGGGCTTTCTCGCGCCGGGGAGGAAGGCAGATGGAACCGCTACCGCAACAGTGCATTTATCGCCTGCAGCTTGGGGGTGAGAACGGGCTGCAGCCGCTGGCAGAAAGTGAGCCGGCGGCGACGCCGGTATGGCTGCACCTGGACTATGAGCAGCCCGAAAGTGCCGGCTGGTTGCATACCACGCCGCTGATTCACGACAGCGCCCGGGACACCCTGCTGGGCCAGAGCAGCCGGCCCAAGCTGGTGCGCCAGGGCGACAACCTGCTGCTGACCCTGCGGGGCATCAACCACAACCAGGGCGACAGCCCGGAAGAGATGGTGGCGCTGCGCATTTACATCACGCCCCAGCTGATTATCAGCAGCCGGCACCGGCCGTTGCTGTCGGAGCAGGACGTATACGAGCAGCTCGCCGACAGCGAGGGCCCGGTCACGCAAGGAGACTGGCTGGTGGAAATGTGCGACGCCCTCACCGACCGGGCCGGCGAGTTTGTGGAAAGCCTGCACGATCAAATTCTGGAACTGGAAGAGCGCATTCTGGAGCGGGAAAGTCCGGCCCAGGGCCAGCTGGGCCGTATTCGTAAACAATTGATTTTGGTGCGCCGTTACCTTTCTCCCCAGCGGGATCTGGTGGCGCGGCTGGCCAGCGAGAAAATCGGCTGGCTCAACGACGACGATCGCCGCCGCCTGCTCGACATTGCCGACCGGCTGAGGCGCTGGCTGGACGATCTCGACGCCGGCGTGGCCCGCACCGCGGTGCTGGCGGACGAGGTCAATAACCTGATGGCCGAGGCCACCAACCAGCGCGCCTATCAGATGTCGATCATGGCGCTGCTGTTTCTGCCCGCCAGTTTTCTTACCGGCCTGTTCGGCATCAACCTGGCCGGCATGCCGGGGGCCGATAACCCCGCCGCCTTCTGGATTTTCTGCCTGAGCCTGCTGGCCCTGGGCGGCGGCCTGGGGTTCTGGCTGCACCGCAATCGCTGGTGGTAAGTCAGCCCAGGGTCAACACCCGGTCCGCCACCTTGTTCACCAGCGCCGCCTCGTGGCTCACCAGCAGCAGGGCACAGCCCCGCTCCCGGGCCAGATCGGTCAGCAGTTTAATGGTGTGCTGCTGGGTCACCAGATCCAGTCGCGAGGTGGGCTCGTCGGCAAACAGCAGCACCGGCTCCAGCAGCAGAATGCGCAAAATCGCCAGCCGCTGCAGCTCGCCCCCCGACACCTCCCGGGGCAGGCGATCCAGCAGATTCAGAGACAGCCCCAGGCGGGGCAGCAGCCGCTCCACTTCGGCCCAGTCCTTGCGGTGCAGTTTCACCAGATCCTGCAGGCCCTGGCCCAGGCGGCATTCCGGGGCAAAGGCGGCGGGCGGATCCTGATAAAGCTTCTGGTAGCGGGTGCGAGGCAGGCTGGCATCGCGCCATACCGTGCCGGCGTCCGGCGCCAGCACGCCTAAGCAAATGCTGCCCAGGGTGCTCTTGCCACAGCCGCTCGGGCCCACCACCCCCATGATCTCGCCGGCGTTCAGCTCAAAGGAAACATCACTGAACAGGCTGCGGCCGCCCCGGGACTTGGCCAGCCCTTCCACTTGCAGCACGCGCTCACCGGCGCCGGCCGGCACCAGGGCCGGCCAGGCGTCGGGCTCCGCCGCCAGCAGGGCCCGGCCATAGTCGCTCACCGGCGCCTTCAGCACGGCTTTCGCCGGGCCGGATTCCAGCACCTCGCCATTGCGCACTATCATCACCTCGCCGCCGAGCTGACGGGCCACAGCAATGTCGTGGGTAATGGTGAGCAAGCCACCCCCCGCCTCGGCCACCTGCCTGAGCAGCCCGGTCACTTGATCCCGGCTGCCGGCGTCCAGGCCCTTGGTGGGCTCGTCGGCAATCACGATATCGGCGCCGCCGGTGCTGGCGGCGGCAAAGGCCAGCCGCTGCATCATGCCCCCCGAGAGCTGGCCCGGCAGCCGATCAAGGGCATGACCCAAGCCAAGCCGGGTCAGATCCTCTTTGGCCAGCCGCCGGGCTTCAGGCCAGTCCCGGTCCGCCAGGTAGCGATAGCCCTCGGCCACCTGATCCACCGCCTTCATGGTGGGGTCCAGCGCCAGCCAGGGCTCCTGGGGCAGCATGGTGAGCCGGCGGCCCCACAGTTTGCGCCGCTCGGCGGCGGGCAGGCCGCTGAGCTCTTCGCCCCGCAGCCAGAGCCGGCCTTCCACCCGCAGCGCCGCCGGCAGGTTGCCCATAATGGCCTGGGCGATCAGGCTCTTGCCGGAGCCGGTTTCCCCCAGCAGGGTCAGCGGCCGTCCGGCGGTCAGGGTAAACGACAGCGGCCGCACTATGCCGGGCACCGCCAGTTGCTGTGCTTTCAGCAATTCGGTCATGGTTTGCGGCCTCCCGCCAGCAGGTTAAGGGCCAGCACCAGCAGAAACACCGCCGCTATGGGTTGCAGCAGTATCCAGGGGGCCTCGTGGTAATAGGGCAACAGCTCGGTCATCATCAGGCCCAGCTCGGCGGTGGGCGGGCGCAGCCCGACGCTGACAAAACCCAGGGCGGCAATCGCCAGAATGGCGGTGGCGGCGCCAAAGGCACCCAGGGTCAGCACCACGGGCGCCAGCGCCGGCCACAGGTGACGGCGCACTATATAACCGGGGCCAAAGCCCAGCAGGCGCGAGGCCTCGATTTGCGGCGACGCCATCAGGGTGCGGGTGGTCAGGCGCACCACGCGAAAATATTCAATCCACAGCACCAGGGCAATGCCCACATACAGGGTCCAGAAATTGCCCGGCGCCAGGGCCACCAGCAGCAGCACCAGCAACAGTCCGGGCAGGGCCAGCAGGGTGTCGGCCAGCACGCCCAGCGCCCGGTCTACCCAGCCGCCGCGCCAGCCGGCAAGCACGCCCAGCAGCACGCCGGGCACGGCGGCGGTCACCACGCCCAGCAGCGACAGGCCCAAAGACAACTGCACCGCCGAGCTCATACGCGCCAGCATGCTGCGGCCCAGGTGATCGGTGCCAAACAGTTCGGCTGCTCCCGGCGCGGCCAGAATGCGGCTGTAATTCTGCTTTACCGGATCCAGATCCATCACCAGCGGCAACACAAAGCCAAACAGGGCCAGGGCCAGCAACAGGCCGGCACCCCAGCGCTGACGGGTGTTCAGCCACCGGCGACCGCCGGCTTGGGCCGCCGGGGCGGCAAGGTCAGTCACCTGGCTCATACTTCTCTCCTTCTCGGATCGATACGGTGGCACAACAGGTCCACCAGGGCGTTCAGCAGTACGAACATCAGCCCCAGCACCAGGGCGGTGCCCTGGATCATGGGCACGTCCCGCGCCACGATGGCGTGCACCAGGGCATGGCCGATGCCGGGCCAGGCAAACAGGGTTTCCACCACCACCACGCCTTCGATCAGATACACCAGTTGCATGGCCTGATGGGCCAGCACCGGCACCGCCACATTACGCAGGCCATGGCGCATAAACACTCGGCCCTCGCTCAGCCCCTTGGTGCGGCCAAAGGCGTAATAGGCGGAGCCGGCCACGCCCTGCATGGCGTTGCGGCTCACTCGGCAGGCCACCGCCGCCAGCCCCAGGGCCAGGGTCAGCGCCGGCAGCAGGGTGTGGGCGGCGGTGCCATGGCCGGCGGCGGGCAGCCAGCCCAGCTGCACCGCCAGCAACATCACCAGCAAAATGCCGATCACAAACTGAGGCAGGGCCCGCAGCACGGTGGCCAGCACCAGGGTCAGCCGGTCCAGCCGGCCGCCGGGCCTGAGCCCGGCGAGCAGGCCAAGGGGCGGCCCCAGCAACAGCGACAGGCCCACCGCGGCCACGGCCAGGGTGAAGGAGTGGCCCAGCTGGTGACGCAATTCCTCAATGACAGGGTCGCCGCTCACCAGGGAGTTGCCCAAATCGAGCTGCAGCAGATCCCACAGCCACTGGCCCAGGGCCTGCCAGGCGGGCAGGCCCAGTCCCAGCTCGGCCTGCACCGCGGCGGCGGCGGCCGCATTCACATGGTCATAACCATAACGGCCGGCGGCAATGCGAAAGGCCATGTCGCCGGGCAGTGCCTGGGTGAGCACAAAGGTCAGCACGCCCACCATCAGTGCCACCAGCACCGCCTGCATCAGCCGATAGCTTAATACCGGTATCACTGGGCCCACCTCATGTCGCTCACACGATAGCTGCGCTCAAAGGGATCCATGCTGAAGCCCTCAACCTGCCTGGATACGGCGGCGGTCTGCTGATACCAGGCCACGGGAATCACCGGCAGCTGCTCATGCAAAATGGTGGCGGCTTCACGGCGCAATTCGGCGGTATCCTGGTCCTGGGTGGCGGTCAGCAGTTGCTGCAAAATCTCGCCCAGGCGCTCGGAGTGCCAGTTCATCGCGCCCCAGTCGCCGCCGTTCGGTCCAAAGTCCTGCAGCAGGGTGCCCAAAGGATCGGGCACCAGGGCAAAGTTGCGGGCCATCAGCCCCAGCTCCAGGGTGCCGTCCCGGTGACCGGCGGGTATTTCACTGGAGTTGGCCACGTTCACCGCCAGCTCCACCCCCAGCTCCCGCCACTGATCCTGAATGGCGGTGGCCAGCAGGGGCAGCTCGGGCCGGTCGGAGAAGGTGGTCAGGGTCAGTTTAAAGGGCGTGCCGTTGCGGCTGAGCATGCCTTCGTCGTTCGCCTGCCAGCCCAGCCCGGCAAGCAGGGCCCTGGCCTGTTGCAAATCCCGTTCGGCACCGCTCACCTGGCTCAGGTGCCAGTCGCTCATGGACGGCGGAAACAGCTGGCCGGCACCGGCCTCGGGGGTGCGCAGCAGGGCCACCGCCATGCCGGTGCGCTCCAGCGCCAGACTCAGGGCCCGGCGCGCCTCGGGCTCGGCCAAAAAGGGATGCCCGGCGTTTACCTTCAGGGTCACGGTGCGGGGAATGGCCACGGCCTGCACGGCGAGTTTGGCATTACGCTGCAGCCGGGCTCGGCTTGCCGGATCCAGGGTAAACACGACATCGGCATCGCCGCTTTCGGCCATCAGTGCCCGGGTTTCGCCCCGGCCGGCGGCCAGGTAGCTGAGCCGTTCAATGGCCGGGGTTTCACCCCAGTAATCCTGAAAGACTCCGGCGGTCAGCTTTTGCGGCATTTGCAGCTGTTCAATGCGGTAGGGGCCGGTGCCAATGACCTGGGTGGCTTCGCCCGCCTCGTTGTAGGACGCCGGCGCCAGTATCTGCACCGAGCTGTGCGCCAGCAGTGCCGGCAGCGGCGCAAAGGGACTGCGCAGCCGCACCACCACCTCGTTGCCTTCGGCGGCAATGGCCGCCACCGGCGCCTGGCTCAGCATGCCCGGTTTGGCCAGGGCCAGGTTCAACGCCTGCACGGCCACCTCGGTGGTCAGCGGGCTGCCGTCGTGAAACTGTACGCCCGGGCGCAGGCGAAAGCGCCAGGTCAGCCGGTCTTCAGACAGCGCCCAGCTTTCGGCCAGGCCGGCCTCGGGCTCGCCCCGATCGTCGACCTCTACCAGGGTCTCGCTGATCTGCAGCCGAGTGTAAACATAACCGGCCTTGGCGGGGTCTGTGCTGCCAATCTCCCAGGGCGCGACGATGTCGAGCACGCCTTCGGTGGCATGAGAAACGGCGGTAACGGCCAGCAGGCCGGCACCGAGCAGGATCGAACGGGGTTGCATCATGGGGGGCTACCTGAAACGGAAGGGTGAACAATCAATATGGTTACAATATAACATCACATTTTACCTTTGCCGCCCAGCCCGAGTGCAAGCATTTGTTATTCGCCGGGGTCATTTTTTGTCAGTAACCTTACGCCATGCCCGTGCTGATTCCTGAAAGGAGAGTCGAATGAAGAAATTGTTCTGTGGCCTGTGCGGCCTGCTGCTGTGTCACACAGCCTCCGCCACCGAGCCCGATACCGCCGCCCTTTATCAGCACCAGCTGCCCCGGCTGCATTCCAGCGAACTTCTCGATATGAGCCAGTTTGCCGGCCAGCCGCTGCTGGTGGTGAACACCGCCAGCCACTGCGGCTTTACCGGCCAGTTTGAAGGCCTTGAGGCCCTGTATCAGCAATATAAGGATCAGGGATTAAAGGTGGTGGGCTTTCCGTCCAACGACTTCAAGCAGGAAGCCAAAAGCGAGGCCGAAGCGGCAGAGATGTGCTTTGTGAATTACGGCGTCACCTTTGACATGGCGGCACCGGTAAGCGTGAAGGGCGACCAGGCTCACCCCATTTTCAAGGAGATCACGCGCCAGAGTGGCAAGCAGCCCCGCTGGAACTTTTACAAGTTCGTGATTGATCGGAGCGGCCGGGTGACCGAGGTGTTTTCCAGCATTACCGGGCCCGAAAGCAAGCGGCTGCAGGCCGCCATCGAAAAGGTATTGTAACCGGTGCAAACGCAGCAATGCCGGCCCGAGGGCCGGCATTGCATTATTATTGGCGGCAATCTCGCCGCCCCAACGGGTCTGGCAGATGCCAGTGAGGCTCAGGGAGTCACGGCGCCTTCCGCCACCTTGTCCAGCGGACCCTGGCCGGACTGAATGGCTCCAATCTCTTCATTCAGGCCCTTGTAGGTGGAATAACACATCAGCAGCATCAGCACCGACAGGGGCAAGGCGGTGGCCACCAGGGCGGACTGCAGTCCCGACAGGCCGCCGGTCATGATCAGCACGGCGGAAATGCCCGCGATCACCACGCCCCAGATCACCTTGGTCACGCTGGACGGGTTGGGGTTACCGTTCTCACTGACCATGCCCAGCACAAAGACGGCGGAGTTGGCCGAGGTCACAAAGAACACCAGTACCAGTACCATGGCCAGAATGCTGAGCAGGGTTCCCATCGGGAAGTAATCCAGGAACTTGAACAGCGCCGAGGTCACGTCGGTTTTCACCGCCTCGGCCAGGGCCACTTCACCCAGGTTCTGAATAATGTGAATGGCGGAGCCGCCCATCACGGCAAACCAGACAAAGGAGCCCAGGGCCGGAATAAATACCGCACCCATCATGAATTCCTTAATGGTTCTGCCTTTTGAAATGCGGGCCACAAAGCTGCCCACCAGGGGGGCCCAGGCAATCCACCAGCCAAAATAGAACAGGGTCCAGCTGGCAATCCAGGTGCCGTCGCTGTAGGGCTCGGTTCTGAACGACATGCTGATAAAGTTCTGAACGTAATCGCCAACCCCCTGGAACAGGATTTTGAAAATGGTCTGGGTCGGTCCCATCAGAATGACAAAGCCGAGCAGTGCAAAGGCCAGCAGCATGTTCAGGTTGGACAAATGCTTGATGGCGCCCTGCAGACCTGAAATGGTCGAGGCGATATAGACCACGGTCACAATGCCGATAATGACAACCTGGGTGGAAATGTTAACTGGCAGTTCCCAGAGCGCATTCATGCCGCTGTTCACCTGCAAAGTGCCAAAGCCCAGGGACGTTGCAATTCCTATCACAATGGAAAGAATAACAATAATATCAATCCACTTGCCCATGGGCCCCTTGATTCGATCACCGATTAACGGATGAAAGACCGAACTGAGTGAAGACGGCAGTTTTTTCCTGAATTGAAAAAAGGCCAGAGACACCCCCACCAGGGCATAACAGGCCCAGGCGGAAACGCCCCAGTGCAGATAAACATATTGCATGGCGGTTTTGGCCGCCTGCTCGCTATACCCTTCACCGACAGGGGGATCGATGTAATAGGAAACCGGCTCGGCAATGCCCCAGAACACAAGACTGATACCAATGGAGGCACTGAACAGCATGCCAATCCAGGTCGCAGTATTATATTCTGGGCGATCGTGGTCATCACCCAGGCGGATATTTCCGAATTTTGACACGCCCAAATACATGCAAAATGCAAAGAAAATAAACACACAACCAAGAATGAACCAGCCCAGGTTATTGTAAATAAAACCTAAAGATCCATTCGAAAACGACTCCAGCTTCTCAGGTATAAAAATTCCAGTACTTATCAACATAAGACTAAGAATTAACGATATATAAAATACCGATTTCTTATTTTTCATCATGATACGACCTCTCCATTTTCCTCACTCCATATGCTCCCACGGGTACGCCGCCGCACCGCGTAAACGACACCGAAGGTTGACAAAAGATAGCGATGGAGACAGTGTGCGTCAACAAAAAATTAACCGAAAGAAAACAACACAAAAACACACAAACCACTGTTTTATAAATAAAAACCAAAAATAAGTGTTAGCTTGGTTAATTTTTTCAAAGATTTCCATTGACTCACGAGAGGATGGAGACCTAACATCCGCATAAAACGTCAACCCACAGTTTACACTGGGAGCAAAAGAAGCCATGAGCAATGCAAGCAAAGTCATTTCCATCAAGGACCACAGCGATATCGACAACGCCTGGACCATACCCGCCCGTTACTACACTTCGGACGACGTCTTTGAGTTTGAAAAGGAAAAAATCTTTGCAAACTCATGGGTTTGTGTTGCCCATTGCAGTGAAGTGGCCGACAAGAACGCCTATATCACCCGTGAGCTGATCGGCGAGAGCCTGGTTATTGTGCGGGGCCGGGACGGCGTGCTGCGCGGCTTCTACAATGTTTGCCCCCACCGTGGTCATCAACTGCTGAGCGGTGAGTCGGGCAAGGCCAAAAACGTGATCACCTGCCCCTACCACGCCTGGGCCTTTAAGCTGGATGGCCAGCTGGCCCACGCCAACAACTGCGAAAACGTCAACAACTTCGAAGCGGATGCCATGAGCCTGAGCAGCTTCCACGTGGTTGAGCACGCCGGCTTTATCTACGTCAACCTGACCCGGGGCGAGCCCCAGCCCATCGAGGAACAGCTGCCCGGCCTGGCCGAGAAAATGGAAGAAGCCTGTGCCGTCATCAGGGATCTGAAGCTGGCGGCCCGCTTTGTCAGCCATACTCCGGCCAACTGGAAGACCATCGTCGACAACTATATCGAGTGCTATCACTGCCCGACCAACCATGTCAGCTTTGCCAGCTCGGTAGACGTGAACGTGTATGACCATCAACTGCATGACAACTGGACCGTGCAGATCGGCAAGGCCAAGCCGTCCGAATCTTCCTACCAGTTCGACAGTTCACTGGTAGACCCGCGCTTCTCCGGCTTCTGGATCTGGCCCAGCACCATGTTCAACATGCCCCCGGGTGGCGACTTCATGACGGTGATCTACGAGTTTCCGATCAGCGCCGGCGAGACCCTGCAGCATTACGACATTTACTTCCTGAACGAAGAACTGACCGAATACCAGAAAAACCTGGTCGACTGGTATCGCGATGTATTCCGCCCGGAAGATCTGCGCCTGGTCGAGAGCGTACAGCGCGGCCTCAAGTCCCGGGGTTACCGGGGTCAGGGCCGCATCATGGCCGACCGCCAGCGCAGCGGCATCAGTGAGCACGGTGTGGCCCACTTCCACAAGCTGGTTGCCGGTGCACATCAGGACTGACGGCACGCATTCCCCATCAAGGAGCATTACAAGATGAATATTCTCAGCAATCAGGACCTGTTCCGGCAGGCCTGCTACGTCAACGGTCAGTGGATTGATGGCGACAACGGCATTGCCGTGACCAACCCGGCCGACCAGTCGGTGCTGGGCACCGTGCCCAGCCTCTCCGTGGAGCAGGTGAACGACGCCATTGTGCAGGCCCATGCCGCCATGGCCGGCTGGAGCGCACGGACCGCCAAGGAGCGCGCCAAGATTTTGCAGCGCTGGTTTGAACTGATCGAAGCCAATATCGACGATCTGGGCACCATCATGACCCTGGAGCAGGGCAAGCCGCTGCAGGAGGCCAAGGGCGAGATCCGCTATGCGGCGTCCTTTATCGAGTGGTTCGCCGAAGAAGGCAAGCGTGTCTACGGCGAGACCATTCCGCAGACCGTCAGCACCAATCGCCTGTCTACCATCAAGCAGCCTATCGGTGTGTGCAGCGCCATCACGCCCTGGAACTTTCCAGCCGCCATGATCACCCGCAAGGCCGCGCCCGCCCTGGCGGCAGGCTGCAGCATCATCATCAAGCCGGCCTCGGAAACGCCGTTCACCGCCCTGGCCCTGGCCGAACTGGCCGCCCAGGCGGGCATTCCCGCCGGCATTTTCAACGTGATCACCGGCGATGCCCGCACCCTGGGTGAACCCCTGACCAAGCATGAGCTGATCAGCAAGTTTTCCTTTACCGGCTCCACCCAGGTTGGCCGCAAGCTTTATGAGCAGTGCGCCTCAACCATCAAGAAAACCTCCCTTGAGCTCGGCGGCAACGCGCCCTTTATCGTGTTTGACGACGCCGATATCGACAAGGCCGTGGCCAGCGGCATGCTGGCGAAATTCCGTAACGGCGGCCAGACCTGCGTTTGTGTTAACCGCTTTTACGTGCACGACGCCGTTTATGACGAGTTCCTGGAAAAATTCACCGCCAGGGTCGCCGAACTGCGGGTGGGCAACGGGCTGGAGCAAAACACCGATATCGGCCCCATGATCACTCGGCGTGCCATTGAGGGCATGAATGTGCTGCTGGAAGATGCCCTGGCCAAGGGCGCCCGCCTGGTGGATCTCGGCACCGAAATCGAGGAGCAGGGCAACTACATCAACCCGAAGATCCTGGTTGATGTGGATGACTCCATGGACATAGTGCACGAAGAAATCTTCGGCCCCATTGCCACCCTGATCCGTTTCACCGATGAAGACGAAGTGCTGAACCGGGCCAATGACACCATTTTTGGCCTGGCCGCCTACTTCTTCTCTCAGGATGTGCGCCGGGTATACCGCGTGGCAGAGCGACTGGAAAGCGGCATGGTCGGCATCAATACCGGCATGATTTCCAATGAAGTCGCGCCCTTTGGCGGGGTCAAGCAGTCCGGCCTGGGTAAGGAAGGCTCCCGATACGGCATTGAGGACTACCTGAAAGTGAAGTACCTCTGTATCGACATCGCCTGATTTGAAATAAAGCGAGTACCGTTATGAACCAGCAAAAAATTGCCGTCAGCGTCAGCAAGATCGAACGACTGAGCCCCAACATCAAGATGTTTGAATTTACCGCCAAGGATACTCCCCTGAGTACCTTTCGTGCCGGTAGCCATGTCACCGTACACATGGATGAGGTGGGGATCAGACGCGCCTACTCGCTGATCAGCGACCCTGAGCGTCCCGAGCACTACCGCATTTCGGTGCTGCGGGATGAAAACTCCAAGGGAGGCTCCGCCTACATGCACGACAGCGTGGCGGAAGGGGATGAACTGTTCCTGTCACCGGCAGAGAACTTCTTTCCGCTGGTTCATGACAATACCTGCAAGCATGTGCTGGTTGCCGGCGGCATCGGCATCACGCCCTTCCTGTCCTACCTCTATGAGCTGGAACAGGCGGACATGGAGTTTGAGCTGCATTACTGCTTTCGCGATGGCGCCAATGCCGCCTATGTGAATCATCTGCGCGAGCGCATTGGTGATCGGCTGCATGTGTATGACAACGCCCAGGATCAGCACCTGTCGGTGGAGCAACTGGTGGCGCGCCAGGGCAAGAACACTCATCTCTATGTGTGCGGTCCCCAGCCGCTGATCAACGCGGTGATTGAGCACGGCAATGCCCTGCTGGGAGAAGAGCAGACCCACTTCGAGAACTTTGGCGAAGTGGCCAGCAACGGCGACTCCTTTGAGGTGCACTTTCAGCGCTCCGGCTTCACCCTGGAGGTGGGCGAGAACATGTCCATCCTGCAGGCCATCGAGGCCGACAAGCGTATCGCGATTGACTGCATGTGCCGCAACGGCGTGTGTGGCACCTGCGAAACCGCCATTCTGGAAGGGGAAGCCGATCACCGCGATCACTACCTGGACGACGATGAACGCGCCTCTCAGCAGACCATGATGATCTGTGTCTCACGGGCCCGCAGCAAACGCCTGGTGCTGGATCTCTGATATTGATTGGCGCCCTGCCCGGGGCGCCATTATTTGGCCGTCCGGCCCGCTTCCTGCTCGAACTCGAACAGCAGAAACGACTGCTGATCATCGTCCAGGTGGTGGTGTGCGGTGACCTCCCAGCCCTGAAACTGCAGCCGGCCCTTTCCGGTTTCGCACACTCGCTCCAGCCATGCCTTGTTGTTCATCACCAGCTGATACAACAACCGTTGCAGCTCCAGATAATCCAGACCGTCGGCCTGCCCCTGGCGGTTACTGACCAGGATCTCGCCGGCCTTGTCGGTAAACACCACAGGGTGATCCATGTGCGCCAGCAGCACATCAAAATACTGCTTCATCTTGCGCAGGCGCAGCTCGTTATTCTTGCGCTCGGTGTTGTCGAGGCTGATACCCAGCAGCTTGGTGACCTTGCCGTTGGGCCCCTTGACCCCGGTGGCCCGGGAAGTGATCCAGCGATGCTGGCCATGGCGCTCGATTTTAAAGTCCATTTCATGGGCGCCGCCTTCACGAATAATCCTGGAGTAGCCGTTCACCAGTTTGTCGCGGGCCTCATCGTTCATCAGGGCCCAGAAGTCATCGTTGGTGTTCAGGCGCACGCCATAAACGGCTTCCACATTGTCGGAGTATTGCAGCTCATCCGTCAGCAGGTCCCACTCCCAGGTGACGATTTCGGCCGACTCCTGCAGGTGTAACTCGGTGATATTGCTGACCCGGGTCTGTCCGGTATCGGCCTGCTGCTGGCCCTGCTCCGGCTGGACGTTGGTATATTCCCCGTACTTCAGCCAGATCTTGTCGACCTCCAGATGGCTGGCCAGGCGGTCGAGGTTGCCTTCATCGATCATGCCCCCCTTGGTCCACTTGTTGACCGCGGTACGGGAGACCCCCAGGGCCTCGGCCAGCCTGAGCTGGCTCATTTTCTTTTGTTTCAGCAGGGCCAGCAGGCGTTTTCCAAATTCATTGGTGCTCGTCATTTATCTTTGTTTACCTTGTGTTTGTTCGTCCTGACCCTTCCATTGCATGTTGTCCGCCAGGTACGTTTCCAGGCTCTCGATAAACACGCGCAGGTTGGCGCTGGTTCTGACACTGCGGGTATATACCGCATACACATCGGCGGTCTGATACCACGCCGGCAGCACCCGGACCAGCAGCCCCTGTTCCAGCTCCTTCGCCACGCTCCAGATGGAGCGCAGCAATATGCCTTCACCGTTCAGGCACCATTGTTTGGCCACGTCGCCGTTATTGACACTCAGGCTGCTGTTGGGAGAGACCGTCATGCGCTCTTCTCCGCTCTCTATTTTCCAGGCGGCCGGGGCCTGATTGCGCTCGCGAATGCAGATGCAGGTATGCTGCCGCTCCAGCTCCTTGGGATGCTCGGGCCGGCCGTGCCGGGCCAGGTAGTCGGGCGAGGCACAAAGGATCCTGATGTTGTTGGCGAGGCGCCGTGCAATGTGCTGCTCCGGCAGGGTGCCGCCGATGCACAGATCCAGATCCATGCGTTCACCGATGAGGTCCACCGGCCTGTCGACCAGGGTCAGATCAATGCCCAGTTGCGGATAGCGCGCGCGCAGCGACAGAATAAAGGGGTTGAGGTATGCCGCCCCAAAGCCGGTGCTGCAGCTGATGCGCAGCACACCGCTAATCTCTTCACGACAGGCACCCAGTGCGGCCTTCATGTGCGCCAGCTGCTGCAGCAGCTGTTCGCCGGTGCCGAGCACGATTTCCCCTTCCGGGGTCAGACTGATGGCGCGGGCAGAGCGAAAGAACAGCACCAGCCCCAGGTTTTCCTCCAGCAGCTTGATGCGTTTGGACACATAGGCCGGAGACACCATCAACTGCTCCGCCGCGCGGGCAAAACTCATCAGGCGGGCGGCGGTGACAAACACCCTGATGTCTTCCAGGGCGGGCAGCTTGTCCATAAACCGTAAACCCAAAGATTACATTTCGTGCCTACATCTTATCAGAGCAGATCATAAACTGGTTGCCTAAATTCTCACTTTGAACAGCCAGGGGTAATCATGGGAACACATTTCAATATCGCCGTCATTCCCGGCGACGGCATCGGCAAGGAAGTCATTCCCGAAGGCCTGAAGGTACTGCAGGCCGCCGCCGGCAAGCACGGCATCAGCATGGAGTTCACCCATTTCGACTGGTCGTGCGAGACCTACCACAGCACCGGCAAAATGATGCCGGACGACGGCCTGGAGCAGCTCAGCAAGTTCGATGCCATTTTCCTGGGGGCGGTTGGCTTTCCCGGCGTGCCCGACCATATCTCCCTGTGGGGCCTGTTGCTGCCGATTCGCCGCGCCTTCAACCAGTATGTCAACCTGCGTCCGGTGCGCCTGTTTGAAGGGCTGCAGTCACCGCTGGCCAACAAACAGCCCGGTGACATCGACTTTTATGTGGTACGCGAAAACGTAGAGGGCGAATACTCCGCCATCGGCGGCATTCAGTATGAAGGCACCGAGGACGAGGTGGTTTCCCAGCAGAGCATCTTTACCCGCAAGGGCACGGACCGCATTCTGAAATATGCCTTTGAGCTGGCCCGCTCCCGGGACAAGAAACACCTCAGCTCGGCCACCAAGTCCAACGGCCTGTTTCATTCCATGCCCTACTGGGACAGCCGGGTGGCGGCCATGGCGAAAGACTACCCCGACCTTAAGGTGGACCAGTTCCATATCGACATCTTCACCGCCAACCTGGTGAGAATGCCGGAATTCTACGACGTGATTGTGGGCTCCAACCTGTTCGGGGATATTTTGTCCGATCTGGGTCCCGCCTGCACCGGCACCATTGCCATTGCGCCGTCCGCCAATATCAACCCGGAGAAAACCTTTCCCTCCATGTTTGAGCCGGTGCACGGCTCGGCCCCCGATATTGCCGGCCAGAACATCGCCAACCCCATCGGCACCATCTGGGCAGCGGCCATGATGATGCAGCACCTGGGCAGCCAGGCCATGCACGACACCATCATGAGCGCGGTGGAAGCCGCCATTCGCGACCGACTCTCCCTGACCCGGGACATGGGCGGCACGGCCAGCACCCAGGCGCTTGGCCAGGCGGTCACCGACCTGATCCTCGCCCAGTAACCGGCGCGGTAACGGACACAAAAAAAGGGAGCACCGACGTGCTCCCTTGTTGATCAGTCACCGGTTCAGGCGGCGAGCGGAGTGATGCGCACCTGGGCGATGCGGAAGTCTTCCACTTCCGTGACCTCAAAGCGCAGATCCTCGTGCTCAAACACGGCACCGGCTTCCGGCAGCTGACCGGCCAGCGCCAGCAGCATGCCCGCCAGGGTGGCGTATTCGTCATCCGGATCCACCAGTCCCTTGCGTGACAGTACCTGCTCCAGGTAGTGCAGATCGGTACTGCCCTTGACCAGCCAGCCGTTGTCTTCCACCAGCACTTCCGGATCCTCGTCTTCGTCGAGAAACTCGCCGACAATGGCTTCCAGCAGGTCGTGGGGCGTGACCAGGCCCTGCACGGTGCCGAACTCATCGTTCACCAGCACCATGTTGCCGCGGGCATCGCGCAGCACGTTGAGCAGTCGGATCACGCTGATGCTGTCGGGCACGATAATGGGCGCGCCGCCTTCCGCCAGCTCCGCCAGGGTCTTGCCTGCCTTCAGGCCAGCCATCAGATCCTTGGCCCGCACCACGCCCAGCAGGTTGTCGAGCTCGCCGTCGCACACCGGGAATTGGCTGTGGGACGAAGCCATCAGCTCCGCCACCTGCTCTTCCCGCGTGTCGTTCACGTCCAGCCAGACGATGTCGGAGCGGGGCGTCATCACGGTGCGAATGGAGCGCTCGGCCAGCGACAGCACGCCGCTTATCATGTTGCGCTCTTCTTCCACAAAGCCCTGCTGCTCGGTTTGCTGGGGCGCTTCTTCAGACTCGTCTTCGGCCTTCAGCTTGCCCCCCATCAGCCGGAAAATGGCGTCTGTGGTGCGTTCCCGCAGGGGCCGGTGGGCTTCCTGGCGGACCTTGTTGCGCTGGGCCAGCTGGTTAAAGAACTCGATCAGAATCGAGAAGCCAATGGCCGCATACAGATAACCCTTGGGAATGTGGAAGCCAAAGCCTTCCGCCACCAGGCTGAAACCGATCATCAGCAGGAAGCTCAGGCACAGCACCACGACCGTGGGGTGGGCGTTGACGAAGTCGGTCAGGGATTTGGACGCCGCCAGCATCACCGCCATGGCGACCACCACGGCGATCATCATCACCGCCAGGTTATCGACCATGCCCACGGCGGTAATAATGGAGTCGAGCGAAAACACCGCATCCAGCACCAGGATCTGGGCAATCACCACGCCAAAGCCGGCATAGACATTGCTTTTCTCCTCTTCCTGCATGTTGCCTTCCAGCCGCTCGTGCAGCTCGGAGGTGGCCTTGAACAGCAGGAACAGACCACCGGCCATGAGAATGAGGTCCCGCCCCGAGAAGCTGAAGCTGCCCAGGGTCACCAGCGGCGTGGTCAGCGTCACCAGCCAGGACACCACACTCAACAGGCCCAGGCGCATCACCAGCGCCAGGGTCAGGCCTATCACCCGTGCTTTTTCCCGCTGATGAGGCGGCAGTTTTTTCACCAGAATGGCAATAAATACCAGGTTGTCGATACCCAGTACGATTTCAAGAATAACCAGTGTCAGCAAACCCGCCCACACGGACGGATCCATCAGGAATTCCATGTTTTACCTCGTTGAGAGAATGTGGTTAAGCGGATCAGCGAATCACGCGCGCCAGGCCGGAAACGTGAGTATAGTCACGGCAGCGAGCGGGTCGGAACAAAACGGCGGACGCCGGAAAAAGCGGGGAAAGGCAGGAAAATGAGTGATTAACAGCGTGTTGCAAGCAACTTCGCGAGCAGTCCATATAGTACACCGGCGTTTGGCCGGACCTCTTGGTTAAAATGAGCGCATATCATAATCGGAAAACGCCCGCTGGCAATAGTATTTCGATTATCTGCTCGGCCGGGGGCTGAGCCCGGGATCACCCCCCCTGGACCGCCCCGTTCGCAGCCTGCTCCCGAATCCAGTCGCAAAAGACCTGCACCGCCGTCGACGGCTGGGGATGATGGAACAGCCAGTACGCCCGCTGTTCATTCACCGGCTGATCGAACAAGGTCAGCAGGGTGCCCTGAAGCAGTTCGTCCTCGATCAGCCGGAGCGGACACAAGGCAACCCCCTGACCGGTAATGGCAGCGGCGCTGAGCAGGTTGAATTCCTGGTAAATGCCGCCGTCGCTCAGGGTAGCCGGATTGAGCCCGTGGTGCCGAAACCACTGCTGCCAGGGCTGGTGGGAATGATCGTGCAGCAGTTCCCAGTGCAGCAAGTCCACCGGCTGACGGGCTTCCCCCACTCGATCCAGATACAGAGGGCTGGCCACCGGATAGGTGGCCCCGGAAAACAACCGCTGCCCCTCGGCCTGTGCCGGCGGCTCGCCATCCAGCCAGTTGATCAGCACATCGGCCTCGGCATCGATGGGAGCATAGAGGTAATCGGCATACTGAATGCTAATGGACAGCTCCGGGTAGCGCTCGCGAAAGCCACTCAGGCGCGGGATCAGCCAGCGCACCGCCACAGAGGGCAGGCAGCGCACCCGCAATCGCTGCCCCTGTTCCTTACTCAACAGGCCATCCACCGCCTGGTCGAGCAGGCGAAACCCTTCACGCAACCCTTCCGCCAGCCGCCGCCCTTCGGCGGTCGGCACCACGCCGCGTCCGCTGCGGGCCACCAGGGCGACTCCCAGGCTGTCTTCCAGCCGGCGCAGCTGGTGGCTGACTGCCGACTGGGTAATGCTCAAGGCCTGAGCCGCCGCCCTCAGGCTGCCGGTCGAGACGATGGCATCAAAGGCTTTCAGGGAAGATAGGCTGGGACGCACCATAAAACATGACTTAAATTCATACAATGCTCGAATTTATATCACTTTTAGATAATTAAAAACATATATAACCTCGTTCTTATCAGGTTTTGCGCCAGGGGTGGCGCCCCGGCCATGCCCCGGTCACACCGATCTCAATCAGGGAAGAAACAACGAGGTATCTCTATGGACACGGCAGTGCTGGTCTCTTTCGGACTCTATTTGCTGATGATGCTCGGCATCGGATTTTACTTCTATCGGGCCACTAAGAACCTGTCTGACTACATATTGGGCGGCCGTAACCTGCCCCCTAGCGTGGCGGCACTCAGTGCCGGCGCCTCGGACCTGAGCGGCTGGGCCCTGATGGGCCTGCCCGGCGCCATCTTCTCCCAGGGCCTGGGTCAGGCCTGGATCGCCATCTGGACCGTGATCGGCATCTACCTGAACTGGACCCTGATTGCCGAACGGCTGCGGGTGTTCACCGAGGCTGCCGGCAACGCCCTGACCCTACCCGACTACCTGGAAAGCCGTTTCGATGATCGCAACCGCATACTGCGTACCCTGTCGTCCCTGGTCATGCTGTTGTTCTTCACGTTTTATGTGTCGGCCGGCATGGTCGGCGGCGCCGTGCTGTTTGAAAGCCTGTTCGAGATCGACTACCACACAGCCCTGTGGGCCGGTGCCCTGATCATCGTCTCCTACACCTTTCTCGGCGGCTTTCTCGCCGCCTCCTGGACCGATCTGGTGCAGGGCATCATGATGGCCCTGGCGCTGCTGTCAGTAGCGGTGATGACCTGGCTCAACCTGCCCGTAGACACCGAGTTGCCGGCCCAGGCTCCCGCCATGAAGGGCTTCTGGGACGATATCAGCCTGATAGGCATGATTTCTCTGGCCGGCTGGGCCATCGGTTACTGCGGTCAGCCCCACGTGGTGGTGCGCTTTATGGCGGTACGCAAACGTGAAGACATCGCCGTGTCCCGTCGCATCGCCCTGGGCTGGTCCGTGATCACCATGGGCTCCGCGGTGGCGGTCGGCGTGTTCGGCTTTCAGTGGTTCGGCGGCAACCTGGACAACAGCGAACGAGTGTTTCTCGATCTGGCCCATCTGATGCTTAACCCCTGGGTCGCCGGCTTCGTACTGGCCGGGGTGCTGGCCGCCATCATGAGCACCATAGATTCCCAGTTGCTGGTCTGCTCCAGCGCCCTGTCCGAAGATCTGTACCGTGGCTTTATGCGGCCTCAAGCCAGCCAGCAGGAACTGGTCTGGGTCGGCCGACTGAGTGTAGCGGCGGTGGCCGTGATCGCCGGCATCATGGCTACGGATCGAGACAGCAGCATTCTGGAGCTGGTCGCCTACGCCTGGGGCGGTTTCGGTGCTGCCTTTGGCCCGGTCATTCTGCTGTCTTTGTTCTGGCGCAGCATGAGCCGCAACGGCGCCATCGCCGGCCTGCTCACCGGCGCCCTGGTGGTGGCCCTGTGGAAACCGCTGAGCGGCGGCCCGGCCGGCATTTTCGACATCTTTGAGGTGGTTCCCGGCTTCTTCGCTTCACTGCTGGCCATAGTGGTGGTCAGCCGCCTGGGGAGCGCCAAACGCGAGCAACAGCGTTTTGACACCCTGCTGCAGTCCATGGACAGCCGCACTGCCCCGACCGCCGTGACCACCAGCCACTAATTCATCATCAACAGGAGTCAGCCAACATGGCCAAAGTACCCGCAGCCTATCAGGCAACCAAGGGATCCATTCTGGATGTGGATAAAGCCTTCTACGACCGGCTCACCGCCGCCAACACCGAGCGCACCTTGCTCGAAACGGTCACCGTACCGATGCGCGACGGCCAGGCCTGGGTGGTGCCCGCCGGTCACGTGTTTCGCATCAAGGTGACCGAAGGCCCTCAGGTAGGGGATTTCAATATGTGGAACCTGCACAACCCTCGCGAGCGGATGTGGGCTTCGCGCACCCGCCAGCTGCAGCGTGCCCACGTCAGCACCTATGATCGGCTGTGGTCCACCCTGCCCTATCTGAGACCCATGGCTACCATCATCGACGACAGCCTGGCCGACTACGGTGTCGACGAAGACGGCGGCCGAGTACATGACCTGCTGGGTACCCGCTGCGATCCCTATGTGAACCGCCTGCTCACCGGCGAGGACTTTGACTTCCACTGCCACTCCAACCTGGTACGGGCGGTACAGCCTTACGGCCTTACCGAACTGGACGTGCACGACGTGCTCAACGTGTTCCAGTGCACCGGCCTGAACGACGACGACCAGTACTTCATGAAGGCCTGTCCGGCCCAAAAGGGAGACTACCTGGAGTTCTTCGCCGAAATCGACCTGCTGTGCGCCATGTCCTGCTGCCCGGGCGGAGATCTGTCCATCGACCTGTGGGGACCGGAAGCACGCGACCCGCTGGAAACCTGTAACCCGCTGGACGTGGAGATCTATGCAGTCGAGCCCGCGTTGCTGGCGGACTGGTCATCACCCCAACCTGCCCCCTACAAGGGCAACCATGGCATGCGCCTGCAGCGGGTTGACTGGCCGGCGCTGAAAAAAGCCTGCTGCTAAGCGGGGTGCCCGGCTCGGCCGGGCACAGTAAGATAGGCAGAGTAACCATCACGGAGAGAGTGGCCGCCATGCCAAAACTACTGCTGAATGCCGATATGGGGGAGAGCTTTGGCCCCTGGAAAATGGGAATGGACGAGGCGGTGATGCCCTTTGTCGATCTGGCCAACGTGGCCTGTGGCTTTCACGCCGCCGACCCGGACACCATGCGCCGTACCGTGCGCCTGGCCCTGAAGCATAAGGTGAACGTGGGCGCCCATCCCGCCTACCCGGATCTGGTGGGGTTTGGCCGCCGCTCCCTGGCCTGTTCTCCCACCGAAGTGGAAAACATGGTGCTCTACCAACTGGGGGCACTTAACGCCATCTGCCGGGCCGAGGGCACACAAGTGCATTACGTCAAACCCCACGGCGCCCTCTACAACGACATGATGCGAGATCACGACCGGCTGGCGGCGGTAATGCGCGCCGTGGCCGCCTTTGACGCCGGCCTGCCGCTGATGCTGATGGCCACCGCCGACCCTCGTCCGGCCCGGGAGCTGGCCGACCAGCATGGTGTTACCCTCTGGTTTGAAGCCTTCGCCGACCGGGCCTACGACGCCGATGGCTTTCTGGTGCCGCGCAGTCAGGCCGGCGCCGTGCATCACGATGCCAAGGTGATCGTCGAGCAGGCCCGGCGCATTGCCCAGGGCGAAACACTGGTCGCCAGCGACGGCAGCGCGCTGCGCCTCGTTGCCGATACCCTGTGCGTGCACGGCGACAACCCGGAGTCTATCGCCGCCATTCAGGCCATTCGCCAGGCACTGGAGTCGCTGTCGTGAGTGCCCTGCCCCGGCTGGAGAATGCCGGCATGGACGCCTGGCTGGTGCGCCTGTTCGATCATATCGACGAGCGCAACATGGGCTGGATCACCGCCCTGGTGCGTGCCTGCGAACAGGCCTTTGGCCCCCGGCTGGTTGACCTCATTCCTTCATACACCACGGTGCTGGTGCAGTTCGATGCCCTGATCCTGGACCATGCCGAGGCTCGCCGCCTGCTGGCGGACATTCTCGCCCGGTTGCGTCCGGATCAGGATGAAGGAGAGGTCCCGATCAAGGAGCTGCCGGTGTGGTATCACCCCAGCGTGGGCCCCGACATGGCCCGGCTGGAACAAAGCACCGGTCTCGATGCGACCCGGCTTATCGCCCTGCACAGTGAGCACACCTACCGAGTGTTTGCCCTTGGCTTCGCCCCCGGGTTTGCCTTTATGGGCTCGGTGCCGCCAGCGCTGGAACTGCCCCGGCTCGATACGCCGCGCCGGCGGGTGCCGGCGGGCAGCGTGGCCATTGCCGGCCGCCAGACTTCCGCCTACCCCCAGGCCTCACCCGGCGGCTGGAATTTGCTCGGCCGCACCAGCGCCCGCCTGTTCGATCCGGCCAGCGAAGTACTCAGCCTGCTGCAGGTGGGTGATCGGGTACGCTTTGCCCCGGTCGGCAAGGCCGAATTCGAGCGGCTGGGCGGCGACACCACCCCCATGGAGGAGCGTTAAATGAGCGCGGGATTCATCACCATCAACCGCCCCGGCCCCCTGACCACGGTGCAGGACGCCGGTCGCTTTGGCGTACGCCGGCTGGGTATTACTCAGGGCGGCCCGGCCGATCTGCACGCCTGGGCCTGGGCCAACTGGCTGGTGGGCAATCCCTGGGGCAGTGCCGCCGTCGAGATCACCCTGGGCGGACTGGAGCTGACTGCCGAGCATGACTGCCTGCTGGCACTGACCGGTGCCGACATGCAGGCCAGCCGCAACGGCGAGCCCCAGCCCGGCTGGCAATCCTTTACCCTCAAGGCCGGCCAGCGGCTCAGCCTGGACATGTGCCGGCAGGGTGTGCGCGGCTATCTGGCGGTGGCCGGCGGTTTCGTTGCCGAGCCGGTGCTGGGCAGCGCCGCCTGCGTGGTACGCGACGGCCTCGGTGGTCACAGAGGGGACGGCAGCAAGCTGGCCGAAGGGGACAGGCTGGCCTTTGCCGGCGGCGGTCAGGCCCGCCCCCTGCCGGCGAACGCACTGCCCGATTACGCCGAGCCCGTGGTGCTCGGACTGATCCCCGGCGCCCAGATTGCCGAATTTGACGGCGCCAGCCTGTTTGAGGCCTTTAACCGGCCCTGGCAGGTCGACACCCGGGCCGATCGCATGGGCGTGCGCCTGCTTGGCCCGACCCTGAAGTGCAAGCTGACCTCCATGGTGTCGGAAGGCATCAGTCTGGGAGCAGTGCAGGTGCCCCCCGACGGCCAGCCCATCGCACTGCTCAATGACCGACAAACCATCGGCGGCTACCCCCGCCTCGGCACCCTCAGCCCGCTGGCCTGCGCCCGCCTGGCCCAGTGCCCGCCGGGCAGCGAGCTGCGCCTGCGCGCCATCAGCCAGGAGCAGGCACTACGCGACTACCGCCGTTTCCGCACCCGGTTCAACTGAACGCTGTACTGGCCTGCAGATCTGGATCCCCACTCGGATCTTGCGGGGATCCGAGTGCAAGGATCCTTATTGCAGTGCAACATGAGATCCTCGATCTCGAAGGGTGGCCAGTCCGGCAACAAAAAAGCCCGCTTCCTAAGCGGGCTTTTTCCTGCCGGGCCAGGCCTCAGTCGACCTTGTCGAAACGCTTGTTCTCAATAAAGTCGAGGGACATAAAGCTTTCCAGCGAGTCGTCCTTGATCTCCAGCCAGCTGGCCGGCAGGCGGGTCGCCATGGTGCCGGTTACGGTAGAGCGATAGCACTGCTCGCGAAAGTTCATGATGCCGGCCTGCTTGTCCTGTTGCCACTCCTTGAGCAAGGCGGCCTGCTCTTCCACTCTGAATTCGGGGTAGTCGGTGGGGCCGAGCAGATCGCGAATGTAGCTGGCCTGAAAGTCGATGGCGTCGCAGCAGCCACCCAGCCGCTCATGGCGATCCAGCCAGTGGGCCATGTCCTGGCGGCGCTCCTCCGCTTCCGGCAGGGTAATTTTGCCGAGGATCACATCGCGGGCATACCAGGCCTGGGCGTCGAACATGTTGAAGGTGAAATACTGATCCTGCATGCCCAGATAGATCATCTTCGGGTTGTGCTGGTAGAAAATACCCTTGTACAGGTTGTCCGGATACAGGCAGTTATGGGTCTTGAGCCGCAGCGCGTCCGGCAGGAACGGAAAGTGAAACAGGTAGCCGGTGCACATGATGATGGCGTCAAACTCCTTGGTGGAGCCGTCGGCAAAATAGCCGGTGTTGCCATCGAAGTGGGCCAGCAGCGGCCGTTCTTCCATGCCCTCTGGCCAGTCAAAGCCCAGCGGGTTGCTGCGATAGCTGATGGTCACCGATTTGGCGCCGTACTTGTAGCACTGGGAGCCGATGTCTTCCGCCGAGTAGCTGGCACCCACCAGCAGCACGTTCTTGTCCTTGAATTCCAGGGCGTCACGGAAGTCATGGGCATGCAGCACTCGGCCCGGGAACTGCTCCACGCCTTCAAAGTAAGGCATGTTGGGGGTGGAGAAGTGACCGGTGGCCACCACCACATAGTCGAATTCGTCGCTTTCCTGCTCACCGGTCTTGTGGTTCATCACGGTGACGGTGAACTTGCCGGTGCGGTCGTCATGGTTGACCCAGCGCACCGGACACTCAAAACGGATGTATTTGGAAATGGCCTGCTTGTCGATACGACCCATGATGTAGTCTTTCAGCACGGCCCGCGGCGGGTAGGAAGGAATGGCCCGGCCAAAGTGCTCGTCAAAGGAATAGTCGGCAAACTCCAGACACTCTTTCGGGCCGTTGGACCACAAATACCGATACATGCTGCCATGAACCGGCTCGCCGTTCTTATCCAGTCCCGTGCGCCATGTGTAGTTCCACATGCCGCCGATATCACTTTGCTTTTCAAAACAAACGATTTCCGGCAGGTTCTGCACCCCTGCCCTGCGAGCCGCTTCAAACGCTCTCAACTGTGCCAGACCACTGGGTCCGGCGCCCAAAATCGCGATTTTTTGCTTGCTCACACGTGCACTCCTTTGTTGCAAAAACCTTGCAATACTAAAGGAATTTTTCGTTTTTTTACAAATAAATACGAATATAGAGCGCAAAAGTACCCATCAACACGAAACAGTTGCACACTAATTTTTTATGTTAACAGGCTGCGTGACACCGACATATCACCCGCGCTACTCACCCATATGGGAAATCAGCATGGCCGCCGCCGCCCTCGGGCAGGGAGCGGCGCAGATGGCCGACACCAGCGCCACACCATGCACGCCGGTTTTTGCAACTTCGCGTAAATTGCCGGCATGAATGCCACCAATGGCCACAATGGGATGAGAACTTTGCGTCATCGCCCGGCTCAGCCCATTCAACCCCCATTCCTTGATCAGGTTGGTTTTGGTGGGCGTGGCAAAGATGGCGCTCAGGCCCAGATAATCCACCGGCAGTGATTCGGCTTCTAATAACTGGCCGTCGCTTTCCACCGACAGTCCCAACAGCCGATCCGGCCCGAGCAGGCGCCGGGCGTAAGCCGCGGGCATATCGGACTGCCCCAGGTGCACGCCGTCGGCGTTGACCGCCAGCGCCACGTCCACCCGGTCGTTGATGATCAGCGGCACACCGGTGCCCCTGAGCACGTCTTGCACCGCCTCGGCCCGTTCGATAAAGGCGCGCACATCACCGTGTTTTTCCCGCACCTGCACCAGGGTCACGCCGCCGGCCACCGCTTCGCCGACCACATGTTGCAGACGGTCAACGGAAAGCTGTTCGTCGGTAACCAGATATAAGCGATAGGGGTTCATGGGGTGTTCACCGCAATATTCAGGCGCTTGTCCAGGGTCTCGGCATCCAGACGGTAAAGGGTGTCGAGCAGATGCAGCTGCAGGCTGCCCGGGCCCGGCGACTGGCCGCCGGCCACCTCACCCGCAACCCCCATCACCGCCGCCGCGGCCACCCCCGAGGCCTCGCCCACGGCGGCAAAGGCGCCGGTGAGCGCCGACAGGGTGCAGCCCATGCCGGTGACAAAGGGCATCATGGTATTGCCATTACGCAGCCTGATTTCGCTTTTTTCATGAATAATGATGTCGGTTTCACCGGAGATCACCACACTGGCCTCATAATGATCCGCCAGGTAATGCCCCGCCGCCAGCGCCGACTCCACCCTATCCAGGCCGTCCACCCCCCTGCCCTGTGACGAATCGCCGGCCAGGGCGATGATCTCGGAGGCATTGGCACGAATAATCAGCCGCTCGGCCAGTGCAGCCAGCCGGCGTGAGGTATGGGTGCGCAGGCTGCTGGCACCGCAACCCACCGGATCCAGCACCACCGGCTTGCCGTGCCAGTTGGCCAGCTCCACCGCCAGCACCATGCGTTCAATCCAGCTGCTGTCCAGGGTGCCGATGTTAATCACCACGGCGCCCACCAGGGGCACCAGCTCCGCCAGCTCTTCCCGGGAGTGGGCCATTATCGGCGAGGCCCCCAGCGCCAGCAGGCCGTTGGCGCTGTTGTTCATCACCACAAAATTAGTGATGTTCAGCACCAGCGGCTTTTGCACCCGCACCGCCTTGAGCGCGGTAATGATTTGTTTGGTGTTCATGGTGCCCCTTGCACATGTTCATGTTTATGGCCAGATGCTACCGGATAGCACGTAAAACATGAACGTTGCCCCGCGGTTACCAGCGCACGGGATAACGCCGGCCGGTGCTGCGGTGAAACACCAGGCCACCCAGGATGATGATGACGGCCCCCAGCGCCACCGGCGACCACAGAAAGTCCCAGCCCTGCCCGCTCAGCATCACGATCAGCGGATTGGCACCCGCCGGCGGATGGGTGGTGTGGGTCAGCAGCATCAGGCTGACCGCCAGTCCCACCGCCAGCCCCAGTGACCAGGGCTGCACGCCGAGGCCGTTCAGCACGATCAGTCCCACCAGGGTGGTGAGCAGATGGCCGAAAAAAATGTTCCGGGGCTGGGCCAGGGGACTGTCGGGCAGGCCGAACAGAATCACCATGGTGGCGCCAAAAGGTGCCATCAGCCACAGTCCGCTGGACTGCAGGCCATCCAGCCCGGCCAGGGTGGTGATGCACAACATGGCCCCCAATCCCGCCACCATGGCCGGATAACGCCCGATAAACCGAAAAAAACCGTTGTCGTTGCTGCTCATTGCTCTGTTCCTTGAATGAAAGTAGACCAGTCTGTCTACACTCGCCCAATGTAGACAGACTGGTCTACCTCTGTCAATATGTCATCAACAACGGGAGAACCACATGGATAAGCGCCAGCAGCTCGTAACCACCGCCTTTGACCTGTTCTACCGGCAGGGCATTCATGCCGTGGGCATCAATCAGATATTGCAGGAGTCGGGCATTGCCAAAAAAACCCTGTATCACCATTTTTCCGGCAAGGAGGCGCTGGTAGCCGCCGTGATTGCCTACCGGGATAGCGTGTTTCTGGAATGGTTAGAGGGGCGCCTGGAGCGGCGTGGGCCCGGCCCTGAGGGCGTGATTGAAGCCCTGTTCACGGCACTGGATGACTGGATCAACGACAGGGAATGCATGCTCACCGCATTTCACGGCTGCTTTTTTATCAATACCTGTGCCGAATACGGCGATCCCGGCCATGAGCTGCACCGGCAGTGTGCCCGGCACAAAACAGCGGTAACGGAGATGCTGACAGCGCGGTTATTGCGGGAGGGGCTGAATGAGGCGAGCGCCACTCAGCTGGCGCATACCCTTAGCCTGCTCAAGGAAGGAGCCATCGTGCAGGCACAGGTGCAGGGCGACAAGCAGGCCGCCCTGCAGGCCAGGGCACTCGCCCTGCGGCTGATGGCGACCTGATTCGGCTCAGCCGAAACGCCGGGAGCGGCGGTTGACCTCGTCTATCTGGGTGTTGAGGGTGCAGTAGTCGTAGAGGTAACCGACCAGGAACAGGCCGCCGGTAAGGAACCAGATAATGGCGGTGATCCACTTGCCCATATAGAGCCGGTGCAGCCCAAAGAAACCGAGAAAGGTCATCAGTATCCAGGTGATGCTGTAGTCCTTGGGGCCGGTGGCAAAGCGCTGATCGGCGGCCCTGTCCAAAGACGGGATCAGGAAGAGGTCCACAATCCAGCCGATAAAGAACAGGCCAAGGGTAAAGAAGTAAATGGTGCCGCTGACGGGACGGCCGTAGTAAAAGCGGTGGGCGCCCATGAACCCGAAGATCCACAGAATGTAGCCGATCACCTTGCTGTGCGTGTTGTTCATGCTGCCTCGGGGTGGGTGATAAAAACGACCATTCTAGACGTTGCCGTGGGCAACTGCCACGCCTGTGGGCATAGCGGCGACCCGGTTCGTCGTGACCTGAATATGAATATGTTGTGGTTCGCTGCGCTCATCACAACCTACTGATCAGGACGTGCGTTTAAATTTTGCGCACAACCGAAAATACAGAGCTGTTTGCGGCATGGACCCCCGCCTTCGCGGGGGTGACGATATTTCATTGGAATCTGTGGGCTGACAAAACCTTGGCTGCAGCAGTAGTAGGTTGGAATGAGCGCAGCGAATTCCAACACCAAAGGCGGCTGCGGAATGTTGGGATTCGCTGCGCTCATCGCCAACCTACGGCAAGATTTGCGCTGTCGGACGGCTTCAGCGACTGGCGGAGTAGCTGTTGTCCCAGTCCTTCCATACCGGTTGCAGGCCGGTGGCGGCAATGGCCCTGGCCACTTCGGCAGGGCTGCGGTCGTCGTCGATTTCGAACTGCTCCAGCTCTTCCTTGACGTTGTCCACATAGCCGCCGGGCTGGGTCTTGGAGCCGGCGCTGATGCTGGTGATGCCCAGCGGAATCACCTTGTCGCGGAACTCCTGGGCTTCCCGGGTCGACAGGCTCAGCTCCAGCTCGCCGTCGAGCAGGCGGTAGGCACAGATCAGCTGCACCAACTGGCGGTCGGTCATGATCGACTTGGGCTGCAGGCCGCCGGTGCAGGGCCGCAGCCGTGGGAAGGACACCGAATAACGGGTCTTCCAGTAGTGCTTCTGCAGGTAGCGCAGGTGCGCCGCCACATAGAAGCTGTCGGCCCGCCAGTCTTCCAGCCCGAACAGGGCGCCCAGGCCGATCTTGTCGATGCCGGCCTTGCCCAGCCGATCCGGGGTTTCCAGCCGCCAGCGGAAGTCCTTCTTCTTGCCGCGAATATGGTGCTCGTCATAGGTCAGGTGCTGGTAGGTTTCCTGATACACCATGACACTGTCGAGGCCGTACTGGCGCAGCTCGGCGTATTCTTCCTGAGACAGCGGCTGCACTTCCATCATCACATAACTGAAGTGGCGCTTGATGATGGGCAGCATCTGCTTGAAGTAGGCCAGTCCCACCTTGCCCTCGTGCTCGCCGGTCACCAGCAGCACGGTGTCGAAACCCATGGCCTTGATGGCCAGGCATTCCTGTTCGATTTCCTCGGCGCTCAGGGTCTTGCGCTTGAGCCGGTTGCTCATGGAAAAGCCGCAATAGGTGCAGTCGTTGGCGCACAGGTTGGACAGATACAGCGGAATGTAAAAACCCACGGTATTGCCGAAGCGCTGCCGGGTCAGCCGGTACGACTGCTGGGCCATTTGCTCGAGGTAAGGCTCGGCCGCCGGCGAGATCAGCGCCATAAAGTCGTTCAGATCCCGCTTGGGTTTGGCCAGCGCCCGCTCCACGTCCCTGGGCTGCTTGCCGTAAATGCTCATCTTGACGTCATCCCAGTCCATGGATGACCAGACATCGAAGAAACTCATAAGGTCTCCAGGAAGGCGGTCAGCGGGCTGGAGGCCTGGGCCTCGTGGCTCTGGCCGGCCAGACCGGCTTCATAGCCCATGCGACCGGCGATCACCGCCCGGCGGAAGGCGTCGCCCATGGCAATCGGGTCGCCGGCCACGGCGATGGCGGTGTTCACCAGCACGGCGTCGGCGCCCAGCTCCATGGCGTAGGCGGCATGGCTGGGGGCGCCGATGCCGGCGTCCACCACCACGGGCACGGTGGACTGCTCGATGATGATTTCCAGGAAGTCATGGGTCACCAGGCCCTTGTTGGAGCCGATGGGCGCACCCAGGGGCATGACGGCGGCACAGCCCACTTCTTCCAGCCGCTTGCACAACACGGGATCGGCGCCGCAATAGGGCAGCACCACAAAACCTTCCTGCACCAGCCGCTCGGCGGCCTTCAGGGTCTCGATGGGGTCGGGCAGCAAGTATTTGGGATCCGGGTGGATCTCCAGCTTCAGCCAGTTGGTACCCAGGGCTTCCCGGGCCAAACGGGCGGCGAACAGCGCCTCGTCGGCGTCCTTGGCGCCCGAGGTGTTGGGCAGCAGGTTCACGCCCAGCTCCAGCAGCGGCGGCAGAATGTCGTCGCTGTGGTTGTTCAGGTCCACCCGCTTCAGCGCCATGGTCACCAGCTGGGAGCCGGAGGCTTGCAGGGCGTCCTGCATCAGGCGGCCGTTGGCAAACTTGCCGGTGCCGGTGAACAGGCGGGATTCAAAGGTTTTATCGGCAATCGTCAGACTCATTTCAGCCTCCGGCAATGGCGTGGAACAGGGTAATGTTGTCGTTGGGGGCAAGCTGGCGCTCGGCCCACAGGCTGCGCGCCACCACTTCGCGGTTGAGCGCCACCGCCACCCCGGGCTTGTCCTGCTCCAGTTCGGCCAGCAGTTGCGCCAGGGTGGTTCCCTCGGTCAGGGGATGTTGTTCGTCGTTCAGAATAATGTGCATGGTTTCAGTTCCCCTTGGGTCCACATACCGGACAGGCCGGATCCTTCGGCACCTTGAGGCCGTGCCAGCGGTGCGCCTTGGCGTCGAACAGCTTGAGCTCACCCCAGGGCACGGTACCGGTGCCGGTTAAATACTTGATGGCTTCCAGCGCCTGCAACAAGCCGATGGTGCCCACCACGGGGCCGATGACACCGGCATTGCTGCAGGTCAGCCGTTCTTCCATTTCGGGGCCATACAGGCAGCGATAGCATCCATGGTCGCGGGACGGATCCAGCGCCAGCAACTGGCCTTCAAAGCGAATGGCCGCGCCCACCAGCAGGGGCTTGCCCTGTGCGTAGCAGGTGGCGTTCAGGGCCTGGCGCACCGTCATGTTGTCGGTGCAGTCCAGTACCAGATCCGCCTCGGCCACAAAGCCGGCCAGGCTGTGCTCGTCCATTTTCTGGTTGACCGCCACCAGCTCGACTTCCGGGTTCAGCTTTTGCAGCTTTTCCCGGGCCACCTCGGCCTTGGCCATTTTCAGGCTGTCGACGTCGTACAGGGTCTGGCGTTGCAGGTTGCTGACCTCGATCTGATCGAAGTCGGCCAGCCACAGGGTGCCGACCCCGGCCGCCGCCAGATACTGGGCGGCCGGCGAGCCCAGCCCGCCCAGGCCGACGATCAGCACGGAGGCGTTTTTCAGCCTGAGCTGGCCCTCCTCGCCCACTTCCTCCAGCAGCAGATGCCGGCTGTAACGCATGAATTCGCTATCGCTGAGCATGTTTAGCCCTCCACCATTGTCAGCAGTTCCCGGGTGGCCGCATCCGGGTCCGCCGCCTCGGTAATGGCGGTGACCAGGGCGATGCTGCCCACGCCGGTTTCCGCCACCAGCGGCACCCGGTCCTTGCTGATACCGCCAATGGCCACCAGCGGGAACTCGTCCTGCATCAGCGCCACGTAGCGGTGCAGCCGCTCCAGGCCCTGGGGCCGGGACGGCATGTCCTTGGTCCTGGTGGGAAAGATATGTCCCAACGCCAGGTAAGACGGCTTCAGCTCCCGGGCCCGCAGCATTTCATAATAGCCGTGGGTAGACAGCCCCAGCTTGAGACCGGCGGCGCGAATGGCCTCCAGATCCGCCACTTCGATGTCTTCCTGACCCAGGTGCACGCCGTAGGCGCCGTGCTCAATGGCCAGCCGCCAGTAGTCGTTAATGAACAGCCGGGCGTTATAACGCCGGCCCAGCTCGACGGCGGCGCGAATGTCTTCTTCCACCTCGGCGTCGGTCTTGTCCTTGATGCGCAGTTGCAGGGTACGAACGCCCTGCTCCAGCAGCCGTTCCAGCCAGGCGACCGTGGTCACCACCGGGTACAGGCCGAGCTGGTTGGTGTCCATGGCGGCAAAGGCGCCCTGCGGATGCGGGCCACTGATGCCCAGCCGCTCCGCCAGGGCGCTGCCCGGCATCACCACGGTGGGGAAGTCATCAAGGTTGGTGGGCCAGCCCAGATGGGCCACCGGGCCGGCGCCGGCGCCGATGGCCTCGGCGGCTTTCAGGCCCTGGTTGACGTAGGCCTTGGCCAGCACCAGGGCGTCTTCAATCGGGTAATCCTGGGCCACGGCGGTGGCAATGGCCGACGACAGGGTGCAGCCGGTGCCATGACCGTGCCGAGTATCCAGGCGCGGGCTGGCCAGCCAGATTTCCCGCTCGCCGTCGCTGTAAAAGTCGATGGACTGATCCCCGGTCCAGCCGAGGTGGCCACCCTTGACCAGCACGGCGCCCGCGCCCATTTCCCGCAGGGCGGCGGCGCCGGCCCGCAGGCGCTCGGGCGAGTCGGGCGCGATGCCCGACAGGGCTTCCAGCTCCACGGCGTTGGGGGTGATCAGATCCACTTCCGGCAGCAGGTGTGCCTTGATCGCCGGCAGCAGGTTGGGCTCGGCCATGGACTGGCCGGTGCTGGCAATGGCCACCGGATCCAGCACCACCCAGGGCTGCCACTGGCGGCGGTATTCCTTGAGGTAGCGCGCCAGCACCTCGGCACGCAGGCCACCGGGCAGCAGGCCAATCTTGATGGCGGCGGCCTGCATGTCGGTGGAGAGGGATACCAGCTGGCTGGTAAAAGCCTGCATCAGTACCGGCTCCACCATGGACACCGATACCGAATTCTGGGCGGTGATGGCGGAGATCACCGAGCAGCCGTGGCCGCCCAGTGCATGAATGGTGTGCAGATCGGCCTGAATGCCGGCCCCGCCGCCCGAGTCGGAACCGGCTATGGTCCAGACGATGGGTTTTGTCATAAAGATTCTCGCTCCAGTTTGTCGGCCTGGTGATACAACTCACCGCCGCGTTTCTTGAATTCTTCCGACATTTTCGCCATGCCGGCCTGCACCAGTTCGGGCTGGCCGTCCATGCCCACCAGCTGCACCTGAATGTTGTTTTCCAGGCTGGCGGCATAATCGCGCACGTCCTGGGTGATCTTCATGGAGCAGAACTTGGGTCCGCACATGGAACAGAAGTGCGCCACCTTGCCCGACTCCTGGGGCAGGGTTTCGTCGTGATATTCCCGGGCGGTGTCCGGGTCCAGCGCCAGGTTGAACTGATCGTGCCAGCGGAACTCGAAGCGCGCCTTGGACATGGCGTTGTCGCGGATTTGCGCACCCGGGTGGCCCTTGGCCAGGTCGGCGGCATGGGCGGCGATCTTGTAGGTGATCAGGCCCTGTTTCACGTCTTCCTTGTTGGGCAGGCCCAGGTGCTCCTTGGGAGTAACGTAACAGAGCATGGCGCAGCCATACCAGCCGATCAGCGCGGCGCCGATGCCGGAGGTAAAGTGGTCGTAACCCGGGGCGATGTCGGTGGTCAGCGGGCCAAGCGTATAGAAAGGCGCTTCGTGGCAGTGCTCGAGCTGCTCTTCCATGTTGCGCTTGATCATGTGCATGGGAATATGGCCGGGGCCTTCGATGATCACCTGCACGTCGTATTCCCAGGCGATCTTGGTGAGCTCACCAAGCGTGTGCAGCTCGGCAAACTGGGCCTCGTCGTTGGCGTCGGCGATGGAGCCCGGGCGCATGCCATCACCCAGGGACAGGGACACATCGTAGGCGGCGCAGATTTCACAGATCTCGCGGAAGTTCTCGTACAGGAAGCTTTCCTTGTGGTGGGTGAGGCACCACTTGGCCATGATGGAGCCGCCGCGGGACACGATGCCGGTGACGCGCTTGGCGGTCATGGGCACATAGCGCAGCAGCACGCCGGCGTGAATGGTGAAATAGTCCACGCCCTGCTCGGCCTGTTCGATCAGGGTGTCGCGGAACACCTCCCAGGTCAGGTCTTCGGCCACGCCGTTCACCTTTTCCAGCGCCTGGTAGATGGGCACGGTACCGATGGGCACCGGGCTGTTGCGCAGGATCCACTCACGGGTTTCGTGAATGTAGCGGCCGGTGGACAGGTCCATCACGGTGTCGGCACCCCAGCGGGTGGACCACACCAGTTTCTCCACTTCTTCCTCGATGGAGGAGGTCACCGCCGAGTTGCCGATGTTGGCGTTGATCTTCACCAGAAAGTTGCGGCCGATGATCATGGGCTCGGCTTCCGGGTGGTTGATGTTGGCGGGAATGATGGCGCGGCCTTCGGCCACTTCCTTGCGCACAAATTCGGGGGTGATGTTTTCCGGCAGGTTGGCGCCAAAGCTCTCACCCGGATGCTGCTTGCGCAGCAGCTCGTCCCGCACCCGCTCGCGGCCCATGTTTTCGCGAATGGCGATGTATTCCATCTCGGGGGTGATAATGCCTTTGCGGGCATAGTGCATCTGGGTTACGCACTGGCCCAGCTTGGCCTTGCGGGGCTTGGGCAGGTGCTCGAAGCGCAGGTGATCCAGGCCGTCATCGGCCATGCGCTGCTGGGTGAAATGGGAGGTGGCGTTTTCCAGCTCCTCGGTGTCGTTGCGTTCCAGAATCCACTGGTGGCGCAGCTGGGGCAGGCCACGGCGGACATCAATTTCGGACTCGGGATCGCCGTAGGCACCGGAGGTGTCGTACACCGGCACCGGCGCATTGGGCTCGAAAATGGGGTTTTCTTCGCTGCCGCCCTTGAAGCTGTCGGCCAGGGCGATTTCACGCATGGCGACCTTCAGGTCCGGGCGTGAGCCTTCAAGATAAATACGGGATGAGTTAGGAAAGGGTTCGCCCTTCAGGTTGTGAATGTATTCCTGGGCCTGGCTGCGAACTTCACGACGGTTTACTTTTTTTGACATAGCGATCTCACTTTTGCGTCCATTTGGTGAAATGCTTGTCGGGAGTGTTGATAAAGAACTGCCTACATCCGGTGGCACATTCTTTACTTGCTTCCCTTCGCAGGTATTAGCCTGATCAGGTTCAACGGATCCCGCTTTCGCGGTCTCAGCCCATGAGGGCACTCCGACAAGATGGTCGCAGTATAACCAGACCGAGTTCACAAAAGCAAAGGACTTGTCCCCCTTGCGCCACAGCCGAAAAAGCAGCGATCGCAAACTTTTTGGCATGGCCTGTCGCACTGCCAGGAATACTGTTGCCGGTCGCGCCGGCGTGTTACCTTTATATAAAAGTAATTATTCGGAAGCCACGCCCATGCCCATTTCGGTTTATCGCTATGCCCTGCCGCTGACCAAGGAAAAGCAGATTGATGGCGTTGCCGTGCGCCGTCGCCACGGTTTTTACGTGAATATTGACGGCCACTGGGGCGAGGTGGCGCCGCCGGTGACCGCCGAATTGGCAGACACCGAAGCCGAACTGCTGGCCGCCTGCGAGCGGCTGACGCAGGGCCTTGAACACCAGGCCACCCTGCCCTGGGTTCGCTTTGGTCTGGGCTGCGCGCTCACGCCTCCCACCGCGGCGGCCGCCTCCAGCCTGCCGCTGCTGGAAGGTGAGCGGGAACCCATTATTCGCGCCTGGCGTTGCCGCCGAGTGCATCCCACTCGAGCCTGGCTGACCCTGAGCGGCGATGTGCAGTTTGATGCCGGCCTGGTGCGCGAACTGACCCTGCTGGTGCCCGGCCTGAAACTGATGCTGGACGCCGGCGGCCGACTGAGCGAAACGCAGTTGTCCGGCCTGTGGCAGCGCATTGACGGCGGCGCCATTGACTGGATTCTGGATCCGGGCCTCGATGACGCCCACACGCGGACACTGGCCCGGCAACACGACTGGCCGGTGGCGCTCAGCGCCGACCGCTGCGCCGACCGCTGCGGCGGCCGGGTGCCGGCGCCCTTTGAGGGGCTGCGTGCCCTGGTGCTGCGCCCCTCTCTGCTGGGCGAGCCCGCCCTGTGCCGGCAACTGGCCGACGGTGCTCGAGCACAGGGGCTGGACGTGATGCTGGCGGGCAATCTGGAAAGCGGCCTGGGCCACCGGCACATTGCGCAACTGGCGGGGGAACTGACGCCGAACAGCCCGGCCCAGCTCGACGGCCTGCGCTATTTGCTGCACAGCGGCGTGAACGCCCAGGGGCAGCCGGAAGCGCAAAATACCACCCTGGTGTATGGCCCGGGTTGTTGATAAAAGCACCAAAAAAGAACGCACCAAAATAGTGCAAAAGACAAGGTGTTCTTGGCAATTCGAGGGTAAATACGTATAGTCAGGCCGATATTTCGACAGGTTCCCAACACATGTTTCAAGACAACCCCCTGCTGGCCCAGCTCAAGCAACAAATCCGCGACACCCTTCCCACCAAGGAAGGCATGGTCAAAGGCACCTCCAAAGGCTTCGGCTTTCTCGAAGTCAGTGACAAGGAAAGCTATTTCATTCCGCCGCCGCACATGAAAAAGGTGATGCACGGCGATCGCATCACCGCCGTGCTGCGCACCGAAAACGACAAGGAACTGGTTGAGCCAGAGACCCTGCTGGAGCCCGGCCTGACCCGCTTTGTGGCCCGGGTGAAGTGGTTCCGTGACCGGCTCAATATTGTGCCCGATCACCCGCTGATGAAAGACGCCATCAAGGCCCGCACCATCAAGGGGATGAACGAAAAGAACCTGAAGGAAGGCGACTGGATCCTGGCCGATCTCAAGCGCCACGCCCTGAAAGACAACGGCTTTTTCGCCGAAGTGGTAGAGCTGATCGCCGGCGTGGACGATCCCATCGCCCCCTGGTGGGTGGTGCTGGCCCGCAACAGTCTGGCCAACCAAGCACCCCAGGACAGGGAACAGTGGGAACTGCTGGAAGACACCCTGCCCCGTCAGAACCTGACCGAAGTGCCCTTTTTCACCATCGACAGCGAGTCCACCCAGGACATGGACGATGCCCTCAGCGTGAAAAAGCTGGACAACGGTGGCTGGGAGCTGCTGGTGGCCATTGCCGATCCCACCGCCTATGTGTCCCACGACAGCGAGCTGGACAAAGTCGCCGCCGAGCGCGCCTTTACCGTTTACCTGCCGGGTCGCAACATTCCCATGTTGCCGCGCACCCTGGCCGACGAGCTGTGCTCGCTGAAGGAAGGGGAAGACCGCCACGCCCTGTGCGCCCGCATTCACATTGATGCCGACGGCAAGGTGGCCGACGACGCCGAATTCTTTGCCGCCCGCATTCGCTCCCACGCCCGTCTGGCCTACAACAAGGTCTCCGACTGGGTGGAAGGCAGCGGCGACTGGCAGCCCGAAAGCGAAGTGATTGCCGAGCAGTTGCGCGAGCTGACCGCGCTGACCCGCGCCCGCAACGGCTGGCGCAGCACCCATGCCATCGTGTTCCCGGATCGCCCCGATTTCCGCTTTGAACTGGACGAGGCCAGCAATGTGGTGGCCATTCACGCCGATCATCGCCGCATTGCCAACCAGATGGTGGAAGAGTGCATGATCGCCGCCAACCTGGCCTGCGGCAACTGGCTGACCAAGCACTGTGGCACCGGTGTATTTAACGTGCACGCCGGCTTTGACGAAGAGAAGCTGGCCCAGCTGCAGGAGCTGCTGAAAGAGCACGAGGCCCCGGTAGACCCTGAAAAACTGACCACCCTGGAAGGCTTCTGCGAACTGCGCCGCTGGCTGGACGCCCGCGACACCAGCTATCTGGACAACCGAGTGCGCCGCTTTCAGTCTTTCGCCGCCATGAGCGTGACCCCGGGCGAGCACTACGGCCTGGGCCTGGACGCCTACGCCACCTGGACTTCCCCCATCCGTAAATATGGCGACATCATCAACCACCGGCTGATCAAGGCCATACTGGCCGAGAAGGCCCACGACGCCCATGCCCCCAATGCCGAGCTGGCGGTGCACCTGTCGGAGCAGCGCCGCATGCACCGCCGTGCCGAGCGCGACATTGCCGACTGGCTGTATGTGCGCTACCTGCAGCCGGCGGTGGCCAACGGCCACGCCTTTGATGCCGAAATCATCGACATCGGCCGGGGCGGCGTGAAACTGCGCCTGCAGGAAAACGGCGCCGTGGTATTCATGCCTTCTTCCCTGATCCTGCCCAACCGGGATCGGCTGGAATGCAGCTGGGACGATGGCCGCGTTTACCTCGACAAGCAACCGGTATACGAACTGGGCCAGCACATTCAGGTGATCCTGACCGAGGCCATTGAGGACACTCGCTCCCTGATCGCCAAACCGGCCATTCCGCTGGTACCGGAAAAGCAGGAAAAACCCGCTTCCTGAAGGTGATAACCCAAGACCGAAAAGGCCTGCAAATGCAGGCCTTTTTTATACTCGTTAGGGGGCCGGCCTCACACCAGGGCCACCTTGGTCACGGCTTCCCTTAACGCTGCCCCCGCAGCCTGCGGCCATGGAAGACATAACCGATCAGGTTCAGCAGTACCTGGGCTGCCAACACACTGGTGGTGCCGGTATGATCGTAATCGGGCGCCACTTCGCACAGATCTATGCCGACCACTTCACCGGAAAATGCCACACCCTGCAGGACTTCCATGACTTCGTAATAGGTAAAGCCGCCATGGCTTGGTGTGCCAGTGCCCGGGGCGATAGAAGGATCAAAACCGTCAATATCGATGGTGATGTAATAATTCACCCCTTTGGGGATCAGATCCAGTACACCCTGTACCCCCAGCCGGCGAACATCCCGCACCGACAATATGGTCGAGCCCGCGTCCTGCGCCGCCTTGTGGTCGGTCCGGTTGGAAGAGGACACGTTGCGAATGCCAAGCTGGGTCATGCCAGTGATAAAGGATTGCTCCACCGCCCGACGCATGGGGTTGCCATGACCAAAACGCACGCCGTGGCGTTCATCAACAAAATCCAGGTGAGCATCAATCTGAATAATGTGAATGGGGCCTCGACCTTCAAAGGCGCGGATGCAAGGGGCGTTGACCGAGTGATCCCCGCCCACGGTGACCGGCAGGGCGCCGGATTCGAGGATTTTGCGCACACCATACTCAATGTTGGCATGGCTCTTTTCGGTATTGGTATGCACCATATCTGCATCGCCAATATCAACGATTTTTACCCCTTCCAGGTACATGGTGTCTTCTTCATAGCTATAAGCGCCACCATGACCAAAGGAAAACAGGGTAGACGCTTCCCGCACGGCGCGCGGGCCCATACGTGCACCGGAACGCCACTGGGTGCCGCAGTCAAAGGGAGCGCCCATAAAAGCCACATCCGCCTTCAGGCTGTCCCAGTCTTCACAAATAGGGCTCTTGGCAAAGGTACAAAATCCGACGAAGGGCAGATTAAGGCGCCCCTTCTCATAGCTGTTTTCACTCATGATCCGTTTCCTCGCTGGTGTCCGCCCGAGCCGGGCCGGGCCGGCAACTTAACATCCCGGTTAAAAAACCATCTACTTGGTTCCGCCAGCGAGTATGACAAAGCCAATTTCATCAAAAAATATAAATTTTAATATGCTTACTTTACATAAAATAAAGTTAATTACCGTCCGCCGATCTGCAGTCCCAAGCTACTGACCAGGTCGTCCACAAACACCCGGACCACCTCATGGGGCGCCGGTATGGTTCGCATCGCCAGACAGAATTCGGAGTGCCAGCGCAGCTCAGGTAACGCCAATTCCTTCATTTCACCACTGGCCACCCAGGATTCGGCAAAGTGCACCGGCAGAAAGCCGAGAAACCGGCCACTACGGATCAGCATGGCCTGTGCTTCCATGTTGGAGACAAATGCCGCCCCCAGGTAAGGCCGTATCAGGGGCATTTCTGCCTGCTGCACGTAGGTCCGACTGGAAATGGGGTAACTGCCCACCCGCTCCAGCGATAACCCCGCCGAATCCACCTCGTATAACGGATGGCGCCGGCCGCAGTAAAACCGGTGCTCCTCGGTGTACAGGGGTTGATAGCTCAAGGCCGGGTGCCGCTTCTGAAAGGGCCCTACGGCCAGATGCAAATTGCCGTTGAGCAACTCGCGCTCAAGTTCTTCCGGCGGCAACACCGCCAACCTCAAGGACACCTGGCTACTGCGCTCAAAAAACCGGTGAATGGCGTCGGGCATGGGCACCTCGGTATTGGTGATGGTGTTGTCCACCAGGCCCACCCTCAGGGTACCGGTCAGCATATTGCGCAACGAGCCCAACTCCGCCTCCAGATCCGAAAAGCTGTTGAGCATTTCCCGGCATCGCCGGTATACCACCTCCCCCTTTTCCGTCAGGCCAAACCCACTTCGTCCCCGGTGACAAATCGAAAACCCCAGCCGCACCTCGAAGTCTCGAATATGGGTACTGATCGCGGGCTGACTCATGCCCAATACCGACTCGGCACCCACAAAACCGCCGTACTCCACCACGGCACAAAACGTCTGCATATGTTTTACCGAATACATGAAACCACGCCCCGGAGTTACATTAAATTTACAAAAGTATACATATTAATATTCGTATTTTTGGATAAATATCCATCTGCAATACTGGCCTCGAGAAGAACGGAATCACCTTCGGCCTGAAAGGCCGAACTCACTCAATAGCAGGAGATGATGCTATGAAAGCCACGCAAACGACACTTCATACCCTGGCCCTGAGCACCCTGCTCACCCTGGCACCCGCCCTGGTACAGGCCGAAGAGTGGAAGTTCGCCATTGAAGAGATTCCCGGCTCCATCATGGATGCCTATGCCCAGGAGTTTAAAAAACGGATTGAGGACCAGACTCAGGGCGATGTCAGTGTGCGCATCTACCATCTTGGCTCGCTCGGCACCCCCACCGAACTGGTGGAGCTGGCAGCCGATGGCATCATCCAGTTCACCAACGTGTCGGTGGGCAACCTGGGCACCATAGTGCCCGAATCACAAATCTTCCTGCTGCCCTATGCCTTCCCGTCCGACTCGACTGCCATGGCCAGCTTCCTCGACAGCAGCCCCCTCATTCATCAGGAACTGGCCCAGGACTACCGGCAGCGCGGGCTGGAGCCACTCGGTTTTTATTCCCAGGGGCCTCAGGTATGGACCACTAACAAGCCCATTCGTACCCCCGACGACCTCGATAATTTCAAGATGCGGGTCATGGTGTCACCCATCCTGCTGAAGTCCTATGCCGATCTCGGCGCCAGCCCCACTCCAGTCCCCTTTGGCGAAGTCTATGGCGCCCTGCAGCTCAAACAGGTGGATGGTCAGGTCAATCCCATTCCGGCCATAGAGGAAATGAAGTTCTACGAAGTGACCGACTACCTGATCTGGGCTGGCGAGCAGGAACTGGTAACCAATGTGCTGGCAGGCAGCGACTGGTTCGAATCCCTCAACTCCGAGCGCCAGCAGCTGGTTAAACAGACCATGGCCGGACTGCAGGGCTATATTCAAGACGTCGTAACCAATTACAACCAGGAAAAACTGGAGCGTATTCAACAGGCCAAACCCGGTATTGAGCTGATCAGGCTGACCGAGGAAGAGCGTGCTTCTTTCAAGTCCCGCACCGGGCAGACCCATGAGGCCTATACAGAGATCACCGGTCAGCGCGGCCAGCACCTGCTTGAGCAACTGCAGGCAGAACTGACCACGCTCTGATACCACCATACCGCCCTGAGAAGGGCGGTTTTGCTTTGTGCCAGTACGAGATCACCTCTATGTCACGCATTATTACGCTGCTCAAATCCCTGGACCGGCTGACGGAAAAAGCCGAGGCCCTTATCCTGGCCGGCGCGATACTGATCATGGCGGTCAATACCATCGCCAACGTGTTCGGCCGTTATGTATTTTCCCAAAGCCTGTATTTCACCGAGGAGTTAAACGAGTTTCTTATTGTCGCCATTACCTTTGTCGGCCTGGGCTACATCACCCGCAAGGGGCGCCATATCAGAATGTCTGCCATCTATGACGTCATGCCGCCGCTGGCGCGCAAGGCAACCATGATTGTTATCGCCTTATGTAGCGCCATCATCATGTTTTTGCTGGCCTGGTACGCTTACGGCTATATCGATCGCCTGGCCGCCCGAGGCCGGGTCACGCCGGCCCTGCAGATACCCCTGTATCTCACCTATATCTGGGTTGTCGCCGGACTCGTCTTGGCCGGGCTGCAGTATGTGCTGACCATCATCAAAAACCTGAGCCACAACAGCCAGGTCTACCTGTCGCTGACCGTAATCGACGAATACCAGGATCCGGAGCTGGAACAATTGCAGCAACAACTCAAGTCCCCCACCCGCCCGGGCCACTTTGAGAAGGAGCTCCAATCATGACGTTAATGATGCTGAGTATAATGCTGCTGCTGTTGCTGGCCGGGTTTCCCATGATGATGCCGCTGCTGGTAGCGGCGGTGATGGCGTTACTGATCTACCTGCCGGATCTGACCCCCCACGTACTGGTTCAGCAGATGATCGGCGGGGTCAAGCCAGGGGCACTTATCGCCGTGCCCCTGTTCATCCTCGCCGCCGACATCATTACCCGAGGGCATTCGGCCGACCGCCTGGTGGATGTGGTGATGCGTTTTATGGGCCATCTTCGTGGTGGCATGGCCATTTCCGTCACCTCCGCCTGCGCATTGTTTGGCGCCGTGTGCGGGTCCACCCAGGCCACCGTGGTCGCCGTCGGGGGGGCCATGCGCCCACGCATGCTCAAATCCGGCTACCACGACAACTTCACCATGGGCTTGATCGTCAACGCCGCCGATCTGGCCTACCTGATCCCACCGTCCATTGGCATGATCATTTACGGCGTCATTTCCGGCACCTCCATTTCGGCCCTGTTTCTGGCCGGTATTGGTCCAGGGCTGCTGGTCATCTCCCTGTTCAGCCTGTATTGCGTCTGGTACGCCCATCGCCATCAGATTCCGGTGGAGCCCAAAGCCAGCTGGGGTGAACGCCTGTTTGCACTGCAGCGTGCCACCTGGCCCATCGGCTTTCCGGTGATCGTGGTCGGCGGCATTTACGGCGGCATCTTCAGCCCCACCGAATCGGCGGCCATCTGCGTGCTTTATGCGCTCGTGCTGGAATGGCTGGTGTTCCGTTCGATCAAACTGAAGGACATCTACGACATTGCCCTGTCTACCGGCGCCATTACCGCCGTGGTGTTTATCCTGATTGCCGCCGGGGCTGCATTTTCCTGGATACTGTCGTTTGCCCAAATTCCCCAGCAGCTTATCGCCGCCCTGGGTCTGGAGCAGGCCAGTTCACTCACGGTATTACTGGCCATCAATATCGCCTTTTTCCTGGGCTGCATGTTTGTGGACTCGATTGTGGTAATCCTGATCATGGTGCCCATCTTCGCCCCGCTCATCGCCAGCAGCGGACTGGACCCGGTGCTGGTCGGCGTGTTGATCACCCTGCAGGTGGCCATTGGCGCCGCCACGCCGCCCTTTGGCTGTAACATCTTTACCGCCGTGGCCATTTTCCAGCGACCCTTTATCGAGGTGGTCCGCGGCGTACCCGTGTTCCTGCTGCTGTTACTGCTGGTCACCGCCTTGCTGATTCCCTTCCCGCAAATCGCCCTGTTCCTGCCGAAGCTGGCGGCGGGCTGACCCAACAGTGAAGCCGACGGGATTAAGCAGAGCCCCCTTCTTGATCGATAGGCTGGTTATCAAGCACGGTATAGAAATGCCACAACGGAAAAGGCCTGCAATTGCAGGCCTTTCTTTTTATTGGTTTTGTTCAGCGATCAGCCGAGATGCTTAAGCAGCAATTCGGCAAACTGCGCCGGCACTTCCACCGAGGGCACATGACCCGCTTTTTCCAGGATCACCGGTTCGCCGGCGCCGGCACACCCGGCCAGATTACGCAGGGTCTCGGGCGGCGTGGCCACATCCTCGCGCCCCCCCAGCAGCAGCAGAGGCACGTCATGGCCCTGCAGTTGTTCACTGAAATCGGCATCGCCGAGCATGTCACACAGCAGGGCGTAGCTGTTGGCGTCACCCCGGCCCATGATGGTGTTCCAGCCGGCCAGCAGGGCGGGCTGGGCCGCCAGGGCGGCCGGGCCAAACCAGCGCGGCACTATGTCTACCGCCATGGTGGCCAGTCCCAGGGTTCGTACCGAATCAGCCCGGGTTTGCCAGGCCTCCCGGGTGCCGATCACCGCGCCGGTGTTGGTGAGGGTAGCGGACAGCAGGCGGTCGGCATGGGCACACAGCAGTTGCTGGCCGATCACGCCACCGATGGAGGTGCCGGCAAAATGGAAGCGTTCGGCACCCGCTACATCGGCCAGGGCCAGGGCTTCTGCCGCCAGATCAGCGGGGGTAATGCGCTCACCGAGCCAGGCGGCACTGCTGCCGTGACCGGGCAGATCCCAGCTCAGCACCCGGTAACGGGGCAGCAGCGCCGGCAGCAGGTCATCCCACACCGCCTGGCTCATGCCCAAAGGGTGTGCCAGCACCACCAGTGGCAGGGAAGCATCGCCCAGCAGGCGGTAGCCCACGGTGCGGCCATGGATGTTGAGAAAAGACATTCGGCCTCCGAATCGTTAAGGGAACGCCGGCATGGACCGGCGTTCATCATCAGTTATACCCGCTCAATCAGGGTGGCAATACCCTGACCCACGCCCACACACATGGTACACAAGGCCAGACGCTTGTTCTGCCGGTGCAGCTCATGAGCCGCGGTTTGCAGCAGGCGGGCGCCGGACATGCCCAGCGGGTGGCCCAGGGCAATGGCGCCGCCGTTGGGGTTGACCCGTGCATCGTCGTCTTTCAGGCCCAGTTCGCGCATGCAGGCCAGGGCCTGGGCGGCAAAGGCTTCGTTAAACTCGAACAGGTCGATATCGTCCATCGACAGGCCGTGCTTTTCCAGCAGCTTGCGTACCGCCGGCACCGGACCGGCACCCATGATACGCGGCTCTACGCCGGCGGTGGCCATGCCCAGCACGCGGGCCATGGGCTTGAGGCCATGGCGTTCCACCGCGTCTTCGCTGGCAATCAGCATGGCGGCGGCGCCGTCGTTGACGCCGGAGGCGTTACCGGCGGTCACGCTGCCACCGGCACGGAACGGCGTGGGCAGCCTGGCCAGCTTCTCAACCGTGGTGTCCGGACGCAGGTGCTCGTCGTCGGCGAAGATCAGCGGCTCCTGTTTGCGACGGGGAATTTCCACCGGCACGATTTCCTCGGCGAAACGGCCGTTACGCCGGGATTCGGCGGCTTTCTGCTGGGAACGGACGGCGAAGGCGTCCTGATCTTCCCGAGAAATATTGAACTGCTCGGCCACGTTCTCGGCGGTTTCCGGCATGGAGTCCACGCCGTACTGGGCCTTCATCAGCGGATTGATGAAGCGCCAGCCAATGGTGGTGTCTTCAATGGCCTGGCTGCGGCTGAAGGCGCTGTCGGCCTTGCCCATCACAAAGGGCGCGCGCGACATGGACTCCACGCCCCCGGCCAGTACCAGATCCAGCTCACCGGCCTTGACGGCGCGTACCGCCGTGCCCACGGCGTCCATACCCGAGCCGCACAAGCGGTTGAGGGTGGTGCCGGGCACGCTGACCGGCAGGCCGGCCAGCAGCGAGGCCATGCGTGCCACGTTGCGGTTGTCTTCGCCGGCCTGGTTGGCGCAGCCCATGATGACCTCGTCAATGGCGGCCGGGTCCAGATCCGGCGCCAGGGCCAGCACGGCTTCAAACACCCGGGCGGCCAGGTCGTCGGGGCGCACCGCCGCCAGGGTGCCGCCAAAGCGGCCGATGGCGGTACGGCGGGGATGACAGAGATAAACCGGCGTCATTGGGCGGCCTCCCGCGAGATCGGTTTGGCGTGGTGCTCGGCGGTACGAGCCTTGAGCTCACGCAAAATGGCCAGCTCCTCGGCGCCGGGCTCGGGGGTCAGTGCCAGCTCGTCGGCAAAGCGTACCGGCCAGCCGGTGGCCTCACGCACCTGCTCTTGAGTCACGCCGGGGTGCAGAGACACCACGGTCAGTTCCTTGGTGTCGGCATCCGGGGCCATCACGCACAGATCGGTGATCACCTTGGTCGGGCCCTTGCCGATGTTGGGCACGCCGTCGCGGCCCTTGCCATCCCGGCCAAAGCCCAGGGTAGTGATGAAGTCCACCGCTTCCACAAAGGCGCGCGGCGAGTGCTTCAGGGTGATGAACACTTCCCTGGAATTGGTGGCGATCTCGGGGGCACCGCCGCCGCCGGGCAGGCGCACCTTGGGCGACTGATAGTCACCAATCAGGGTGGTGTTGAGGTTGGCGTAGCGGTCGATCTGGGCGGTGCCGAGAAAGCCCACGTCGATGTGGCCGCCCTGCAGCCAGTAGCGGAACATCTCGGGCACGGCCACCGTCGTCAGCGCCTGCTCGCACAGCTCACCGTCACCAATGGACAGCGGCAGAATATCGGGTTTGGTCTGCAGGGTGCCGGATTCATAGATCAGGGTCACCTCGGGGGCGTGGGTCAGGCGGGCCAGGTTGGCCGCCTCGCTGGGCAGGCCAATGCCCACAAAACAGGTCATGCCGTTGCTCAGGGCGCGAGCGGCGGTGACCGTCATCATTTCGGAAGCGGTGTATTCGAGCGTCATTATGCCTGCCCTCCTGCGTTGTAAACGTTCTGCTGCAGCCAGTGGTTGAAGGTGTCACGATCCCGGGCGATCGCGTCCCATTCCTTGTAAAAGCTGTTGTTTCTTGCGTAATAGCCGTGGGCATAAGAGGGCGAGGCACCGCCCTTCGCCTCGGCGATGGCGGTAATGGCCCATCCCGGGATCACGCAGGCATTGGCATCGGCCTGCAGGTCGTCGACGATTTCTTCCACGGTCACAATGCTGTGCTTCGCCGCCAGCACCGCTTCCTTCTGCACGCCCACAATGCCCGACACCAGCACGTTGCCCTGACGGTCGGCGCGCTGGGCATGAATGATGCTGACATCGGGGCGTACCGCCGGCACCGCCGCCAGCCGTTCGCCGGTAAAGGGGCATTCAATAAAGCGAATTTGCGGGTTCACCTTGGGCAGGTCGCTGCCGAGGTAGCCACGCAGCACCGCCAGCGGCAGGCCGGCGGCGCCGGCTTCATAGGCGCAGGCCATGGCGGCGTGGCTGTGCTCGAAAATTTCCAGCTTGTGGGGAAATCCCCGCTCCACGGCGTCGCGCAGCCGGTGCAGGGAGCCCACACCGGGGTTGCCGCCCCAGGAGAAGATCAGCTTTTCGGCGCAGCCGGCGCCAATCAGCTGATCGTAGAGAATATCGGGGGTCATGCGGATCAGCGTCAGGCCGCGTTTTTCCTGCCGAATGATTTCGTGTCCCGCGGCAAAGGGGATCAGGTGGGTAAAGCCTTCCATGGCGACGGTGGCGCCGTCCTGGAGATAACGGGCAACCGCGTCGTGCAGGCTCATGAATTGGGCCATGGGTATCGCCTCCCTGGTGGTTATGTTCGCATTGCGAACCTTGGTTTGCATTACGAACATATTTACTCGGTTTTATGGCAGTGGCAAACCCCGTTTGCGGCGAAATGGAGGGATTAAATATTAAAGAATTGAAAAATAAGGACTTATTTTTTGTGATCAAAACGACAAAATAGCACTGAGAAAACAGGGGTTCGTTATGCGAACTTTTTGCTACCATAAATGGCCATTGACCCTTCACTTCGTCACAGGAAAGACATCATGACCACCGAAGACAGGCTCAGCCCGCAAGACCGGGACTTCGTCGCCGCCCTGGCCAGCGGCCTGGAAGTACTGCAGGCCTTTGACCAGCACCACGCGCGCATGACCCTGAGCGAGGTGGCGGCCCGCACCGGCATGGACAGGGCCAAGGCCCGACGCTTTTTGCTGACCCTGCATGCCCTGGGCTATCTCGACAAGCAGCAGCGCCACTTCGCGCTGACCCCCAGGGTGTTGCAGCTGGGTAATGCCTTTCTCGACGCCAACCCGCACCGAATGGTGATTCAGCATTACCTGGAAGAGATCACGCGGGAAATTGGCGAGTCCACCTCACTCGCGGTGCTCGACGGCGACGAGGTAGTGTACATTGCCCGTTCCGCCGCCGAACACCGGCTGATGGCCATTCGGCTATCGGTGGGCACCCGGTTGCCGGCGGCCTACACCTCCATGGGCCGAGTGCTGCTGGCCCAGTTGCCTGAGGAGCCGCTGAACCATTACCTGGACACCGTGCAGCTGCGTGCGCACACGGCCCACAGCATTACCGACAAGCTGGTCCTGCGCCTGGCCCTGGAGCAAGTGCGCCGGCAGGGTTATGCCATTGTGGATCAGGAGCTGGATTCGGGCCTGCGGTCGCTGGCGGTGCCGGCGTTTGACCGGCAGGGCCGGCTGCTCGGCGCCATCAATATCAGCACCAACGCCGCCCGGGTCGACATGGACACCCTCACCGGGCGCTTTTTGCCCCTGCTGCAGGAAAAGGCCCGGCTGATTCGGGACGCCCTGGCGGGCTGACTCAGGGGTAGCGCCCGCTCAGCCGGTTTTCCACCAGCTCCACCAGTATGGTGTTGACCAGCCGCATCGCCGCATTGGGGTTCTCGCCCCGGCGGCGTGAGGCGATTACCGGAATGCTGAGCTGTTCGTCCCGCACCGACACGAACTCCACCCCTTCCCGCTTGAGCTTGTGCACCTGCTCCGGCACCAGGGCAAAGCCCATGTCCGAGGCCACCAGCGACAGTGCCGTCTGCAGATCGTTAACCTGCTGAATCACATTGAGTTTCAGGCCTCGACGGTGGAACAGCCCCAGGGCCACATCGGCAAAACTGGGGCCGGCACCGGCGGGAAAGGTCACCATGGGCACCTCCGCCAGCTCGGCCATGGTGGGCGACTCGCGGGTCAGAGGATGGGAAGACGGCAGGGCGGCGATCAGCGGCTCGTTAAACAATACCTCCTGCTCCACGTCGGGATCGTCAATGCGTACCCGGCCAAAACCGATGTCGATTTTGCCGCTCTTGAGCGCCTCAATCTGATCCTGGGTCTTGAGCTCGTGCAGCACGATTTCCAGGTTCTTGTTACGCCTTAGCCGGCGCACCATCAGCGGCAGCTGGCCGTAAAACACCGACGGCACAAAGCCGATGGCAAACACCGTTTTGCGCAGCTGGGCAATTTGCCGGGTGCCTTCAATACTGGCCTCCAGCCGTTCCATGATGGTGCGGGCCTGCTGCAGAAAATACAGTCCCCCCTGAGTCAGCTCCAGCCCACGGGGCTTGCGAATAAACAACTGCACCCCCAGCTCTTCTTCCAGCTGCTTGATCTGCCGGGTCAAGGGCGGCTGGGCGATAAACAACCGCTCCGCCGCCCGGGTCAGATTCAGCTCCTCGGCCACGGCAATGAAATAACGCAGGTGCCTCAGCTCCATCCATACCTCCAAGGTATCGGTTGCGACTTAATCAATATTGGTGGGTATCGCGACCAAATTGTAACCTCGTCGCAACACAGTGTTATCACTTGAGGCGAAAGAGGTTACATGGCAGCACTCATCCAGTCCATTGAAGCGATTCTGGTCGACATTCCGACCATACGTCCGCACAAGCTTTCCATGACCACCATGGGCGTTCAGACCATGGTCATCGTGCGCATCAAAGACAGCGACGGCCTGGAAGGCCTCGGCGAGGCCACCACCATCGGCGGCCTCGCCTACGGCCCGGAAAGCCCCGAAAGCGTCAAGCTGACCATCGACACCTACTTCTCGCCCCTGCTGCTGAACCAGCCCGCCGAGGCCATCAATACCCTCAGGGTAAGGCTCAACCGCGCCACCCGCGGCAACAACCTGGCCAAGTCCGCCATTGAAACCGCCCTGCTCGACCTCATGGGCAAGCGCCTCAACCAGCCCCTGCATCAGCTGCTGGGCGGCGCCGTGCACCAGCACATTCCGGTGCTCTGGACCCTGGCCAGCGGCGACACGCAGACCGACATCGACGAAGCCAGGCGCCTGCTCGCCGAGCAACGCCACTGCGACTTCAAACTCAAAATCGGCAGCCGCGCGCTGATGGACG
>NZ_VFBE01000001.1:0-243010 GCF_011319775.1 Oceanimonas sp. MB9 | reverse complement strand
TCAACGGATAAAAGGTACTCCGGGGATAACAGGCTGATACCGCCCAAGAGTTCATATCGACGGCGGTGTTTGGCACCTCGATGTCGGCTCATCACATCCTGGGGCTGAAGTCGGTCCCAAGGGTATGGCTGTTCGCCATTTAAAGTGGTACGCGAGCTGGGTTCAGAACGTCGTGAGACAGTTCGGTCCCTATCTGCCGTGGGCGTTGGATGATTGAGAGGGGCTGCTCCTAGTACGAGAGGACCGGAGTGGACGAACCTCTGGTGTTCGGGTTGTCACGCCAGTGGCACTGCCCGGTAGCTAAGTTCGGAATCGATAACCGCTGAAAGCATCTAAGCGGGAAGCGAGCCTCGAGATGAGTCATCCCTAGGTACTTGATGCCTCTAAAGGGCCGTCCGAGACCAGGACGTTGATAGGCAGGGTGTGGAAGCGCTGTGAGGCGTGCAGCTAACCTGTACTAATGACCCGTGCGGCTTAACCATACAACACCCAAGAAGTGTGAGAGACTTGCGGTCTCAAGAACGAATTCTTCATCACAAACGCTTTTTCCGAATTAAGTTTTTATGCCTGGCGGCCATAGCGTTGTGGAACCACCTGACTCCATGCCGAACTCAGTAGTGAAACGCACCCGCGCCGATGATAGTGTGGCAGATGCCATGTGAAAGTAGGTCACTGCCAGGCACCCAATTCCGCTGATATAGCTCAGATGGTAGAGCGCACCCTTGGTAAGGGTGAGGTCCCCAGTTCGATTCTGGGTATCAGCACCAAAATTTGTTTGACTGCCATAGCGTTGTGGCCCCACCTGATCCCTTGCCGAACTCAGAAGTGAAACGCAACCGCGCCGATGATAGTGTGGCAGCTGCCATGTGAAAGTAGGTCACAGTCAAACACTCTCTTCCGAAAGCCCGACACTCAAGTGTCGGGCTTTTTTGTTTTGGCCTATACCGGCTTGACCTTCCCCTTGGGGGAAAGGTTATGGTAGCGATGTCTTCTCATGCCTACGGAGTCGGACATGAACATCAGCAAGGTTGCCAGGCTTACCGGCCTGTCTGCCAAGACCCTTCGCTATTACGAGGCCATTGGCCTTATTCCTGCCCCACATCGGGGAGAAAACGGCTATCGCAAGTATGATGACCATTCGCTCAGACGCATTCGTTTTGTGAAGAATGCGCGGGACGCGGGCTTTAGCCTGGATGAATGCCGTGAGCTGCTGGCGTTGAGTGAAAATGCATGCCGCACCAGCGCCGAGGTCAAGGCGTTGACCCTGGCCCGAATCACGGACATTGAGCAACGCATCGCCCATTTGCAGGCCATGCTGCAAGGTTTACAACGTTTGGCTGATCAATGTCATGGAGACGGCAAGCGGGAGTGCCCTATCATGGATGCCCTGGACGGCGGCCACCTTTCCGCCTCGGTGAAAGAGTGATCAATATCACGATTTTATTCCCGCTTATGGCGCAAAATGCACCATAAGTCGTATCTTATCTGCATGTTAACAAGGGGTTATGTCTTGTAGGCAGATTCAGGCAGCAATCAAAGCGAAGATGTGAGCAGCAATGACCGATAACAACAACAGAATTGACGTAAAAAACGTCACGCCCAAGACGCGTTCCCACCGGCCCACCGACGACGGCCATATTTATGTTCGAGCCCAGAGCGGAAAATGGCAGCGATTGCGCAAGATCATGGGGTGGGTACTGATGCTGGTGTTCCTGGTGGGACCCTGGCTGCAATGGAGTGGCCGCCAGGCCATTTTGCTGGATGTAGAGCACCAGCGCTTTCATGTGTTCGGTACCACCATCTGGCCCCAGGATCTGACCCTGTTGGCCTTGTTGTTTATGGTGGCGGCCTTTGGCCTGTTTTTCATCACCACCTTTTTAGGGCGGGTCTGGTGCGGTTATCTGTGTCCGCAAACGGTGTGGACCTTTATTTTTATCTGGTTTGAGGAAAAGTTCGAGGGCAGTGCCAACAAGCGCCGTCAGCTCGACAAGTCGCCCTGGAACGCCAACAAGATCTGGCGCAAGGCGGCCAAGCACACCGGCTGGCTGGCGGTTTCACTGCTCACCGGCTTTACCTTTATCGCCTACTTTGTGCCGGCTACCGAGCTGGCTGTGGGCCTGGCCACCTTCTCTACCGGTTTCTGGACGGGGTTTTGGGTGCTGTTCTTCGCCTTTTGCACCTATGGTAACGCCGGCTTTATGCGCACCATAATGTGCACCCACATGTGCCCTTATTCCCGCTTCCAGTCGGCCATGTTCGACAAGGACACCTATACCGTCAGCTATGACGTCGAACGGGGTGAGCAGCGGGGGCCGCGGCCACGCAAAAAGGATCCGAAAGAACTGGGCCTGGGCGATTGCATCGATTGCGACATGTGCGTGCAGGTGTGTCCGGCGGGCATCGATATTCGTGATGGCCTGCAATACGAGTGCATCAACTGCGGTGCCTGTATCGACGCTTGTGATCAAACCATGGCGCGCATGGGTTATGAGCCGGGGCTCATTAGCTACACCACGGAGCACCAACTGAAGCACAGAGAGACCCATGTGGCGCGACCCAAGTTGATTGGTTACGGCATCATCATGGTGATCATGCTGGGAGTATTTGCCTATATGGCCACCCGTATCATGCCCATGGGACTGGAGGTAATACGGGATCGCAACCAGCTTTACCGGGAAACCACCGAAGGACTGGTGGAAAACACCTATACCCTTAAGTTGCTCAACAAGACCCTGGAGCCGGCCACCTACCAGCTGAGTGTGGAGGGAATGGATGACGTTGAATGGATAGGCCCGTCCGAAGTCAGCATTGACGGCGGTGAGGTGCTTAGCCTGCCGGTCAGCCTGTCGGCGGATCCTTACCTGCTGTCTTCCCCGGTGCGCGACATTACCTTTGTAATGCGTCGCCAGGGGGCCGATGCCGATGACAGCAAGTCGTCGGTCAGCACCGAGAGCAAGTTCTTCAGCGCCCTGCGCTGACAGGCAAGAAAGCGTGTTAGAGTGAGCCGCAGCGACCCTGCGGCTTTTTTAGTGGAGACATATGGATTACTACCAACTGACCCCGGACGTGATCGACGAGGCGCTGGCCAGTGTTGGCATATACGTGGACCGCGGCCTGATGGCCCTGAACAGCTACGAGAATCGGGTTTATCGCTTTCAGTCGGAAAGCGACGGTACCCTGGTGGCCAAGTTTTATCGCCCTGAACGCTGGTCTCGGGCGCAGATTGAGCAGGAGCTGGACTTTGTCACCGCCGCCGCCGAGCAGGGAGTGCGAGTGGCCGAGCCGCTGCAACGTGACGATGTGCGTTTGTTTGAATTCAATGGCTTGCTGTTTTCGGTCTGGCGTTCGGTACCGGCCCGGGCCTTTGAGCCGGACAACCTGGAGCAGTTGGAGGCCCTGGGTGAGCAACTGGCCCGGCTTCATGGCGTGGGTGAAACCCTGAGCCTGGATCAGCGGCCACAGATGACGCCGAAGACGGAGCTGGTTCACTCTCGTCGCGTGCTGGAGCAGCAGGCGGCCATTCCTGCGGCCTTGCGGCCGCGCTTCTTTGCGGTGCTGGACGAGCTGACCCAGGGGGTGATCGAAGGCTATCGCCCCGGCGCCCTTATCGGTATTCACGGCGACTGCCACGGCGGTAACCTGTTGTGGCACCAGGGCCCCTGGCTGCTGGACTTCGACGACTGCCGAAAAGGTCCGGCGGTGCAGGATCTGTGGATGATGCTGAGCGGCGATCGCGGCGAGCAGCTGATGCAGCTCGATACCCTGCTGGCCGGCTATGAGAATGTGCGCGAATTCAACAGCGCCGAGCTGGCACTGATCGAACCGTTGCGTGCTTCACGCATGATCAACTACATGGCCTGGCTGGCGGCGCGCTGGAGCGATCCGGCCTTTCCGGTGGCCTTTCCCTGGTTCAACACCGAGGATTACTGGCAGCGGCAACTGGGAGCCCTGACCGAACAACTTCAGAGCCTTTCGGCACCGCCGTTGTCCTTGACCTCTTGGAGCTGATTCCTTAATTTGGGTCAGCCTTAAAACGAACGGGATTTACCCTATGAAAAAGCTGATGTTTGCCCTTGTGACCCTGTTGCTCGCTCCCCTGGCCCAGGCCGCCCCCGAGTTTCGGGAAGGGGTGGAGTACACCGTGGTCAGTGAAGTACCCAGCAGCAAGCCGGAAGTGACCGAATTCTTCTCCTATGTTTGCCCTCACTGCTACAGCTTTGAGCCGCTGATGGACAACCTGGCCGAGCGACTGCCCGATGCCGAAATCAACAAGGTGCCGGTGAGCTTTCTTGGCCGTGAGCTGGGCCCGGTGCTGCAGCGCGCCTATGGTGCGGCCGTGCTGCTGAAGGTGGAAGACAAACTGACTCCGGTGATGTTTGACCGTATTCACCGCCAGAAAAAAATGCCCGGCTCCATTGAAGAGGTAAAGGATGTCTTTGTTGCCAATGGCGTGGATGGCAAGGAGTTCGATGGTGTGATCAACAGCTTTGCCCTGAACGGCATGATTGCCAAATACGACAGGCTTACCGAGCAGTTCAATGTGCGCGGCACCCCCACGGTGATCGTGCGTGGCAAGTACGAACTGAACATGGGTGAAATTGGTTCGGAAGACCGCTTCTATCGCGTGGTGGAATACCTGCTGGCGGCCGACTAACACCAAGAAAGGGCTCCCCTTTATTCTTTCTGGGGAGCCTGTTTGGCCGCCATGCGGTGAATATTGGTTTCGTCAAAACCGTCGCCCAGCTCTTTCCAGTGCACCTTGGGCAGGTGAAACAGATAAAACCGCTCCCGATGCATATCGGTGACAAATCCCATGCCCAGTTGGGTCAGTTCATGGTGTATGTCCGACACGAATTGCTGATTGAAGTGCTGCCGCCCAGACAGGCTGGTAATGTCCTCCCGAGTCAGGTAGACCCCGCCGCTCTCCTTGCCAAAACAGTCACGCAGCCATTCGGCAAACTCCCTCGCACTTTTCATCGGCTTCTCCTTGATGATGAGGCTCCGACTTACTCCCGCAATCGGACCAGCAGGCGATCCATGGCCCGATAACTCAGGGCCTCGGTCAGATGCGGCCGCCCAATATGCCGCTCACCGGCCAGATCGGCGATGGTGCGGGCCACTCGAATAAGTTTATGCCAGGCTCGTATAGACAGCTTCATGTGGTGCAGCGCCTGCTCCAGAAAGGCGGCGTCATCCCTGCTCAGCGGGCACAGTCGTTCCAGCTCGGCGGCACTCAAGTGCGCGTTGCTCTTGCCGGCCCTGCTCAGCTGACGCTGTCGTGCCGCCAGCACCCTGGCCCGCACCTCGGCTGTTCCTTCCGGTTTTTGCCGTGGCCGACTCAGCTCCCCGGGCGGCAGTTGCGGCACTTCCACCGACAGATCAAACCTATCCGCAAAGGGGCCGGAGATTTTGCCGAGGTAACGCAAAATCTGCTCCGGTGAACTGCGGGTCAGGCCGTCCTGATAATGGCCACAAGGGCTGGGATTCATGGCGCCGATCAGCTGAAAGCGGGCGGGAAAACACACGCTGTGGGCGGCCCGGGAAATATTAATGGTGCCGGTTTCGAGGGGCTCGCGCAGGGCATCCAGCACTCGGCGTTCAAATTCGGTCAGCTCGTCAAGAAACAGTACGCCGTGATGGGCCAGGGAGATTTCTCCCGGCTTGGGATGGCTGCCACCGCCCACCAGGGCCGCCGCCGAGGAAGAATGGTGAGGCTGGCGAAAGGCCCGTTGCCGCCAGTGCTCGGCGTCGAGTGGCTGGCCGCTGATGGAGCGAATGGCCGCCGCCTCCAGCGCTTCCTGCTCGGTCATGGGCGGCAGCAAGCCGGGCAGGCGGCTGGCCAGCATGCTTTTGCCGGTGCCTGGGGGACCAAGAAACAACAGGTTGTGCTCGCCGGCGGCGGCGATCTCCAGAGCCCGCTTGCCGGTTTCCTGGCCGATGACCTCGCTCAGGCAAGCGCTAACGGCAGGCTCGGTGCCGGGCCTGTGTTCGGGATGGAGCAGTTCGCCTTGCTCGCGCAGCCAGGCGGTAATGGCCAGCAGGTGGGAGGCCAGCAGCGCCGGGCAGGGACTGATCAGGCCGGCCTCGGCACCGTTGGCGGCGGGAATGATGAGCCGGCGATCGCTGTCGCGGGCGGCCAGCACCGCCGGCAAGGCTCCCTTGATGCCGCGCAGCTCGCCGGTGAGGGCTAACTCGCCGAGAAATTCCAGCCCATCAAGGGAAGATGCCGGTATCTGCGCCGAAGCGGCGAGAATGGCCATGGCGATGGGCAGGTCAAAACGACCGCCGTCCTTGGGCAGATCCGCCGGCGCCAGATTGATGGTGATGCGCCGCGCCGGAAATTCAAACCCGGCATTGATCAGGGCGCTGCGCACTCGGTCCCGTGCTTCCTTGACCGTGGTTTCCGGCAATCCCACTATGTTGAATGCCGGCAAACCATTGGCGAGATGGGCCTCCACCGTGACCAGGGGGGCGGTCACGCCCAGACTGGCTCGGGCAAACACAATGGCAAGAGACATAGGTCATTCCTTGAAGTTTTATTTTTATTAATTGATGTTTCTTAGTTTTTTTAACTGGTTGGGAGTGGTCTGTGATCGGGTTTTTTAGTGATACCCGTTCAATAAAGTCTTGAGTAGTGTAGAACACTGTGCTAGTTCTATAGGCCAGCCGCGCCGGAGTTCCCGGTAGAGAGCAATTATTTTTGGTTGGTTTTATGCATTCCATCGTTCGTTTCGTGAACATTATTGTGGTCCTAGTGGTGATTATTAAATCTCCGCTCGGGGCACTGTGGTCTGACGAAAGGTAAAACCAGTCAACGACAACACACAAACCCCCGAGTCACTCGGGGGTTTTTTTTTATAAAAACTTTGGCAGCAATACAGGGACAGATAATCACATGAATGGCGCACAGTACATTGTCCAGACACTGAAACAACAAGGGGTAACCCAGATCTTCGGCTACCCCGGCGGTGCCATCATGCCGCTCTACGACGCCCTCTACGACGGCGGCGTGGAGCACCTGCTGTGCCGCCATGAGCAGGCTGCCGCCCTGGGCGCGGTGGGCTATGCCAGAGCCAGTGGTCAGGTCGGCGTGTGCATGGCCACCTCCGGCCCCGGCGCCACCAACCTGATCACCGGTCTGGCCGATGCCATGCTTGACTCCATTCCGGTGGTGGCCATCACCGGCCAGGTGCCGATGGCCGCCATCGGCACCGACGCTTTTCAGGAAGTAGACGTACTGGGCATGTCGCTTTCCTGCACCAAGCACTCCTATCTGGTAGAGAATGTGGAAGATCTTGGCGACATCATCGCCGAAGCCTTTGAAGTGGCCCGCTCCGGTCGGCCCGGTCCGGTACTGATCGACGTGCCCAAGAACGTGCAGGTGGCATTGGTGGAGCCTCGCGCCACCGTGCCCTGCACCACGGCCCCCAACGCCCTTGACGAGGCCGCCCTGGCCAAGGCCAGGGCCATGCTGGCCGAGGCCCGTCAGCCAATTCTCTACGTGGGAGGGGGCGTGGGCATGGCCAATGCCGAGGCAGAATTACGTGCTTTTGCCGAGCGCAGCGGCATTCCCGCCGTGACCACGCTGAAGGGCATCGGCACGCTGAACCCGGACCATGAACTGTTTTTGGGCATGCTGGGCATGCATGGCACAAAAGCCGCCAACCTGGCCGTTCAGCAGAGTGATCTTCTGATGGTAGTGGGTGCCCGTTTTGACGACCGAGTGACCGGCAAGCTGGATGCCTTTGCGGTGAATGCCAAAGTGATTCACCTCGACAAGGACGTCGCCGAATTTGGCAAGGTGCGTCAGGCCCATGTGGGCATTGATGCCGAACTGCAGCAGGTGCTGCCCCGGCTCACCGGTGAGCATCTGGCCATTGATGCCTGGCGTGACCAATGCAAGGCGCTCAAGGCCGAGCATCAGTGGCGCTACGATCACCCGGGCGAGGCCATCTATGCGCCGCTGATGCTCAAACAACTGAGCGAGGCGCTGGACGACACCGCCATGGTCAGCTGTGACGTGGGCCAACACCAGATGTGGGTGGCCCAGCACATGCGTTTTACCAGCCCGCGTAATCATTTGAGCAGCGCCGGCCTGGGCACCATGGGCTTTGGCTTGCCCGCCGCCATTGGTGCCAAACTGGCTCGCCCCGAGCACGAGTCGGTACTGGTGTCCGGCGACGGCTCTTTCATGATGAACGTGCAGGAGCTGGGCACCCTCAAGCGCGCCCAGCTGCCGGTGAAAATGGTGCTGCTCGACAACCAGCGCCTGGGCATGGTGCGCCAGTGGCAGGAGCTGTTCTTTGACGGCCGCTTCAGTGAAACCATTTTGACCGACAACCCGGATTTTGTGGCCATGGCTGCCGCCTTTGGCATTCCGGGCGAAACCATTACCCGCAAGGAGCAGGTGCAGCCCGCCATCGCGCGTATGTTGCAGGCCGACACCGCCTACCTGCTGCACGTGCGTATTTCAGAGGAAGAAAACGTCTGGCCCCTGGTGCCGCCGGGCGTTGCCAACGATCAGATGATGGAGAGCAAAGCATGAACCAGCACAATTTGCAGATAGAAGCCCAGTTTCGCCCGGAAGTGCTTGAGCGGGTGCTGCGCATGACCCGTCACCGCGGCTTTCGCGTGGACGACATGGAAATGTCCACCGCCGCCGATTGTCAAAGCCTGAGCATCAGGGTTACTGTCAGCAGTGAGCGTCCCATACAGCTGCTGAGTCGCCAGCTGGAAAAGCTGATGAACGTGACCCGCGTTGAAACGCATCTCATGGAGCAACCGCTGAAACAATCGGCCTAAGGAAAACAACAATGTCTACCGCCAATTACATCTGGTTCAACGGGAAAATGGTGCCCTGGGAAAAGGCCCAGGTGCACGTGATGACTCATGCCCTGCATTACGGCTCCTCGGTGTTTGAAGGCATTCGCGCCTACAACACTCCCCAGGGATCCGTGGTGTTCCGGCTGGAAGAGCACGTGCAGCGGCTGTTTGACTCGGCCAAGATTTACCGCATGACCATTCCCTATACCAAGGCGGAGCTGATGGATGCCTGCCGGGCGGCGGTGGCAGACAACAAACTCGACAGCGCCTACCTGCGCCCGCTGGTGTTTGTGGGCAACGTGGGCATGGGCCTGAACGCGCCCAAGGACGTGCCCTGCGAGGTGATTATCGCCGCCATTCCCTGGGGCGCCTATCTGGGCGAGGAAGGGCTGGAAAATGGCGTGGATGTCTGCGTCACGTCATGGAACCGGCTGGCGCCCAATACCATGCCCACCGGCGCCAAGGCGGGGGGTAACTATCTGTCGTCCCAGCTGATTTCCGGTGAGGCCAAGCGCCACGGTTACAGCGAGGGCATTTCCCTCGACGTGCACGGTCACCTCAGCGAGGGCGCCGGGGAAAACCTCTTTCTTATCAAGAACGGTGTGCTCTACACACCGCCGGTCACCGCCTGCATACTGCCGGGCATTACCCGTGATACCCTGATGACCCTGGCGCGGGAAGCCGGGTACGAAGTGCGGGAAGAAGCCATTGCCCGGGAGGCCCTCTATCTGGCCGATGAAATGTTCATGACCGGTACCGCCGCCGAAGTGACCCCGGTGCGCAGCGTGGACGGCATCACCCTGGGAGAGGGTAAACGCGGCCCGATCACCAAAGAGCTGCAGCAGGCCTTTTTTGGCCTGTTTGACGGCAGCACCCAGGACAAGTGGGGCTGGCTCACCCCGGTCAACGACTAATTCAAATCAATGGAGATGGGGCGCCAAGCCCCGCCGTTCTCAAGCAAAATCAGGAGTAAAAGGAATGCCAAGGTATCGTTCAGCCACCACCACTCACGGCCGCAACATGGCCGGTGCCCGCGCCCTGTGGCGCGCCACCGGCATGACCGAAGACGATTTCGGCAAGCCGATTATCGCCGTGGTGAACTCCTTCACCCAGTTCGTGCCCGGCCATGTGCACCTCAAGGACATGGGCCAGCTGGTGGCCCGCGAGATCGAGGCGGCTGGCGGTGTGGCCAAGGAATTCAACACCATTGCGGTGGATGACGGTATCGCCATGGGCCATGGCGGCATGCTTTATTCCCTGCCCAGCCGGGAGCTGATTGCCGACTCGGTGGAGTACATGGTCAACGCCCACTGCGCCGATGCCATGGTGTGCATCTCCAACTGCGACAAGATCACTCCCGGCATGCTGATGGCCGCCCTGCGGGTCAATATTCCGGTGATCTTCGTGTCCGGCGGCCCGATGGAAGCGGGCAAGACCAAGCTGTCCGATCAGCTGATCAAGCTGGACCTGGTGGACGCCATGATTCAGGGCGCCGATCCCACCGTGTCCGACGCCCAGAGCGAACAGGTAGAGCGCAGTGCCTGCCCCACCTGTGGTTCCTGCTCCGGCATGTTTACCGCCAACTCCATGAACTGCCTGACCGAAGCCCTGGGTCTGTCCCAGCCCGGCAACGGCTCCCTGCTGGCTACCCACGCCGATCGCGAGCAGCTGTTCAAGACCGCCGGCCATCGCATTGTCGAGCTGACCAAGCGCTACTACGAAGGTGAAGACGCCGGCGTGTTGCCCCGCAACATTGCCACCAAGTCCGCCTTTGAAAATGCCATGGTGCTGGATATCGCCATGGGCGGCTCCACCAATACCGTGCTGCACCTGCTGGCCGCCGCTCAGGAAGCGGAAGTGGACTTCACCATGGACGACATCGACGCGCTGTCGCGCAAGGTACCCCAGCTGTGCAAGGTGGCCCCGTCCACTCAGAAGTACCACATGGAAGACGTGCACCGCGCCGGTGGCGTCATGGGCATTCTGGCCGAGCTGGCCCGGGCCGGCCTGCTCAATACCGAGGTGAACACCGTGCTGGGCATGACCCTGGCCGAGCAGCTGGGCAAATACGACATCATGGTCACCGACGACGACGCGGTGAAAACCATGTTCCGCGCCGGTCCGGCGGGCATTCGCACCACCCGGGCGTTCAGCCAGGACTGCCGCTGGGACACCCTGGATGATGACCGTGCCGAAGGCTGCATTCGCAGCATCGACAATGCCTACAGCCTGGAAGGCGGCCTGGCCGTGCTGGCCGGCAACCTGGCCATTGACGGCTGCATCGTCAAAACCGCCGGCGTGGCCGACGACAACCTCACCTTCCGTGGCCCGGCCCGCGTGTTTGAAAGCCAGGACACCGCCGTGGCCGGCATTCTCGGCGGCGAGGTCAAGGCCGGTGAAGTGGTGGTGATCCGCTACGAAGGTCCCAAGGGCGGCCCGGGCATGCAGGAAATGCTCTATCCCACCACCTATCTCAAATCCATGGGCCTGGGCACCAAGTGCGCCCTGATCACCGACGGTCGCTTCTCCGGCGGCACCTCCGGCCTGTCCATCGGCCACGTTTCGCCCGAGGCGGCCAACGGCGGCACCATCGGCCTGGTGCAGACCGGTGACATCATCGACATCGACATTCCGGCCCGCAAAATCGAGCTGGCGGTGTCCGAACAGGAGCTGGCGGCCCGCCGTGAAGCCATGGACGCCAAGGGCGAACAGGCCTGGCGCCCGGTTGACCGCGAGCGGGAAGTGTCCTTTGCCCTGCGCGCCTACGCCTCACTGGCCACCAGCGCCGACAAGGGCGCGGTGCGCGACCGCAGCAAGCTGGGGGGCTGAAGCATGGCACAGCCGGCATTGAAGGAAGAAAAAGGCACGCCCCGTTCGGCCTCCGAGTATCTGCGTCATATTCTGCTGTCGCCGGTGTATGAGGCGGCCCGGGTCACGCCGCTGTCACCGCTCAAGAAAATTTCCGAGCGGCTGGGGCACCCGGTGTCCCTCAAGCGGGAAGACATGCAGCCGGTGCATTCTTTCAAGCTGCGTGGTGCCTACAACAAGATTGCCCAGCTGACTACCGAGCAGCAGCAGCGCGGCGTGATCGCCGCCTCGGCGGGCAACCATGCTCAAGGGGTGGCTCTGTCGGCGGCCAAACTGGGCATTGACGCCATCATCGTCATGCCCACCGTCACCCCCGATATCAAGGTGGAGTCGGTGCGCCGCTTTGGCGGCCAGGTGGTGCTGCACGGCAACAATTTCGACGAAGCCTATGCCCGTTGCCTGGAGCTGGCGCAGGAAAAAGGCATGACCCTGATTCCGCCCTTTGATGACGAGGACGTGATCGCCGGTCAGGGCACGGTGGGACGCGAGCTGCTGGAGCAGGACACTCGACTGACCCATGTATTTGTGCCCGTGGGCGGCGGCGGCCTGGCCGCCGGCGTGGCGGTTTACATCAAGCAGTTGCTGCCCCAGGTCAAGGTGATCGGAGTGGAAGCCGAGGGCTCCGCCTGCCTCAAGGCGGCGCTCAATGCCGGGGAAGTTGTTACCCTGGACCGGGTCAGCATGTTTGCCGACGGCGTGGCGGTAAAGCGCATGGGCAGCGAGACCTTTCGTCTGTGCCGGGAGTTCCTTGACGGCGTGATCACCGTAACTTCCGACGAGATCTGCGCCGCGCTCAAGGACATTTTTGAGGACACGCGGGCCATTGCCGAGCCCTCGGGGGCGCTGTCGCTGGCCGGCCTCAAGAAATACAGCCAGGCCGGAGACTATGCCCACGCCCGCATGGCGGCGGTGCTGAGCGGCGCCAATGTCAACTTTCACTCCCTGCGCTATGTATCCGAGCGGTGTGAACTGGGTGAAAAGCGGGAAGGGGTGCTGGCGGTAACCATTCCCGAGCGCAAGGGCGCCTTTCTGCAGTTTTGCGAGGTGCTCGGCAACCGCATGGTGACCGAGTTCAACTACCGCTATTCGGCGGAAGACAAGGCGGCGCTGCTGGTGTCGGTGCGGCTGTCCGACGGCGATCGGGAGCTGGCGCAGATCATGGCGGAGCTGGAGCAGGCCGGTTATCCGGTGGCCAACATGACCGACAACGATCTGGCCAAATCCCATGTGCGCTACATGGTGGGCGGCCGGCCGCCCAAGCCGTTGCAGGAGCGTCTGTACGGCTTTCAGTTTCCGGAGCAGCCCGGTGCCCTGATGCGCTTTTTGCGCACGCTTGGGACCCACTGGAACATCAGCCTGTTTCACTACCGTAACCACGGTGCCGAATACGGCCGAGTGCTCTGTGCCTTTGAGCTGCCCGACAGCGATTTGGCCTCGTTTGAAAGTCATCTGGCGGAGCTGGGCTACACCTGGTACGACGTGACTCAGGATCCCGCTTACCGCTTTTTTCTGGCTCACTGAACGGGCTTGCATCCATCCTACTCAATGCCGGGCCTGCCCCGGCATTTTTAATTCCCAAAGCCTGCATTGAATCCTCTGTTAACCTTAATACAATACTGTTCACAATAATGTGTTGACCAGTTTTCGTTCGGCTGTTTTAATCGCGCCGTTCTCTTTGTTCTTTTCTTTTGGTACAGGAGTGTCTTTCGTGGCGCTGTTGTCTTCTCTGCTGGCCGCCATTGGCCAGATATATTTTTTGAACAACCGCCTTGCCGGTGCCCTGATCGTGGCGGGCGTGGTCTGGGTGTCGCCCTGGATGGCTGCCACCATGGTGCTGGCCACCCTGGCCGCCACGTTGCTGGCGCTGGTCTGCAAGTGGGAGCCCGAGGCCTGGCGCGATGGCCTGTTCGGTTTTAACGCCGCCCTGGTGGGGCTGGCCTTTGGCCTGTTTGCCGAGCACACGCCGTTCTGGCTGCTGATGTCGGCACTGGGCGGTGGGCTTTCGGCCTGGATCTACTACCGGCTGCGCCGGCAGGCCGCCATTCCCTGGTATACGCTGCCGTTTAACCTGGTGGTGCTGCCCTGGCTGTATTTTGTGGGCCAGCGGGTCGCCGACGAGGTGCCTCAGGGCTACAACTTCTCGTTGTCGGCCATCGGTCAGGTGATCTTTCTGCCGGATACGGTGCCGGCGGTACTGATCTGTACCGCCTTGCTGCTGGCCGGCATCGGCATGCTGGGCTGGGCTTTTGTGGGTGCCATGGTGTCGAGCGGTGCGGCCCTGCTGTTGCTGGTGAACCCGGATTACATCAACTTTGGCCTGACCGGCTATAACGGCGTGCTGGCGGCCATCGCCATGTTCTGGCATGGCAGCCGGCAGATCTGGATATTGCTGGCCCCGGCCCTGGCCGGGCTGATGACCGCGGTGATGCTCAAGCTGGGCCTGCCCATGCTGACCATGCCCTTTGTGCTGGCCTGCTGGCTGTGCCTGGCAATGCAGAAGGGCTTGTGTTATTACCGGCCGGCACACACGACCAACAGGGAGTAAGTATGAAACTGGGATTTATCGGCATTGGGCTGATGGGAAAACCGATGACCGAGCGACTGCTGGCCGCCGGTTTTGATGTCACCGTGTGGAACCGTAGTGCCAACAAACTGGCCGAGGTGGCCGCCGCCGGCGCACACGTGGCGGGCAGCATTGGCGAGCTGACCGAAAAGGTGGATCTGGTGCTGCTGTGCCTGGCCAATACCGCCGTGGTGGAAAGCGTGGTCTTTGGCCCGGGCGGTGTGGCCGAGCACGGCCGCGCCGGTCAGCTGCTGGTGGATTTTTCCAGCTCCGATCCCGATGCCACCCGTGACTATGCCGCCCGGCTGAAAGACGCCTGTGGCATGGGCTGGGTCGACTCGCCGGTGTCCGGTGGTGTGGCCGGTGCCGAGGCGGGCACCCTGGCCATTATGTGTGGGGGTGAGGCTACCGATATCGAGCGCATTCGCCCGGTGCTGGCGCCGTTGTCCCAGCGGATGACCCGCATGGGGGGGGTGGGGGCCGGTCAGGTCACCAAGGTGTGCAACCAGATGATCGTGGGTTGCAACCTCATGGTGCTGGCGGAAATGATGGCCCTGGCCAAGGCCTGCGGTGTGGATGCGGAGCAAATTCCCACCGCCCTGGCCGGCGGTTTTGCCGACTCCAAGCCCATGCAGATCACCGGCCCGCTGATGGCGGAAGAGGTAAATCCGGATCCCAAATGGCATGTGCGCACCCTGCTCAAGGATCTGGACATGGCTGTTGCCCAGAGCCAGCGTGCCGGCAGCGCCACGCCCATGTCGGGGCTGGCCGCCCAGCTGATGCGTCAGCACGGCAGCAAGGGTTACCTTGAGCGGGACCCGGCCACCCTGATCAAGCTGTACAAGGACGCCTGAGGCGAATCCACAGTCGGCCCTGTAAGCACGATCAAAAAAGAGGAGCCAAGGCTCCTCTTTTTGTGTTTAAGGCAACGGCTCAGGCCGTTTCCAGCGCCAGGCTGTGTTTGTAGTAGTCGTTGGCCCGGGTCAGGTCCTTGCGCTTTTCCGCCAGCTGGGCCAGCAGCACGTAGTCCTGAGCGTCGGGCTTTTGGGCCACCGCCTGTTGCAGCTGCTGCTCGGCCTGCTCGTCCTGGCCGTCTTTCAGATACAGCCGGCCCAGGGCCGAATGCAGCTCGGGCAGGCTTTCCTTCCTGGCCTTTTTCTCCAGTGCGGCGAGCAACGGGTGGTAGTCGCTCAGCTGCAGCCGGGTGGCACACAACAGCAGGCCCGCATCAGTTTTCTTGTCGAGGCCTTCCAGCAGCAGTTGCTGGGCTTCCTTGTGGGCCTTGAGGCCGATCAGCCGGTCACACAACGGCAGCAACAGTTCGGCGTTGTATTTGTCCTTGCGCGGCAGGGCCTGCCAGACCTTGATCAGGCCATCACTGCCTTCGTCATGGGCGGCCTGATCAAAGCGTCCCAGCCAGCACTGCTGTTGCAGGGCGTCCTTTTCATCGGCGCCGATCAGGTTCTTGCCGGCCAGGCTGTCGAGAATGCCGTGCAGGGCCTGCCACTGGCCGGTGGCCAGATACACGTCCTTTTGCAGCTTGAGCAGGGCCGGCTGATGGCCATAGGTGGCTTCCAGCTCTTGCACACCGGCCAGGGCCTGGTCAAACTGCCCTTGCTGATATTGCAACCGGGCCTGGGTAATGCCCACCGCCAGGCTGGCGGCTGGGTGCTGCTCCTGGGCCTGACGCAGGTAGTCGTCGCGTTTTTCCTCGTTGCCCTGGGCCTGGGCGGCGCTGGCGGCATTGAGGTAGTTGAGCAGTGCCAGTTCGTTGCCCTTGGTGCCCTTGAGCAGCATTTTCTCGGCGGTAGCGTAGTCTTCCGCCACCAGCGCCTGCATACCGCTCTGGGTGTAGTTCAGGGCCTTGCGTCGGCGACGGCCGATAAACCAGCCGCGGGTACGATGGCTGAGGCCAAAAATGCGGCCCAGCAGCCATTCCACCAACAGCAGCAGCAGGTAGAACAACACCGCGCCTACCAGGAATACGGTAACCGTGGTTTCAATGGTGTAGTTGCCGGCGGCTACCAGTACATAGCCCTGGCGACCCATGAACTCCGGGCCCACTATCAGGCCGGCGGCCAGAATGGCGACGATAATCGCGAGTCGTATCATGAATCCCCCTTACAGGCCGGTGAGCAGGCGTTGCAGCCGGTCATCCAGCAGCTGTTGCAGGTGTTCCTGGGCGGCAAACTGCTCCGGGTAGTCCACGCTGATCTGCTGGCCTTCAAGCTGTTCGATTTGCTCCAGCATAAACTGGCGCACGCTGTCGTCGGCAAAGTAGTCCTGCAACCACTGCTTTGACTGGGCCAGGGAGCTGTCGAAGATCTCCTGCTGCTCGCGGTAGACCGCCAGCTGGCCCTGCAGCAGCTTGCCCTTGAGGTTTTCGCTCAGGTACCAGTGTTGCTGGGGGGAAAGCAGGGCCTCGACGTTGCCGTCGCGACGGCGCACGGTGACGAAGTCGTCGGTAAAGCTGGCCCAGCTCTTTTTCAGGTTGTCTTTCCAGTCGCTGACCGACTCGGACAGGGCGAGGTCGGGTTCCTCGGCCCGGGCCATGATCACGCCGGCCAGTTTGAGCTTGTCGACCTGATCATTGATGCTGTTGAGCTTAATCACCAGGCCTTCGCGATCGACCTTTTTCACCGACTTGATGCTGGCAATGTCATCGGCCAGGGCCTTGCGAATGGGCACCAGGGTGGGATCGTTGAGGGCGGCCAGGCGCTCGTCGGCGTTGGCCAGCATCATGGCGGCAGACACGGCGTCATGCTCCAGCCACAGCTTGCGGCCGGCCATGCGCACCAGGTATTCGGCTTCCGCCAGCATCCAGTCGTTGGGGCGCTTGCTGTCGAGATCCAGCACCTTGCGCGACAGGCCTTCCACCTGTTCGGTCACGCTGTTCTGGGCGCTTTCCAGTTTGCCGAGGGTCGCGCCCTGTTCGCTCTTGAGGCTGTCAATGGTGGACTGCTGCTGCGCCAGGCGCGCTTCCAGGCTGGCAAGCTGGCCGGCCTGGGCCACGCCCTGCTGATGACCGTGCCAGTACAGGCCGCCGGTCAGGACCACCGCCAGCACAATGGCGACCGTGGCCAGCCCCTTGCCGGAGGAAGGCTGCTTTTCCTGTGCCGGCTCGGGGGAGCTGGCCTGCTCGGCGGCCGGGGTTTCGGGAGCCGGGGTGTCTGCCTGATTAGAGGCGCCGGCAACCAGCTTGTCGTCCCGCTTGTCTTGATTCTTGTCAGTCATTCCTTTTCCTCTCATCCAGGGCGTTGAGCAACGCCGGGTTGGATGCGCCTTTCGCATTGATGATGTGAGTAAACCCCAGGGCCTTCGCCTGCTCGACCACGCGAATGCTGGGTACAATCAATAAACGGCTTAGCAGCCAGTCCCTTGCGCTGTGGGCGGCGAGCCGAAACAGGTGCTGCAGCAGGCCGCCACTGGTGATGATAATACTGTCCACACCCCGGTGCTGCCACTCTTTCACCAGCTCGCTACCGGCATCGTCACGATAACAGCGCCGGTAGACTTCGCAATACGCCACCTGTGCGCCCCGTGCAGCAAGGGTAGGGGCCATCATGTCCCGGCCGCCGTCGCCGCGCAGTATCAGCACCCGCCGCCCGGCGGGCGATCGCAGCTGGGGCAGGGCGATCATGCCCTCGGAGCGAGGGTCGTCCGGCACCAGCACATCGGTCAGGCCTGCCGCAGCAAAGGCCTGACCGGTGGCCTCGCCCACCGCCACATAGGTGGCAGCCGGCCAGGATTGTCCTTGAGTTTTCAAGGCATTATCGGCGAAATTTACCGCCTGTGCGCTGACCGCTATCACATAATCCCGGCTGCCGAGCTCACCCAACAGCGCCGTGACCCGGTCCAGTTCGGCGCCGGGGGCAAAGTGCAACAGGGGAGACGCCACCGGCTGGTGGCCGGCCCGGTGCAGCACCTCGCACAGGCTGCGGTTTTGTGGCTCGGGGCGGACCACCAGCGGAATCACGAGGAATACACCTCGGCCAGAATCTTGTCGGCGCCGGCGGCCAGCAGCCGCTTGGCCAGTTCGGCACCCAGGGCCTGGCCCTGATCCGCCGGGCCGCGAATTTCATCGTAAAGCACTTCGCTGCCATCGGGGCGGCCGACCAGGCCGCGCAGCCAGATCTGGTCGCCTTCGAGCAGGGCGTAGGAGCCAATAGGTACCTGGCAGCCCCCCTGCAGGCCGTGGTTCATGGCCCGCTCCGCTTCCACCCGCAGCCGAGTGTCGCGGTCATTCAGCGGAGCCAGCAGTTCCAGCAGCTCGGCGTCGTCGAGCCGGCATTCAATGCCCACGGCGCCCTGGCCGTTGGCGGGCAGGCTGTCTTCCGGGCTCAGCAGGCCGGCGATGCGCTCATCCAGCTCCAGGCGCTTGAGGCCGGCGGCGGCCAGAATAATGGCGTCGTATTCGCCGTCATCCAGTTTGCGCAGCCGGGTCTGCACGTTGCCACGCAGGGTTTTGACTTGCAGCTCGGGGTAACGGGCGCGGATCTGGCATTCTCGGCGCAGGCTGGCGGTGCCCACCACGGCGCCGGCGGGCAGCTCGGCCAGGGTTTTGTAGTGGTTGGAAACAAAGGCATCACGCGGGTCTTCGCGCTCGCAGATCACCGTCAGTCCCAGGCCCTCGGGAAACTCCACCGGCACATCCTTCATGGAATGCACGGCGATGTCGGCGCGACCGTCGAGCATGGCCTGCTCCAGCTCCTTGATAAACAACCCCTTGCCGCCGATTTTGGACAGCGGGGTGTCGAGCAGCACGTCGCCCTGGGTGGTCATGGGCACCAGCTCCACGGTCACGTCATGGTGCAGGGCCTCCAGGCGATCCTTGACGTAATGGGCCTGCCACAGGGCCAGCAGGCTTTTGCGGGTGGCGATACGAATAATGCGATTGGCCATAAAACTCTCGTTGTTTACCGGGTACTGGGTTCGATGTTATCACTCTCGTGCGGCTATTTCAGGCAAAGAGCGCCGCGCGAGTGACATCCCGTTACCGAGTGATTACGGGATATTGTTCATTTACTGGCTAATTGTTACCATGATCACACTTTTGACCCGTTGCGGGTTTGTGTCGGTCCAACGAAGGCCTGAACTCATTGCACGCTAATTTTCATCGGCTCGTCGAGCGGTGTGAGCAATTCAACCAGCAGAAGCAGCAACGTGCCCTGGCGGTCATGAACCGTTACGGCCAGCAGGTGTTTCAGCTGTTACCGGTATTGCTGCACTACCACCACCCCCTGCTGCCGGGTTATGTGCCCGGTGACGTGCCGGCGGGCATCTGCCGTTTTGCTCCCAATCCCTGCCAGCGCGAATTTATCGACGAGCTGTGCCGGGCGGCCAACGGCCACCAGGGCCTGGCCCAGGACCGCCACGAAATCCTCGGGCTCTATTCCATGGGCAGCACCTCCTCCATCGGCCAGGGCCGCCGCTCCGACCTGGATATCTGGGTGTGTCATTCCCACGCCATGACCGCCGAGCGGGTGGCGTTGCTGCAGCAAAAGTGCCTGCTGATTTCCAAATGGGCCGAACAGCGTCGGGTGGAACTCAACTTCTTTTTGATTCCCGATAATAAATTCCGTACCGACAACCAGCAGTGGGTGGAAGGGGAAAGCTGCGGCAGCGCCCAGCACCTGCTGCTGCTGGACGAGTTCTACCGCAGCCACCTGCGCATCGCCGGCAAGCGGCTGGTGTGGCTGTTCGCCCCCGGCAAGCTGGGGCCCGAGTACGATCGCTTTGTGGCCGAGCAGTTCGCCAACGGCACCCTCAATCACGACGACTGGCTCGATCTGGGCGGCTTTGCCCGCATACCGGCGGAAGAATACTTCGGTTCGGCCCTGTGGCAGCTCTACAAGAGCATCGACTCGCCCTACAAGGCGGTGCTTAAAACCGTGCTGATGGAAGCCTATTCCCACGAATATCCCGATACCCAGTTGCTGTGTCGTCAGCACAAGGCGGTGTTTCAGACCGCCGAATCGCTGGATGAAACCCAGGATCACTATGTGCTGATGCTGGAAAAGGTGACCGACTACCTCAAGTCCATCGGCGACGAAAAGCGCCTGGATCTGGTACGCCGCTGCTTTTATCTCAAGGTTTCGGAGGCCCTGGAGCCGGGACAGGAGCACGACGAGGCCTTTGCCTGGCGCCGCCGCACCATGGACCGGTTGATCGCCCTCTGGGACTGGCCGGCGGAAAAACTGGCCAAGCTGGACGACAGAAACAACTGGAAGGTGGAGGAGGTCAGGGCCGCCTACGGCGAGTTGCTCGAAGCCCTGATGCAAAGCTACCGCAGCCTGATCCAGTTCGCCCGGCGCAACAACATCAGTGAGTCCATTAACCCGGAAGACATTGGCATTCTGTCGCGCAAACTCTATGCCGCCTTTGAAAACCTGCCGGGCAAGGTGCAGCTGATTAACCTGCGCATTGCGCCGAATCTGAGCGAGCCGGACATCAGCCTGGTGCAGGTTCCCAAGGGGCGGGCCAACCAGGCCGGCTGGTACCTTTACAAATACGGGCTGTCACCGGTAGAGATTCTGGGGCGCAGCCCGCTGGAACACAGCGACTACGCCAGCCGGCTGGTGGCCTGGGCGCATTTCAACGGCCTGCTGACCGAACAGACCCAGTGGCACCTGTTTAACCAAAGCACGGATCTGGATCTGCAGCACCTGCAGGAATTCAGCCGGGATCTGGCCCGCGTGTTTCCGGTAAGGCTGCCGGCGCCCACCAACCTGGCCCTGAGCCGGCCCTGCGAGGTGCGCCACCTCGGCATCTTCCTCAACCTGGAGCAGGATCCCACCGCCCTTCGCCGGGACAGGCCCATCGAGTTTGGTGCCGATACCAGTGATCCCTTCAGTTTCGGTCGCCAGCGAGAAAACCTGGTGGGCTCGGTAGACATCATCTATCGCAACTCTTGGGACGAGATTCGCACCCTGCATTTTGAAGGAGAGACCGCTGTGGTCGATGCCCTCACCGCCATGCTGGGCAAGATGCACCAGGGGGCCAGCCCGCCCGACAAGGTGGACGTATTTTGCTATAGCCGGCATTTTCGCAGCCTGCTGCGCACCCGCTTTGAGCAACTGGTCAAGGAATGCATCGGGCTGCGGCTGGAGCCGGCACAAGGGCACAGGCTCAAGCGGCTGATGCTGGGGCCGGAGCAGTTCGGCATTTTCTTTGAGCGGCGCGGGGTGAGTGTCAAACGCATGGAGGCGGAACGTAATGGTGCCATGCGGGAGCCCTCGCCCCTCGGTGCCGCTGCGCGGGACGCAACGGCTCGCCGGGGTTATGCACTGCGGCTGGATCAGCATCAGCGGCCGCCGGTACCCGAGGTGGTGGATGCTTATGCCAGCGAGGGGTTGATGCAGTTTTTCTTTGAGAACAGCGGTGAGGGCTACAACCTGTATATTCTGGATGAAGCCAATCGCACCGAGGTGTACCACCAGATTGCCGGCAGCAAGGACGAGCTGGTGCAGAGCATCAACCGTTTCTATACCGCTAACCAGGAGCAGGGGGAAGGACGAAGCCATTTCAGCCACTTCAACCTGCCCCAGTATTACGAAATTGTGCGTGAAGACGGTGAGCAGCGGGTACTGACCTACCGCACCAGCAAGGACGACCGGGATCCGCTGCGGGCCGGGCCGGCCTGAGGAATTACAGCGGCAGCTCGACGCCGCCCTGGCGTTTGGCCTGCAGGCTGAGCCAGCTCAGCAGCTCGTGGCCCTGACGGTTGTCGATCCACTGGTCACCCTGCAGCGCAAAGTGATGACCGTTTTCCCGAGTGGCCAGCCAGATCTGGTGCAGCGGCTCCTGGCGGTTGATCACAAACTTTACCCCGTTCTCAAAGGTCAGGTTCATTACGCCGCCCACGGTTTCACATTCGATGTCTTCACCGCTTTCGTCGATACGTGCCTCAATATGCTCATAAATGGCGTCTGCCAGAGCGTGGAATTCGCTGTCGTTCATTGCCCGCTTCCTATTGCTTTTGAGAATGTGAATGCGATTATAAGAGCCCTGAACCATATTCACAGTCATACGATGAACAAAATCAAGCTGACCGCACTGGTTGCGCTGGTTCTGAGCCTGTCGGCATGCGGCCTCAAGGGCCCGCTGACCCTGCCCGAACCCGAGCAGCAACCCTCTCAGGTTGAGCAGTCGTAAAGGAAACAACCTTGGATTATTTCAATTATCAGGATGATGGCCGCCTTTATGGCGAAGCCTGCGATCTCTCCCGTTTGGCCGAGCAACACGGCACCCCGCTGTATGTCTATTCCCGTGCCACCCTGGAGCGTCACTGGAACGCCTTTGATCAGGCGGCGGGCGAGGTGGACCACCTGGTGTGCTATGCGGTCAAGGCCAACTCCAACCTGGCGGTGCTCAATGTGCTGGCGCGGCTGGGCTCGGGGTTTGACATCGTGTCCGTTGGCGAGCTGCGCCGCGTGATCGCCGCCGGCGGCGATCCGAAAAAGGTGGTGTTCTCGGGCGTGGGCAAGCGTGACGATGAAATTCGCTTTGCCCTGGAGCAGCACATCTTCTGCTTTAACGTGGAGTCGGTGGCGGAGCTTGAGCGCATCAACCGGGTGGCGGGTGCCATGGGCGTCAAGGCGCCGGTATCCATTCGCGTGAACCCGGACATCGACGCCGGCACCCACCCCTATATCTCCACCGGCCTGAAGGAAAACAAGTTCGGCATTCCCATCGAGCAGGCGCGTAGCATCTACCGCCAGGCCGCCGCCATGGGCAGCCTGGAAATTCACGGCGTGGACTGCCATATCGGCTCCCAGCTTACCGAGCTGTCCCCCTTCCTGGAAGCGGTGGACAAGCTGCTGGCGCTGATTGACGGCCTCGCCGAAGACGGCATTCACATTCAGCATCTGGACGTGGGCGGCGGCCTGGGCGTGCGTTACGACAACGAAACCCCGCCGGAGCCGAGCCACTATGCCGAGGAGCTGAAAAAGCGCCTGCAGGGCCGCAACCTGACCCTGGTGTTTGAGCCGGGCCGGGCCATTGCCGCCAACGCCGGCGTGCTGCTGACCCGGGTGGAGCACCTCAAGCCCGGCGAGGCCAAGAACTTTGCCATTGTTGATGCCGCCATGAACGATCTCATTCGTCCGGCCCTGTACAGCGCCTGGCAGGCCATTATTCCGGTAGACAAGACGCTTGAGCGCGACACCGCCGTGTATGACATCGTGGGTCCCATCTGCGAAACCGGCGACTTTATCGGCAAGGATCGCGAGCTGGCCATTACCGAAGGCGATCTGCTGGCGGTCCGCTCCGCCGGAGCCTACGGCTTTGTCATGGCGTCCAACTACAATAGCCGCCCCCGCGCCGCCGAAGTCATGGTGGATGGTGAGCAGGCCTTTGTGGTGCGCGAGCGGGAAGAACTGGCGGATCTGTGGCGGGACGAACACTTGCTGCCCGAGGCCTGAGTCATGAGCACGCTTCATTTCTCCAAGATGCAGGGGCTGGGCAACGACTTTATGGTGGTGGACGGTGTCACCCAGAAGGTCTTTTTCAACCCCGAAGTGATTCGCCAGCTGGCGGATCGCAATTTTGGCGTGGGCTTTGATCAGCTACTGCTGGTGGAGCCGCCCTATGATCCCGAGCTCGACTTTCACTACCGCATCTTTAATGCCGACGGCTCCGAGGTGGAGCAGTGCGGCAACGGGGCCCGTTGCTTTGCCCGCTTTGTGCGGCTCAAGGGCCTGACCAACAAGGATCGCATTGCCGTCAGCACGCAAAAGGGCAATATCGTGCTGCAGCTGGAGAAAGACAACCAGGTTACCGTGAACATGGGCGTGCCCGAGTTCGAGCCGGCCAATATTCCGTTCAAGGCCCAGAAGGCGGAAAAAACCTACCTGGTGCGTGCTCAGGATCAGACCGTGCTGTGCGGTGCCGTGTCCATGGGCAACCCCCACTGTGTGGTGGAGGTGGATGACATCAACACACCTCTGGTGGGTACCCTGGGGCCCGAGCTGGAAACCCATGAGCGTTTCCCGGCCCGGGTCAACGTCGGCTTTATGCAGATAATCAACGCCCGTGAAATCAAACTCAGGGTACATGAGCGCGGTGCCGGCGAAACCCTGGCCTGTGGCACCGGCGCCTGTGCGGCGGCGGTGATGGGCATGAGCTGGGGCAAGCTGGCAGAGCGGGTTCGCGTGCAACTGCCGGGCGGCACCCTGACCATTGCCTGGCAGGGCCCGGGCAAACCGGTATTCATGACCGGCCCGGCCACCCATGTATTTGACGGACAGATCAACCTATGACCGAGAAATGCGCCCTGGCCGACGCCGGCCTGGATGAAAGCCACGTCGCCGAGTACCTGGCGTCCCAGCCGGACTTTTTTGCCCGTCATCCCGGGTTGCTCGATACCTTGCGTCTTCCCCACGAGCAGCGCGGCAGCGTGTCGCTGGTGGAAGCCCGCATGGAGCGTCAGCGGCTGCGCATTCATCAGCTGGAGGAAGAAATTACTCAGCTGATGACAGTGGCCGGCGAGAACGAGCGCATTTTTCGCGTCTACCTCGACATGTATCCCCGGCTGTTTGACTGCCGCACGCCGGCAGAGCTGGAGCAGCGCATTGCCCATGCCCTGCGGGAGCGGCTCAGAGTCACGGCGGTACGGCTGGTGCCGGACGCCCGCTGGTGCAGCCTGCCTCAGGCCCAGGCCGGCGAGCAGCTGGAAAAACTGTATCGGGAACGCATGGCGGGCCAGGATGTCTACCTGGGCCGGCTCGGTCGGGAAGAAAAGCAGCGGCTGTTTGGCGACACCCTGATCAATTCCTGCGCCCTGATCCGCATTGGCCTGCAGGGGGAAATGGGCCTTCTGGCCTTTGGCAGCGCCGACAGCAGCCATTATCGCTCGGGCATGGACACCCTGATCATTCGCCAGCTCGCCGGCTTTCTCGCCCTGCTGCTGCCGCGCATGGTGGCCGATGGCCACGCCTGAACCGGCATTGGCCGGTAAGGTAACCGATTTTCTCGATTACCTGCGGGTGGAGCGCCAGCTCAGCCCGCATACCCTGAACAACTACCGCCGTCATCTGGGCGCCATGAGCGAACAGCTGACCGATCTTCACCTGACCGACTGGCAACATCTCTCGGTGGCCCATGCCCGGGGCTTGGCCACCCGCATGCACAAGCAGGGGCTGTCACCCCGTTCCATCGCCGCCCGGCTCAGCGCCCTGCGCAGCTTTTGCGACTGGCTGGTGCTCACTGGCCGGCTTGACGCCAATCCCGCCAAGGGGGTAAGCGCGCCCAAGCAGGGCCGGCCGTTGCCCAAAAACCTGGACGTGGACGAACTGCATCAGCTGATGAATCTGGATGAATCCGACCCCCTGGCGGTACGGGACAGGGCCATTATGGAGCTGATGTATTCCTCCGGCCTGCGTCTGGCCGAACTGGTGGCGCTCAACCTGGGGGATGTGCAGTTTGCCGAGCGCCAGGTCAGGGTGACCGGCAAGGGCAACAAGGAGCGTGTGCTACCGGTGGGGCGCATGGCACTGGACTGGCTGCAAAAGTGGCTGAGCGTGCGCCCCGAGCTGGCCGGCCCCGACGAACCGGCATTGTTCGTCAGCAAGCAGCGCCGGCGCATTACCCACCGCAGCGTACAACTGCGCCTGGCCAAACGGGGCCAGCAGCAGGCGCTGTCCAGCCATGTGCACCCCCACAAGCTACGCCACTCTTTCGCCACCCATATGCTGGAGTCCAGCGGCGACCTGCGCGCGGTGCAGGAATTGCTGGGCCATGCCGATCTGGCCACCACCCAGATCTACACCCACCTCGATTTTCAGCATCTGGCCAACGCCTATGATCAGGCCCACCCGCGCGCCAAGCGGCGCGAGGATGAGGAGTAAGGCGGCTGGTGAGTCCGTGCAATTACGTCGGTCAAAGGGCACTACTTCGCCGACACGCCGTGGTGACATGCCACTCAATATTTCAACCCGCTGCGAACATACTGAATGTTCGGTCGGGTTGAAACATTTCGTCACGGCGAGCAAGCTCGCCCCCTGTAGGCTCCGTTGCGCATCTGACCGCCAGGGATGGCGGGAATGCCGAACATGCAGGAGCAATTTTCGGCCCTGGCGCAGCGGGTGCGGCGAAGCAGACACCCTTTGCCCTCCTTGTTGCCACCGAGTTGCCAAGTGGCACGGTGACAGACGATGCCAAGGCCAAACGAAGTGGCGGCTGGGATTGCCGGAGCCGACCGTCAAATGCCATGGATGGCATTTGCCGAGCGTCCCATGGAAGGGCTGGAAGCGTGTTGGCGGAGGGAACCCAGCTGTTGCTTCGCCAGCGAGGGCGTTCAGACGGCTTTCGAGGCGTGAAGGGTGAGGTGTGAGGTGAAAGCAGGTTAGAATGCCTTCACTGACTTTGAAACCGGAACTCATGCATGCGCTTTTACAAACGAATGGCACCCGTAAAGGTGCTCAGCTTTGATCTGGACGACACCCTCTACGACAACGTGCCGGTGATGACGGCAGCCGAAAACTGGCTGCTGCAGGCGCTGCGTGACGATTACCCCGAGTCCACCCTGCTGGGGGCGGACAACCTGGCGGCGATCAAGCGCCGGCTGATTGCCGAGCAGCCAGAGCTGGCTCACGACGTCAGTGCCTGCCGTCGGCGCGTGCTGGTCGAGGGCCTGCGTCAGCAGGGAGTAGCGGAAGATAAAGCGGAGCAGTTGGCCGAGACCTTTTATCAGGGCTTTCTGGCCGAGCGCGGCAAAATCAAAGTGCCCGAGACCACCCATAATGTGCTGACCACGCTCAAGGAAAAGTACCGGCTGGCGGTGATCACCAACGGCAATATGCCGCTGGAGCACACCGAGCTGGCGCCCTATTTCGAAATCGTGCTCAAGGCCGGCCCCGACGGCCGCATGAAGCCGGCGCCGGATCTGTTTGACCGGCTGGCAGAGCAGGCCGGGGTGAATCACGCCGAGATTTTGCATATCGGCGATCATATTCGCACCGACGTGGCCGGTGCCGTGCACAGCGGCTGCCAGGCGGTGTGGCTTAACGACAACGGCCGTACCGAAGCGGATCTGCAATGCTTGCCCCAGGTTGCCCTGACGCGGTTGGAGCAGCTGCTCGAGCTGTTATAATCGCCAGCGTACTGTAAATATTCCCAGGAGTTGTGATGGATGTATCCAGCCTGCTTGACGGCATGAACGACAAGCAAAGAGAGGCGGTGGCCGCCCCTTCCCAGAACATGCTGGTGCTGGCCGGTGCCGGCAGTGGCAAGACCCGGGTGCTGGTGCATCGCATTGCCTGGTTGATGCAGGTGGAGCAGGTGCCGGCCTCGGGCATACTGGCGGTGACCTTTACCAACAAGGCCGCCGCCGAAATGCGCAGCCGGGTGGAGCAACTGCTCGGTGGCCGCCTGTTCGGCCTCTGGCTGGGCACCTTTCACGGCCTGGCGCACCGGCTGCTGCGGGCCCATCATCTGGACGCCAACCTGCCCCAGGACTTTCAGATCCTCGACTCCGACGATCAGCTGCGCCTGCTCAAGCGTATTCTCAAGAGCATGAACCTGGATGAAAAGCAGTGGCCGCCCCGTCAGGTGGCCGGCTATATCAACGGCCGCAAGGACGAGGGCCTGCGCCCGGGCGACATTCAGGTGCTCAATGATCCCCTGCAAAAGACCTACCGCCAGATCTATCAGGTCTATCAGGACACCTGCGACCGCGCCGGGCTGGTGGACTTTGCCGAGCTGCTGCTGCGGGCCCATGAGCTGTGGTTGTACAAGCCGCACATTCTGGCGCACTACCAGCAGCGCTTTCAGCATATTCTGGTGGACGAATTCCAGGACACCAACAGCATTCAGTATGCCTGGCTGCGCATGCTCGCCGGTGACAGCTCCCGCGTCATGATAGTGGGCGACGACGATCAGTCCATTTACGGCTGGCGCGGCGCCCGGGTGGAAAACATTTCCCGCTTTCTGCAGGACTTTCCCGGTGCCGAGACCGTGCGCCTGGAGCAGAACTACCGCTCCACCGGCACCATTCTCAAGGCCGCCAACCGGCTGATTGCCAACAATGCCGAGCGCATGGGCAAGGAGCTGTGGACCGAAGGCACCGAGGGTGAGCCCATTGCCGTATACAGTGCCTTTAACGAAGTGGATGAGGCTCGCTTTGTGGTGGAGCGCATCAAGCAATGGCGCAATCAGGACGGAGCTCTGAGTGAAAGCGCCATTCTCTATCGCAACAATGCCCAGTCCCGGGTACTGGAAGAGGCACTGATTCAGGAGCGCATTCCCTACCGCATCTACGGCGGCCTGCGCTTTTTTGAACGTCAGGAGATCAAGGATGCCCTCGGTTACCTGCGGCTGATTAACAACAGAGGCGACGAGGCCTCATTTGAGCGTATCGTCAACACCCCCACTCGAGGCATTGGCGAGCGCACGCTTGGGTTAATCCGTGAGGCGGCCCGGGATCGGGAAGTGACCCTGTGGCGGGCGGCCTGGGCGCTGGTGGAAGAAAAGGTGCTTACCGGCAGAGCCGCGGCGGCGGTGAGCCGCTTTATCAATCTGATCAACCAGCTGGAAGACGACACTCGGGAACTGCCGCTGCATGTGCAGACCGACCGAGTGATCGAGCTGTCGGGCCTCAAGGCCATGTATCAGGCGGAAAAAGGCGAGAAGGCCCAGTCCCGGGTGGAAAACCTTGAGGAGCTGGTCACCGCCACTCGGCAGTTCAGCCCGTCGGAAGAAGAGGATATGTCACCGCTGTCGGCGTTCTTGTCCCATGCCGCACTGGAGGCGGGCGAGGGCCAGGCGGATCAGTTTGACGACGCCGTGCAGTTGATGACGCTGCACTCCGCCAAGGGCCTGGAGTTTCCGCTGGTGTTTATGGTGGGGGTGGAAGAGGGCATGTTCCCCAGCCAGCTGTCGGCGGAAGAAAGCAGCCGGCTGGAGGAAGAACGCCGGCTGGCCTATGTGGGCATGACCCGGGCCATGGCAAAGCTCTATATCAGCCATGCCGAGAGCCGTCGCCTCTACGGCCGGGAAATGTTTCACCGTCCCAGCCGCTTTATCAAGGAGCTGCCCGCCGACTGCCTGGAGGAAATTCGGCTCAAGGCCAAGGTGACCCGCACCATTCCCAATGGCCGCTTCAGCCAGGACCGGGTGCAGGAGACCTTTAACCAGACCGGCTTTCGTCTGGGCCAGCGAGTACTGCATCCCAAGTTTGGCGAAGGCATAGTGCTCAACTTCGAGGGCGCCGGTGCCCAGAGCCGAGTGCAGGTCAACTTCGACGACGGCGGCGCCAAGTGGCTGGTGACCGCCTACGCCCGGCTGGAAGCCCTTTAATGGCGGTAGGCTGAGGCCATCAGATGGATGGTGAGCCAACCAGCAGCCACAGAATGGAGCCGGCCACCGAGCAGAACAACAGGCCGCACAGGCCGTTAATCGGGCGGCTCCAGGCCTGCAGCCTGAGTTGTATCCGCGGCGAAGACAGCCACCAGGCCAGCAGCACAAACCAGGCAAGGCTCAATGCGAACAGCTCCACCACCAGGGCGGTACGGGTCAGCCAGTTGACGTCGGGCCCCACCAGTGCGGCGAGCAGGCCAATAAAAAACACCAGGGCCTTGGGGTTGAGCAGGTTGGTATTCAGCCCGGTCCAGAAGCCGTTTCCGGACGCCCCACCATTGGCGGCCTTGAGTTCACTGGCCGGCCTGAAGGCCGCCCGCAAGGCGCCCCAACCCATCCATCCCAGATAAATGGCACCCGCCAGCCGCACCAGGGTAAACAGCAACGGGTGTGCCTGAATGAGCAGGCTGATGCCGGTGAGGCTCAGTATGCTGTGCACCAGAATGCCGGTGGCAATGCCCAGCGCGGCGCTCAGGGCGGCTCGTCGCCGGGCCGAAAAGCGCAGCATCAGGGCAATATCCGGGCCCGGGCTCGCCAGCGCGATGAGGTGAATAACGCCTATGGTAATCAGCAGTGAAACGTTCATGAGGGGCTCCGCCTGTGGTGGATGCACAGTGTAAAAGGCGGGCGTTTTACCGGCTTGTAAGTTATTGCATCTGTGCGCGAAAGCGGGCCGGTGTGATGTGATAGGCGTGAACAAAGGCGCGATGAAAATGCGACTGGTCAAAAAAGCCCACCGCCAGTGCGGTGTCGAGCACCGGATGACCGGCGGCCAGCCGTTTCTTGGCGGCCTCCAGCCGCAATCGCTTGAGATAGGCGTGGGGCGTCATGCCCAGGCCGGCCTTGAACTGGCGCAGAAACTGAAAGCGCGACAGGCCCAGCTCGGCAGCCAGTTCGTCCAGCGAATGGGGTTGATCCAGTCCGGCCAGCATGCGCTCCCTGATGCGAGCCAACAGGGGCCGGGCCAGGGGTGGTGCATCCTGTAACGAAAAACAATCGGCCAGCAGCGCCAGCAGGCTGCTTTCGGCATGCAGGGCGGACGGCTCGGGCAGTTCCAGCTGTCGGTGCAGGGCCAGGGCGTGTTGATAGAGGTGAGGCTGGTGCCGCAGGGGCTGAGTAAAAAAGGGCAGGGGTTGCTCCAGCTCATCGGCCAAATCGGACACCAGCTCGGGCGACAGGGAAAAGACGCGCACGCGAAACCCCGTCTCATCAAAGCAGTCGCCGTCATGGGCCACATCCGGATTGATCAGTGACAGCTGACCCGGCACCAGCGGCGCCGAGCTGCCTCGGTGAATGAACTTCTGGGCACCGCTTTCCACCAGGCCCAGGTGATAGTCCAGGTGAATGTGGTGGCCATAGCGAAAACCGGCATGATTCGCCAGGCAAAGTTCCAGGCCGTTCAGGCCCTTGGTTTTCCAGTATCTAACGCTGCTCATGGGCCGATTTTAGCCGATTGACGCTGCCGGGTTTTGTAAAAGATTGCGCCGGGCAGGGTCAGGCCCCGCTTCTTGCCTGTTTCAACCGCCGTCGCTGGCGAATGCCGTCCAGGCTATAGATCACCAGCGCGGTCCAGATCAGGGCAAAGGTAATGGCCTTGTCGAGGGTAAAGGCTTCGCCATAGACCAGCACGCCCAGCAGCAGTGCCAGGCTGGGGGCCAGATACTGAAAAAAGCCCAGGGTCGAGAGCCGCAGCCGGCTGGCGGCACCGGCGAACAGCAACAGCGGCACCGTGGTGACCAGGCCGGCGGCCAGCAGCAGCAGGTTCAGGCCGGCGGGGTTGGCGGTTAGATCGCCGGTGGCGGACTGCAGTCCCCACAGCCACAACAGGGCAGGCACCAGCAACACCGAGGTTTCCAGCAGCAGGCCGGTAAAGGGGTCTACCGGCACCTGTTTGCGAATAAGCCCATAGGTTCCGAACGACAATGCCAGCACCAGCGCCACCCAGGGCAGGCGGCCAAACACCAGCAGCTGCACCAGCACGCCCAGGGCGGCCAGCCCCACTGCCAGCCACTGCAGCGGCCGGTAGCGTTCCTTCAGGAACACCATGCCCAGCACGATATTAAGCAGCGGATTGATGTAATAGCCCAGGCTGGCGTCGAGAATATGGTTGTTGTTGACCGCCCAGATAAACACCAGCCAGTTGGTGCCGATCACCAAGGACGAGATCAGCAGCAACAGCAGCAACGCCGGCCGGCGCAACAGGGCCCGCACACGAGTCCAGTAGCCCAGGGCGGTGATCAGCCCCAGCAGCAGCAGGCAGGACCACACCACCCGGTGCGCCAGAATTTCCGGTGCCGGCACCTCGAGCAATTGCTTGAAATAGACCGGGGCCAGGCCCCACAGCAAATAGGCGCACAGGGCGAGCAGGGCGCCACGGGTGGATTGATCCTGTTCCATGTTTATTATCATCGGCGGGGAAAAGCGCAGTGTACTGCCGGTGCCCGGCTCGCATCCAGTAACGGTTGAAACTTTTCGCCGCCGGCCTGCGGTTTATTGTTTCAGCCCCCTGCCTTACAATGCTCGTTCATTTTTGCCCGGCCGACCGTGATGAATCCCGACACCGAAGACACCGCTTCCGTTCCCATTCCCGACACGCCCCACGGCGTGCTGCAGCAGGTGTTCGGTTATCAGGACTTTCGCGACGGCCAGCTGGACATCGTGGAAGCGGCGGTAGCCGGGCGCGATGCCATGGTGATCATGCCCACCGGTGGCGGTAAATCGCTGTGTTACCAGATTCCGGCCCTGCTGCGGCCGGGGCTAACGGTGGTGGTGTCGCCGCTGATCTCGCTGATGAAGGATCAGGTCGACACCCTGGTGGCCAACGGCGTGGCGGCGGCCTACATCAACAGCTCACTCAGCCGTGAAACCATGTTGCGCCACTTTACCGCCCTGCGTCGGGGTGAGATCAAGCTGCTCTATGTGTCGCCGGAGCGGCTGTTGCAGCACGAATTCATGGAGCGCCTGGGCGAACTGAATCTGGCCATGTTCGCCATCGACGAGGCCCACTGCATCTCCCAGTGGGGCCACGACTTTCGCCCGGAATACGCCGAGCTGGGCCGGCTCAAGCAGTGGTTTCCCCACACACCGGTGATCGCGCTCACCGCCACCGCCGACGAAGCCACCCGCCACGACATGCTGAGCCGGCTCAACCTCACCGAGCCGCTGATCCACATCGCCAGCTTTGATCGACCCAACATACGCTACACCCTGGTGGAAAAATTCAAGGGGCTGGAGCAGCTGGTGCGCTATGTGGCCGAACAAAACGGCCAGTGCGGCATCGTCTATTGTTCCAGCCGCAAACGGGTGGAAGAGGTGGCCGAGCGACTGCTGGCCCGGGGCCACAAGGCCGCCAGCTATCATGCCGGCCTGCCCCTGGAGCTGCGCCAGTCGGTACAGGAGCGCTTTATTCGTGACGATCTCGATATCGTGGTGGCCACGGTGGCCTTCGGCATGGGCATCGACAAGCCCAACGTGCGCTATGTGGTGCACTACGACATTCCCAAGAATATCGAGTCCTACTATCAGGAAACCGGCCGGGGCGGGCGCGACGGCCTGCCCTCTGAAGCCCTGCTGCTCTACGATCCGGGCGACGTGGGCCGAGTGCGGCGCCTGCTGGAAAACAGCGACAACGAGCAGCAATTGCAGGTGGAGCTGTACAAGCTGAACGTGATGGCGGCCTTTGCCGAGTCGCTGACCTGCCGCCGCCAGGTGCTGCTCAACTACTTTGGCGAATACCAGCGCGAGCCCTGTGGCAACTGTGATATCTGCCTGGACCCCCCCAGGCGCTACGACGGCACCGAAGACGCACAAAAGGCGCTTTCCTGCGTCTACCGCACCGGCCAGCGCTTTGGCGTGCTCTATGTGGTGGAGGTGCTGCGCGGCGCCGACACCCAGCGGGTGCGCGAACACGGCCATGACAAGCTGTCCACCTACGGCATCGGCAGAGACAAGAGCCAGGAGCACTGGGTAAGCGTATTGCGCCAGCTGATCCACTCCGGCCTGCTGACCCAGAACATTACCCGCAACATGGTGTTGCAGCTGACCGAGGCGGCCCGCCCGGTGCTGCGCGGCGAGGTGGCCCTGGAGCTGGCGGAGCCCAGGCTGGCGCGGGTGAAGCAAAAGGACAAGGCGGAAAGCGGCCTGACCCGGGCCGAAGACAGAACCCTGTTCAAGGCATTGCGGCAACTGCGCAAGCAACTGGCGGAAGAGGCGGATGTGCCGCCCTACGTGGTGTTTAACGACGCCACCCTGACCGAGCTGGCTCGTTACCGGCCCAAAACCGAGGCGGAACTGCTGGGCATCAACGGCGTCGGGGTACGCAAGCTGGAGCGCTTTGGCGAGGCGTTTCTGGCGCTGCTGCGCCGTGAAGGCTGAAGGTACGAAAAAATAAAGGCCCGCCGTGGCGGACCCTGTAACCTTACAGGCCGGCGTAGTAGGCGGCCAGGTCTTCCATGTCCTGATCGGACAGGGGCATGGCCATGGGTGCCATGATGGGGTTGTTGCGCTCGCCGGCCTTGAAGGCCTTCAGCTGACTGACGAGGTAGGCAGCCTTCTGACCGGCCAGGTTGGGGTAGATGTCCATGGTGGAAATACCGTCGGCGCCGTGGCAGGCGGCACACACGGCAGACTTGGCCTTGCCCGCTTCGGCGTCGCCGGCGGCAAAGGCAGGAGCAGCGAACATGGCCATAACGGCGGCGGCTGTCATCAGTTTTTTCATTATTAAACTCCGTTATTATCGAATCTCGAATTGCTTCCTGGCTCAGCTGTTGAGCCGTTGCAGTATAAGTTAAGCTGTGGTTAAAAAGGAAACCCACAGGCGGGCTTCAGGGTGATAATGTGCAATTAGATAATCAGTATGCAAGTTTCACATGGGCTGGAACACCGGTAGCGCCGACCCCGCTTCATTCTCCCCGGTTATTGCTCATCAATCATGACCTTGCCGGCGAACTGGGCATTTCACTCGAGGAGCGTCAGTGGCTGGACATTACCAGCGGGCAGCGGTTGCCGCCGGAAATGACGCCCTTTGCCCAGGTCTATGCCGGCCATCAGTTCGGCGGCTTCAGCCCGCGGCTGGGGGATGGTCGTGCCCTGCTGCTGGGGGAGGTAGTGACCCCGGGCGGCACCCGTTGGGATCTGCACCTCAAGGGCGCCGGCAAGACCCCCTATTCGCGCTTTGGCGACGGTCGTGCCGTGTTGCGCTCGTCGCTGAGGGAATACCTGGCCTCGGAAGCTCTGTACCATCTGCATATTCCCACCACGCGCGCGCTGTGCCTGGTGGGCAGTGACGAGCCGGTTTACCGGGAGCAGGTCGAGCCCGGCGCCGCCCTGCTGCGGGCCGCCCCCAGCCACCTGCGCTTTGGCCACTTTGAATATTTCTATTACAGCGGCCAGCCCGAGCACATTCCCGCCCTGCTGGACTACCTGATAGACACCCAGTGGCCAGAGCTGAAACAGCAGCCCCAAGACTATGGCGCCCTGTTTGACCGGGTGGTTATCCGCACCGCCGAGCTGATTGCCCAATGGCAGGCGGTCGGTTTTTGCCACGGAGTGATGAACACCGACAACATGTCGATGCTGGGCCTGACCCTGGATTATGGCCCTTACGGTTTTCTCGATGCCTATGATCCCGGTCATATCTGCAATCATTCCGACCCTGCCGGCCGTTACGCCTACGATCAGCAGCCGGCGGTAGGGTTGTGGAACCTGCAACGGCTGGCCCAGGCGCTGTCGGGACATATCGAGCTGGACGTGCTGCAAGCGTCGCTGGGGCAATACGAGCACCGGCTGCTGACCGCTTATTCCGAGCTGATGCGGCAAAAACTGGGCCTTGAGCAGTGGCATGAAGGCGATCCGGCGCTGTTCCGCGACATGTTCGGCCTGATGGCCGAGCACCGGGTGGATTACAGCTGCTGGTTTCGCAGGCTGGCCCTGCTTGAAGCCGAAGGCGAGCCGCCGGCAAGCCTTATCGCCCTGCTGGCGAAGCCCGAGGCCTGGCATGACTGGTTTGCTCGCTACCGGGCCCGGCTGGCCCTTGAAGGCGGTACTCAGGCCGAGCGCCGGGCACGGATGGACGCCATCAACCCCAAGTATGTGCTGCGTAACCATCTGGCACAGCGCGCGATAGAGCAGGGCGACATGGCCGAGGCCGATACCCTGCTGCGGCTGCTGGCACGGCCCTTTGACGAGCAGCCCGAGTTTAATGATTATGCCGAGCCGGCCCCCGAGTGGGCGGCATCCCTTTGTGTTTCCTGTAGTTCATGACCATGACGCCATTAAAAAGTGAATTCCCCCTGACCATCGAAACCTTTCCCGACTGGGCCGCCGAGCTGGCTCAGGAGCTGGAGCTGACCGTGCTGGAGCGGGAAGCCGGCGCCGACTACCACCAGTGGCTGGTGGACTTTGAAGGCAGCCGGTTGTTGGTGTGTTTTCAGCATTACGCCGACTGCGCCTGGCTGCAGCCCCTGGGCGGGCAGGATGAGGCCACGGTCGCCTGGCTGACCGAGCAGTGGAACCGGACGCAAGCCGGAAAATTCACTTCAAGTAAAGACAAGTGATTAAAAAACGACTAGAATGCCGCACTTCGCATTCCGGTTGGTGAATAAATAAACCGCTTGTCGTGTGTTCTGTCCGGAATGGGTTCCCTGACCCCATTAATCAAAAAGGTATCGGATGATTTCTGCCTCTCAATATCGCACCGCGCTGATTCGGCTGTCGCTGTTTCATATCGCGGTGATCGCCGCCAGCAACTACCTGGTGCAGCTGCCCTTTACCCTGTTTGGTTTTCATACCACCTGGGGCGCGCTCAGTTTTCCCTTTATTTATCTGGCCACGGATCTGACGGTGCGTATCTTTGGCGCCGGGCTGGCCCGGCGCATTATTTTCGCGGTGATGTTGCCGGCCCTGGCCAGCTCCTATGTGCTGTCGGTGCTGTTTTTTGAGGCAAGCTATCAGGGCCTGGGGGCACTGGCGGAGTTCAACCTGTTCGTGGCCCGCATCGCCCTGGCCAGCTTTATGGCCTATGTGCTGGGGCAGATCATGGATGTGTCGGTGTTCAACCGGCTGCGTCAGGTGCGCGCCTGGTGGGTGGCGCCCACCTGCTCCACCATTTTCGGCAACCTCATCGATACCCTGGCGTTTTTCAGCCTGGCGTTCTGGCGCTCGCCGGATCCCTTTATGGCCGAGCACTGGGTGGAAATCGCCTGGGTGGACTATGGTTTCAAGCTGGTGTTCAGCCTGGGCCTGTTCGTGCCCGCCTACGGCCTGCTGCTCAAGTACCTGAGCCGCAAGGTACTGGGCGACGAACAGGCCGCCCTGCAAACCAGTAACTGAGGTGAGGGGTGAGGAGAGAAGAGAGAGGTGTTGTCTCACTGGAGTTCACGCCTCACCCCTCACCCCTCACCCCTCACTCCTCACCAACTGTCACAGCGCCGACAGAGCCTTGATGTCCAGCGCACCGGCGTAGGCCTCCAGATCCGCCATGGCCAGCTCGCTGCCGCGGCCGCTCAGCTGCACCAGGGTGGTGTTGGCCACCAGCATCATCAGTTCCTTGCTGTCTCCTTCCTCCTTGACCATGGCGCTCTGGCCATTGATGCGGCGCACCTTGTAGCCGCTCATGGTGGCCATGCTGGGATTGGTAAACAGCATGGCCATGGTCTGCAGCAGGGGGGAATTTTTGGCGATGGTCATTTCCAGCCGGGCGTTGTCCTTGTGGTACTGGCGCGAGGCGTGAATGCCACCGCCAAAGAGCGTTGCTGAGGCGGCCTGGGTATCGGCGTCTTCCGCCTGCCAGCCGGGCAGGGGGACGGGAAACAGTTCACCCAGCTGGCCGGCCTGCAGCTGGCGTACCAGGGTAGCGGCATAATCGAATTGGGAAGCGGCCTGAGACCATTCCCCGGCCTCGTAGGCACGGGTGCCTTCCTCTATGGCCCGCCGAATTTCGGCATCATCGGCCAGCAGCAGGCCCGGCAACAACAGCCCGGCCCATAACCAGTGCTTGTTCATGGTGTACTCCGCAGGTTTTTTCTCAGTGTAGCCAAGGGGGCGGCAAAGGCAGGGAGCAAAAAATGCTCGAAAGGGATAAAAAGGGGTTGCAAGAACAAATGATAACGATTATCGTTACCTTGCTTTCCGAACACAGCCTCCCATTCAGACGTAGGGCACAGGCAGCTTGCGAAGGCACGACATTGCTCACATTGCTTCCAGAGTTTTTAGGCCGGCTTAATGCCGGCCCTTTTTTTATCCGTGTTTGAGCTGCTGCGCTCATTCATGCTTCGTTGAATTTACATTTCCAGTAGTCGCTTGACCAGTTTGCCAATGCCGGTGTCGGCCTCGGTAATGTTTTGGGCCAGCATATAGGCGGGAGTGGAAATCACCTGATAATGCGCGTCTTCCACCACGTCGGTCACGGCGCAGCCGATGTGTTCGCCGCCCATGGCGGCAAAGGCCTCGGCCACGGCGGCGTCTGTGCCTATGGTGCCCTTGACCCCGGCCGGGTAGACCCGGGGCATCAGCACGGGGGCAATGCAGCAATAGCCGGCGGGCTTGCGGGCCTTGGCAAAGGCCCGGCAGGCGGCCAGCACTTCGTGGTTGACGTCACAGGCGTCGCCCTCAAAGGCGAAATTGCACAGGTTTTTGGCGGCGCCAAAGCCGCCGGGCAGCAGCAGGGCGTCAAAGTCGTCGGCGTTCAGCTCGCTCAGGGGCTGAATGTCGCCCCGGGCGATGCGGGCGGCTTCGGTCAGCACGTTGCGCCGCTCGCCGCTTTCCTCGCCGGTGCGGTGATCGATCACATGGTGCTGGGATTGATCCGGGGCAAAGCACTGGTAGCGGGCACCGTTGCGGGCCAGGTGCAGCAGGCACAGCACGGCCTCGTGAATTTCCGCGCCGTCGTATACGCCACAGCCGCTCAGAATTACGGCAACTTTTTTCATTTCGCTCTCCTTTGGTTGAACGAGTCGGACTTTGTGATTCAGGTCGCCTTGACCGGGCAAAACTGTGCTAGCATTAATCCGGTTAAGAATTGTGCACATTGCCTTGTCTGTCGATTTTCCACATTCTCCGATCCCTTATCAAGCCGTGAGATCAAAATGTAAGTTTATGATCCAAAAGGTTTTGTTTTTATTTTTCGGATCTGCTTCGGATCCTGCCTCCACAGAGTTATCCACAGGCAGGATCCGGCGCCGGCGTGGAGTCCGGCGGCCCGCTGTGGCATGCTAGCGGCCAACGTATCAACGAGAAAGACGCCATGGTTGCCATTCCTGCCAAACCCCTGATCCTGGTCGATGGATCTTCCTACCTCTATCGTGCCTATTTCGCCTCTCAGCAGGCGGATCTGCGCACCAGCGATGGTCGCCCCACCGGTGCCATTCGTGTGGTCACCAACATGCTGCGCAGCCTGCACAAACAGTTTCCCGAGTCTCGTGTGGCGGTGGTGTTCGATGCCAAGGGCAAGACCTTTCGTGATGACATCTATCCGGAATACAAGGCCCAGCGGCCGTCCATGCCCGACGATCTGCGCGAACAGATTAAGCCCATTCACGACATTATTCGCGCCATGGGGCTGCCGTTGCTGATCGAGGAAGGGGTAGAGGCAGACGACGTCATTGGCACCCTGGCCCGGCAGGCCACCGAGCAGCAGCTGGACGTGGTGATCAGCACCGGCGACAAGGACATGGCCCAGTTGGTGTCGAATCATGTGCTGCTGATGGACACCATGAAAAACAGCTTTCTCGATCGGGACGGCGTGGTGGAAAAGTTCGGCGTGCCGCCGGAGTTGATCATCGATCTGCTGGCGCTGGTAGGGGACAAGGTCGACAACATTCCCGGCATGCCCGGCGTGGGCGAGAAGACCGCGCTGGCGCTGCTGCAGGGGCTGGGCTCCATCGACGACATTGCCGCCCATACCGACAAAATCGCCGAGCTGGGCTTTCGCGGATCCAAGTCTTTTGCCGCCAAGTTTGCCGAGCATGAGGAACAGGTGCGGCTGTCCTACACCCTGGCCACCATCAAGACCGATGTGGCGCTGCAGGTGGGCCCGGCCGAGCTGCAACAGGCGGAGCCGAATGTAGAGGCCCTGCGCGCCCTGTATCAGGAATTTGAATTCCGCAACCTGCTGGCCGAGCTGGATTCCGGCGACGAGCAGGAACAGGCACCGGCTGCCCCGGCGCTGGCAACCGACTATCAGACGATCACCGAGCAGGCGCAACTGGACGAATGGATCGCCCGGCTCAAGGCCGCGCCGCTGTTCGCCTTTGATACCGAAACCACCAGCCTCAATTACCGGGATGCCCGAGTGGTCGGCGTGTCATTCGCGGTGGAAGCGGGCCAGGCCGCCTATGTGCCCTTTGGCCACGACTACCTGGATGCGCCCGAACAACTCAGTGAAGAGGCCGTGCTGGGGGCGCTCAAGCCGCTGCTGGAAGACGACAGCCGCATCAAGCTGGGGCAAAACCTCAAGTACGACATTAACGTGCTGAAAAACCACGGCATAGAGCTGAAAGGCGCCCTGCTCGACACCATGCTGGAGTCCTACGCGCTGAATTCGGTGCAGACCCGGCACGACATGGACAGCATGGCGGCGTTCTTTCTCAACCACACCACCACGTCGTTTGAATCTATCGCCGGCAAGGGTGCCAAGCAGCTGACCTTTAACCAGATCCCCCTGGAGCAGGCCGGCCCCTATGCGGCGGAAGACGCCGACATTACCCTGCGGCTGCACCACCACCTGGCGGAAAAACTGGCCGCCGAGCCCGACCTGCAAAGCGTATTCAACGACATCGAGCTGCCCCTGGTGTCGATTCTGGCCAGCATGGAATACACCGGCGTGCGTATCGACGGCAAGCTGCTGGCCACCCAGAGCGACGAGATCGCCAAACGACTCAAGGAGCTGGAGCTGGAAGCCCATGAGCTTGCCGGCGAGCCCTTCAACCTGAGCTCCACCAAGCAGCTGGGTGAGATCCTGTTCACCAAGCTGGAACTGCCGGTGATCAAGAAAACCCCCAAGGGCGCGCCGTCCACCGCCGAGGAAGTGCTGCAGGAGCTGGCGCTGGATTACCCCCTGCCCAAACTGCTGATGGAATACCGGGCCCTGAGCAAGCTCAAGTCCACCTATACCGACAAGCTGCCGCAAATGGTCAACGAGCACAGCGGCCGTATTCATACCTCCTATCATCAGGCCAACACCGCCACCGGGCGGTTGTCGTCGTCGGATCCCAACCTGCAGAACATTCCCATTCGCACCACCGAAGGTCGCCGCATTCGCCAGGCCTTTGTGGCCGAGCCCGGCTACAAGCTGGTGGCGGCGGACTACTCCCAGATTGAGCTGCGCATCATGGCGCACCTGTCTCAGGACAAGGGGTTGCTCGATGCCTTTGCCCATGGCCAGGACATTCACCGTGCCACCGCCGCCGAGGTATTTGGCGTGCCGGTGGATGAGGTCAGCACCGAGCAGCGTCGCCGGGCCAAGGCCATCAACTTTGGCCTGATCTACGGCATGAGCGCCTTTGGCCTGGCGCGTCAGCTGGGCATTGGCCGTAACGAGGCCCAGGACTATATGAACATCTACTTCGAACGCTATCCGGGCGTGCTGCGCTACATGGAAGACACGCGGGAGCAGGCCAGCGAGCGTGGCTATGTATCCACCCTGTTCGGCCGCCGGCTCTACCTGCCTGAGATCAAGTCCAAAAACGGCGCTCGGCGCAAGGGCGCCGAACGGGCGGCCATCAATGCGCCCATGCAGGGTACCGCCGCCGACATTATCAAGAAGGCCATGGTGCGGGTGAGTGACTGGCTGACCAGGTTGCCCGAGGGCGAAGTGCGCATGCTGATGCAGGTGCACGATGAACTGGTGTTTGAAATTCGTGAAGACAAGGTGGACGCCTACCGAGAGAACATCTGTGCACTGATGCAGCAGGCGGCCACCCTGGATGTGCCCCTGCTGGTGGAAGCCGGGGTGGGAGACAACTGGGATCAGGCTCACTGATCTGGTGTAAAAAAACAGAAATGAAATAAAATTACGGATTGGGGCTTTTCTCGGCCTCGGTTCGAGAGTAAAGTAGCTTCAGGTACAGAGGCAGGGACATCCCTGTCTGACTTTCATTTGTGCATTCGATACGTGACTGCTCAGGCCGCCTTCAGCATGACTGCTGAAGGCGTTTTTTTTGCCTGTTTCAGAATTCCCTGTAACTTGTATACAAAATTAATTTTTTGTAAAAAGGTTACAGTTTTGCTGCCGAAAACCGTTCAGGGCCTCCGCTGGCATTTGGGGGAAGGGCTGGTTATCATCGGGCCATTGGTCGGGGAGCCGCAAGGCTGAGACGGCAAGGCGCCGAACCCGTTGAACCTGATCCAGTTGATACTGGCGTAGGGAACCGGCGGCAGATGTCCGATGAGGTTCCCCGCCTCACGAGGACCATAAGGACATGCACAGCAGCAAAGCCATTATTCTCTCCATTGCCGGCTCCGACAGCGGCGGCGGTGCCGGTGTTCAGGCCGACATCAAGGCCATTTCCGCCACCGGTGGCTATGCCTGTTCGGTGCTCACCGCCATTACCGCCCAAAACACCCGTGGCGTGTCTGCGGTGCACCCCATTCCTCAGGACATTATTCGCGCCCAGCTCGATGCCGTGTTCGGCGATTTGCCGGTGGCGGCGGTCAAGGTGGGCATGCTGGGCGACGTCGACACCATCAACACCGTGGCCGATGCCCTGGAACAATACCGGCCCCGGCATCTGGTGGTGGATCCGGTGATGGTCAGCGCCAACGGCGACATGCTGCTGGCTCCGGAGGCGGTGCAAAGCCTGAAGCAGCGGCTGTTGCCCCTGGCGGATGTGATCACCCCCAACCTGCCGGAAGCGGCCTGCCTGACCGATCGCCAGGTACCGGCCTCGCTGCGCGAGGTCGAGCCGTTGCTCGCGGCCCTGAAGGAGCTGAAATGCCGGGCGGTGCTGCTCAAGGGCGGCTTTTTGCAGCAGGAGCCGCGCAGCCCCGACTGGCTGTTGCATGGCGATGGCATGCGCTGCTTTGACACCCCCAGGGTGATCACCACCAACACCCATGGCACCGGCTGCACCCTGTCCGGTGCCCTGGCGTCCTACCTGGCCCAGGGCCTGGAGCTGGAGCTGGCGGTGGCCTCGGCCAAGCACTATATCGAGCGCGCCATCGAGGCCGGTGCTCGCCTCAAAATCGGCCAGGGTCGGGGACCGGTAGAGCACTTTTTTGCCCGCTGACCCCGGCATTATCGCCCCGGTCCCCTTGCGCCGGGCCGGGGCGGCTTGTAGTATTTCAGCGCTAATAACCAATAAAAAAATTGATTAACTTACTGATAGTTAATCCAATTACTTCACTGCTATAGTCTGCTCTACAGAGTCTCTCCTTTATTTTTCGCCGATCCTGATGCCCTTCCAGGGGCTTTGTAAGGAGCCTTGCGTATGCTTGTTGCCGTTCTGGCAGGTTTTATTCTGGCCGCTCTGGTGCCGCGTTTGAGCCCTTTACTGGGTAAGCACATCGGCTGGTGCCTGGCCGCCCTGCCGGCCGCCCTGTTTGGCTATTTTGCGAGCTTCTGGCCCCGGGTGACCGGGGGCGAGGTGGTGCACTTTTATTACGACTGGATTCCCAGCCTGAACGTCAGCCTCAGCTTTCTGCTGGATGGCCTGAGCCTGATGTTCGCCCTGCTGATCACCGGCATTGGTACCTTTATTCTGATTTACGCCGGTCGCTACCTGGAAGGCAACCCGGACAGGCACAAGTTGATGATGTACCTGCTGGCCTTTATGAGTGCCATGCTGGGGGTGGTGCTGTGCAGCAACCTTATCGGCCTGTTTGTATTCTGGGAGCTGACCAGCATTACCTCCTACCTGCTGATCGGCTTTAACCACGAGCAGGAAAAAGCCCGCAAGGCGGCGCTGCAGGGGCTGTTTGTCACCATGGGTGGTGGCCTGGCGCTGATGACCGGGCTGATTATGCTGGGCTGGATGGCCGGCAGCTTTGAGCTACGCGAGGTGTTGGCGCAAGGGGCGGCACTGCAGCAGCACGGGTTGTTCCTGCCGATGATGGTGCTGGTGCTGGCGGGGTGTTTTACCAAGTCGGCCCAGACCCCATTCCATTTCTGGCTGCCCAACGCCATGGCCGCGCCCACCCCGGTGAGCGCCTACCTGCACTCGGCCACCATGGTCAAGGCCGGGGTCTTTCTGATGGCCCGGCTGCAGCCGGTGATGGCGGGCAGCGACGCCTGGCTGCTGGCACTGTCGCTGTTTGGTGCCGTGACCATGACGGTGGGGGCGGTGATGTCGGTGTGCAGCACGGATCTCAAGCGCATTCTGGCCTTTTCCACCGTGATGGCCCTGGGCACCCTGACCATGCTGATCGGCATCGGTACCCCGGTGGCGCTGAAGGCGGCCATGGTGTTTTTGCTGGCCCACGCCCTGTACAAGGGCGCCCTGTTTATGGCCGCCGGCACCCTGGATCACGCCACCGGCACCAAGGACGTGCGCGAGCTGGGCGGCCTGCGTGCCCACATGCCGCAAACGGCGTGGTTTCTGTGGCTGGCGGCGCTGTCGCTGGCGGGCATTCCGCCGCTGTTTGGCTTTATCGCCAAGGAGCTGATGTTCGAGGCGGCGCTGGGGGCAGCGTCGCTGCCGCTGCTGCTGACCCTGCTGGCGCTGATCACCGCGGTTTGCATCGTGGCCGCCAGTGCCCAGGTGGCGATCAAGCCCTTCTTTGGCGCCCTCAAGCCCACTCCCAAGGCGCCCCACGAGGCACCGCTGGCCCTGCGCCTGGGGTTCAGCGTACTGGCAACCCTGAGTCTGGTGCTGGGGCTGGTGCCCGGACTGGCAGAGCCACTGCTGGCGGCGGCGGTCACCGCCATCAGCGGCACTCAAGCCGCCGATCTGGATCTGGCGCTGTGGCACGGCATCAACCTGCCGCTGTTGTTCAGCGCCGCCGCCCTGGTGGCCGGTGGCCTGCTCTACCGTGGCTGGGACCGCGTGTACCAGCCCCTGGGCAAGGTCATTTATCCGCTGTCTTATGGTCCCGAGCGGGGCTATGAAAACATGATGGACGGCCTGGTGCGGCTGTCCCGCTGGCAGACGCAATGGCTGCAGAACGGCTACATGACCAACTACATTCTGACCATACTGATCACCGCCATCGGCCTGCTGGTGTATGCCTTCTGGGCTCACGACGCCTTTGTGTATTCACTGTCGTTCGAGGGCGTGCGTCTGTATGAGGTAGTGATCAGCCTGCTGATGCTGGTGGCCGTGGTGTATGCCAGTGCCACCCATCTGCGGCTGGGCTCGGTGGCGGCGGTGGGCGTGCTGGGCTTTGCCATGGCACTGATCTACGTGTTCTTCAGCGCGCCGGATCTGGCCATCACCCAGGTGCTGGTAGAGACCCTGACGGTGATCCTGCTGGTGCTGGTGTTGTTCCGCCTGCCCGGTTTTCAGGATCTGTCCAGCGTCCGTACCCGCTGGCGCGACGCCGCCGTGGCCGGGGTCTTTGGCGTGCTGGTGACCATGATGGTACTGACCGTGAACCAGTCTTCCCTGGGCGAGGGCATCAGTGACTACCTAGTGGCCAACAGCTATGAGGTGGCCCACGGTCGCAATATCGTCAACGTTATCCTGGTGGATTACCGGGCGCTGGATACCCTGGGGGAAATTTTCGTACTGGCCCTGGCCGCCATCGGCGTTAACGCCATGATCCGCTTTCGCTGGGAGGACTACCGATGATCTCCGGTTCGTCGCTGATTCTGCAGACCGCCACTCGTTTTCTGGTGCCGTTGCTGTTCCTGTTTTCGGTGTTTTTGCTGCTGCGTGGCCACAATGAGCCCGGTGGCGGTTTCATCGCCGGGCTGGTGGCGTCCGGGGCCTTTGCCCTGCACCTGTTTGCCTTTGATGCCGGCAGCACCCGCAAGCTGATGGGGGTGGAAAGCCAGCTGCTGATGGGCTGCGGCCTGTTGCTGGCTTTGGTCAGCGGCACCGTGGGCATGGTGTTCAACGGCCAGCCGTTTCTGTCCAGCCAGTGGTGGTCGCTGTATGTGCCGGGGCTGGGTGAGCTCAAGCTGAGTACACCGCTGTTTTTTGATATCGGCGTGTTTCTGGTGGTGGTCGGCGTGGTCACTACCATCATGCTGTCCCTGGCAAAGGTGGAGGAATAAATGGAAAACCTGTTTGCCTTTGTGGTGGGCGGCCTGTACGCCACCGCCCTGTTTATGATGCTGCGGCGCAGCGTGGTCAAACTGGTGATCGGGCTGATTATTCTGTCCAACGCCGCCAACCTGCTGATCTTCACCAGCGGCGGCCTGGTGCGGGGAGCCCCGCCGCTGATTCCGGAAGGCCTGTACCAGCCGGTGGGCGCCATTGCCGACCCGCTGCCCCAGGCGTTGATCCTCACCGCCATCGTGATCAGCTTCGGGGTGCTGGCCTTTGCCGTGGTACTGATTCACCGGGCCTATGAAGTGATTGGCGCCGACGATGTCAACGAGATGAAGAGCACGGATTCGTGAAAGCAGAAGTTATTATACCCATTCTTATTCCCATGCTGGCCGGGGCCCTGTGCCTGACCTGCTGGCGTTGGCGGTTGGTACAGCGCTGGATTTCAGTGCTGTCGGGGGCCGGCCTGCTGGTGGCGTCCCTGGTGCTGCTGCACAAGGTGCAGCACGACGGCATTCAGGTGGCCTATATGGGCAGCTGGCCCGCGCCTTACGGCATCACCCTGGTGGCGGACTTGCTCAGCGCCATTATGGTGGTGGTGACCGGGGTGATCGGCCTGGCGGTGGCGGTGTATTCCCTGGCCACCATGACCCGCAGCCACGAGGCCTTTGGCTATTACCCGCTGCTGCACCTGATGCTGGCGGGGGTGACCGGGGCCTTTCTTACCGGCGATATCTTCAACCTCTATGTGTGGTTCGAGATCCTGCTGATCGCCTCCTTTGGCCTGATGATACTGGGCGGCGAGCGGGCACAGATGGAGGGGGCCATCAAGTATGTCACCCTCAACCTGATCTCCTCGGCCATGTTCCTGACCGCCGTGGGCCTGCTTTACGGCTATGCCGGCACCCTGAACATGGCGGATCTGGCGGTGAAGCTGAACGGTCCCGAGCAGTCCGGCCTGGTGACGGTGATCGCCATGTTGTTCCTGGTGGCCTTTGGCATCAAGGCGGCGGCCTTTCCGCTGTTTTTCTGGCTGCCGGCGTCCTACCACACCCCGCCGGTGGCGATCTCGGCGGTGTTTGCCGGCCTGCTCACCAAGGTGGGGGTTTATGCCCTGTACCGAGTGTTCAGCCTGATCTTCGTGCAGGACACCGGCTTTACCCACGGCACCGTGCTGATGGCCATGGGCATTTTCACCATGGTGACCGGGGTACTGGGGGCGGCGGCCCAGTTCGAGGTGCGGCGCATTCTCTCCTTTCACATCATCAGCCAGATAGGCTATATGCTGGTGGGACTGGCGCTGTTCACGCCGCTGGCGGTGGCCGGCGGCGTGTTTTACATCTTTCATCATATTATCGTGAAGACCAACCTGTTCCTGGTGAGCGGGGTCATGTACCGCTATCACGGCAGTTATGATCTGTCCCGGCTGGGGGGCCTGTACCGCTCGGCACCCTGGCTGGCGGCCCTGTTTATGATTCCGGCCATGTCGCTGGCGGGGCTGCCGCCGCTGTCGGGCTTTTTTGCCAAGTTCACGGTGCTCAAGGCGGGTGTGCTTGAAGGCCACTGGCTGATGGTGGCCATGGCGCTGATCGTGGGCCTGCTGACCCTGTATTCCATGGTCAAAATCTGGGCCGAGGCCTTCTGGAAGGGACTGCCCGACGAGGCCAAGCCACTGCGCGGGCAGCAGGATCCGCACCTGTATGTGCTGTACGGGCCCATCGTGGTGCTGGCGCTGATCACCCTGACCATCGGCTTTGGCGCCGAGTGGTTTGTGCAGCTGGCCATGGCCACGGCGGAGCAGCTGCTGTCGCCGGCGGGCTATATTGAAGCGGTGCTGGGAGGAAGCCAATGAAAGCCTTTGGATGGAACATGCTGCTGGCCATGGCCTGGGTGGTGTTGTCGGGCACCTATACCATCAGCAATCTGGTGATCGGTATTCTGCTCAGTTACCTGGTGTTGGCCTATGTGGGTCGAGACAAACCCACCTTTGCTCGTTACCTGGGCAAGGCGCCGCGTATCGTCAATTTCGTGCTGTTCTTTATCTGGGACTTGATCAAGTCCAATGCCCGTGTGGCCTACGACGTGTTGACCCCGACGCACCTGATGCGGCCGGGGGTGATCGCCATTCCACTGGACTTAAAGGACGAAGGCGGCATTACCATTCTGGCCAACCTGATCACCGCCACCCCGGGCTCCCTGACCCTGGACGTGTCGAGTGATCGCAAGGTGCTCTATGTGCACCTGATGTACCTGGAAGACGAGTCCCGCCAGCTGGCGGAATTCAAGGCCCTTGAGGCCCGTGTTATCGATTTGCTGGGATGAGCCCATGTTTGAACTTGCCCTGACCCTGTCGTTTGTCTTTCTCAGCCTGGGCCTGGTGCTGGCCACGGTGCGGTTGCTGATCGGCCCCACCCTGCCGGATCGGGTGGTGGCGCTCGAGGTGATCGCCTCGCTGACCATCGGATTTATTCTGGTGTACAGCATTGCCTACGACACACCGGCACTGATAGATGTGGTGATCGTGCTGGCGCTCACCTCCTTTATGGCGGCGGTGGGCTTTGCCCGCTACCTGGAGCGGGGAGGCCAGCGCGATGATGACTGAGATGATTACCAGCCTGTTTCTGCTGCTGGGCTCTTTCCTGATGTTGCTGGCCGGCATCGGCATTATTCGCATGCCCGATCTGCTGACCCGTATGCACGCCACCAGCAAGGCCGGTGCCCTGGGAGCCGGGCTGCTGGCCTGCGGTTTTGCGGTGTATTTTCCCGAGGTCAGTGTCGTGGTAAGGGCGCTGGCGGTGGTGGTGTTCGTGATCATGACGGCACCGGTGGCGGCTCATGTACTGGCCCGGGCCGGCTATTTTGTGGGCATTCGGCTGTGGGAAGGCACGGTCAAGGACGTGATCAAGGAGCGTTACGATCTCAAGACCCACCAGCTCGGCAGCTCCGCCCGCAAGCGGGATGACTGATAGAGAGCGCGGGCAAGCTCCCGCGCAGCAATGCCGTTGATGGCCTATGCCCTGGCCGTGTGCCAGATAGTGCGAATCTGCTCGGACAGGGTCATGGGGTCAAAGGGTTTGGCGATCACCTCAACGGCACCCATGGCCTTGTAGGCGGCAATTTCTCGCGGCTGGATTTTGGCGGTCATAAAGGCCACCGGAATTTTCTCCAGGGCCGGCTGCCGGCGAAGGGCGGTGAGGGTTGAAGGGCCGTCCATGCCCGGCATCATCACATCCAGCAGTATGATATCGGGGTTGAAGGCCGCGGCTCCGGCCACGGCGTCTTCCCCCGAGGCGCACAGCATCACTTCAAATTCTCCCACGACTTCCAGCGCCAGCCGGGCGATTTCACGAATGTCGTCGTCGTCTTCCACGTAAAGAACGCGGCGGGGTTCCTGGTGTTGTGGCATATCCTTTCCTTGGGCTTGGTGGGGGGTCAGTCGGGCTGGTTCAGCCATTTTTCCGGATCCAGCCCAACACGCTGCAGCAGCCGTTCGGTGTCGGTACCGTACAGCTTTGAGGCCACACACAGACCGGCCAGATGCATGATGGTGGGGGCCTTGCGGGTGGCGTGAGCGGGTGCCATGTGTACGGCGCCAATCAGTTCCCTCAACGGCAGGGGCAGCCCCCACTGAATCTTGAGCCGGTTGCCATAGCGGGGGCCCCATTGCTGCAGCAAGGTCTCCGCCTGGCCAGCATTCAGCGTGCCGCCCTGGTCCAGGTATTGCTGCAGGGTGCGCAGTACCGCCAGCTCGCCACAGCGGCTGAGCAGGCCGGCAGTGTGGCAGCTGGCGCCGTCTGTGTCCACGCTCAGGGCCATGTTACGGGCGATGGCGGCCACCTGCTCGGCGATGGCCTGATGCTGTTGTGCCTGCTCACTGAACTCGGCGTGGGTCAAGGCACCGGAAATGTCGAGGCTCATGGCCAGGGCACAGTTCAGCGACTGGGAGATGCCCAGGGTGATGATGGCTTCATCCAGACGCGAGACCGGCTTGCCGCTGCGGCGCAGCGAGGCGCTGTTGGCCAGTTTCAGCAGCCGGGTAACCAGGGCGGTTTCGTTCTTCCAGGTGGTGGTGAGTTCGGCGGTGCTCAGCTCGTCGATGCGACTGAGCAGTGGCAGCACCTTGTCGTTGTCCAGGGCACCAGGCAATTGCAGTTTCTCACTGAGCGCCTGCTCCAGCCATTCCTCCACCGAAGGGACGTCGGATGTTTCGGAGAGGTCGGTGTTGTCGTCGATGGATTCTGCCCGGGCACTGGCGTCGGCGATTACGGCCTGCAGCCGCTTTTGCAGCATGGGCAGATCAAAGGGCTTGGCGATGAAGTCGTTAATGCCGTGATGCAGGGCCACCCTGACACTGTCTCTGTCGGCACTGGCACTGATAACGATCACCGGCGTGTGCTTGTCGGTCTTGCGGATCAGCTTGATCAGCTCCAGGCCGCAGCCGTCGGGCAGGTGCCAGTCGCACAGTACCAGGCTCGCCGGTAATTTCTGCCAGGCCGCCTTGGCGTCTGCCAGGCTGGCGCAATGCCTGACCCTGGCCTTGGCCGACAGGCCGAGCATCACGGTTTCCACCAGATCGGCAATCAGGTAATCGTCTTCAAGCAGCAGTACATTCACGCGTGGTACCTACACCCTGGGCTTGTGAGCACTGATTACAGCATAGTCGGTGACACCGTTTCGGCCGAGTCTCTTTCGTTCATACAGGGCCTGATCCGCCGCGCTCAGTGCTTCCTCGGCGGTGGTAAAGTCATTCAGGCAGGCCAGGCCCACACTGACGGTAACGCCGAATTCCTGCTCTTGTCCTCGAAATTTCAGGGCGGCAAAGTCGTGGCAAATTTGCTCGAACAGGGTGCGAGCCTGCTGGGCATCGCATTCGGGCAGAACCGCTACGAACTCCTCACCGCCATAGCGCCCCAGGCTGTCGGTTTTGCGTAGCCGTCGTTGCAGCAGGTGGGCCAGGGTGTTGATTACCCGGTCGCCGGTGGCGTGGCCATGATTGTCGTTGACCTTTTTGAAGTGATCCAGGTCGAGCATGGCCACCATGGTGTGGTGGCCCATGCGCTGAACTCGAGCGTGCTCCTGGCTCAGCGCCTGTTTGCTGTGCGAGTGGTTGAGCAAGCCGGTGAGCCCGTCCCGGGCCAGCAGCCGGGACAGCTGCCGGGCCCGGTGACAGAGAATGCTCACGGTGCGGATCAGCAGCGAGTCGGAAATGGGCTTGGTGATGAATTCATCGGCGCCCTGGGCCAGGGCGCTGAGCTGTCGCTCCCGGTCCTGCTCCGATGACAGATAAATGATCGGCAGGCTCAGCCATTGAGGCTCAAAGCGAATCATGCGCGCCAGGGTGGTGCCCGAATAGGGTGGCATGTGTATGTCCATCAGCAGAATATCGGGGTGAAACTCGGCCAGGGTACTCATCATGTTGTAGGGTCGGTTGAGCACCCTGACTTCCATGCCGGCCTCGGTCAGCACCAAACGGTAGTGTTCGGCCAGCTCTTCGTCATCGTCCATCAGCAATACCCTGGCCTGATCATGCTGCTGATGTTCCCGGTTCAGCTGTTCAATGCGTTCGGCTAGGGCCGGAACGTCCACGGGCAGGGGGAACAGGCCATCCACGCCCAGCTCCGCCAGGCGGTAACGGGTGGAAAAATCCTGCTCGGCGCCGGCGCACAGCAGGGGGGCGGGTGTCTTGCCGGCCCGGCTGGCCCTGTATCGGTTCCACTCCGACACCTCCTGCAGGTGCTGGCTGCGGGTGATGATGATGCCGTGTTCGTGCCAGCAGGAGGCGGGCAGGGTGTCGAGCTGTTGCTCATGCCGAGTGGCGAAGCCGTATTGCTTCAGGGCGGCGGCCAGTTCAGCCAGGTCGGCACCCAGCACCAGCAATTCACTGGTGCCGTCGGCCAGCGGCAGGCTGGGGGAAGTGGCGGTCACGGCCGCGGGCGGCAGAGGCTTGCCCAGCAGCTGTAATAGCTGCTCCAGCTCGACGGTCAGCTCGCTGATCATCAGGCCGGCCTGGGCGGGGTCGGTGTGCTCCGTTTTCAGGCGTTGTTCCAGCCCGGCCGCCTGCCGCCCGAGTTCGGCCTGGCCAAAGGTGCCGGCCGAACCGGCGAGCCGGTGCAGTAGTTGGATCAGTGCGTCCTGCAAGGACTGATGAGGAATTCCGGGCCGCCATGCGCGCAGCGCCTCCAGTTGCTCGGTCAGCTGCTCGGTGGTGCGCTCGGTGAAACGGGCGCTGAGGCGGGCCAGGTGCTGTTCCAGGGGGCCGGTGTCAGTCATGGTTGATTCCTTTGGCGTTAATCAAATACCAATCCATTCCGTCTGCGTGGTTGTGATTAGTATATGCTGATAGAGTTTCATGCGGGACCGGTTTTTCCGGCGCCCCCTCATTGCAACAAGGAACGGGTTGAATGAAGCTGTCTCTCAAGGGACGCATTGCGCTGATTATGCTGACCGGCGCCATGCTGACCGTCCTCGGCGTACTGACTACCGCCTATCACTCGCTGGTGGATGACTTTGAACAGCTATACAGTCAGCGTCAGTACAATGCAACCTTGCGTGCCGCCGAGCAGGTGGAACGAGTGCTGGCGCTGCGTCGTCACTCGCTGGAAATGGTGACGCCTCAGCTGACGAACGGCGTGCATCTGCATTCCACCGCCGAACTGCAGGCGCGGTTGCAACGCCAGCCCATGCTGCGCCAGCTGTTTCCCGATGGCGTGCTGGTGTTTGACGCCAACGCCACCGCCATTACCGAAACCACCCTGGTGCCCGGCCGCCTGGGCACCAACTACGCCGACCGGCCTCACTTTCGTACCCTGATCCGCACGCGAGAGTCGGTGATCAGCTCTCCCATTATCGGCCGCACCACGGGTGCGCCGTTGATCTCGTTTCTGAGTCCGATTCTGTCGGATGACGGTGACTTGCTGGGCATGCTGGGGGGCGTGATCAACCTGGCAACCACCTCCATTCTGCCCGAGCAGCGGCTGCGGGAAGCCTTGCGGGAAGGAGTCAGCTTCAAAATTCTCGATACCGAAAACCAGTTGTATGTGTATAACGGCCGGGATCTGTCCCGGGAGCTGCAACCCTTGCCGCCGCCGGGAGAGGATGCCCTGGTCGACGCCGTGCTGTCCGGCGCCCACCTTGGTGTGGTAAAGGGGGACGGTGAAAAACGCTGGGTCTATGCCACCACGCATTTGCAACAGCTGGGCTGGATGTTTGTGCGCGCCCTGCCCCATGAGCGGGTGGTGGCGCCGGCCCGGGATTTCTTTATGCGTTTTGCCGGCATCAGCCTGCTGATCGGCACCGGCCTGGCGTTGGTGTCGTTCTGGCTGGCCTGGAGTGCGTTGCAGCCGCTGGCTACCATGACCCAGCGCATTCGCGGCATGGCCGCCGAGGCCGGAAGCGATCGGCCCTTGCCGGAAACCGGTGTGCCCGAGCTGGCCCGCCTGGCCCGGGCCTTTAACCGGCTGACCGCCGAGCGCAAGGCGCTGAGTGAGGTCAAAGACGACTTTGTGGCGGTGGTGAGCCATGAGTTGCGCACCCCGCTGACCTCCATCAATGGTGCCCTGCGGCTGGTGAGTTCCGGCGTGGCCGGTGAGTTGCCGGAAAAGGCCGGCGAGCTGGTCGGGCTGGCCTGGCGCAATGGCGAACGACTGCAGCACCTGATTAACGATCTGCTCGACTTCAGCAAACTGAACGCCGGCAAGCTGGAGCTGGCCCCCGAGCCCTGCTGCCTGAATACCCTGATCGACGAGGCCATCGCCGGCAATGCCCCCATGGCCGAAGCCTATGAGGTCGGCTTGCGCAACGATCTGGGTGCGCCCCTGCCGACGGTGCTGGATCCGTTGCGGGTGCGCCAGCTGCTGGACAACCTGATCAGCAACGCCATCAAGTTTTCCCCCTCCGGTGGCCTGGTGCGAGTCTCGGTAGAGCAGCCCGAGCCGGACTGGCTGCGGCTGACCGTGAGTGATCAGGGCGAGGGCATCCCCGATGCCTTTGCCGAACACCTGTTTGACCGTTTTGCCCAGGCGGAAAACGGCACCATGCGCACCACCCAGGGCACCGGCCTGGGGCTGGCCATCTGCAAGGAGCTGGTGGAGCTGATGGACGGGCGCATTGGCTTCTATAATGACCGGGGTGCCCACCTGTGGCTGGAGTTGCCGGTCATGCCCCATGTTCAGCAAGCCGAAGGAGGTCGCCCATGAAAATGCCCCCTCTGCCCGACAACGAGCTGCAGCGGCTGCGGGCCCTGCAGCGTACCCGTTTGCTGGACACCGGCGCCGAGAGCCGTTTTGACCGGCTGACCCAGGTGGCGCAGCACAGCTTTCAGGTGGATATCGCGCTGGTGTCGCTGGTGGACAGCGAACGGCAATGGTTCAAGTCGGCCCAGGGCCTGGATGCCTGCGAAACCGCCAGGGACATTTCCTTCTGTGGCCATGCCATTCTCAACGACCGTATTCTGGTGGTGGAAGATGCCCTGGAAGACGAGCGTTTCTTTGACAACCCCCTGGTTACCGAGGCGCCTCATATTCGCTTTTACGCCGGGGCGCCGCTGCGTAGTGCCGATGGCTATCACCTGGGCACCCTGTGCGTGATAGACAGTCGGCCCCGGCGTTTTGACGACAGGGACGCCCGTACCCTGGCCGACTGTGTGGAAGAGCAGATCGGCCGGCAGCGGCTGGAGGCCCTGCGTCAAAGCCTGGCCGAAAGTGAGTATCGGGCCCAGCTGATCATTGAAGGGGCCAATATCGGCACCTGGCAATGCGATCTGCAAAGCGGTCAATGCCGGTTTAACGAACGCTGGGCCGAAATGCTGGGCCACCGGCTGGACGAGCTGGGCCAGCTCACCATAGAAACCTGGCGTGAGCGGGTGCATCCGGACGATCTGGAGCTGGCCAGCTCTCAGCTTGAGCGCCATATCAAGGGGCTGGAGTCGGTGTACGAGTGCCGGGTCAGAATGCGTCACAAAAACGGCCGTTGGGTCTGGGTGCACAGTCGGGGGCGGCTGCTGAGCTGTGGCGACGATGGCCGGCCGGGCATTATTTACGGCACCCATATCGACATCAGTGCCGAACGCGAAGCCATGATCCAGCTGGAGCGGCGCAACAAGGCGCTGGCGGTGCTCAACCGTATGGCCTTCAAGCTGCAGGGCAGCGTCGATGAGCGCATCACCCAGGCGCTGGCGCTGGGACGGGAATTTCTGCAGCTGGATCTGGCCATCGCCAGCGAGGTGATCGGCGATGTGTACATGGTGCGCTGGGTATCGGCTCCGAAAGGTGCCGGAGTTGAGCCCGGACTGCGCTTTGAGCTGGTGCAGACCTATTGCCGGCTGATGCTGGAGCAGCAGGGCGTACTGGCCATTGACCACATGGGCCAGTCGGCGTATGCCAGCGCGGTGTGCTATCGGAACATGGGGCTGGAGGCCTATATCGCCACGCGTCTGGAAGTGAATGGCGAACTATTCGGTACCCTCAACTTTTCTTCCGCCACCCCCAGGGCACAGCCCTTTGACGATACCGATCGCATGTTTCTGGCGCTGATGGCCCACTGGCTGAGCGACATGCTCAGCCGCCAGCGCCAGCAGGACCGCTTTGACAAGCTGGCCGAGCAGCTGCCCGGGGTGATTTATCAGTTTCGCCGCTGGCCCGATGGCCACAGCGCCTTTCCCTACAGCAGTGCCGGTATGGAACAACTCTACCGGCTGCCGCCACAGGCGGTGCGGGAAGATGCCGGCGCCGTGTTTGAGCGCATTCATGCACAAGATCTCGACTCGGTGGCCGAGTCCATTGTCCGCTCCGAGCGTGAATTGTCCGACTGGCATGTGCAGTATCGAGTGTTGCAGGGAGACGGCAGCAGCCACTGGGTGGAGGGGCGGGCTCGTCCCGAACGGCTGGATGATGGCAGTACCATCTGGCATGGCTACCTGACCGACATTGAGCATGAAAAACAGGCGGAGCTGGCGCTGACCGCCAGTGAGCAGCGGTTGCGGGGGTTGTTTGAGTTGTCCTCCATCGGCATTGCCCTGAGCGATGCGCGTACCGGCCGCTTTCTCGATGTAAACCGGGCGCTGCTGGGCGCCACCGGTTATGGCAAGGCCGAGCTGTTGAACCTCGGCCTGTCTTCACTCACCCCGGCAAAGTATGCACAAGCCGATGAACAGGCCGGAGAGGCCCTGGCGCGGGATGGCCGCTACGGGGCCTTTGAAAAGGAGCTGCTGCGCCGGGATGGAGCCCGGTTTCCGGTTCGTCAGCAGGGCATGCTGATTCGGGACGCGGGAGGGCAACCGCTGATATGGACCCTGATCGAGGATATTACCGAGCTGAAAAAGGTGGAGCGCATGCAAAAGGAGTTCGTGTCCACCGTCAGCCACGAACTGCGCACGCCACTCACCTCCATCACCGGCTCCCTCGGTCTGCTGACTCGAGGGGCCCTGGGGCCCCTGCCCGAGCAGGTGTTCCGGTTGGTGGAGGTGGCCCACAACAATGGCCGGCGGCTGCACCTGCTGATTAACGACCTGCTCGATATGGAGAAGCTGGTGGCGGGCAAGATGCACTTTGATGTGCGCCCCCACGATCTGGCCGATCTGTTGCACGAGGCGGTGGAATGCCATCGCCCCCTGGGTGAGGACAGAGGGGTGACACTGGTGTTGGGGGAAACACCGGCACGGGTTCAGGTACTGGTGGATCGGGACCGGCTGCTGCAGGCGCTGGCCAACCTGTTGTCGAACGCGGTCAAGTTTTCTCCCGACCACGGCCGGGTCGACATTGATACCGAGCCCGCCGGCCAGGGCTGCTGGCGCGTACTGGTGCGGGATAGAGGGGAAGGGGTGCCCCAGGAGTTTCGCTCGCGTATCTTTGAGAAGTTTGCCCAGGCAGACAGTTCCGACACCCGCAGGAAAGGCGGCACCGGCCTGGGCCTGGCGATCACCCGCGAGCTGATGGAGCGCATGGGCGGCGGCGTGGGTTTTGACTCCACGCCGGGGCAAGGTGCCTGCTTCTGGCTGAATATTCCCGAAGCCGGTTAGGGGGTGGTGAAAATGGGTGCGTGCGGCTGCCAGGTTTGCACCGGCGAAAGCGGCGTCTGCAAATTGGCTTCACACCTTACCCAATCGAGGCAACTTCCTTGGGGGTAAGGTGGCGCCATTCCCCTTCGGCCAACGCAGCATCCAGCACGATATCACCGATTTGCAGCCGGTGCAGGGCGGTTACCCGGTTGCCAACGGCGGCAAACATGCGTTTCACCTGATGGTATTTGCCTTCCTGAATGGTGAGCAGCACCTGAGTCGGGGTGATCACTTCCAGGGTGGCGGGCAGGGTGGCCTTGGGCTCGCCGTGGAGCAACACACCCTCGGCAAAGCGGTCTGCGGTGCCATCCGCCGGCGGTTCGGCCAGACCCACCCGGTAGGTCTTGTGACAGGCCCGTTTGGGTGAGCGCAGCCGATGCGACCACTGGCCGTCGTCGGTGAGCAGCAGCAGGCCGGTGGTGTCCACATCGAGCCGGCCGGCGCATTGCAGGCCGGCGGCCAGTTCCGGGGGCAACAGCTGCAGAACGCAGGGGTGCACCTCGTCCTGAGTGGCGCTGATATAGCCCTGGGGCTTGTGCAGCATTATATAGCGCGGCGGCTGCAGACTCAGTAGGCGTCCCGCCAGACACACGCGCTGGTCACCGATCTTGATATCGCCTTTTTTGACCACCTGGTCATTGACGGTGACCTCGCCCCGGGACAGGGCCTTTTTGGCCAGGGAGCGGGTCAGCCCGGAGGCCTCACACAAGAAGCGATCCAGGCGCATCAGGCGGGCTCGTCACCGGCGTTGAGGGTGTCGTCCTGCAGCAGCCATTCGGTCAGCACTTCCTTGGCCTGATCCACGCCCAGGCCCTTGAGCGAGCTGAATGCCTCGACTCGAATGCTGCCACCGAAGATGGCCACGGCTTCACGCACCCTGAGTACCTCGGCCTTGCGGGCGCCGGACTTGAGCTTGTCGCATTTGGTCAGCAATGCCAGCACCGGCAGTTCGCAGTCGCTGGCCCATTGCAGCAGTTGCTGATCGATGTCTTTCAGCGGATGGCGAATGTCCATCAGCACCACCAGCCCCTTGAGGCTGTCGCGTTGTTGCAGGTATTCCGACAGCGCCTCTTGCCACTTCAGCTTCATTTCTTCCGGTACTTTGGCGTAGCCGTAGCCGGGCAGGTCGATCAGGCGCTTGCCCTCACTCAGTTCGAACACGTTGATCAGCTGAGTGCGGCCTGGGGTCTTACTGGTGCGGGCCAGGGATTTCTGCTGGGTAATCGTGTTCAGAGCCGAGGATTTTCCAGCATTGGAGCGGCCGGCAAAGGCGATCTCAACGCCGGTGTCGGCGGGCATCTGTCGTATGTTGGGCGCGCTGGTAATAAAGTGGGCGGCGTTGAAGTTTATCTTGTTGTTGTTCAATGTGAATTCCCCGAGGTTATGAAGCCGCCCTGATTACTTTCTGGCAAAATTGTGTAGAATAGTGCGGTTTTTTAAATCGCATTGTAACATGCCCTCGCTGGTATGTGATCTGGAAGCTCTAACAACGAGAAGTCGGAACGTCATGAAAAAAATTGTTTTCACGCTAGCCTTAATGCTCGGAGTGGCCGGTACCGCACAGGCCCAGGGCGATGTCGAAGCCGGTAAGGCCAAGTCCGCCGCCTGTGCTGCCTGTCACGGCAACGACGGCAACAGCCCGACCGACATGTATCCCAAGATTGCCGGTCAGCACGCTTCCTACATTGAAAAGCAGCTGGCCGAATTCAAGGCCGCCGCCACCGGCGGCACCGGCCGTGCCAACGCCATCATGGGCGGTATGGCCCTGCCGCTGGCCGAACAGGACATGGCTGACCTGGCCGCCTACTACGCCAGCCAGGCCATTACTCCGGTGCCGGTTTCCGAAGACGTTATCGAGCGCGGCGCGGCCCTGTATCAGGGTGGTGACATCGAGCGCGGCGTGACCGCCTGCATCGCCTGTCACGGCCCCCGGGGTGAAGGCCTTGAATCCGCCAAGTTCCCCAGCCTGTCCGGTCAGCACCCGGCCTACATCAAGGCCCAGCTGGAAATGTTCCGCAGCGGTGAGCGGGAGAACGATCCCAACCGCATGATGCGCGACGTTGCCGCCAAGCTGACCGACGACGATATTGCCGTGCTGTCCCAGTATGTGGCCGGCCTGCACTGATAGCTCTCGGGGGGTGGCCTGCCCCCCGCCTAACCCGGTTTGTTGATGTCCCTGCCTTTGCCTGCCTTTTGTTGTCCTCTCTGCGACTCGCCCGACCATGCCCTGTTTCATCAGGATCACCGCCGCTACCACAAGTGTGCGCGCTGCCGGTTGATTTTTGTGGAGCCGGGCCAGCGGCTGAGCCATGACGCGGAAAAGGCCGAGTACGATCTGCACCAGAACGACACTCAGGATGCGGGCTACCGGCGGTTTCTGAGCCGGTTGGCCACGCCGCTGATGGCGCGGCTGGCGCCGGGCAGTGAAGGGCTGGACTTTGGCTGCGGGCCCGGGCCGGCGCTGGCCGCCATGCTGAACGAGGCGGGCTTTGCCGTGACCACCTATGACCCTTACTATGCGAATCATGCCCAGCGGTTGCAGCGACAGTATGATTTTGTAACCTGTACCGAGGCGATAGAGCATTTTTATTCACCCGGGAATGAGTGGCGGCGCTTGCTGGCCATGCTCAGGCCCGGCGGCTGGCTGGGGCTGATGACCAAGCTGGCCCGGGATCAGGCGGCCTTTGCCACCTGGCATTACAAACAGGACCCGACCCATGTGTGCTTCTTCAGCCGCGATACCTTTGCGTGGCTGGCACAACGGGACGGGCTCGGCATCGAATTTATCGGTGCCGATGTCATTCTTCTGCACAAACCGGAGTCGTTATGACACGTATCAAGAAGGCCCGTACCCCGGGCCGTATCGGTGCCCGCAAGGAAAATCGGGAAACCGCAGAACAGGGCAGGGAACGCAAGCGCAAGGCCAGACGCAAGGGCCTGACCCCGGGTTCGCGCCACAATGTGGGTAGCGACAACCAGGGCGGCAAGGCATCAAAGGCGCCGAAAGACCCGCGCCTGGGCTCACGCAAGCCCGTGGCCCTGGTGCAGGAAGACGCCACTCGCGACACCGTGGCCGCCGCCAAGGCCGTGGCACCGGTCAAGGTCCGCAAGCTCACTCCGGAGCAGGAGCTGGACGCGCTTGAAAACGACGAGCGCCTCAACACCCTGCTGGACAAGGTGGAAGCGGGCGACAAGCTGAGCAAAGACGACAAGGTCTGGCTTGACCGCACCCTGGCCCGCCATCAGCAACTGCTGGAGCAACTCGGTCTGCTCGACGACGAGGATGAAGACGACGCCGAACCCGGCGACGACCTCTGGGATCGTTTTATGGATGCCGAGCTTGATCCTGCTCAATACCGCGACGAGGAAGACAAGTCATGATCTCCCCCTGGTTGATCGCCGCCCTGGTGGGCGGCGTCATCATAGTGGGTCTGGCCGTGTATGCGGGCATTCTGCTGGCGAAGCTGCGCCAGCAGACACAACACCGGCGCCAGGCCATAGCCAAACGCAACGATCGCATTCTCGACAGCGTGCGCACCATTGCCATGGCGGTGCGTGACGATCAGTGCAACCTGTCGGAAGGCGCCATTCGCCTGACCAACCTGCTTAATGCCCTGCAGTTTGATCAGCCCAGGGACTTCGCCGCCGAATACCCCGGCCTGTACGATCTGTACGACAAGGTCAGGGAGATGCCGACCCACGAGGCCCGCAAGCAGCTCAAACGCAACGAGCGTATGCGGCTGGATCTGGAGCGGGCCGGTCATGAAGGCGAACTGGAAGCCACCATTAAAATCGAGGTCGAGCGCCTGGTGAGTCTGGAACTGCCCGGTCGCTGACCGGGGAGGAGACAATGTCAGCGATTGAGTGGGATCAGGCGCTCATCGAAAAATACAACTACTCGGGGCCGCGGTATACCTCGTATCCCACCGCCCTCGAGTTCACCACCGACTTCGGCATGGCCGAGTTCGATGCCGCCGCCGAGCGTTACTCGCAGCGCCCGCTGTCGCTCTACGTGCACATTCCGTTCTGCCACAAGCTTTGCTATTACTGTGGCTGCAACAAGGTGATCACCCGTCATCAGGGCAAGGCCGATATCTACCTGGACTACCTGGAGCGGGAAATTCAAGCCATGGCGCCGCGCTTTGCCGGCCGCACCGTCACTCAGATGCACTGGGGCGGCGGCACGCCCACCTTTCTTACCGCTACTCAGATACAACGCCTGAACGGCCTGTTGCGCCGGCATTTTCACTTTGCCGATGAGGGCGAGTTCAGCATAGAGATAGACCCCCGTCGTATTGAGCTGTCACTGCTCGGCGTGCTCAGCTCGGAAGGCTTTAACCGCATCAGCCTGGGAGTGCAGGACTTCAACCAGGAGGTGCAAAGGGCCGTTAACCGGGAGCAGGATAACGGCTTTATTCGTGCCCTGGTGGCCAGGGCCGCCGAGCTGGGTTTTTCTTCTACCAATCTGGACCTGATCTACGGCCTGCCGCTGCAAACTCGGGAGAGCTTTCTGCATACCCTGGAGCAGGTGGTGGCGATGAAGCCGGCGCGGCTGTCGGTGTTTAACTATGCTCATCTGCCCAGTCGCTTCGCCGCCCAACGTAAGTTGAAAGAGGTCGACATGCCGGCCCCGGCCATGAAACTTGCCATGCTGCAGGACTGCATTCGCTACCTCACCGGCCGGGGCTACCAGTTTATCGGCATGGATCACTTTGCCCTGCCCGACGACCGCCTGGCGGTGGCTCAGCGCCACGGCGAGCTGCACCGTAACTTTCAGGGCTACACCACGCAGGGGGAATGTGACCTGCTGGGACTTGGGGTATCTGCCATCAGCATGATCGGCGATACCTATTCCCAGAATCACAAGGAGCTGAAGCAGTATTACGCCCAGATCGACGCACTGGGCCATGGCCAAAGCGTGGGCTATGCCCTGAACGAAGATGATTGCCTGCGCCGGGATCTGATCAAGCGGCTTATCTGCAATTTTGAATTGGAGTTTGCGCCCCTTGAAGCGCAATACGGCATCGCGTTCAACGACTACTTCGCCGAGGACTTCGCGCTGCTGCAACCCTTTGTAGACGATGGCCTGGTGCTACGGAAGGCGGACCGCCTTGAGGTAACCCTCAAGGGGCGGCTGCTGATCCGCAACATCTGCATGTGCTTTGACCTGCACTCCCGCCGGCAGGCCCGCCGACAGCAGTTTTCCCGCGTGATCTGACTCAGTCCGCCGAGGAGCGACGGACGATCAACTCGGGGGGCGGGCACTGCACTATGCTCGCCGTCGCCTTGCCGCCGATCTGCGCCAGCAGCAGGGAAATGGCCTGATCCGCCACCTCGGCCAGGTGCAGGTTGACCGCCGTCAGCGGCGGCTCGCATTTCTGGGCCCGCAGACCGTCATAACGGGTGACCACCCGCACGTCTTCCGGCACCCGCCGTCCGGCTTCCTGCAGGGCCCGTACCACCCCCACCGCGAAGGCGTCGACCGGCGCACAGATGGCGTCCACGCCCGGCTGCTCGGCCAGCAGCCGGCGGCAGGCCTCGGCGCCGGCGTCTTCCCCGCCCATTTCCTCCGCCCGAATGATGGAGCAGGGCAGTTGGTGCCGCCGGGTGAAATCCAGATAGGCCTGCTCCACATCCACATAGGAGTGACGGCGCTGCTGGCCGATCAGCAGGGCGATGTGGCGCGCTCCCCGCTCCCGCAGGTGTTCGAGCAGCATGCGGCCGGTACGTTCGGCCTGCATGTCCACATAGGGCACCGTCGGCTCGGTGTCGGGCTGGCGGCCGATGGACACCACCTGGATGCCCCGGCGCTGCAACTGGGTGACCTGGGGATCCTCGGCCACCGGCTCTATGATGATGGCGCCGTCCACGTCCAGCTCGCCCAGCAGGTTGCGGGCTTCCTCCAGCGGCGGCACCAGCACCAGCGCCAGTCCCTGTTTCAGCGCCGCCTCCGCCGCCGTGGCGGCGATTTCCATCATGAACCCCAGACGTGAGGGGCCCCCCGCCACGGCAAAGGGCATGGAGGAGAGCAGGGCGATGGAATTGGTGCGCCCGGTGCGCAGCCGCTGGGCCCGCAGGTTGGGACTGTAGCCCAGCTCGTTCGCGATCTGCTTGACCCGTGCTCGGGTCTGGGGATCCACCTGGCCTCTGTCGTTGAGGGCGTGGGAGACGGTGGTGCGGGACACGCCGGCGGCGGCGGCGACATCGGCGATGGTCAGGCGGCGCTGGGCACCGGGTTTGACGGAACTCATGGACTCTCTGCGGGCTGATCGCGGTTGGGCTCGAGTATACCCCTGCGCCGGCAGGGGGACCAAACCGATTCCGGTGGCCGTTTTTGACGTATTGACAGCCGGTGAAACTTTGCATACCTTAACCAAATCGATTTGGGGTCCAGGTTTGGCCCGAATCGTTTAGTTTGACCAGTTGTTGTGACTGCCGCGGCAGTAGTAGGCTGCGGTTATTTTTATCGCCGTCCCAAATCGATTTTGTATGGCAGAAAGGTGCCGGTTTCCCCCGTGACGGCTCGGTTTTATATGGAGAGTCCACCATGTCTCAAGCTCACAAGGATGTCATCGAACCCGTTGACGAAAAGCTGCCCCTGAGAACCCTGCTGGCGTTCGGGTTGCAGCATGTACTGGTGATGGCGGCGTCGCCCATCGCCTCGGTTTTTCTGATGGCCACGGCGCTGGATTTCTCGCCGGATCTGACCATCAATCTGCTCAGCGCCACCTTTATCATCTGCGGCCTGGGCACCCTGCTACAGTCCATCGGCTGGCGCGGCTTCGGCGCCCGGCTGCCGTTCATCATGCTGCCCGGCGGCGCGCCCATAGTGCTGTTCATTCTGATCGCCCAACAGACCGATGTGGCTACCGCCACCGGGGCGGTGATACTGACGGCCCTGTTCTATTTCCTGGTGTTGCCGGTGTTCCGCCGTTTCCTCAGGCTGTTCCCCTCTGTGGTGGTGGGCACCATGCTGCTGCTGGTGGCCATCAACCTGGTCAAGATCTCGGGCTTCCTGATCGTTGGCAAGACAGGCTCCGAGAACTACGCGGATCCATTGAATCTGATGCTGGCCTTCACCACTATCGGCTTCACCGTGCTCTTCGCCCGGGTGCTCAAGGGCATGATGAACCAGCTGGCGATCCTGCTGGGCCTGCTGGGCGGTACCCTGATGGCGGTGTTGTTTGGCGCCTTCCATTTTGAGCATCTGTCGTTGTTCCCCCTGTTCAGCCTGCCGACCCTGCTGCCCTTTGGCATGCCCAAGTTTGACCTGGTGGCCTCCCTGCCCCTGATGATCTTCTGCATCATCTCCATGGTGGAAGCCACCGGCCAGACCCTGGCCATCGGCGAAGTGGTCGACAAGAAACTGGATCCTCAGGTGGACGTGGCCAGAACCATTCGCGGCGACGCCGCCGTGTCCCTGCTCGGCGGTTTGTTCGGCACCTCACTCATCATCACCAGCGGCGAAAACATCGGCGTGGTGCGCGCCACCGGTATTCGTTCCCGCTATGTCACCCTGATGTCCGGCCTGTTGCTGATCCTGTTCGCCCTGTTGGCGCCGCTGGCGCGGGTGATCCACGCCGTGCCCGAAGCCGTGATCGGCGGCACCGGCATGGTGGTGTTCGCCATCGTCGGCACCATGGGTATCGACATGCTGCGCCGGGTCAACCTGCGCCAGCACGGCAACATGTATGTGGTGTCGGTGGCCCTGACCGTGGGCCTGTTCCCCATTCTGGTGCCCGGCGTGTACAGCCAGTTTCCGTCCGGCCTGGCCTCCCTGCTGGGAAATGGCGTGGCCATGGGTGCCATTACCGCCGCCCTGATGAATGCCCTGTTCCAGTACAAGAGCAAGCAGGCGGCGCCGGCCGCCGAGGGTGAAGAAGCGCCTCGCCTGCAAGGCCACTGAATGTATTCGGGCAGGCGGACGGCCTGCCCCCGCAAGAAAGGAAGATTAAGATGACGCAACTCAATTATCGTCAGTTCGAGCAACCCTGCCTGCTGGCGCCCGACTGGCTGATGCTGGCCGACGGGCCGGTACGGGATCACGCCGTGCTGCTCGACGGCGAACGATTCGGGGATGTGGGCCCGCTCGAGACACTGCGCGCCGCTCATCCCGAGGTGGCGGTGGTGGCCCTGCCGGGCAAACTGGTCATGCCCGGCTTCGTCGACAGCCATCACCACCTGACCCAGGCCTTCGGCAAGGCGCTGGTGTTTGGCGAGCCGTCGGAAATCTTTCGTCGGGTATGGGTTCCTATGGAATCCGGCCTCACCCCGGACATACTGTACCTGACCGCCAAACTGGCCTCGCTGGAGGCCCTGCGCGGCGGTTTCACCACCGTCTGTGATGCCGGCACCCGGGCCAGCGAGGGGCTGGACGCCATCGCCCGCGCCACCACGGAAGTGGGGCTGCGCTGCGTGCTGGGCCGGGTGTGCAACGACAAGCGTGGCGACCAGGTGCTGGAAACCGGGCCCATTCTGGCCCAGGCCGAGCGGCATATCGCCGACTGGCAGTCCAATCCCCTGGTGACGCCGTCGCTGGCGGTACCGATTCCGGAGATCGCCACCGACGCCATGCTGCACCGGGTGTCGTCCCTGTGCGCCGAGGCGGGCATCGTCTTCCAGACCCATGTCAACGAGCACCTGGTGGCGGTGGAACGTTCCCTGGAGCAGCGGGGCCTGCGACCGCTGGAGCAGCTGTACAGGGCCGGAGCCCTGGGGCCCCAGGCGTTGCTGGCCCACGCCACCCTGCTGACCCCGGACGAGCTGATGATGCTGCGGGACACCGACAGCGCCGTCAGCTACAACCCGGTGGCCAGCGCCTGGAAGGGCAACGCCGTGGCCCAGGCCCAGCTGATGCACAGCCTGGGCATCCGCGTGGCTCTGGGTACCGACGGCACCCGCAGCGACGGTTTCCGCCTGCTGGATTACGCCGAGGCGGCCCAGCGTTTCGCTTTCGGCATGGCGGTGGGCGATTCGTCCTGCGGTGGCGGCTGGCCCTGGCTGGATCAGGGCACCCGCGGCGGCGCCGGCGTGCTGGGACTGAACACCGGTGAAATCGCCCCCGGCAAGGCGGCGGACTTTTTGCTGGTCGACCTGGAAGTGCCCGAACTGCTGCCGTCCTGGGATCTGAGCTGGGAGCTGGTGCGGCTGGCGAACCGGGATCAGATCCAGGGGGTGTTCGTCGCCGGCCGGCTGCGGCTGTGGCAGGGCTGGCCCCTGGACTGGGATGCCCGGGCCCTGATGGCCGAGGCCAACGAGCTGGCCAAGGCGGTGGTGTCCGGTGCGCCGATCCAGAAGATCCATCCCTACACCGACGCCCACCGCCGCGACTGGCTGGCCGAGCGGGGCGGGGAGCGTCACGCGTGACCGGCGACGTCTGGTTGTGGAGCGCCCTGGCGGTGGCCGCCGGCGCCTTTGTACAGGGTGCCACCGGCATGGGGTTTGCGCTGATCGTCGCGCCGGTGCTGGGGCTGCTGGCCCCGGCCCTGTTACCGGTCAGCCTGCTGGTGCTGATGTTGCCGCTCAACGCCCTGATCGCCTGGCGTGAGCGCGGCTCTATCGATTTGTTGGGCACCAAGTGGATCACCCTGGGCCGGGTGGCGGGCACCTTTGGCGGCCTTTGGGTGCTGGTGGTGCTGCCCCTTAATCAGCTCAACCTGTTGATCGGGGTGTCGACCATAGCGGCGGTGCTGGCGAGCTGGCTGGCGCCGGCCTTTTCGCCCAACCGCCGGGCCTATGTGTCCACCGGGGTGATCACCGGCATTACCGAAACCGCCACCGGCATCGGCGGTCCGCCCCTGGCGCTGGTGTACCAGCACATGCCGGTGGCGACCCTGCGCGCCTCGGTGGCGACCTGTTTTTTGATCGGTGAGCTGGTGTCGTTGCTGGTGCTGGCCCTGAATGGTCGGCTGCAGCCCGAGCTGTTGCAACCGGTCACCAGCCTGCTGCCGGCGCTGGCGGTGGGTCTGGTGCTGAGCCAGCTGGTGCACCGGCGGCTGGATGCGCGCTTTTTGCGTCGCTTCGTGCTGCTGTTCGCCTTTGTTTCCGGCACCCTGGTGCTGTTTCAATAATACGGGCTGGCGCAAATCAGGCAGATGAAGTTGGGCCGCATCGGCGGCCCTTTTTTATTCCCGCTCTGCGCTGGCCGCCAGCAGGGCGGCCTTTTCATTTGGATCGAGAAAGGCCATGTGAAGGGCGTTTTCCTGGCACTGGCGAGCCTGTTGTGCCGTCAGGCCGGCGCGCACCGCGGCGTCCGTGTACTCGTGGCGCAGCTCTATGCCTTCCACCGCCGGGTCGTCGGTGTTGAGGCAGACCTTGATGCCTTTTTGCAGAAAGCGTTGAACGGGGTGGTGCGCGAGGTCGGCCACCGTGCTGGTCTGCAGATTGGAGGTCAGGCAGGACTCAATGCCAATGCCGTGTTCGGCCAGGTAATCGAGCAGCGCCTCGTCTTCCACCGCCCGCACGCCGTGGCCGATGCGTTCGGCGCCCAGCTCACGCACCGCCTGCCACACGCTGGCGCCGCCGGCGGCCTCGCCGGCGTGTACGGTGACGCGCAGGCCGGCGTTCCGCACCCGGCGAAAGTGCGCGGTAAAGCGCTCGCCGGGAAAGCCGGCCTCGTCCCCGGCCAGATCCATGGCCACCAGTTTGCCGGCATGGGCCAGGCAGGCGGCCAGCTCCCGCGTGCAGGCGGCCTCGCCAAAGGTGCGGCTCATGATGCCGATGAGTTTCACCGGCACGCCGAAGTCCCGGCTGCCGGCGGTCACGCCGTCGATCACTGCTTCCACCACGCCTTCCGGGTCCAGGTGATGATTCATGGCCATATAGCCGGGGCTGAAGCGCAGCTCGGCGTAATCAATGCCGGCGTTGCTCAGATCCTCCACGTTCTCATAGGCCACCCGCCGGCAGGCGTCATAATTGCCCAGCACCCTGACCCCCCAGTCGAGTTTGGCGAGAAAGGCCAGCAAATCCGGCGTGTTGCCCTGTACTTGCACATGGTGCAGCAGGCCATCCAGGGTGTCGGCAGGCAGGGCCAGATCAAAGGCCCGGCCCAGTTCCAGTATGGTGGCCGGGCGAATGTTGCCGTCCAGGTGACGGTGCAGGTCGAGCAGGGGCAGGCTGGAATCTATCATTACGGCTCCGCATGGGGTGGTGGTGCTTCCATTCTACTCTCTGGTGGCCGATTCTTCCGGTTGCAATTCCTTCAGTTTACGGGTCAGGGTATTGCGACCCCAGCCCAGCAGGCGGGCGGCCTCCTGCTTGTGGCCCTGGCTCTGGGTCAGCGCGCAGTCGAGCAGAATGCGTTCGAATTCGGGCAGGGCCTCGGCCAGCAGATCCTTGCGGCCCCGGGCCAGTTCGTCGCTGGCCCAGCGCTTCAGCGCCTGGCGCCAGTCCTGGGGCTGGCCGCCGGTGCCGACCGGCTCCGGATCAGGCTCCCGTTTCAGCAGCTCGGGGGGCAGATCCGAGACCAGCACTTCCTGGCCCGATGCCATGACGGTGAGCCAGCGGCACACGTTTTCCAGCTGGCGCACGTTGCCGGGCCAGGGCAATTGCTGCAACAGCGTCTGGGTGTCGGTATGCAGGGTCTTGGCGTCCACGCCCAGCTCCCGGGCGGCCAGCCCCAGAAAATGGCGGGCCAGTTTGGGAATGTCTTCCCGCCGCTCTCGCAGTGCCGGCATGTGCACGCGAATCACGTTGAGGCGGTGGAACAGATCCTCACGAAAGTCGCCACTGGTGACCTTTTTTTCCAGATCCTGGTGGGTGGCGGCAATGATGCGCACATCTACGCGAATGGGCTGGTGTCCGCCCACCCGGTAGAACTGGCCATCGGCCAGTACGCGCAGCAGCCGGGTCTGAATGTCCAGGGGCATGTCGCCGATTTCGTCCAGAAACAGGGTGCCGCCGTCGGCCTGCTCAAAGCGGCCACGGCGCACGTTATTGGCGCCGGTAAAGGCGCCCTTTTCATGGCCGAATAGCTCTGACTCGATCAGATCCTTGGGAATGGCCGCCATGTTGAGGGCGATAAAGGGCTGTTCGGCACGAGGGCTGTGTTTGTGCAGGGCATGAGCCACCAGCTCCTTGCCAGTCCCGCTCTGGCCGTTGATCAGCACCGAAATGGAGGAGCGGGCCAGTCGGCCGATGGCGCGGAATACTTCCTGCATGGCCGGCGCTTCGCCGATGATCTCCGGGGTGCGCACCGCCTCCGGCTGCGCCCCCGGTGCCTTGCGCCGGCTTTCCTTTACAAAGGCCACGGCCCGCTGCACCAGGGCGACGGCGTCGTCTATGTCAAAGGGCTTGGGCAGGTATTCAAAGGCGCCGCGCTGGTAGGCATTGACCGCGCTGTCGAGATCCGAGTGGGCGGTCATGATGATCACCGGCAGGTCGGGGGCGCGTTTGTGAATGGCGCCGAGCAGGGTGAGCCCGTCCATGCCTCCCATGCGAATATCGGAGATCACCACGGCGGGCTGCACCCCGGTCAGGGCATCCAGTACACTTTCACCGTCTTCAAAACTGCGGCAGCGAAACCCGGCCTGGGCCAGGGCCCGCTCCAGTACCCAGCGAATGGAGCTGTCGTCGTCGACGACCCAAATCAGTTCAGCCATAAAGTGCTCCTATCGTCGTAGCGGCAGATAAATAATGAATTCGGTCAGGCCCGGCCGGCTCTGGCACTCAATGCGGCCCTGATGCTGATGGATCAGCTCCTGGGCGATGGACAGTCCCAGTCCGGTACCGCCTTCCTTGCCGGTGACCATGGGGTAGAACAGGGTATCGTGCAGGAGGGCGGGAATGCCCGGACCGTCGTCGATAATGCGCACCTCGGCGGCCAGCCGGTAGCGCTTGCCCTGCAGCATCACCTGAAAGGCGGTGCGGGTGCGAATGGTGATGTGGCCGTGATCGCCCAGGGCCTCCACGGCGTTGCGCACCATGTTGAGAAAGGCCTGCTGCAATTGCTCCGAATCCATTTCCAGGTCCGGAATGCTGGGATCGTAGTCCCGTGTCAGGGTAATGCCGGGAGGAATGTCCATGCTCACCAGGCGGCGTACCTGCTCCAGCACCGAGTGCAGGTTGATCACCTCGCGCTGGCCCGGGCGTTGAGGACCGAGCAGCCGATCCACCAGGTTACGCAGCCGGTCTGCCTGGGCAATGATGAGGTGGGTGAATTCCTTGAGCTCTTCCTTTTCCAGCTCCCGCTCCAGTAGCTGGGCCGCGCCCCGCAGGCCGCCGAGGGGATTCTTGATCTCGTGGGCCAGGCCGCGCACCAGCTCCCGGGCCGCCTGCTGCTGGGCTCGCTGCTGCAGCTCCTGGCTGATTTTCTTTTGCTGGTCGACCAGCCTCAGTTCCATCAGGGCCAGGGTCTGCCGCTCCCAGGTAAAGGCGGTGACGCTGACGTCGACCCAGCGGGGCAGGCCGTCGATGATCACCTGTACCTCGCTGTTGGTAAACCCCTGCTCCAGCTCGATGCAGCGCTGAATGCGGCGCATGTCGAGGGAAATGTCTTCCACCACCTGATCCAGCCGGGCGTCCTGCAGCCGGCGCTTGCTCAGGGTGAGCAGCTGTTCGGCGGCGGTGTTGGCAAATTGCACCACCAGGTCGCCGTCTACCACCAGCACCGCCGTGAGCTGGCTGTCGATAATGGTCTGAATGCTGATCCGGTTTTTCACGCTCACGTCCTCAACATCAAGGCTTGCACCAGTGTGGTGCAAACAGTGTAACCCATGACCAGCGAATTGCTACATCATGGTGCAACTTGCGGCGGTTTGATGAAAACATCTGGGCCTTGATGAGTACCGTTGCAAGAACCTTGCCCGCCCGGTGGCAATATCTTGGCAAATATCGGTAGCGTGAATATAATTAGCTAGCTAACTAACTTGGAGGTCGAGATGAGAACACTGGGCATGGCGCTGGCCAATCTGGTGCGGCAGTGGCGGCTGATCAACGATGAACGGCTCAAGCCCCTGGGGCTGACCCAGAGTCGCTGGATCACCCTGACCCATCTGCAGCGGGAAGAGGGCATTCAGCAGCATCAGCTGGCGCGCCGGGTAGGGGTGGAAAGCCCGTCCCTGGTGCGCACCCTTGACGGGCTGGAGCAGCTGGGGCTGGTGGAGCGCCGGCCCTGTGCCAATGACCGCCGTGGCAAGACGGTGCACCTGACCCCGGCGATCCAGCCATTGTTGTCGGAAATGGAGGTGGTGCTGGACCATACTCGTCGTCAGGTGCTGGAAGGCCTGAGCGATGCCGAGCTGGCCGAGTTTGAGCGCATGGTGAACCACATTGGCGGCAACCTGCAGAAACTGAGCGAGCAGCTGGGAGAAAAAGAGGGCAAATGATGACCGCAGAGCAAAGTTTCAATCGCTGGGTACGCATTGCCCTGATCACCTTTGGGGTGCTGCTGGTGTATTTCGTGCTGATCGACAATTACGCCCCCATGACGCCCCAGGCCCAGGCGCACCGGCCGGTGCTGTCGGTGGGTCCTCGTGTGGCGGGGCAGGTCACGGAAGTCGCGGTCGGCAACAACCAGCAGGTGGCGACGGGGGAGCTGCTGTTTGCGCTGGATGACACCGACTACCGCCTGGCCCTGGCTCGGGCCGAGTTGCAGCAGCAGCTGGCCGCCGCCGACAGTGCCCGTCAGCGAGCGGTAATGGAAGCGGTGCAGGCGGAGATTGAACAGGCGCGGTTGCGGGCCGAAGAGCTGGCCCGAGAGGCCGTCCGGCTGGAGCGATTGCACCGCCTCGGCCATATGTCGGTGCAGCAGGCGGAGCAGGCCCGCAACCAGGCCGAGCAGGCGCAAAGCGCGCTGCAGGCGGCCGAGGCCAGGCTGCACGAGGCGCGGCAGGCCCAGGCTGCGGTGGAACTGACCCATGAGCAGGCCAGCAATGCCCATGAACAGGCCCGGCTGGCGCTGGAGCGTACACGAGTGAGGGCGGAAATCGCCGGCCGTGTCGGCAACCTGCAGTTGCAGGAAGGGGTGCAGGCCCAGGCCGGCCAGCCGTTGCTGGCACTGATTTCCAACGAACTGACGGTGATTGCCGATCTGCGGGAGAAGAGCCTGCGTCATGTCACCACCGGCACCGAAGTGGGGGTGGTGTTCGATGCCCTGCCGGGCCACATTTTCGACGGCCATGTCAGCAGCATCGACAGCGGGGTACGCCAGGGGCAGCAGTCAGCCGACGGCCTGCTGGTGCAGCCGGAAAACTCCGATCGCTGGGTGCGGGACGCCCAGCGGTTGCGGGTGCACATCGCCCTGGATGAGCCGGTGCCGCCGCTGGCCACCGGCGCCCGGGCCACGGTGCAGTTGTTTCCCGAGGCGGGCAGCTGGCTGCACGGCCTGGGCTGGATCCAGCTGTGGCTGGTGAGTCAGTTCCGCTATCTCTACTGATGGGTATGCGGCCATGACCTTTACCGACGACAAGCTCAGGGGCTGTCTGCGCATCGCTATTGGCAGTACCATCGGCATGCTCACCGCCAAGGTGATGGACTGGCAGATGGGGGTGTTTTTTACCGTTTACCCTATGCTGCTGCTGGGCATGGTGCCGGTGCTGAACCGCTTTGTCATGGTGCAGTTTATCGGCTCGTCGGTGCTGACCTCGCTGGAGGTCATGCTGCTGCCGGGGCTGCTCGGGCACTGGCCACCGGCGTATGTGATGGTGGTGTTTCTGTTGTTTCTGTGGCGGTTCAACCTGATGGCCAAAGGGCCGCTGATGCTGTTTGGTGCCAGTGGCTGCGTCAGCCTCAGCATCATGCTGCACTTTGCCAGCTACCCCCAGTATCACCTGGCCGACATGGCCGCCAGCAACATAGTGGCATCCTGCCTGTCGGTGGCGGTGGCCGCGTTGCTCTATGCCCTGCTGCCCAACCGGGAACCTCCCGTGGCCCGGGCGCTGCCGCAGAAAAGCGACAACGTGCTGCGCCATCAGACCCTGCTGGGAGCCATCGTGGCCACCCTCAGTTTTGTGGTGTTTCAGACCCTGGATCTGGTGGACTCGCTGTCGGCCCAGGTGGCCACCGTGCTGGTGCTGTTTCCCATGAGCTTCGCCGGCGCCGTGGTATCGGGGCGGGCCCGTTGCATCGGCACCCTGCTGGGGTGCTCGGCGGGGTTGCTGTTTCAGTTGGTGCTGTATGACTACTACCACAATCTGCTGCTGCTGGGACTGGCGTTCTGGATTTGCACCATGGTGTTTGCCCGGCTGCATGCTCGAGAGCCCATGCCCGGTGTGGGCTTTTCCGGCTTGACCACGGTGGGCATTCTGTTTGGGCAGTATGTGTCGCCCCAGCATGATCTGGTGTTCAGCGCCCTTTACCGCATGAGTTCGATGACGGTGGCCATTCTGCTCACCCTGTGCTGCGTCTATCTGGTGCACAAGCTGCTCAACCTGTTTCCGTCTACTCGCCATCAGGTGTTGTAATCGTTGGTGAGGGGTGAGTTGTGGATTCTCCTCAATCCTCACCCCTGTCACCTCACTATTATCTCGTTCCTACGCAGAGCGTGGGAGCGAGCAACAAAAAAGGCCCGGTTTCCCGGGCCTTTTGACACTCAGCTTATCGCGTCACGCTTATACGGAGTAGTAGAGATCAAACTCCAGCGGGTGAACCGCCATGTTGATGGTCTCGGTCTCGGTGCGCTTCTGCTTGATGTAGGCATCAATGAACTCGTCGGAGAACACGCCACCACGGGTCAGGAACTCGCGATCCTGGTCCAGGTTGTTCAGGGCGTCGTCCAGAGACACGGCCACGGTCGGGATCTCGGCGGCTTCTTCGGCCGGCAGGTCGTACAGATCCTTGTCCATGGCATCGCCCGGGTGGATCTTGTTCTGAATGCCGTCCAGGCCGGCCATCAGCAGGGCCGCAAAGCACAGGTAGGGGTTGGCGGCCGGATCCGGGAAGCGGGTCTCGATGCGGCGGGCCTTGGGGGAACCGACCAGCGGAATCCGAATGGAGGCGGAGCGGTTACGGGCGGAGTAGGCCAGCATGACCGGGGCTTCAAAGCCGGGCACCAGACGACGATAGGAGTTGGTGGCCGGGTTGGTGATGGCGTTCAGGGCACGGGCGTGCTTGATGATGCCGCCGATGTAGTACAGCGCCATTTCGGACAGGCCGCCGTACAGGTCGCCGGAGAACAGGTTTTCACCGTTTTTGCCCAGAGACTGGTGCACGTGCATGCCGGAACCATTGTCACCTACCAGCGGCTTGGGCATAAAGGTGGCGGTCTTGTTGAAGGCGTGGGCGACGTTGTGAACCACATACTTGTAGATCTGAATTTCGTCGGCCTTCTTGGTCAGGGTGTTGAATTTGCAAGCAATTTCGTTCTGACCGGCGGTGGCTACTTCGTGGTGGTGAGCTTCAACCACCAGGCCCATCTCTTCCATGATCAGACACATGGCGGAGCGAATGTCGTGGGAAGAGTCAACCGGAGCTACCGGGAAGTAGCCGCCCTTCACGCCAGGACGGTGGCCCTTGTTGCCTTCCTCGTAGTCGCGACCAGAGTTCCACTTGGCCTCGGTGTCGTCGATCTTGAAGAAGCTGCCGGACATGTCGGTGTGGAAGCGCACGTCGTCAAACATGAAGAATTCCGGCTCGGGACCGATCAGCACGGTGTCGGCAATGCCGGTAGACACCAGGTATTCTTCGGCGCGACGGGCGATGGAGCGCGGGTCGCGGTCGTAGCCTTGCATGGTGGCGGGCTCAAGCACGTCACAACGAATGTTCAGGGTGGCGTCTTCGGTAAAGGGATCCATCACGGCGGTGGACGGATCGGGCATCAGTACCATGTCGGACTCGTGAATGGTTTTCCACGCGGTCATGGAAGAGCCGTCGAACATTTTGCCTTCTTCAAAGAAGTCATCGTTGATCTGGTTTACGGGCAGGGTGACATGCTGCTCCTTGCCTTTGATATCGGTAAAGCGCAGATCGATGAATTTGACATCGTGTTCCTTGATCATGTCCATTACGGTTTCGATTGACATGGATTTCGACCTCCAAAAATAAGCATCCTAGGGTCTGATGAACAAATTCATCAGTTGCCGTTTACTAAGCTAAAACCGTGCCATGTTGGTAAGTGCTTGTTATGTGGGCATATTACCGACAAGCATGAAAACCGGCTGCCATTGCCATGCACCAGTTTAGTGCATGTCTGGATCCTTTTGGTGCGAGTTTGAAGAGATGCGTTATTCCGGTGCATTTGCTGTCCATTCCGCACGGCCGGCAGCGGCCCGGGCCCATGATAGCACTCAAGGTGAGCATGAGGATCGGTGCGAGTCTTTTTCATTGGCCCTGGGAGGGCGTCGGCCCGAACGCCGGGGTGGCGTCGATTCCGCCGCTGTGGCGGGGCGCGGGCAGCCAACACAATAAATTAATATATTGAAGCGGCTAAAGCGTGTACAATTTGCAGCCCTTTTTATTTGGTTCCGCTGCACTCGTCGCGACGGACACCCCCTGAGAGCGGCAGCGCCGGCGTGTGCCCGCCTCGATACTATGCGAGTGAAAGAAATTAATGTCATCTGAAATCAACAACTTGAGAAACATTGCCATCATCGCGCACGTCGACCACGGTAAAACCACCCTGGTAGACAAGCTGCTGCAGCAGTCCGGTACCCTGGAAAGCCGCGGTGAAGCCGAAGAGCGCGTCATGGACTCCAACGATATCGAGCGTGAGCGCGGCATTACCATTCTGGCCAAGAACACCGCCATTCGCTGGACCTCTCCCGAGGGCCAGGAATACCGCATCAACATCGTGGACACTCCCGGACACGCCGACTTCGGTGGTGAAGTAGAGCGGGTCATGTCCATGGTTGACTCGGTGCTGCTGCTGGTGGACGCCCAGGAAGGCCCCATGCCTCAGACCCGCTTCGTGACCCAGAAGGCCTTTGCCCAGGGCCTCAAGCCCATCGTGATCATCAACAAGGTGGACAAGCCCGGCGCCCGTCCCGACTGGGTGATGGATCAGGTGTTTGACCTGTTCGACAATCTGGGTGCTACCGACGACCAGCTCGACTTTCAGGTGGTATATGCTTCCGGCCTGAACGGCTGGGCTTCGCTCGACGCCGATGAGCGCACCGAAGACATGACCACCCTGTTCCAGACCATAGTGGATCAGGTACCGGTACCCGACGCGGATCCGGAAGGTTCCCTGCAGATGCAGATCTCCCAGCTCGACTACTCCTCCTACGTGGGTGTTATCGGCGTGGGCCGCATCAAGCGCGGCACCGTCAAGGTCAACCAGCAGGTGACCGTGATCGGCGCCGACGGCAAGACCCGCAACGGCAAGGTGGGCCAGGTGATGGGTTACCTGGGTCTGCAGCGTCATGACGTGACCGAAGCCAGCGCCGGCGACATCGTGGCCATTACCGGCCTGGGCGAGCTGAAGATTTCCGACACCGTCTGTGCCGCCGGTGCCGTGGAAGCGCTGCCGCCGCTGTCGGTAGACGAGCCCACCGTGACCATGACCTTCCAGGTCAACACCTCTCCCTTTGCCGGCCTCGACGGCAAGTTCGTGACCTCGCGCAACATTCTCGAGCGTCTGCAGCAGGAGCTGGTACACAACGTGGCCCTGCGGGTGGAAGAAACCGGTGATCCCGACAAATTCCGCGTATCCGGCCGGGGTGAGCTGCACCTGGGCATTCTGATCGAGAACATGCGTCGGGAAGGCTTTGAACTGGCGGTGTCTCGCCCGGAAGTTATTCTGAAGGAAGAAGACGGCCAGCTGATGGAACCGTTCGAAACCTTGACCGTGGACGTGGAAGAAGACTGCCAGGGCTCCATCATGGAGAAACTGGGTGAGCGCAAGGCCGAGATGACCGACATGGTGCCGGACGGCAAGGGCCGCGTGCGCATCGACTTCATCATTCCGGCTCGTGGCCTGATCGGCTTCCAGACCGAGTTCATGACCCTGACTTCCGGCTCCGGCCTGATGTACCACACCTTTGACCACTACGGTCCGCACAAGGGTGGCAACATTGGCCAGCGCAACAACGGCGTGCTGATCTCAAACGGCAAGGGCAAAGCCCTGGCCTACGCCCTGTTCAACCTGCAGGAGCGTGGCCGCCTGTTTATCGAGCACGCCACCGAGGTGTATGAGGGCATGGTGATCGGCATTCACAGCCGCTCCAACGACCTGACCGTAAACTGCCTCAAGGGCAAGCAGCTGACCAACATTCGTGCCGCCGGCACCGATGAGGCGCTGACCCTGGTGCCGCCGATCAAAATGACCCTGGAGCGCGCGCTGGAGTTCATTGACGACGACGAGCTGGTGGAAGTGACCCCCAACCACATTCGTATTCGCAAGAAGCTGCTGGCCGAAAACGATCGCAAGCGCGCCAGCCGCGCCTGATCGTCTTCACCCGCAGTATAAAAGGGGCGCCTCGGCGCCCCTTTTTCGATCGCGTGGCAGGCAAGACGGACAATGTCTCACCTCTCACGCCCCTCCTCACATTCAAATTATTTGAATTATTAGGCCAGTAAAGGTTGCTTTGATTTACCGGCAAAGGCATTAAACTTGAAACTGATAATCATGCACAGTTGCAAGCGCTGCTTTTTCAAGCGGCTGCGGGAGAGCCGTATTATGCAGAAATATTCAATCACGATGCGCCTGTTTCACTGGAGTACCGCCCTGCTGGTATTCGGCCTGTTTGGCGTGGGACTGTGGATGCGCAGCCTGGGCTATTATGATCCGCTCTATCAGGTGTTGCCCTACTGGCACAAGAGCGTGGGCTTTTTGCTGGCCGGGCTGGTGGTGATTCGCCTGCTGGGGCGCTGGTTGTTTACTCAGCCGGGACCGCTGGCCAGCCATCAGCCCTGGGAGCGCCGGCTGGCGCACCTGATGCACTGGCTGCTGTATGGTCTGCTGTTCGGGCTTTTTGTCAGCGGCTACCTGATCGCCACCGCCGACAACAGACCCGCGTCCTTTTTTGGCTGGTTCGACATTCCGGCCCTGTTTACCGCCTTTGACAACCAGGAAGATGTAGCCGGGCTGATCCACGAAATTTTTGCCTGGTCGCTGATCGGGCTGGTGGCGCTACACGCCCTGGCCGCCCTCAAGCACCACTGGCTTGATAAGGATGACACCCTTAAACGCATGCTCTGATTTTGTCCACCAAGGAGAGATGAAATGAAAAAAACCATGATTGCCGCCGCCCTGATGGCCGTGTCCGCGTCACCGGCCTTTGCCGCCGTGGAAAATTACACCGTCGACACCGACGGCATGCACGCCTCGGTTAACTTTAAAATCAATCACCTGGGTTACAGCTGGATCGTGGGCCGCTTCAACGACTTCAAGGGCAGCTTTGCCTTTGACGAGGACAATGCCGCCAATAACAGCGTGCAGGTGACCGTGAATACCGCCAGCGTCGACACCAATCACGGCGAGCGCGACCGCCACCTGCGCAGCGACGACTTTCTGGACGTGAGCAAATTTCCCGAAGCCAGCTTCAAGAGCACCAGCGTCACCAAAGACGACGACGAGGGGGAATATGTCGTGAAAGGGGATCTCACCCTGCACGGTGTGACCAAACCGGTAGAGTTTGAAATCGAGCAGGTAGGCGCCGGTGAGGACCCCTGGGGCGGTTTCCGTCGCGGCTTTGAAGGCGAGCTGGAGCTGAAGCTCGCCGATTTCGGCATCGACTACGATCTGGGCCCGGCCTCGGCCACCGTGTATCTGGAAATGCACCTGGAAGGCGTGCGTCAGTAAGACGCAGATGCCTGTCCCGTGAATACGCCGCCCGGGCTCAGGCTCGGGCGGCTTTTTTGTTTGAGTCCTTTTTGCGAGTGGTCGCGCTGGCCCCCGGGGCGTGAAATTTGCCACAATAACCATTCACTTGCCGTTACACAGGATGTGCCATGACCCAGATTGTCGCCCGCATCGGACACCGTTTGCGCTTTTTGCGCGACCATGGAGCGGACTTTGGCCGCTTTGTGCTGAAACGCGTGCAACAGGACCGGCTCAAGGTAACCGCCGGCTATCTTACCTACATCAGCCTGTTGTCGCTGGTGCCCATGCTGGCGGTGGTGTTTGCCATGATGTCGGCCTTTCCCATGTTTGCCGAGCTGCGCGATACCATTCAGAACTTTGTGTTCAGCAACTTTGTGCCGGCGGCGGGGGACGTGGTGCAGAAGAACATTCAGGGCTTTATCGACAATGCCTCAAAGACCACCGCCATCGGCGTGGCGGCGCTGGCGGTGACCGCCATGATGCTGATCTCGGCCATCGACGAGAACTTCAACCATATCTGGCGGGTTAGTCAGAAGCGGCGCTGGTCGGTGGCCTTTTCCACCTACTGGATGATCCTCACCCTGGGGCCGATTCTGGCCGGGGCCAGCCTGGCGATAACCTCCTACGTCACCTCGATGCGCATTTTCCAGGGCGACAGCTTCTTTGGCGTGGGCGCCGTGCTGCTGAGCCTGCTGCCGTTTCTGCTGTCTACCCTGATGTTCGTGGTGTTCTACATGGTGGTGCCCAACAAGCGGGTGCGCTTCGGCCACGCCATTGTCGGCGGCCTGGTGGCGGCGGTGCTGTTTGAAATCGCCAAGCGCGGCTTTGCCTTTTACATCACCCAGTTTCCGTCCTACCAGGCCATTTACGGCGCCCTGGCGACCGTACCCATCCTGTTTGTATGGGTCTATCTGAGTTGGATGATCGCCCTGTTCGGCGCCGAAATCACCGCCAGCCTGGGGGATTATGAGCACAGCCACGGGCTAAGCTTTGAAGACGACAACGACGACGAGGACCCGGCCTGATGCGCACCCTTTATCCGGCGATTGCCGCCAACCGGCAGCAGTGGTTGCAGGTGTCCGACCTGCATCGAATTTATGTGGAAGAGAGCGGCAATCCGCTGGGTATTCCGGTGGTGCTGGTGCATGGCGGGCCGGGGGCCGGCATCAGCCCCGAGCATCGGCGTTTTTTCGATCCGGAGTGTTACCGCATCATACTGTTCGACCAGCGCGGCACCGGCCAGTCGACCCCCCATGCCGAGCTGACCGACAACAGCACGCAGGCGCTGATCGCCGACATGGAGCACATTCGCACCACTCTGGGCATTGACCGCTGGCTGGTGTTTGGCGGCTCCTGGGGATCCACCCTGGCACTGTGCTATGCCATTGCGCATTCCGAGCGAGTACTGGGGCTGGTGCTGCGCGGCCTGTTTCTGGGGCGGCAGCAGGATCTGGACTGGCTCTATCAGCCCGAGGGCGGTGCCGCCCAGCTGTTTCCCGACTATTACCGGGAGTTTCTGGCGCCCCTGGACGGCGATGCCCGGGATCTGCTCAACCGCTATTACCGGTTGCTGACCAGCGACAATGAGCTGGCCCGGCTCAATGCCGCCCGGGCCTGGGCCATTTGGGAGGGGCGCATCTCCACCCTGTTGCCGAGAAACGATGCCGACAGCCATTACGGCGAGGCCCACAGTGCCCTGGCGCTGGCCCGGCTGGAGTGTCACTACTTCGTCAATCACTGTTTCTTTGAGGAAAATCACATCATCAAGGCCATTGAACGAGTGCGTTCGCTGCCCGCCATTCTGGTGCACGGCCGTTATGATGCCATCTGCAAGCCCGCCGCCGCCCTTGCCCTGGCCGATCACTTGCCCGAACTGCGCCTGCAAATTGTGCCCGGCGCCGGACATTCGGCCTTTGAACCGGGTATTATGGACGCCTTGGTCAAGGCGACCGATCATATGGCGAAGGAGCTCAACAAGACATGATAGCCCTGATACAGCGGGTGACCGAGGCAAGGGTCACCGTGAGCGGCGAGCAGGTGGGCGCCATTGGCCCCGGCCTGCTGGTGCTGCTGGGGGTGGAACGGGAAGACGATCAGGCCAAAGCCGACAAGCTGCTGGCCAAGGTGCTCGGTTATCGCGTGTTTTCCGATGAAAATGGTAAAATGAACCTCAATCTGCGCCAGGCCGGCGGTAGCCTGCTGGTGGTGTCCCAGTTTACCCTGGCCGCCGATACCAACAGTGGCCTGCGCCCCAGCTTTTCCCGCGGTGCGGCACCGGCCGACGCCGAGCGCTGGTACGATTATTTCGTGATGGCAGCCCGGGATCAGGGCGTGGCCACCGAGGCCGGCCGTTTTGCCGCCGACATGCAGGTCAGCCTGACCAACGACGGCCCCGTCACCTTCTGGCTGCAGGTTTAGCCAACGGCCATTTGAGTCGTTATTCACCAGGGCGGGGGCGAGAAATACGCCTGCCGCCGATATGCCTTTCCATTGCACTCTGTCGCCGCGGGCGGCAGGATAGTCATAGATAACCCTAACAGGAGCAGACCATGTATCGTGTGGTCACCCCGCAGACGGAAGCGGAACTGGAAGCCTACTATCAGCTGCGTTGGCAGCTGTTGCGCAAACCCTGGCAGCAACCCAAGGGCTCGGAACGCGACGAGTTCGACGAATATGCCCATCATCGCATGATGGTGGACGACAGCGGCCGACTGGTGGCGGTGGGGCGCCTCTATGTCAGCGGCGATGAAGCCCAAATCCGCTTTATGGCGGTGATCCCCGATTGCCGTGACCAGCGCCTGGGCACCCGCATGGTGCAGGCCCTGGAACAGGTGGCTCGGCAGGAAGGGGTACGCCGGCTGGTGATGAATGCCCGGGAAGAAGCGGTGGCCTTTTATACCCACTGCGGCTTTACCGTGGTGGGCGAGGGCCCCATCAGCTTTGGCAAGATTCCCCACCGGCAGATGATCAAGGCGCTGACTCCCATGCATCGCATCAGTCACCGGCCCGAGCTGTGCGACGAGCTGCAGCGGCAATGGCACAGACGCATTCCCATCAGCGAAAAGATGGGCGTGAAAATCATTCAGTACACCGGCAGCAAGTTTCGTACCCAGGCCAATCTGACCGCCAATCTCAACCTGCACGAGTCCATGTTTGCCGGCAGCATCTACAGCCAGTGCGTGCTCACCGGCTGGGGGCTTATCTGGCTGCAAATGCAGGAATACGGCCTGAGCGGTGACATTGTGCAGAGCAGCGGCGACATCAAGTACCTGACGCCGGTCTGGAGCGAGCCCACCGCCGAGGTGCAGGGTCGGCTGCGGGAGCAATTGCAGCCCCTGGCCCGGGGCGAGCGGGTCAAGGTGGAGCTGTCCATCACCCTCTACAGCGGCGACACCCGCGCCGCCCTGTTTACCGGACGCTATGTGATATTGTCCCATTAGAATAAAATACACACTCCCTCGTTCTGCGTGGGAGTGTGGATATGGATACTGTTACCTGAATTTGAATATTTCGAGTTGTTTTACTTCCATAAAGCCACTTGGCTAAAATGGAGTATAAACAAAATATGCTCGGTATATTATAAAGGGTTAAGAAGGTGTCATTGTTACTGACCCAACTCCTTTGGTTTAATATAGTTTACCTCTTAAGTTGTTGATATTCTTAGTTAAGTGGTAGGCTCTTCATTATGCCTAGAGGGCAAGGTCAGTAATAATGCCACATGATAAGCTGGATTAGGAAAAAAGGGAGGATGCTTCCTCCCTTTAATTTAATAATGTTCTATTAGGAAATCACTTACTATCATATTGAATAGCTCGCTCTTTTCCATGTGTATATTGTGAGCGCACTGTGGTAATACGGCTATTTCAGCGTCCTTGATACCACGCCATAAAGCATAAGGTTGCTCCCAAACATATGTGCGGTCTTTATTTCCCCAGACTATCAATGTCTGAGCAAGAATCTGATCCAGTCTGTCAGTGGAACTCCAACTTTTCATGGCTTTCAGGCCATTGATATAAGTCTGTGTAGAGACTTTCTGAGCTAACTCCAGGCTGGGCTGGTAATTAGGGTCTGCAGTTTCTTGAAGGAACCAGCTTTTAACCGAGTAAGTAGCTGCTTCCTTTGTTCCTTGGTGTTTTACCTTTTCTTGGCTAACTTCAAGTGGTTCAAACCTGCCAGGTAAGTTACCTACGGGCCCTGTACCATAGAGTACCAGTCGTTGTACTCTATGGTTTACTTTTAGTGCCACTTCTTGGGCGATCATTCCACCCATAGAGTGCCCAATAAGGTGAAAATCACCCACATTCAGTACATCCAGTATTTCAATCACATAATCAGCAAAGTCAGAGATGCTGTCAAGGCCAGTTTTCTCTGTACTATCGCCATAACCAAGAAGATCCATGGCTATAACGTCAAAGTGCTTTTTCAGATACTCTATTTGCTCGCTCCAATAAGAGTAGCCACTTAAAAAACCATGAATCAGTACTAGTGTTGGGCCATTTCCAGTTCGGATGTAATTCATTGCTTATACCTATTTAATTGCATTGGGTAGCCAAGTGGCTATATCTGGTAGCATTACCATCATACCAAGAAGAGCGATAAGTGCGCCGATGAATGGTAAGCACCCTATAATCACATCGCCGATAGTTACTTCTTTTCTGGCCAAGGCTTGAATTACATACAAGTTTAGCCCGACTGGTGGAGTAAGTACTGCTATCTCCATGGTGATGGTATAGATGACACCAAACCAAATCAGATCAAATCCAGCGGCTGACACCAATGGGTATAGTGTTGGTAATGTGATGAATGTCATTGATACTGGCTCTAGGAACATGCCAAGTATGACATAGAACACTATGATTGCAGCCAGAATCACATAAGGAGATAATTCCATCGCTGTAAATAGTGCTGTAAATTGCTGCGGTACCCTATAATAAGTCATTACAAAACCGAAAAGCACACCAGCTGACAAGAGCAGCCCAAGATACCCCATCGTTTTCATGGTTGCTCGAATTGCTTCTACAAAACCATCCCAGCGTAAACCGCCAACAGAAAATGCCATTATTATGGTGGCCACACAGGAAATTCCTGCTGCTTCTGTTGGTGTTGCAATGCCTGTGTAAATAGAGACGGTAATAATTAAACCAATGATAACAACTGGTAGTACGGCACTTAATGCAAGCCCCCAAGGGATTGGGTTACTATTGTCTCGCTCAGGAACTTCTTTGGGCTGCAGCCAGCCCCAGACACTGACAATAAGAATAAAAAGAGAAACCAGTATAACACCAGGTATAACTCCGGCAATAAACAAGTCACCTATAGACTGGTCGGTTACAATGCCGTAAAACAGCAAGATCAGGCTGGGGGGAATCAGAACGCTGAGTGTGCCACCCGCTGCCAAAACCCCACTGGACAGGCGCTTTCCATAACCCAGCTTAAGCATTTCAGGCAAGGCTACACCACCTATGGTGAGTGAGCCAACCATACTTGAGCCGCATACTGCACCAAAGCCAGCACAGGCACCAATGCTACCATAAGCAGCAGAGCCGCGGACTGGAACTTTACTGTGCATGAACCAGTAAAGATTCGGGCCTATTGCCGACCTTCCTATCAGCTCCCCCAATAAAACAAACAAGGGTACCGCCAACAGAATGTAATCAACCCAGACTCCCCAAAGCTTGAGTTCAGCAGTGATCAGTGAAGTAGATAAGGACTGAATGTTAAGCAAAAAAGGTAAAGAAGCTGCAGCCAACGCAAATGGAATTGGAAGGCCAATAGATATAAACAGGATTAATAGGCCAAGTAAGCCCAGGCCAACAACATACCATTCCATTATACTTCCTCCAGCTCTGTGTAATTTCTATCAAGAGGGTGCTGATAATTCAACAAGAGGACAAGTGCCAACAAGGTGAAAACAAAAAGTGAAATAGCCACGGGGATCCAGAAGTAGAATCTTGGCCAAAGTAAAATCTCAGATGCAGCGCCTGAATGAAAAGCCCGTACAGCAGCTTCGCCGGATGCAATGCTGAAAAATAATCCGGTTAAGGTCATAATTAAAAGGTTTACCCTGTCAATGACAGCCTGAACTTTTTTTGGCAGTATATCACGTAGTAAAGTCACCTTTGGATACGCATCCTTACTAAGTGCATACGCAAGTCCAAAAAATGCAACAGGTACTAACATGAGGGCTGTTGCTTCAGTGACCATACCATCCGGATTATCCATTACATAGCGCATGAACACACCGTAAGTGATCCAGGATGCCTGAATGAAAACAACAAGACCTCCGGAGTAAAGCAGAATGTTTGCTATTTTCTCCAAGATTCTCGTCACCTTTGATAGCGTTAAAGTCAATGCCTGTTGCATTTTGACATCTCCGTCCCTAAGTAAAGCTATTTAAATTTATTTGGCATGTTTGGCAAACAATTCACGAATGTCATTTGCTAAATCTTCACCACATGCTTCATTCACTTCATTATCCCATGAAGATTGAACGCTATTAATTAGTTCGTGTCTCTTTTCTTGAGAGATGGTGAAAGCAGAACCATTACCTTTCATAACGGCATTACCAACCCGTTGATCAATCCAGTCTTCATAGCGTGGTTTGAGCCAGGTCTCAGCCTCTTGCGCTGCTTCAAGGAGGGCGGTTTGGTTAGTTTCACTCAGAGAGTCAAATTTGTTCTTGTTCATCATATAAATGATATTGGCATAGAACAAGTTGGCATTAACCATGCTTGGCATGACGCTCCACAGTTTCCATGAGCTATAGGTTGCTACACCCATGTTTATACCATCAACAACGCCTCTCTCAGCTGACTGAAAAACTTCATTGGGTGATACAAAAACAGGCTTCCCACCCCAGGCTTCGATCATGCTGCTGACCAAAGGACCAATAGAGCGAACCATTTTTCCATCCAGGTTCCCGAGATCACTAACAGGCTCCTTAAACCACCATTCCTGATCATAAGAGTAGTTTGAGTTAATTAGCGGCATTAAACCAACTTTTTCTGCTTCAGCCCTAATTAAGTTGGAGTACTCTTTATCCAGCTCAATTTGATTTTCAAGGCTCACAGCGACGGGATATAAAGAGGTCACCCGATAACATGCAAGTCGTTTGTCGGAGGGGATCCAGCTGATATCAGACAACCCACCTTGTACCGCATCAACGCCCTCGCTCCAGCCATGTAATGTAGATGAAGGGAATATTTGTATATCTAAATCACCATTAGATTTTTCAGTGGCCAGCTCGGCAAACTTTTCAAAACCCTGATAACGAATGTCAGTCTCGTTAACATAAGTGGAAATGCGGATGGTTTCCTTAGCCTGAGCTGCCCCCATGGTCAGAGAAAGAGCAATAGATATACCAAGAGCAGTACGTAGCAGTTTATTTTTTTTCATTTTATTCTCCATGTTTAAAATGTCATTTGCTGTATTTTCATTAGGCTAAAATGTAAAAGATTTTTTTAATACCTACTTAAGGTGTTGTTCCCTCTGGTAATGCATTATTGATATTTCTTTTGTTCGTATACCGGAAAGTTCCACGTGATATCAGAAAAGTACTTACGCAGGCGCCAGTCACAGGCACGGGCGTGGCCTTCCATGCCCTCTGCACGGGAGATGCGGGAACCGGCGGCGCTGAACACCAGGTTGGCTTCTTCGCTCAGTTCCTGATAGGTCAGCACCTTCATGAACTTCTGCACGTTCAGGCCACCGCTGTAGCGGGCCGCCTTCTTGGTGGGCAGAATGTGGTTGGTGCCGGAGCACTTGTCGCCGTGGGAAACGGTGCTGCCTTCACCCAGAAACAGGGAGCCGTAGTTGTTGAGGTTGGCTTTCCACCATTCCAGATCGTCCGCCAGCACCTGCAGGTGCTCACAGGCCCACTCGTCGCTGATTTTGGCGACTTCTTTCCGGCTGTCGCCGAGGATCACCACACCGTGATCGCGCCAGGCCGCTTCGCACACATCGGCATTGGGCATGTCGGCAATCACATGGGGCATGATCTCCAGTACCTTCTCGCCCAGCTCGCGGCTGTCGGTAAACAGCCAGACCGGGGAGTTGGGACCGTGCTCGGCCTGGGACACCAGGTCAACGGCAATGGTCATGGGGTCGGCATTCTTGTCGGCGATAATGGCCGACTCGGTCGGGCCGGCAAACACATCGATACCCACTTCGCCGAACAGCATGCGCTTGGCTTCGGCCACGTAGGCGTTGCCCGGACCCACCAGAATGTCGGCAGGGCGGCCGGTAAACAGACCATAGGCCATGGTGGCCACGGCGTGTACGCCGCCCATTTCCAGGATCATATCGGCACCGGCCACATGCATGGCATAGGCCACGGCCGGGTTGATGCTGTCGCCCCGGGGCGGTGAACAGGCCACGATAAAGGGTACGCCGGCGGCCTTGGCGGTGGCCACGCTCATCAGCGCAGAGGTGGCGTGGGCATAACGGCCACCGGGTACGTAACAGCCGGCACACTGCACCGGCAGTACCTGCTGACCCAGGCGTACGCCTTCTTCGGTTTCAATTTCAAAGGAGGTCAGGCTGTCACGCTGGGCTTCGGCAAAGCGTTTGATCTGGCGATGGGCAAAGTCGATATCGTCCTTGACCTGCTGAGGCACCTGATCGATCAGGGCCTGCTTTTTCTGCTCGGTCAGCACGAAATCGCCCTGCCAGTTATCAAACTGTCTGGCGTATTCACGCACCGCGGTTTCACCGTTGCGGCGAATATTGGCCAGCATGTCCTTGACCACGCCCTGAATGCATTCATCTCTCAGTACGACGTCACTGTTTGCCGCTGCCTCTTTGAGATATTCCATGGTATATCACCTGTTAAAAAGACGAGCCAACTGGCTGATAACAGAGTTCGTTGGTTATGAGCGGCCATAGTGTGGCCGCCCGAATCAATCAGTAGTATTTGGCAAAGCCAAAGGCATCACGGTAGCCGAACAGCGCCTGTGCGCCACCGGTGTGCAGGAACACCACGTTTTCACCTTTCTTGAAGTGGCCCTTGCGGATCAGGTCGATCAGGCCGGCGCCGCCCTTGCCGGAGTAAACCGGGTCCAGCAGAATGCCTTCGTGGCGGGCAAACAGCTCGATGGCTTCCAGGGTGCTGGGGGCGGGAATGCCGTAGCCTTCACCCACGTAGTCGCAGTTGGCAACCACGTCTTCACGTTTGACGGCGCCGGGGATGCCCAGCTTCTCGGCGGTGCGCTCGGCCAGACGGAACACGTTGGCTTCCTGCTGCTCGCGGGGAACACGCACGCCAATGCCCAGCACCGGAATGCGGCTGTTGCTGCCGGACAGACCGGTGACCAGACCGGCCTGGGTGCCGGCGGAGCCGGTGGCGTGAACCACGTGGTCAATGCGCAGACCGGCGTCGTTGGCCTGGCCCAGCAGTTCCAGGGCACAGTTGACGTAACCCAGGGCGCCGATTTCGTTGGAGCCGCCACCGGGCACGATATAGGGCTTCTTGCCGCCCGCTTTCAGTTCGCTGGCCAGTTCTTCCATGGCCGCATTCATGTCGGTGCCGCCCGGATACTTGCGCAGTATGCCGCCGAACAGCTGATCCAGCATGACGTTGCCGTTGTAGTTGTAGTCGACGTCTTCGGAGGCGGTGCGGTCTTCCAGCAGAATGTGGCATTCCAGGCCCAGCTTGGTGGCGATGGCCACGGTCTGGCGGGCGTGGTTGGACTGGGTGGCACCCTGAGTGATGATGGTGTCGGCACCCTGCTCTAGGGCATCGGCCATCAGAAACTCGAGTTTACGGGTCTTGTTGCCGCCGCCGGCGAGACCGGTACAATCGTCACGCTTGATCCACAGGTTCGGACCATCCAGCAGCTTGGTCAGTTGATGCATCGGCTCCAGCGGAGTGGCCAGATGAGCGAAGTGCAGACGGGGATAACGAGCTAGATGCATTTTAACATTCCTCTTCGTTTTGAACATGTGCAATACATTTGGTTAACAACTGCATGGTGGAATAATCACCGCTGTACGACCAATGCTATATTGGCTTTGCCCGTGGTTACTTTTGGGCATAGGGCCGAAAATATACGGTAAGGAATTGTTTTTAATGGAATTGAAGTGGTTGAAGGACTTTGTGGCCCTGAGTGAACACGGCAGTTTCTCCAAGGCGGCAGAAGCCCGTTTTGTGACCCAGCCGGCATTTAGCCGGCGCATTCGCTCGCTGGAGAACTGGCTGGGGGTGGCGCTGGTGGATCGGGAGAAGCATCCCACCACCCTGACCAGCAGTGGCCTGGCGTTTGTAGAGGAAGCCAAACGGATGATCCACGACACCTACCGGGTGCGCAAGCGCCTGCAGGGGCAGGAGATTCAGAAAAGCCTGGTGTTTTTTGCCCAGCACTCGCCGGCGGTGTCGTTTTTTCCCCGCTGGATCCGTACCCTGGAACCGCTGGTGGGCAATACCCTGGTCAAGCTCAACACCGGCAACTTGCACGATCTGACCGAGTCATTTATGGCCGGCATGGGTGACTTTCTGCTGAGTTTTTCTTCTGCTGGCGACATGGGTCAGCTGTCCCGCAACGACACCACCTGCATTCAGGTGGGCACCGATCGGCTGGTGCCAGTGTCGGCGCTGACGCCGGAAGGTACGCCGGTGTTTTCGGTGAACGGAAATACGCAGCTCAAGTTACTGGCCTATCCGGAGGCGTCCTATCTGGGCAGTCTGGTGAAGGAGTTTTGTCTTAACAAGCTGCCGCCGGACTTTCAGTACACCATAGTGTGTGAAAACGCCCTGGCGGAAGGGCTCAAGGCCATGGCGCTGCAGGGCTATGGTGTGGCCTGGCTGCCCTACGGGCTGATCCAGAACGAGCTGACCCAGGGCCAGCTCACCGTGTTGCATGAAGGCTTTCATACCGTGGATTTGCGCATTCTGTTGTATCGCTTCCGGCATACGGTCAAGCCGGAAGTGGATGTGTTCTGGCGCTATCTGGTGGAGCTGTACAACCTCAGTTATGCCGAGCAGTTTCCCGGGATGCGGCCAGTGTCCTGACCCTTGCTCAGGGGGCGGGCAGTGCCCGCACCGCCTCGATCAGGCTGCCGGGCAGGCCGGCGGCGGGGTAGGGCACAGGCCCCGTATACCAGGGCCGGCACGGTGTGTTCAGTTCGGGCTGGTGCAGGCGCAGGCGGGGGGCGTGCCAGTCGCCGGTCAGCCTGATGGCCAGTTCCCGGCAGCCGGCATCGTTAATGGCGCCCAGGTCGAGATCAAGCCGGCCACCGGCGCCAATGTTCCCCCGCAGGGCCAGCAGGTGACGCACGCTCTGAACCGCGCTGCTGTCGAGTCGCCAGCGGCCATCGGTGACCGGGCCACGCAGATCCAGCCGGTAGAAAAAACCATCCTGTTGCATAAGATCCAGTGCCGCCAGGGTACTGTCTACCTGTTTGGGACTGGCGTAGTCTTCACCCAGGCGGTTGCGCAGCCAGGGATCCAGCCCCAGTTGCTCCACAAACACATCCTCTCCAGCAAGCGCCAGTTCACCTTGCCAGCTGGCGGGATTACCGGGTTCGCCGCTGAGGCTGACGCCGACGTCGAGATCGCCGGCAAAGCCCCGGTCGGCCTGCAGCCAGTTGCTGAGGTGACGCAGCTGCCAGTCTTTACCGGCAAGCGTAACCTGAGTGCGGTGAGGCGGATAGAGCCCCAGGCTGCCGGTGAGGGTGATGTTGCCGTCCAGCCAGTCGCCGCTGAGCTGGTCGAGCAGCCACTGTTCGTCGGTGAGGCGGGCACTGAAGCGGGCAGCGCGCGCGATCAGGCTGTTCCAGGCCAGCTCGCCCACGCGGCCTTCCAGCCGAGCCTGCTGGCTGAGTGGACGCCACAGTCCTGCCGACCAGGCCAGATCGGTGACAAACAGCTCCCCGTCAAACAGCGACAGCGGCAGTTCATCGTCCAGCGACAGCAACTCGGTGCGGCTCAGATTGAGCTTGTGAATGCGCACGTCGGGCAGGGGCCAGGCCATGTCCGGCTGCCACACCAGCTTGTTGCCGGCCAGTTGCAGTTCGTCGATATCCAGCCGGCCCTGTTTCGGGTACCAGCCCAGTTCGGCCTCAATGCTGCCCTCCCAGGCCCGGCCGCTCAGGGTGACGCCCTGGCGGTCGGCGTCACCCAACCAATGCAGCCGGTGGTTGTCCAGGCGCAGCCAGTCGAGGGTAGCTTCATCCGCCTGCCAGTCGCCTCGGCCTTCGGGCAGACCCCGGCCGCCCCACTCCAGATCCCGCAGCTCGCCGCGCATGCCGTTAACGGTGAGCGAAGCCGTGGTCAGGCTGACGTCGTCGAGCCGGGCCCGGCTCAGCAGCAGGCGCCAGCCCTCGGGCAGAGTGAGGGCGTCATGCAGTTGCAGTTTGACCTGGCTGAATTGCGGGCGTTCCAGGCGCAGCTCGCGCTCGGCGGGGTCCAGAGTCAGACTGCCGCTGACCAGGCCACCGGCCAGCCGGCCGCGCACATCGTCCAGCTCCAGCCGACCCTGGCGCAAATGACCGCTGATATCCAGTCGCGACAGCTCTAGGGCCGAATGAGACAGCTGGCGTACGCGAGCGCTCAGGCCGGCGTCGGCCCACCATTGCCACTGGCCTTGCCGCCGGGGCTGCCAGTCGTTGATATGAAGCTCAATGCCGCCGGCCTCCCAGTCCTGGCCGGTCAGGGCGAGGTTGCGGGTATTGAGCTCGGCAATATGAATATCGGCCAGGTTGGCGGGTAGGGCGGGAGCCTGGGCCTGGGGCAGGTTGATACTGCCGTCGATGATATCGAGAATGGCCACCTCGGTGCGCCCCGCCAGGGGAGCCAGCTGCGCCAGCTCGAGATAGACTTGCCGGGCGCTGAACCAGTCACCCAGCCGTACGTCTTCCGCCAGCAGCTTGTAGGGGGAGAGAGGGTTGAACTCCAGCCTGCCCACGCTGAGTCCCAGCTCGGTATTTTCATTCAGCCAGGTCAGTACCGGTTTTTTCAGCCGGTTCACGTCCAGCAAATTCAGCAGCAACCAGCCGCCGAGCAACAGCACCAGCAGCCCCGTCAAACCTCTTCTGGCCAGTTTTTTCATGAATTTAACCCTTTAAAATCCGCTGTTTGTATCATACATAGGCAGGACTTCGCCGGAAACCGGTGAGGAGTTAGGTGTGAGGAGAATTACACCTTGCCGTAGTGATCCCGGGTACCGAGCCAGCGGCGGATCAGCGGGTCGACACAGTCGGGGTAGCGGTCGGCGAGATAGCGGGCCAGCCGCTGCACTTCCGGCAACAGGGCCTGATCCCGCACCAGATCGGCGATTTTCAGATCCGCCAGGCCGGTCTGGCGGGTGCCCAGCAGCTCGCCCGGGCCACGAATTTCCAGATCCTTCTGGGCGATGATAAAGCCGTCGTTGGTGTCGCGCAGCACCCCCAGCCGCTGGGTGGCGGTTTTCGACAGGGGGGCGTGATAGAGCAGCACGCAGTGAGAAGCGGTGGCACCCCGGCCCACCCGGCCGCGCAGCTGGTGCAACTGGGCCAGGCCCAGGCGTTCGGGGTTTTCGATGATCATCAGCGAGGCGTTGGGTACATCCACCCCCACCTCAATCACGGTGGTGGCCACCAGCAGGTCCAGCCTGCCGTCCTTGAAGTCGGCCATTACCGCCTGCTTTTCCGTCGCCTTCATGCGGCCGTGCACCAGCCCCACCTTAAGCTCTTTCAGCCGTTCTGAAAGGGCGGCGGCGGTGTCTTCCGCCGCCTGGCACTCCAGCACGTCCGACTCGTCAATCAGGGTGCACACCCAGTAGGCCTGGCGGCCCTCTTCACGGCACACTTGCCGCACCCGCTCGATCACTTCGTCGCGCCGAGTATCGGGAATGGCGACCGTGGTGACCGGGGTGCGCCCCGGGGGCAGTTCGTCGATGACCGAGGTGTCGAGATCGGCATAGGCGGTCATGGCCAGGGTGCGGGGAATGGGGGTGGCGGTCATGATCAGCTGGTGCGGATAGTACTCACCCTGGCTGCCTTTTTCCCGCAGGGCCAGGCGCTGGTGCACGCCAAAGCGGTGCTGTTCGTCGATGACCACCAGCTCCAGGGCATTGAACTGCACCTGCTCCTGAAACAGCGCGTGGGTACCCACTATCATCGCCAGTTCGCCACTGGCCAGCCGCTCCAGCTGTTCGGTGCGGGCCTTGCCCTTGACCTTGCCCGCCAGCCAGCCCACGTTAATGCCCAACGGCTCCAGCCAAGCGGCAAAGTTGGCGGCGTGCTGCTCCGCCAGCAGCTCGGTGGGGGCCATCAGCGCTACCTGGCCCTGATTTCCGATCACCTGCAGGGCCGCCAGCGCCGCCACCAGGGTCTTGCCCGAGCCCACGTCGCCCTGCACCAGCCGCATCATGGGCACGTGTTTGTGCAGGTCGGCGCCGATTTCCGCCACCACCCGCTGCTGGGCACCGGTGGGGGAAAACGGCAACCGGGCCAGAAAGTCGTGCACCAGGGCTTCGGCGGCAGGCAGGGCCCGGGCCCGGTGGGCCTGGCCCTGCTCGCGCACCTGCAGTACCGACAGGTTGTGGGCCAGCAGCTCTTCCATCACCAGTCGCTGCTGGGCGGGATGCTGCCCGTGCTCGAGTTGATCCTGCGCCACATCCGGGGGCGGCCGGTGCAGCAGGTGCACGGCGTCGTTGAGGGGCATTTGCTGGCGATAAAGGCCGGCGGGCAACAGCTCGGTCAGCGGCTGTTGCTCAAGCCAAGCAAGGGCCTGATCGGTGAGCTGACGCAGGCTTATCTGGCGCAGCCCTTCTGTGGTGCCGTAAACCGGCGTCAGGCTGGTTTCCACGCTGATCGGGTTGTCGCCCTGCAGCAGGGTGTATTCGGGGTGAATGATCTCCAGGCCGTGATGACCGGGGCGAATTTCCCCAAAGGCGCGCAGCCGGGTGCCGGCGGTGAGGCTGTTTTTCTGGGCGGCGGCGAAGTTGAAAAAGCGCAGGGTGAGGGTGCCGCTGTCGTCCCGCAGCCGGCACAGCAGCATGCGCTTGCGGCCGTAACTGATGTGGCTGTCGACCACCTCGCCCACCACGGACACATGCATGCCCGGCCGCAGCTCGGCCACCGGGCAGATTTGGGTACGGTCTTCGTAGCGCAACGGCAGGTGAAACAGCAGATCCTGCACCGTTTCCAGCCCCAGCCGGTGCAGTTTTTCCTGCATTTTGTCACCCACGCCCTTGAGCAGGCTGAGGGGCATTTTGTCCAGATTCATGGCGGCCCTGCACTGTAAATATGTACAGAAGAATAGCAACAAGCGCCGAAAGCTGGAAGCGCGAAGCCGAAAGCAGGGTTAGCGCAGTGGCGGCAGTTTCCTTGCCTTCTGCGTACCCCTCATTGTCATTCAGAGCAGGCGTTTCAGCAGCACATTGGCCTGGGTGCGCTGCACCCGCTTGAGCAGCCGCTGCACCGGCTCAGGATAGTCGCCGAGCTGCTCGATTTCGGTGAAATGGGTCAGCCGCCGGCAGTGTTGCAGAATGTTGGCCTTTTCTTCCTCAAAGGTGGCCCGCAGACGGTGCTCCGGATCCTGCAGCAGCAGGCCGTTTTCCAGATCCAGCCCCCAGGCGCGGGGGTTGAGATTGTTGCCGGTGATCATGGCCAGGTCGTCATCCACAAACAGTCCCTTGAGGTGATAGGAGTTGTGGTCGTGCCGCCAGAGCATGATGTGGAGTTTGCCCTGGTAGATAAAGGTTTGGTTGGATCGGGCAAAGCGGCGCAGGTTGGCTTCATACAGGTAGGGTAACCCGCCTATGGTGCGAAAGGGCTCGTCGGGCGGAATATAAAAGTCGTTGGCGGTCTTGTCGCCAATCACCAGGGTGACTTCCCGGCCCTTTTTGAGCTGGCTGCGAATGTCCCGGGCCAGGGACTTGGGCAGGTTGAAGTAGGGGGTGCAGACAAACAACTTCTCTTTGGTGCCCCGTACCATGGTGCGAATGGCCCGGTTAAGCTTGTTGCCGCGCTTGCCCAGTCCGGCCAGCGGGGTGACCGCCACCTCGCCGGGCTGGCGGGGCTGGTGCTCGAACTGATACTGGCCCCGGCGCAGCCGATGACGAAACTGGCGAATGGGCTGGCGCAGCCGGCGCGCGGTGGGGATCTCGGGCTGGTTCAGGGCCGGCACCGTCGGGTTGTGGGCAAACAGCCGGTCAACATAATCCAGCATGGCGTCTGCGAGGCCGGCGTCGGTGATTTCGTGGTAGCGATCAAAGCGGTAGCGGCCGTTCTGATGCAGGTAAATGTCGTTGATGCTGGCGCCGGAATAGAGCAGGGTGTCGTCAAACACAAAGCCCTTGAGGTGCAGCACGCCGAGCAGCTCCCGGCCCTTGACCGGCACCCCGTGAATGGCGATGGGATGTTCGTAGCGTTCGGCGAATTCCTGATACATCAGGTGGTTGCCGCCCTGCCCGGCATGACCGATAAGCCCGCGCTGGGCCCGGTGAAAGTCGACGTAAAGGCGTACGTCCAGCGTCGGATTGGCCTGCTTGGCCTGGTGCAGGGCGGTGAGAATTTCCCGGCCGGCGTCGTCGTCCTGCAGATAGAGTGCCACCAGGCAGATGCGGGTTTGTGCCGTGGCGATAAGCGTCAGCAGCCGCTCTCGAAAGGCGGCGGCGGAGTGCAGCGCGCGCACCTTGTCGGCATCCACCGACAGGGCCGGCAGGCGCTGCAGCAGGCTTCGGTAATAATTGGCTAGTTGCATAATGAACCTGATTAATGGCGTTGCCGCGTAAGACCATACTTAAACGGCAAGATTCGGTGCAGTTTACCGAATTAGGGCAAAGGGCAGCAAATTAGAGCAGGAACCGGGAATTAGGAGTAGGTTGTGATGAGCGAAGCGAACCACAACACGCAGCCGGCTGTGAATTGTTGGAATTCGCTGCGCTCATTCCAACCTACCATCCCTGCTCCCCTGTTTCTCAGAGCGGCCGGGTCGCCCGCTCCAGCCAGGTGAGGTCGCCGCCGGTCAGCTGCGGACTGATCTTTTCCCATACCCCGGCGTGATAGTCGTTGAGCCAGTCAATGTGTCGGGCTTCCAGCCAGGTAGTGTCGATCAGGCGGCGATCAAAGGGCACCTGGGTGAGGTGCTCAAATTCAAATACCGGAATATCACCGTCGGTGTTGGCGGGCTGCACCACTTCCAGGTTTTCACAACGAATGCCAAAGGCGTTTTCCCGGTAATAGCCGGGCTCGTTGGAGACGATCATGCCGGTGGTCAGGGGCACCGTGCTGCCCTTGGGGGAAATGCGCTGGGGGCCTTCGTGCACGCTGAGGTAGTGGCCCACGCCGTGGCCGGTGCCGTGATCGAAGTTGTAGCCTTGTTGCCACAGCGGCATGCGCGCCAGGGCGTCCAGCTGCAGGCCGCCGGTGCCGGCGGGGAAACGGGCACAGGCCAGATCGATATGGCCGCGCAGCACCAGGGTGAACAGTTTGCGCATTTCATCATTGGGTTCGCCCACCGCCACGGTGCGGGTAATGTCGGTGGTGCCGTCCAGATACTGGCCGCCGGAGTCCACCAGGTAGATGGCGTCCTGCCCCAGTGTGCGTGGGGTGCCGTTGCCATGATGGTAGTGGCACATGGCGGCGTTGGGGCCCAGCGCCGAGATGGTGCTGAAGCTGGCTTCTACAAACTCGGGGGCTTGCGCCCGCAGCGCCTGCAGCCGGTCGGCCAGGGTGCCTTCGTCTTCCCGCTCCGGGTGAGGCTCGGCGAGGCGGCGATCGAGCCATGCCAGAAAGCGGCACACGGCGGCGCCGTCACGCAGGTGGGCGGCACGGCTGCCCTGCACTTCCACCGGGTTTTTGCAGGCCTTGGGCAGCATGCAGGGGTCGTCGGCAAACACCAGCTCGGCGCCGGCCTGCTCCAGCACCAGGCTGCTCCAGGCGTTGGCGGTGGCGGGGTCGAGTTGTACCCGGGCACCCTGCTGGCCCAGTGCACACAGGGCGCTTTCCAGCTCGCAGATGGGGGCCAGGGTGACGTTATGGCCACTGTGGCCGGCGAGATCCAGGCCGTTGAACTTGGCGGGCTCGGCAAACAGCTGCACGGCGCCGTCGTTGTGCAGCAGGGCAAAGCTCAGCACCGCCGGCAGGCAGGGAATATCGCGACCGCGAATATTGAGCAGCCAGTTGATGGGCTCGGCCTGGGTCAGTAACTGGGCATCTATGTTGTTGGCGGCCAGCCGTTCGGCAATACGGTTGCGCTTGGCCTCGCTGTGCTGGCCGCTGTAGTCCTGATCGAGCAGCAGCGCCGGGTGAATTTCCGGCTCGGGCCTGTCGTGCCAGTGCTTGTCGATGGGGTTGACGCCGACCGGCACCAGCTTCAGGTCGCGGGCGGCCAGTTTCTTGTTGGCGGCATCAAACCAGCCCCGGCTGTGCAGGCGCGGATCAAAGCCCACCCGGGAACCGGCGGCCAGCTCGCTCAGCACATAGTCGAGCACCGGCTCCTGGATTAAATGGCGGTATTCGAACAGGCCGGCGTCGCACTGGTGGCGTACCTGCACGGTATAGCGGCCATCCACAAATACCGCCGCCTTGCCGGTCAGCACCACGGCGGCGCCGGCAGAGCCGGTAAAGCCGGTGAGCCAGGCCAGGCGTTCGGCATAGGGAGGAATGTATTCACCCAGATGCTCGTCGTCGTGGGGCACGATAAAGGCGTCCAGTTGCTGCAGCCGCATGTCGTCACGAACATTCGCAAGGCGTTGGGCGTGGGTCATGTTGATTCCTTAACAAGGTCTTTTAAATGTGGAATGGCACCGGCCGGCGTGAGCGTGCTTTCGCCGCGTTTCGCTCACTCTACTCCGCGCTTGAGGGCTTGGCAAACCGCCCCCGGGGGCGCCATTGCTGGATCAGCAGGGCGGTAACTATCATCACCAGGCCCACCAGGGTGGCGGGGTAGATTTGCTCGCCCACCAGCAGCCGCAGCAGCACCAGAGAGGCAAAGGGCGAGATAAAAATCAGGTTGGAAATGCGGGCGGTGTTTTCGGCGTGGCGCAGGGCCAGCAGCCACATCACAAAGGCAAAGCCCATCTCAAACAGACCCACATAGATGGCACCTACCCAGCCCTGCCAGGCGGTGAGGGCGAAGTCCGACAGCCAGGCGGTGGCCAGCACGATCACCGGCAGTCCCAGCAAAAAGCTTAAGGTAAGGGTCACCAGGGGATCGGCCTGGTTGCGGGTGTTGAGGATCCAGTAGCCGGCCCACAGCAGGGTGGAGCCCAGCGCCAGGGCCACACCCAGCGGGCTTTCGAAATTCAGGCTGAGCAAATTGCCCTTGGTGGCGATCACCATGGCGCCCAGGTAGCCGAGCACGATGGCTACCCAGTCCTGGCGGCGAATGGTCTGGCCCAGAAAGGGCACTGCCAGCAGGGTGAGGGTGATGGCCCAGGTATAATTGAGGGTCTGGGCCTGCTGGGCCGGCAGCAGGTCGTAGGCCTGAAACAGCACCAGGTAGTAGAGCGCCGGGTTAATCAGCCCCAGCAGGGCGTAGTAGCCGGGGCGCTGTTTCAGGGTGCGCCCCAGCAGGTGCAGCTTGCCCTGGCGTGCCAGCAGGCCGAGCAGTAGCAGCAAGGAGCTGCTCGTCGCCACCAGCAACAGCTGGGCCGGATCAAAATAATCGAGCGAAAGTTTAAAGGCACTGGCCACGGTAGACCAGCAGGCCACCGCTCCCAGCCCGAACAGGTAGGCTTTTTTCTGATTCTTCATAGGATCGTCCCGCGCAATGAGACAGGCAGTGTAGGCAGCCGGTTTGAGCGGAGCAAGGGGCCTGATCACAGCTTCTCATGACTGGAACGGTGCAAGGGAGACGGTCACAGCTCTTCAAAGGGGCGGCGTTTTTCCTTTTCCAGCACCAGCTTCTCCAGGGTGGTAATGCGTTCCAGCAGCCGGCGCTGTTCGGCCTGCAGTTGTTCCACCCGGTTTTCCAGTTCGTTTTGGGCCCGGTTCTGGCCGAGCACCAGCACCAGGCCAATACCCAGCGCCAGCAATATCCAAAGCGTCATTCTTTTCTCCCTGTTGGCGGCATTGCCCTTACAGCATGGTCCATAAACAAAAAGGGCTGCGTGATGCAGCCCTTTTGCGGATTACAGGTTGGCTTAGTGGCCGGCCAGCGCCTTGGGTGCCTGGGTTTCGTCAAACTCCGGCAGCGGACGGTGGCGTGAGGCCAGGAAGGTGTAGATCACCGGCAGCACGAATAGGGTAAACAGGGTACCTATGCTCAGGCCGGAGACGATGACGATGCCCATGCCAAAGCGCGAGAAGGCACCGGCACCCGCCGCAAACAGCAGCGGAATCAGGCCGGCCACCATGGCGGCGGTGGTCATCAGAATGGCGCGCAGACGAATGCGGGCCGCCACGCGAATGGCTTCGGTGCGATCCCGGCCTCGGTGCAGCTGCTCTTCCTTGGCCACTTCACACATCAGAATGCCGTGCTTGGTGATGATGCCTACCAGGGTGATCAGACCCACCTGGGTGTAGATGTTCATGGTTGCCAGGCCCCAGGCCAGGGCCACCAGGGCGCCGGAAATGGCCAGGGGCACCGATACCATGATCACCAGCGGATCGCGCACACTTTCAAACTGGGACGCCAGTACCAGGAAAATGATGAACAGCGCCAGCAGGAAGGTCATGTACAGGGCGTTACCCTCGGTCACGAACTGGCGGGCGGCACCCAGGTAGTCGTGGTTATAGCCGTTGGGCAGCTCGGCGGTGACGCTTTGCTCCAGAAACCCGATGGCATCGCCCATGGACACGCCCGGCGTAAGCACGGCACCTATGGTGGCCGAGTTCAGCTGGTTGTAATGGGGCAGGGAGCGGGGCTGGGCCTCCATGGTGATCGACACCAGGTTGGCCAGGGGCACCATGTCGCCATTGTGGGCGCGCACATAGTAGTCGCGAATGGAATCCGGGTTGAGCCGGTCGGCCCGGGCCACCTGAGGAATAACCTCGTAGCTGCGGCCGTCCAGATCCACCCGGTTGACGTAGGCGTCGCTCATCATGGTGGACAGGGTGATGGCGATGTCCTGCATGGTCACGCCATAGGCGCCGGCCTTGTCCCGGTTGACCTGAATTTTCATGGTGCCGGAGTCAAAGGCCAGATCCAGCTCGCTGTACACAAACAGCGGGCTCTGGCTGACCGTTTGAAGCACCTCGGCGGCCACTTCATACAGGCTTTCAAAGTTGTTGGGGGTGGTCAGCACATATTGCACCGGCAGGCCACTGGACGCGCCGGGCAGTTCGGGAAATTCAAAGGCGCTGATGGCCACCGCCGGAATGCCCTGCAACGGCGGCGTCAGCCGCTCGATCACCGCTTTTTGCGCATCCCGCTGACTCCAGGGTTTGAGCACCGCTACCGCCAGACCCTGGTTGGCGCTGGGTACGCCGGCAATGGTCAGCGAGGTGGACAGGGCGTCGTCCTTGTTGAGCACTTCCACCGCCTTGCGCATGTTGTTCTCGATGTAATCGAGGTTGGCGGTGTTGGGGGCCTTGGCCATCATCAGGAAGGCCCCTTTGTCTTCACTCGGCGCCAGCTCGCTGGGAATGAAGCTGAACAGCACCGGCATGGAGCCGAACACCAGCAGGGCAAAAGCGATCACCACGGGGCGCTTGGCCAGCACCGCGTCCAGCATGCGGCTGTAGTCGTCGGTCAGTCGCTCCAGGGTGTTCTCCACGCCCTGCTCAAAGCGGTTGGGATTGACATGGGGCTTGAGCAGCTTGGAGCACATCATGGGTGACAGGGTCAGCGCCACCACGCCGGAAATAAACACGGCGCCGGCCAGGGTCAGGGCGAATTCCTTGAACAGGGAGCCGGTAATGCCGCCCATCAGGGCGATGGGAGCGTATACCGCCGCCAGGGTGATGGTCATGGTGATCACCGGTACCGCGATTTCCCGGGTGCCGAGAATGGCGGCCCGGTAGGGCGATTCGCCGGCCTTGATGTGCCGGTCGACGTTTTCCACCACCACGATGGCGTCGTCCACCACCAGGCCGATGGCCAGCACCATGGCCAGCAGCGTCATCAGGTTGATGCTGAAGCCGAACATGCTCATCAGGATCGCCACCCCGATCAACGACAGCGGAATGGTGATAATGGGGATCAGCACGGCGCGCAGCGAGCCCAGGAACAGGGTGATCACCACCACCACGATAAGGGACGCTTCCAGAATGGTTTTCACCACCTCGTGAATGGACTCGTTGATGGCGTCGGTGGCGTCATACAACAGTTCCATCTTGATGGTGTCGGGCATGTTGCGCTCGAGATCCGGCAGCATGTTGCGCACGTTCTCGGCCACATTCAGCGGGTTGGCGGACGGCGTGGGGTCAACCCCGATGATCACCGCCGACTGGCCGTCGGCCAGGGCACGTACCACATCGTGGCTCTTTTCCAGCGACACCTTGGCCACGTCGCGCAGGCGCACCACGGCGTCATTGCGGGTGGCCACCACCAGGGACTCCAGCTCTTCGGCGGTTTCAATCTGGGTATTGATATCGCTGTTGTAGAGCATGTAATAGCCGGTGGACTGGCCGGCGGCGGCCTGGTAGTTGTTGGACTGCAGCACCGACAGCACCTCGGCGGCGGTCAGTTGCTGGGCCGCCAGCCGCAGCGGATCCAGCCAGATGCGCAGGGCAAACTTGGCGCCGCCGAACAGGTTGAGCTTGGCTACCCCGTCCACCGAGTAGAACTGGGGCCGCACTACCCGCTCCAGGTAGTCGTTAATCTGGGGCGAGTTCAGTTGCTCACTGCTGAAGGCGATATACATGATGGAGGTAGAGGCCCCCGTGGTCATCTCCAGGCTGGGATCCTCCGCCTCCCGGGGCAGCTGGGAGCGCACCGAGTTGACCCGGGCCAGAATGTCCGACAGGGCCGCGTTGGGGTCGGTGTTCAGCTTCATCTGCACCGTGATGCTGGAGCTGCCGTTGCTGCTCGACGAGGTCATAAAGTCGATATTGTCGGCTTGGGCAATGGCCTGCTCCAGCGGCTGGGTAATAAAGCCCTGAATCAGGTCGGCGCTGGCGCCGTAATAGCTGGTACTGACGGTGACCACGGTATTGGTCATTTCCGGGTATTCGCGTACCTGCATTTTCTGCAGGGCCTGCAGCCCTAGCAGCACGATCAGCAGGCTGATCGAAACGGCCAGCACCGGCCGTTTTATGAAGATATCGGTAAAACGCATGAAAGTCTCCGCTTACAGCAGGGGGGCCGATTCTGGAGTGTCGAGGGCGTCGCTTTCCACCGGGTTGACCCGGCTGCCGTTGGACAGGCGCACCTGGCCGGACGTGACGATGGTTTCACCTGCTTCCAGGCCCTTCACCACCCGGGCGAAATCGGCTTCCCGCTCGGCCACTTCAATCACCCGCTGTTGCGCTACCCGCACGGTCTCGCCGTCGTCGGCCTGTTCTTCTTTCACCACATACACGGTCTGGCCGTAAAGGGTGAAATTGATGGCGTGCTGGGGCACCAGGATCTGGTCGGCTTTCACCGGCAGCTGCACGTCCAGCTTGGCGAACATGCCCGAGCGCAGTTTGCCGCCCTGATTGGGAATGCTGGCCTGCACCTGCACCACGCCCGATTCCGGGTTGATCTGCGGCTCAATGGCGGTGATCTCGCCTTCAAACGGCGTGTCCGGATAGGCGTCTACCAGAATGTTCAGGGCCTGGCCCACGCGAATGTCGGCGATGCGGGTCTGGGGAATGGTAAAGCGAATGCGGAACTGGCTGATGTCTTCCAGCCGGGCAATGTCGGTGCCGGCGTTCAGATACTGGCCGAGAAAGGCGTTGCGAATACCCATGACGCCGTCAAAGGGCGCGCGAATGGTGCGCCGTTCAATGGTGGCCTGAAGGGAGTCGATTTGGCCTTGCAGTTCCCGGTAGCTGGCTTCGGCGTCATCGAGCTGACCCTGGGAGACGGAGCCGCGCTGGAATAGCTGACGCATGCGCGTGAGGTTGGCACGAACCGCCGGCAGCCGGCCTTCGGAGCTGCGCAGGTTGGCTTTTTCCACGTCGGCGTCGAGCTCCACCAGCACCTCACCGGCCTTGACCTGCTGGCCCGACTCAAAGTGAATGGCACGCACGATGCCGGCAGACTCGTTGCTGACATTGATGCCCTGAATCGGCTCGATAAAACCGATGGCGGCGATGCGTGGTGTCCAGTCTACCGGAGTGATCTCGGTCACGGTGACCGGAAAGCTGGGCACCGGCTGATTGGCGAAATACTGGGCCATCATTTTTTGCTTGAACAGGTTAAAACCAATGACGCTGCCGAAGATCAGGATCACCAGCAGCAGCATGGACAGGGTCCATTTTTTCATCGAAGTCACTCCCGCGACGTGGTTGTTAGCGTTTTAAAATGGCGTTCCAGGCCGCATCCATCAGCTCGTCAAAGACGGCCTCGTTCATCTGAATACAGCCCCGGGCGTGCCTCTGGGTTAACAGCATCAGATTTTCCAGCGCCAGGAATCCCAGCAGGTCTGATGGCAGATCCCGAAACAGGCCGATGTCCCGGCCGCGTTCGAAAAACTCGAACACCGGTTTGAAATAGCGTTCATCCATGCGTTCTTCCTCTTCTCTGCTGAACAGGGGAGAGGCTTCGTACTGCACGCGGTACAACAGACAGTCGGGGTTGCTCAGCAGGTAATGCAGGCAGTTCTGCCACAGCAGTCGAAACTGCGCCAGGCTGGGGTCCTGCGTGTTGACGCCCTGCAGCAGGGCCACAGACACCTCCTGCATTCGCTCTTCATGTACACAGCGCAGCAGGCTTTCCTTGTCCCTGAAATAGCGATAAATGGTGCCGGTGGCCACACCGGCTTCCCGGGCGACCAGCTGCATCGACATGCCCTGAAAGCCGAGGTTGGCGATCAGGTGTTCCGCCGCATTGAGAATGCGCTCGCGCTTGTTTGTCATCTGTTCTCTGTCTGAAGTCTGAACCATAAATGAATGAACGTTCATTCGACTGCTGATTCTAGGCCATCGTCACTTCAAGTCAATCGCCGCAGTGTGGCCCTTTCTTCACTTTAGTTAAAAAAAACGCCATTCTGCCGACAAAACCGGCAGATGGCCGGTAAAGACAAAAAAGTGCTGGACAAGGGCGGGGGCTGACCTTAGTATTCGCAGCGTCCAAATATAGAGCGCCCGTAGCTCAGCTGGATAGAGCGCTGCCCTCCGGAGGCAGAGGTCACAGGTTCGAATCCTGTCGGGCGCGCCATTCGGTAGTTGGACAACAATTTGATTATGGTGACCGTAGCTCAGTTGGTAGAGTCCCGGATTGTGATTCCGGTTGTCGCGGGTTCGAGCCCCGTCGGTCACCCCAGTTTCAGGCCAAGGCCTGAAAGCAGTAAACATGCGAGGGTGGCGGAATTGGTAGACGCGCTAGCTTCAGGTGTTAGTGTCCTTCGGACGTGGGGGTTCAAGTCCCCCCCTTCGCACCACTGCTTTCAAACAGTTTCGCAAGAGAACAGTTTCGGCGTTTAGCGCAGCCTGGTAGCGCATCTGGTTTGGGACCAGAGGGTCGCAGGTTCGAATCCTGCAACGCCGACCAGAATTAACCGACCTAGTGTCGGTTTTTTTATGCCCGCACTCGTGCCGCCCGTTTGGGGCGTCGACTCGAATACTGAAACACCGCAAGGGCGATCCCAAGTAAACCGACCACAGCGTCGGTTTTTTTGTGCCCGGCGATTCATCATGGGATTACCGTGCCTTCTTGAGGTGTTCACCAGTCTGTGTTTTTACCCTGTGTCATTGCCTTTATTACCTGACGCGTGCCGGCAATCGCACGCACCTTTACGGTCCATCCGTTTAATGAAATGGAAAGGACCGGCGCAGGGGAATCAATAAGATGTATTCATTCGAATTCTTTTTGTTTTTATATGAAGCTTTATGGTGCAGACGAATTGTACAAGTTGTTTATATTATGTTTTTGTTGTTGTTTATTTTTGAAGTCAGGTTTTATCTATATTGTCTAATTGATTGAGTTAGTTAATGCGCCAAAATAAAAACAATAATGTTCACAATTTGTTCCTTGTTATTTTCGATAAAAAACCAATATAAAACAGATTATTACAGTCACTTTCGTTCATTTGTTAGTGATTCTGCTTTTTTCTTTAAATAAAAATTTCCGCAATGTGGAATTGGTTTTTAAAACTGGTTGCCTGCCGGTTAATGAATGGTTAATAATGGTTGGGAGGTTCGCAAGGATTAGCCATACGACTCTTGATGTTGAAATGACACCGCGACCTTGGAAACACGCTAGCCAGCGTAAATGGATTTAATCAGTTGTTGTAAAAAGGGAGAGGTCATGAGTCTCATGTCTAAAGCCAATGAACTTTCTTCTACCGACGCAGGTAAAAAGAAAAAGTCTTTCGAGATGCCTCATATTTATGTCATCTTGTTTATATTCAGCGCCATTGCCGCGGTGCTGACCTATATTGTTCCCGCCGGGCAATACGACCGGGTACCCGGTCCTAATGGCCGAACCACCATTGACCCCAACTCCTACCAGGTGGTCGAGTCCACCCCGGTCGGCCCCGTGGATTTTATGCTTGCCATTCCCAAAGGACTGATGGATGCGGGTACTGTGGTGTTCTTCACCTTTATCATCGGTGGCATGTTCATGGTGCTGCGCCGTACCGGCATTATCGAGATTGGGGTAGACAAGCTGACCCGTCGGTTCGCTCATAACACCATAGTGATCATTCCCGTCCTGATGACCACCTTTGCCGTGATCGCGACCCTGATAGGTACTCAGGAGCTGGCGTTGGTGTATGTGCCCGTTATTCTGCCCCTGATGCTGGCGTTGCGCTTTGACTCCGTCACCGCCGCCGCCGTGGCGCTGTGCGCCACCACTGCCGGTTTTACCTCTGGTGTGCTCAATCCCATCAACACCGGCCTGGGCCAGCAGCTGGCTGATTTGCCTGTGTATTCAGGCATGGGACTGCGTGCGCTGGTATTTGCCGCCATCCTGGTGCCCGGCATTTTCTATGTCACCCGTTACGCCCTGAAGGTAAAAAACAATCCTGCCCTGAGCCTGATGGAAGGCGATACCAAGGAGCTGGAGAAGCGCAAGCACTATCAGCATGCCGACGATGAAGGCGCCCTGACCGCCACTTCCCGTCAGAAGTGGGCGTCGCTTGCGGCCTTTGGTTTCTTTGCCACCCTGGTATGGGGCGTGATGACCCAGGGCTGGTTCATGATGGAAATGGCGGGGCTGTTTATCATCATGGGCGTAGTGGTCGGCATGATTGCGGGCCTGAAGACTTCGGACATTTGCGATGGCTTTAACGAAGGTTTCCGCGACGTCCTGGTGGGTGCCATGATCTGCGGTATTGCCCGTGCCGTTGCCGTGGTGCTGGAAGAAGGCCAGATCATGGATACCCTGGTATTCGGTCTTGGCAACCTGGTTGGCGAGTTCCCGCCGATCTTTTCTGCCATCGGTATGTACCTTTCTCAGTTGGGCTTCAACTTTGTGGTACCGTCGGGCAGTGGCCAGGCGCTGGTGACCATGCCGATCATGGCGCCGCTGGCTGATCTGGTTGGCGTAACCCGTCAAACCGCCGTGCTGGCATACCAGCTGGGCGATGGCATCGGTAACATTCTGTATCCGACCTCGGGTTACTTTATGGCTACGCTGGCACTGGCGGGTGTCAGCTGGAACAAATGGGTCAAGTTTTTCCTGCCTTTGTTCGGTACCTGGGTGGCCATCTCCATGGGCTTCCTGATCTTCGCCCAGTTCACTCAGTGGACAGGCTGATCCCCTGACGGGGTGTTCAAGTATCATGCGGGGCCTCCTTTGGAAGGCCCCTTTTCTATGCGATAGGGCAATTCTGCCCGAAAGGCATCTTAAATAAGCAGGTTGCCGGTATGCGGCCGCGGCGCCATTCGTGCGGCTCGGTTCCCGCTGTCAGGGAGCGGGAACCAAGCCGGAATAGCGCCACGTAGCATGGTGCATCAACGCCTTTAAGCGATATAACCGGTGCTCGTTCGGTGAGGTGTCAGCCGTTGCACCCAGGTGAAGGTAATTGCCAGGCTCGCCGGATTGGGCGGGACTTAATCGGCGATAAACAATACAATAACATTCTTTGATTTCCGTCTTGCTCAGGTTTTCCATGGTCGAGCCAATAAAACAGCCAAAAGCAAAAACCACCAAGCCGGCCGGCGCCACCCAGGTGCAGTCCCTGTCCCGGGCACTGCTACTGCTGGAGCGGCTGGCCGCCTCCGACATGGGCATGTCGCTCACCGACGTGGCCGGCAGCCTGGGACTGGCGCCGTCCACCGCCCACCGCCTGCTCAACAGTCTGCGCAGCCATGACTTTGTGGATCTGGATGAAAGCCAGGGGTTGTGGAGCATTGGCGTGCACGCCTTCTCCATTGGCAATGCCTACCTCAAAAAGCGCGACTTTATCGCTCAGGCGCGGCCGCACATGAAACGGCTGGTGGCGGAAACCGGCGAAACTTCCAACCTGGCGATCCTGGAGCAGGGCAGTGTGGTGTATGTGGGCCAGGTGGAGTCGCCCCAGACCATGCGCATGGTGGTGTCTTTGGGCAGCCGTTCGCCGGTGCATGCCGCCGGCGTGGGCAAGGCGCTGTTGTCGGCGCTGCCGATGAAAGAAGCGTTGGAGCTGGTGCGCAAGAACGGCATGAAGGCCTATACCGAGCACACCATTATTCATCCCAGCCAGTTCGAGCTGGAGCTGCACAAAATCGCCCAGCAGGGCTATTCCCTCGATGACGAAGAGCAGTTTGAAGGCCTGCGCTGCATTGCCGCCAACATCTATAACGAACACGGTGAAGCGGTGGCCGCCATTTCCATTTCCGGCCCGGCGGTACGAGTGAAATGGGAACGCATTCCCCAGCTCAGCGCCCTGGTAATGGACGCCGCCCGAAAAGTGACCCAGGCCATCGGCGGCAAGGCGCCCAGCACCAGTCGCAAGCCATAAGCTGAAGCCTGTAGATTGGCGATGGGCGCAGCGAATTTACAACATTTCGCAGCCGGCTTCATGTTGGAATTCGCTGCGCTCATTCGCAACCTACTACTGATTGACTGAATACAGTCAATCCCGCTGTTGCTTCGCGTTGGACACAAAAAAGGCCTGTCTTTTGACAGGCCTTTTGCATTCGCGAACTAAGCTCAGAAGCTCAGCGGGCGGTCGCCCTGCTCGTCCTTGATACGGGTCGGCAGACCCATTTCATTGAGCAGGTTGATGAAGGGCTTGGGATCCAGCTCTTCGATGTTGGCCATTTTCTTCACGTCCCATTCACCGCTGGCGATCAGCAGGGCGGCGGCCACCGGCGGCACCCCGGCGGTGTAGGAAATGCCCTGGCTGCCCACTTCGGCATAGGCGTCGGCGTGGTCGGCCACGTTATAGATGAACACTTCCTTGTCCTTGCCGTCCTTCTTGCCCTTCACCTGGTCACCGATGCAGGTCTTGCCGGTGTAGTCCGGGGCCAGGGAAGACGGATCGGGCAGCACGGCCTTGACCACCTTGAGCGGTACCACTTCCAGGCCTTCGGCGGTTTTCACCGGCTGCTCGGACAGCAGGCCCAGATTCTTGAGCACGGTGAACACATTGATGTAATGCTCGCCAAAGCCCATCCAGAAGCGCACATTGGGCACGCCCAGGTTCTGGGACAGGGAGTGCACTTCGTCGTGGCCGGTCATGTAGCTGGTCTGCATGCCCACTACCGGCAGGTCGTCGGTGCGCTTGTGCTCGAACATTTGGTTCTGCACCCACTCGTTGTTCTGCCAGGACCAGACGCGGCCGGTGAACTCGCGGAAGTTGATTTCCGGATCGAAGTTGGTGGCAAAGTAACGACCGTGGCTGCCGGCGTTGATGTCGATGATGTCGATGGAGTCGACGCTGTCGAAGTATTCGTTCACCGCCACCGCGGCGTAGGCGTTGACCACACCCGGGTCAAAGCCGGCACCCAGAATGGCGGTGATGCCTTTCTCTTCGCAGATGGCCTTGCGCTTCCACTCATAGTTGGCGTACCAGGGCGGATTTTCGCAGATCTTGGTGGGATCTTCGTGAATGGCGGTGTCGAGGTAGGCGGCGCCGGTCTCGATACAGGCCTGCAGCACCGACATATTGATGAAAGCCGATCCGACATTGATCACCAGTTGCGACTGTGTTTTGTCAATCAACGCCTTGGTGGCTTCGATATCGAGCGCATCCAGGGCATGGGCTTGCAATTCACCGGCAACCTTGAGGCTGCCCTTTTCCCGTACGCTGTCGACGATTTGCTGACATTTCTCGACAGTGCGCGAGGCGATGTGAATGTTACCCAGAACATCGTTATGTTGCGCACATTTGTGGGCAACAACCTGGGCGACACCACCGGCACCAATAATCAGAACGTTTTTCTTCATTTTTTTCCTCTGGAGCCTCCTTGAAAGGCTGCGTTGTGGTTTACTCCATGCCTCAGGAGAGGCTGTCTACAAAGTCGTCAAAGGTAAATCCCCTGACCAGGTTTACGCTGCCGTCGAGTTCACGCACGGCGATGGCGGGCATCTGCACGCCGTTGAACCAGTTCTTCTTCACCATGGTGTAGCCGGCGGCATCGATAAAGGATAGCCGATCCCCTACCTGCAGCGGCCGGTCGAAGTTGAATTCGCCGAATATGTCGCCGGCCAGACAGGACTTGCCGCACACCATGTACCGATGTTCGCCGTCGTTGGGCGCCATCTTGGCGGTCTCCCGGTAGATCAGCAGGTCGAGCATATGGGCTTCAATGGAGCTGTCCACTATGGCCAGTTGCTTGCCGTTGAACAGTGTGTCGAGCACGGTCACTTCCAGCGAGGTACTCATGGTGATGGAGGCCTCGCCGGGCTCCAGATACACCTGCACGCCAAAGCGCTCTGAAAAGGCCTTGAGCCGGGCACAGAAGCGGTCTACCGGGTAGTCTTCACCGGTGAAGTGAATGCCGCCGCCCAGGCTTACCCAGGTGATTTGCGGCCGGCTCAGCAGGCCGCCGAATTTGTCTTCAATCTCACCCAGCATGCGATCAAACAGGTCAAAGTCGCTGTTTTCGCAGTTGTTGTGAATCATGAAGCCGGAGATTTTGGCCATCACCGCTTCCACCTTGGCGGCGTCCCACTCACCCAGACGGCTGAAGGGACGGGACGGGTCGGCGATCAGAAACTCGGAGCTGGACACCCCCGGGTTCAGGCGCAGACCGCGCACGTGGCTGGCGGAGGCTTGTTCAAAACGCTCAAGCTGGCCGATGGTGTTGAAGATTACCTTGTCGGAGTGAGTCAGCACTTCTTCAATTTCGTCGTCGCCATAGGCCACGCTGTAGGCATGGGTTTCGCCGCCGAATTTCTGTTTGCCGAGCTTCACTTCGTTGAGGGAGGAAGAGGTGGTGCCGTCCATGTACTGGCTCATCAGGTCAAATACCGACCAGGTGGCAAAGCATTTCAGGGCCAGCAGCGCCTTGGCGCCGGAGTGCTCGCGAACATAGGCGATTTTCTCCATGTTGCGCAGCAGCTTGCTCTTGTCGATGAGATAGTAAGGCGTCTTGATCACTAGGGTCATACCTCCAGGCTGTGAACACCACCCGCTTAGGGAATTTTAAAGCGCGTGATTATAGAGGAAAGGTGGTCATGCTTCGAGCAAAAAGTGTGACGAGCCAGTCAAGCCGGCATGAAAAAAGACCGGCGCGAATGACCGGTCTTGCTGAGGAAAATAAAGCCGCCGCCGGCGGCTTAAAATATTGTTGTTATTTGAATTCGAGGCTTACTTCGGCAGCACCAGAATGGCACGGAAGTCATTGACGTTGGTGCGGGTTGGACCGGTTTCCACCAGGGCTTCCAGCTGGGAGAAAAAACCGTAGCTGTCGTTGTTGGCCAGGTAGTCTTCGGCTTTCAGGCCGGCGGCTTCCGCTCGTGCGAACAGCTCGGGAGTGATCAGGGCGCCGGCGTTGTCTTCCACGCCGTCAATGCCGTCGGTGTCGGCGGCCAGGGCATACACGCCGGCCTGACCCTTGAGCTCGTTGAACAGGCTGAGCATAAATTCGCTGTTGCGGCCGCCCCGGCCGTTGCCCTTGATGGTGACCGTGGTTTCACCGCCGGACAGGATCACGCAGGGCGCCTGAACGGGCTGGCCGCACTTGAGGATCTGCTTGGCGATGGCGGCGTGTACCTTGGCCACTTCGCGGGACTCACCCTCAATGCAGTCACCCAGCACCAGCGGCGCCAGGCCCTTGGAGCGTGCCAGGTGGGCGGCGGCGTCCAGAGCATCCTGAGGGGTGGCGATCATGTGGAACTCGGCCTTGCTCAGGCGCTCGTCACCGGGCTTGACGGTTTCGGACTCGGGGCTTTCCAGCCAGGCACGCACGTGGGCACCCACTTCGATGCCGTAGCTGTCGAGAATGGCCAGGGCCTGGGCGGAGGTGGTCGGATCCGCCACGGTCGGACCGGACGCGATCACGGTGGCTTCGTCGCCGGGCACGTCGGAGATACCTAGGGCAATCAGGCGGGCCGGATAGGCGGCGGCGGCCAGGCGGCCACCCTTGATGCCGGACAGGTGCTTGCGCACGCAGTTCATTTCATCAATGGCGGCGCCGGACTTGAGCAGGGCCTTGTTGATGGCCTGCTTGTCGGACAGGGTCAGGCCCGGGGCCGGCAGGCTCAGCAGGGAAGAACCACCGCCGGACAACAGGCAGATCACCAGATCGTCTTCACCCAGGCCTTGCACCAGCTCGAGAATGCGGCGGCCCACGCGCTCACCGGCATCATCCGGCACCGGGTGGGCGGCTTCAATCACCTCAATGCGCTCACAGGGGGCGCCGTGGTCGTAGCGGGTGACCACCACGCCGGACAGTTCCCCTTCCCAGATGGCGTCCAACTCGGCGGCCATGGAGGCGGCGGCCTTGCCGGCACCGATAACAACGGCTTTTTGACGAGTATCCTTGGGCAGGTATTCGGCCAGGTTACCCTTGGGCAGGGCGGCGGCCACGGCGCTGTCGAATAACTGCTGTAACAACTCCTTGGGTTGGATATCCATTGCAAATACTCCTGAAAAAACGGCTGTCTTGGTGCTGTTGTTGATTCAAAACGGGGTGGGGCAGAACGACCGGCGACCAGTGTCTAACACAAAGCCCCCTGAGTGAAAGTCATCTTTTCACCGACGTTCGCCCCGAGGTGTCCCGAACGGCGGCTGAAGCCTCAACGCCGCCGTTCGGTTCAGGACTTACTCGCCCCGAATGTTGTGGTTGGCCAGGTGCTCCAGCGCCTTGACCATGCCGGAGTGATCCCAGCCGGCACCGCCCAGGGCGTTACAGGTGTTGAACAGCTCCTGTGCGCCGGCGGTGTTGGGCAGGGAAACGCCCAGCTCGCGGGCACCGCTCAGGGCCAGGTTCAGATCCTTCTGGTGCAGGGCGATACGGAAGCCCGGATCGAAGGTGCCTTTTACCATGCGCTCACCGTGCACTTCCAGGATCTTGGAAGAGGCGAAGCCACCCATCAGTGCTTCACGTACCTTGGCCGGATCGGCGCCTGCCTTGGAGGCAAACACCAGGGCTTCGGCAACGGCTTCAATGTTCAGGGCCACGATGATCTGGTTTGCCACCTTGGTGGTCTGGCCGTCACCGTTACCGCCTACCAGGGTGATGTTCTTGCCCATGATGTCGAACAGCGGCTTGATCTTGTCGAACACGGCCTGTTCACCGCCTACCATGATGGTCAGGGTGGCGTTGATGGCGCCTACTTCACCGCCGGAGACCGGGGCATCCAGGAAGTCGGCACCGGTTTCGTTAACACGCTTGGCGATTTCCTTGGTGGCGATGGGAGAGATGGAAGACATGTCCACCACTACCTTGCCGGCAGACAGGCCCAGGGCCGCGCCGTTTTCGCCGAACAGTACGGCCTCAACCTGCGGGGTGTTGGGTACCATGGTGATGATCACGTCGGCGGCTTCGGCCACGGCCTTGGGGTTGGCCAGGGCGATACCATTGTCACCCAGCAGATCTTCCGGGGCCTTGTTGTAGTGCTCGGAGAAGTACAGGGTGTGACCGGCTTTTTGCAGGTTCTGAGCCATGGGCTTGCCCATGATACCGGTGCCAATAAAACCAATTTTCATGTTCGTTATCCTTTTGTCTGAAGACGCCGGCGTACCGGCCTCGTGGAAAACCGAATTGAGTGAAAAACCTCAGACCACGCCGTGGGTCTTGAGCCAGCCCAGGCCGGCTTCGGTGGTGGTGGCCGGCTTGTACTCGGCTCCGATCCAGCCGTCGTAGCCCACCTTGTCCAGGAAGGCGAAGATGTTGTGGTAGTTCAGTTCGCCGGTGCCCGGCTCGTGACGACCCGGGTTATCAGCCAGCTGAATGTGGTTGATGATGCTCAGGTTCTTCTCCATGGTCGGGATGATGTCCCCTTCCATGATCTGCATGTGGTAGATGTCATACTGGAAGGCCAGGTTGTCGGAGCCCACCTTCTCGATGATATCCAGCGCCTGCTGAGTGTTGTTCAGGAAGAAGCCGGGAATGTCGCGGGTGTTGATGGCCTCGGCGATCAGCTTGATGCCGGCATCCTTCAGTTTGTCGGCGGCATACTTGAGGTTGGCCACGAAGGTCGCTTCCGCTTCTTCGTAAGCCACACCGGCAGGCTGAATACCGGCCAGACAGTTCACCTGGGTGTTGCCCAGTACCTTGGCGTATTCGATGGCCTTGTCGACGCCGGCCTTGAATTCTTCAACCCGATCCGGGTGACAGGCGATACCGCGCTCGCCACCGTTCCAGTCACCGGCGGGCAGGTTGAACAGTACCTGGGTCAGGCCGTTGGCCTCGAGCCTTGCCTTGATGTCGCCGGCGGCGAAATCATAGGGAAACAGGTATTCAACACCCTTGAAGCCGGCCTTGGCGGCGGCGTCGAAACGATCCAGGAAGTCGACTTCGGTAAACAGCATCGACAGGTTGGCAGCTAATTTCGGCATTGCGATGTCCTTTGTTCAGTTGGGGGCAAAGTCAGGATGGGGCCCGTGAGCCCCATCGCTGTCATCAATCAGTCCAGCAGAGAGATGGCGGTGGGGGCGTCTTCACCCTTTTCGGCCAGCTCTTCGAACTCGTTGACGGCGTCGATTTCAACACCCATGGAGATGTTGGTGACGCGCTCCAGAATCACTTCAACCACTACCGGTACGGAGTGCTCGGCCATCAGCTTCTTGGCTTCTTCAAAGGCGGGAGCAATGTCTTCCGGCTTGAATACGCGGATAGCTTTACAGCCCAGGCCTTCAACCACGGCCTTGTGGTCAACACCGTACTCGCCCAGCTCCGGCGCGTTGATGTTTTCAAAGGACAGCTGTACGCAGTAGTCCATGTCGAAGCCGCGCTGAGACTGACGGATCAGGCCCAGGTAGGAGTTGTTCACCAGCACGTGAATGTAGGGCAGTTTGAACTGGGCACCTACGGCCAGCTCCTCGATCATGAACTGGAAGTCGTAGTCACCGGACAGAGCAACCACGTTGCGGCCCGGCTCGGCGGCGCACACACCCAGGGCGGCCGGAATGGTCCAGCCCAGAGGGCCGGCCTGACCACAGTTGATCCAATTACGCTCTTTGTACACGTGCAGGAACTGGGCGGCGGCGATCTGGGACAGACCGATAGTGGACACGTAGGTGGTGTCGCGGCCGAAGGCCTTGTTCATTTCTTCGTATACACGCTGCGGCTTCACCGGAGTGTTGTCGAAGTGGGTCTTGCGCTGCAGGGTGCGCTTGCGCTCCTGACACTCGGCAACCCAGGCGCTGCGATCTTTCAGTTTACCGGCCGCTTTCCACTCCTTGGCGACTTCAACGAACAGCTCCAGCGCAGCCTTGGCGTCGGACACGATGCCCAGGTCCGGACCGAATACACGACCGATCTGAGTGGGTTCGATGTCAACGTGAACGAACTTACGACCCTTGGTGTAAACCTCTACGGAACCGGTGTGACGGTTGGCCCAACGGTTACCTACACCCAGTACGAAGTCGGAAGCCAGCAGGTTGGCGTTACCGTAACGGTGAGAGGTCTGCAGACCGCACATACCCGCCATCAGGCCGTGGTCGTCGGGAATGGTGCCCCAGCCCATCAGGGTCGGGATAACCGGCACGTTCAGCACTTCGGCGAACTCGGTCAGCAGGGCAGCAGCGTCGGCGTTGATAACACCACCACCGGAAACCAGTAGCGGCTTGTCGGCGGCGTTCAGCATGGTCAGGGCCTTTTCAACCTGAATGCGGGTCGCGGCCGGTTTGTAGGGAGTCATCGGCTGGTAGGCTTCCGGATCGAACTCGATCTCGGCCATTTGCACGTCGAACGGCAGGTCGATCAGCACGGGGCCGGGACGACCGGAGCGCATGATGTGGAAGGCCTGTTGGAACACACCGGGAACCTGGCCCGGCTCCAGTACGGTGGTGGCCCACTTGGCAACCGGCTTGGCGATGGACTCGATGTCTACGGCCTGGAAGTCTTCCTTGTGCATACGGGCACGCGGCGCCTGGCCGGTGATGCACAGAATCGGAATGGAGTCGGCGGAAGCGGAATACAGGCCGGTGATCATGTCGGTGCCGGCAGGGCCGGAAGTACCGATACACACACCAATGTTGCCCGGGTTGGCACGGGTGTAGCCTTCGGCCATGTGAGACGCGCCTTCAACGTGGCGGGCCAGTACGTGGCTGATGGAGCCGAGACCCTTGAGCGCGGCGTAGAAGGGGTTGATGGCGGCGCCGGGAACGCCAAAGGCTTTGGTGACACCTTCCAGCTCCAGGATTTTAGCGGCCGCTTCGATTGCTTTCATTTTAGCCATGATGTGTATCCATTCATCTGAGGTGCTCTCGGCACCGTGTTGTTGTACGTCATAAGTAATGCAGTGGTGCGCAGACCGGCCTGGTGAGGACCCTTAACATCTACGCAACCCATACTCTGATGATACGAAAAAAAATGTGACGATCAACAAGTTTTGGAAATGATTTTTATAATGTGGAAATGATGACTGGTGGGGCAATCGTGATGCATTGGTCAGGAAGAATCACAAGATGTTGTTTTTAATGGTATCAGATCGATTTTTATGAGGCGGATGTCGACATGTCGGTTTTTGTTTCTTTTTTTGGAATCGCTTTCCTTATTTATAAGGAAGATGATCCGGCATCGCTTGAAACCTACAAATGCTTAACAAGGCTCACTGTGTGGCAAGTATAGTACAAACTGGTAGTGATATTGTGTTCATTTAATCAAAACAAAGCGGCTGGCATATTGCACCGCAATGACCAGGTGCCGTCGGCGGACCCGAATGGTCACAAGGTCAGAACTCATGGGCCTGAAGAGGGGAATGATGAAGGTGATATGAAGTTTTTGCGGCGCACAAAATATTCCTTGAAAAAGTTTTTTGTGCGGTGCAATAATAATCCTGCGCGCCAAATCCGGTTCAGAGGTAAAGGGGTTTGCTGGCGTGCCGGGCCACGGGCCCCATACCCATTCATCAGGAGACGCCAACTATGTCATGGTTTGATATTGCCAAACTGCAGAAAGCACAACAGGACAACCTGGCCCTGGTCCAGGGCCTCGGTACCAGCCTGCTGGCCGGTGCGGAAAAGCTGGGTCAGCTGCAGCTGAAGGCGCTGACCGAGCTCAGCACCGCCCAGTTCGACTACACCGGCAAGCTGCTGGCCGTGCGCGATGCCAAGAGCCTGGCCGAGCTGAACCACACCGTATTCGGTCCCAGCGCCCTGCTAGAGCGCCAGCTGGACTTCAACCGCGAAGTCTTCTCCCTGCTGGCCGACGCCCAGCAGCAGCTCGGTAACTACGGCGAGCAGCAATGGGCCGCCGGCAGCAAGCAGGTTGACGAGTGGGTTGAGCAGTTCGCCGCCCACGCCCCGGCCGGCTCCGAATCTGCCGTGAGCGCCATCAAGCAGGCGGTGAGTCAGGCCAATGAGGCCCGCGAAGGCGCCCAGAAGGCCGCCAAAGACGCCGCCGAGATCGCCGACAAGGTGATCAAGCAGGCCGCCGAGCAGTCTGAAAAGGCCGCCCGTCAGGTAGCCGAAGCTACCGAAAAGGGCATCAGCGCCGTGACCGCCGCTGCCGCCAACAACGGCTCCACCGCTAAAAACAGCCGTGCTGCCGCCGCCAAGGCAAACTGAGACTAATACCAATAAACAGAGCTGTTATCTCGTTTGGACGGCAGGGGGAAACCCCGCCGTCTTTTTGTGTTTGTGAGCCTGCGTATCGCATCTGGTATGATGACTGGGTTTCTAGACACGACGAACAGGACAACCAATGCAAATCGCAAACGATACCGTGGTGCAGTTCAACTACACCCTGAAAGACGAGCAGGGCGAGGTGATGGACACCAACGAAGGCAAGGCCCCCCTGGCCTACCTGCACGGTCACAACAACATGCTGGAAGGGCTGGAAAAGGCGCTGGACGGCAAGAGCGAAGGCGACAGCTTCAGCGTGACCCTGGCGCCGGCCGATGCCTATGGTGAGCGGGACGAAAGCCTGATCCAGCGTATTTCCGTGCGCCATCTGCAGGGTGCCAAGCGCTGGGAGCCGGGCATGGTGGCCATGGTGCATACCGAGAATGGCCCGCGCCAGGTGGTGGTGGTCAAGGTGGGTCGTTTTATGGCCGACGTGGATCTCAACCACCTGCTGGCCGGCCGCACCCTGACCTTTGATCTGGACGTGGTATCGGTACGTGCCGCCACCGAGGAAGAGCTGGAGCACGGCCACGCCCACGGCGAAGGCGGTCATCAGCACTGAGCTGGTTTATGGAGCGCGGGCGGCTCGCCCGTGCTCCACTAACGCCATGCAAGCTTGTAGGTTGCTGATGAGCGAAGCGAATCGCAACACGAAGGCGGCTGTGGAATGTTGGAATTCGCGGGGCTCATTCCAACCTACCTGATCGGCGTGCTTTCCAGGACGGCGGGGAGTTACTCCTCGCCGTCTTTTTTGTCCTTGTCGTTTTGCTCCGGGCCGCCACCGAGGCCACCGAACAGGCCAAACATGTTCTGGGTGTTGAGGTAGAGCTGGCGGGACTGTTCCACATACTGGCGCATCATTTCCTGCATCATGGGTACCTGACCCTGCATGAAATCGGTCCATGCCTTGGTGGACTGCATGCCGGCCTGGGTCTGTACCTCTATCATCGACTGAATGCTTTCATCCAGATAGCTGCCCAGCACCCCCTGAAAGGGGCCGTAAAAGCGAATGATGTTTTTCAGCATGTCACTGGAGAAAATGGGGTCGCCACCGCTTTCCGCTTCCTGAATGATCTGCAGCAGAATGCTGCGGGTAATGTCCTCGCCGGTTTTGGCGTCCACCACCTGAAAGGGCTCTTCTTCCTGCACCAGCCGGCGAATGTCGGCCAGGGTCACGTGACTGCTGGTGTGGCTGTCGTACAGGCGGCGGTTGGGGTATTTTTTGATGGTGCGAAGACTGTCCTGGGATTTTGACATGCGACACTGGCCCTGAAAAAGATTAACCGCCAGTGTATCCCAATCGTGCAGGTCGCTCAATTTAACGGCGGGGCCGGGCGGCCCCGCCGGGACGATTACAGCCAGGTCAGCGTCAGCCCATCCCGCACCGCAAAACGATCGAAGTGGGACCTGACCGTCTCGGCCACGGCTGCCAGATCGGCCTCATTGTCCGCCGTGCAGCACACCGCCAGTTGGGTGTCGGTGGCGTTCAGCTCGCAGCGGCCCATGGCAAACTGCACATGACCCTGCTGCCCCTGCCACTCGGCCTCCACCTTTTGTGCGAAGTGAATGCAGAGTTTCTTGAGGTAACCCAGCCCGTTGGGGGTGTCGATAACTGCTGAACAATCAGCCATGATGTTCTCCTTGATGAGTTGAATGAGGCAGCGCCTGGTCGCACAGCACGATGGGCAGGCCGCGGGAGCAGGTTTCCACTCGGCCTTCCACGCCGTAGGCGGCGCGCAGCACCGCCGGGGTCAGCACTTCCCGGGCCGGCCCCTCCGCCAGCAGCCGGCCGTCGCCCAGTACCCAGAGCTGGTCGCAAAAACGCAGCGCCAGGTTGATGTCGTGAATGGCCACCAGCGACAGCGTGCCCCGCTCGCGGCTGAACTGCTGCACGCATTGCAGCACGTTCAGCTGCCAGTGCAGATCCAGGGCGCTGGTGGGCTCGTCCAGCAGCAGCATCTCGGGCTGGCGAACCAGCACCTGGGCCAAGCCAATCATCTGGCGCTGGCCGCCGGAGAGTTGATCCAGCCGGCGCAGGGCCAGCTCGCGAATCCCCAGCCGGTCAAATACTCGCTCCATGTTCTGCTCCAGCTGCGCCTTGTCCAGACCACCGTGCACCGCCCGGCAGGCGCTGAACACGGTCTCGTAGGCGAGCAGCGAGCTGGCTTGAGGCAGGCTCTGGGGCAGATAGCCCAGCGTGCGGGCACGGCGGCTGAAGTCCAGCGGCGCCCCGTTGAACAGCACTCGGCCATCGCTCGGCAGCAGTCCGGCGATGGTCTTCAGCAGGGTCGACTTGCCGGCGCCATTACGGCCGATCACCCCCACCAGGGTGCCCGGGGCGACCGGCCGCGGACTCAGGCCGTTCAGCACCGGGCGGCGGGCGTAGCCGACCCTGAGGTTCTCAATGTGCAGTGTCATCAGTGCTCCCGTCCGCGGCCAATGATAAGGGCGATAAACAACGGAATACCCACCAGGGCGGTCACCATGCCCACCGGCAGCAGAATGCCCGGCACCAGGGTCTTGCTGGCAATGGAGGCCAGTGACAGCAGCAGGGCGCCGGCCAGGGCGCTGCCGGGCAGCAGCAGGCGATGATCTTCTCCCAGCAGCAGGCGGGCGATATGGGGGCCGACCAGGCCGATAAAGCCGATTTCGCCGACAAAGGCCATGGCGGTGGCGGTGAGCAGGCTGACCCGCAGCAGCACCAGCAACCGCAGCCGCTCCACGCGAATGCCCAGGCTGCGGGCCTGCTCCTCGCCGCTGCGCAGCGTGGTCATGGCCCAGGCCTGACGCAGGGAAAACGGCAGGCAAAAGGCCAGCACCAGGGCCACCACGGCCACCTGCTGCAGCTCGGCCCGGGCCAGGCTGCCCATGGTCCAGAACACGATTTGCTGCAGGGCATCAAAGTCGGCCACAAACTGCAGCAGCCCCACCAGGGCGTTAAAGCCAAACAGCAGCGCAATGCCAAACAGCACCACGGTATGCACGCCGGCACCAAAGCGGCGCGACAGCAGCAAAATCAGCAGGGCGGCGCCGGCGGCAAACACAAAGGCCATCAGCGGCAGGGTCAGGGCTGCGCCCAGTCCGGGCAGGCTGAGCTTGAACACGATGGCCACGGCGGCACCCAGGGTGGCGGCGGCGCCTACTCCCAGGGTGTAAGGGCTGGCCAGGGGGTTGTTCAGTGCGGTCTGCATCTCGGCGCCGGCCAGCCCCAGGCTGGCCCCCACCACCAGCGCCATCAGGGCGTAGGGCAGACGCACCTCGTGAATAATGACCCGGGTGCCGGCGTCCAGGCTGTCGGGGTGCAGCAGGCCGTTCAGTACCGCCATGGGCCCCAGGGGCGCCGGACCGGTGGCGATGTCCCAGACAAACGACATCGCCAGTGCCACGGCCAGCCCCAGCAGCAGGGTCAGCCGGCGCCAGATAAAGCGGCGGTAGGCCTGGGCCAGTCCTGATGCGGCGGTTGCCTTGCCGGCGTCCAGTACGGTGTCGTTCATATCAGCCTCCGATCCAGTAGGTGCCATTCAGGGGCACCGGCTGAAAACGCTGATACAACGTGGTCAGGGTGTGTTGCGGATCCAGATCGGCAAAGGTATCCGGATAAAGCCAGCGGGCAAAGGCCTGCACCGCCACCACATTGAGGGGCGAATTGTAAAAGTGATGCCAGATGGCAAAGGCGCGGTGTTGCTGCACCGCCTGCAACTGGGCCAGCCCGGCATGGCTCAGGGCATGGCGCAGGCTGGCCTCGGCCTGCGCCGGCGCCACACCGGCTCCCAGGGCGATAATGCCCGGGTGGCTTTCAAGGGTATCGGTCGATCCCACGGCGGTGGCAATGTAGATATCCGGCTGCTCCAGCAGCAGGTATTCCAGGTTGTAGATGCCGGATACTCCGGGCACCCGCTCGGTGGCGATGTTGTCGGCGTTCAGCAGGCTCAGAAAGCGGCCCAGCATGCCGTTGGTCATGGTTTCGCAGCAGGCGTCCTGCAGGCCCACCCGGCTGTGCAGAAATACGCTGGGCACATCCTCGGGGTTCAGGGTGTTCAGTCCGGCCTGCACGCGATCCAGTACCTGTCGGTAAAAGTCGATAAAGGCGTTGGCTTCGGCGTCGCGGTCGAGGGCTCGGCCCAGCAGCGTCATGCTTTGCAGGGTGTGGCTCAGGGGATCTTGGCGAAAGTCGATAAACAGCACGGTCACACCGGCCCGTTCCAGCCGGCCGACCAGCGATTCGTCCCGGGCAGAAGGGCCGTGGCCTTCGATGCCGAACACCGCCAGGTTGGCCCCCAGGCTCAGGGCTTGTTCAATGCTGAAACTGTCGGCGGTACTGCGCCCAAGGCGGGGCACGGTTTTCAGCTTGGGAAAGGCCTCGGCATACTGGCGATAACCGGCCGGATCCGCCAGTTCAAAGTCGGGCATGATACCCGCCAGTCTGTCGGTAAGCCGTTGCCCTTCGAGAATGGCCAGGGCCGGCAGAAAGCGGCCTTCCCCCAAAATGATGCCGGTCACCTGCTCGGGTAGCTCGACCTCGCGCCCGGCCATATCGGTCACGGTCTCGGCCGAGGCCGGTAGGGCGAACAGCAGAAACAATAAGGCGCCGACGGTGCGGCGCAGGAAAGTGTTATTTTGAATAAGAAGTGTAATCATTACTCTTTCTCGTTCTTGTAAACGCAAAAGGGGGCCGAAGCCCCCTGAATCATCAGAACTTGTAGCTGGCACTGACGCGAATATCACGTCCGGCCTCGGGCAGACCAGCAACAAAGTCGAAGCCTGGTATATGTCTGTAGTCGGCCACACTGGCGTGATCCCGGTATTGCTTGTCGAACAGGTTCAGCACGCTCAGGTTCAGGGTCAGGGTATCTTGCTGCAGCGGCAGCCACTCAACATAGACGTCATGCACCGCGTAGCCGGGCTTGTCCACATCGCCTGCGCTGGTCTCCAGGTCATCAATGCCCTCAACAAACTGGCCGCTCCAGCCAACGGTAATACTGTCGTTGACGGCGTAGTCCAGGCTGGCCACCCAGGTATCACCAATGGAGTTGCCCAGGCCATTGTGATCGTAGCCATTGAGGGGTTTGTCGTTCAAACGGGCGTCGTTATGGTGGAAGCTCAGACTGGCGTGCAGGGCATTCCATTGGGTGCCGGCGCTCAGCAGGTAGCCTTCCGACTCCATGAGTCCCACATTTTTGTAGACTCTGGCTGGCCAGTCGTCTTGCGGGTCGAGAATGGCATCCTTGATACGGGTGCGGTACACCTTACCATTGAGGTAGAAGGGGCCCGGATGATAATCAAAGCCTACTTCGGTATTGCTGGCCTGCTCCGGTTTCAGGTTGGGATCGTTGGTGACATTATCGGCAAATTTAAACGCATCTCGGGTCTGCACTCCACGAAATGCCTCGGCATAGCCGGCAAACAGGTTCAGATCCTCAATCACCTCGTAGTTCAGGCCCACGTTGGGACTGAAGCCGTCATCCTTGAATTCCTGCTGGGCATCATCGGTGAGTTCATAGCTGTCATAGCGCAGGCCGGCGCTCAGGGTGAGGGCGTTGGTAACCTTGAAATCATCCTGCACATAGAGACCCAGTACGCTGCCATCTTGCTGGAATTGCTTAACATTACTGGCACTACCGGCATTGGTGATGTCCTTGCGGTAGTCAACGCCATAGGTCAGCTCGTTACGGGCGAAGCGGCTGGTATTACGCAGATCCAGGCCGGTGCTTTGGGTTTCGCCGACGTAGGGCTCTGTTGCCTCCTCCACACTCAGATCGGACTGGGTGTGGTAAAGGGTGGTTTCAATATCCACCAGCTCATCGGCGGGGTTCCACTCATGGTTCAGGGTAAAAGTTTCGCGCTCAAGCTCCATGGGACGAATAGGGTTTCTTGTCCTAAAGTCATTTGGCATGAAAATCCATTGAGGGCGCATGGTTGGATTACCCTCTTCAGTGCGGTTTTCATAGCTCAAGCGGAGGGTCTGGGTGTCGGTCAGCTGACCCACCACCTTGGCAAAACCCACCTTCTGGCGGCTGTCGGTACCCACGATCTTATCGCCGTTGGCGTCCTCGTAATTGTCCTGATCCTGGTGAACGAAGGACGCCATGGCGCTCCAGTCATCGGTCATTCGGCCATAGAGGGTAGTGGAGGCCTTGTAGCCATCGGTATTGCTGAAGTAACCGGCCTTGATTAGGGCGCCAAAGTCCTGGCCTTCACGCAGCAGGTCGGTGGGATCCTTGGTCTCAAAGCGCAGGGCCCCACCCAGGGCACCGGCGCCTGAGGTAGCCTTGCCGGCGCCGGCTTCCACTTCTACTCGCTTGAGCAGCTCGGGCTCGATGGAAATGCGGCCGTTATGGTGGAACGCCTGGCCTCCCTGCACCGCGCCGTCGATGCTGACGTTTTGCTTGGTGTCTTCAATGCCGCGGGTATACAGCTTCTGGGCGAAGCTGGCCGAACCGCCGACAGCAACCTCGGGCTGCGTGCGAAACACGTCTTCCAGGTCGCTGGCCTGGCGACGATCCAGCTCTTCGGAGCTAACCACGCTGACGTTGTTGTCGAGGCGGGAGTCGGTAACAACTACCGAGTCAAGCTGAGTGATTTCTTCGGCGGCCAGGGGAGCGGAAATAATGCTCGCAATGGCAAGAGCCAGCAGGCTGGGCCGGCCGGGCATAGGGTGGCTGCTACGCACTGTGTCTACCTCATTAAACAAGAATTATTATCATATAAACTAGCGGGCGTATTCTTGTTCGATAAGTCGGCAAAGTGAACCGATTTTACAACCGTTACATTTTGTTGAAGGTGGTCGCCTTATTCGGGTCCCTGCTGCGGCAGCAGAATGCACATTCGCAGGCCGCCCCCAAGGCGGTTGCTCGCGGTGATTCGGCCGCCGGCCGCCTCCAGCTGCCGCCGGGCCAGCGCCAGCCCCAGGCCAAAGCTGCTGGTTTCGCTGCGGCGGGCGGCGTCTAGGCGAAAGAAAGGCTGAAAAATACGATCGAGGTGCTCGCCAGGTACGCCCGGCCCCTGGTCGTCAATGGTCAGGCAATAGCCCGAGTCCTGGTTGGCCAGGGTGATGGCCACCTCGTGACCCGGCGGGGTGTGGTCAAGGGCGTTGCGCAGCACGTTTTCAATGGCCTGGCCCAGGGCACGTTGGCTGCTGTTGCCCAAGGGGGCGTCATCGGGCAGGCTCGCTCGAATGCGATGGTGCGGAAACTCAAAGCGGGCATCGTCCAGCAGGCTGTCGAGCAGGTCGGTCAGGTCAAAGTCGTCGCCGTTCAGCCTGGGCCGCTCGTTTTCCAGCCAGGCCAGGGTCAGGGTGTCTTCCGCCAACTGCCGCATCAGGGCGCCGTCGCGGCGAATCCGGGTCAGCACCGTGGTGACGTCGGCGGTCTGCTCGGCGCGGTCTACCGCCATTTCAATGCGGGTGAGGGGCGTGCGTAACTCGTGGGACAGATCGGCAATCAGGTGGCGCTGGGACTGGATCAGCCCCTCGGTACGTGCGGCCATATGATCAAAGGTCTCGGCCAGCCGCGCCAGCTCGTCATTGCGTTTGCCCAGCGAAGCCCGCACTCGCACCCTGTGCTCGCCTTCGCTGAAGCGGCGGGTGGCCTTTTCCAGCTGGCGCAGGGGCTGCATCAGGTGGCGATAGAGCACCAGGCTCAGCAGCACCAGCAGCAGCAGCGGCAGCGCCAGTTGCAGCAGCACGCGAGTATGGGGCTGATACCCTCCCGGGCGCATGCGTTGAGGCAGCTGGATCAGGAAATGGGTATGACCACTGGCAAAGGTGACTTCCATGATGGGGTTTTCGGTAAAGTAGAGATGGATCATCCAGTCCACGCTGCGGCCCAGGCGAAAACCGTCCTGGAAGCGCTGGTTGATCACGCTGTTGGCTACCGGCTCCAGGTGGGAATGGAGCACCGCCGCCCAGGTTTGCTCCCGGCGTTGCAGTTCCGCCAGCCAGCGCGCCAGGGCCGCTTCGTCGCCGGCATTGTACAGTCGCTCTGCCTCGGCGCCGTAGTCCAGCAAGGTCTGGCGGTGCTTCCGATCGATGTGGCTCATGCTGGTCTCGGTGTGTTCCATCAGGTAGTTGAGCAGCGAGAACAGCGCCACCGTGCCCACGGCGATGGTGGCGCACAGTTTCCACAATAGCCGGCGGTTCATTTAAACAGATATCCGGTGCCGTGTACCGTTTGCAGGCAGGCACCACCCATGCCGGCCTCGTCCAGCTTGCGCCGTACTCGGCTCAGGTGCATGTCCAGGCTGCGGTCATAGCGGCTGAATTCCCGCTCCAGCACCTGCTGATACAGAAACGGTTTGCTCAGCACCTCCCCCCGGTTTTGCACCAGGGTCCAGAGCAGCTTGAACTGTATGGGGGTTAGATCCAGCGAGACCTGGCGAAATCCGGCCTGCTGCCGGCGACGATCCAGCCACAGCTCGTCGTGGGTCAGTTGCGTCAGATCGGCCGAAGGAATCATGCGGCCGCGGGCGCGGCGCAGCAGGGCCTCAATGCGCAGCACCAGTTCGGTAAAGCTGAAGGGCTTGGCCAGGTAGTCGTCGGCACCCTGGCTGAAGCCCTGAATACGTTCTTCTTCCGCGCCGCAGGCGGTGAGCATGATCACCGGAGTGTGCAGGCTCTGGCGCAGCAGCTTGAGCAGGGAAAACCCGTCCCTCACCGGCAGCAGCACGTCGAGCAGGATCAGCTCAACGGACGGATCCAGGGCGGCCAGTAGTCCCTGCTCGCCATCAAAACACTGGCTGACCTGATAGCCATGACCCTGCAACAGCTCGGCCAGTTGATCGTTAAGGGCGCGGTCGTCTTCAATCACAAGAATGCGGGCGGCGTGTTCCATGACGTGTTCTCGTTGAATCCATTGAGTGAGAATGAGTTTCAATATGATATTTACTTGTTGTCAGGAAATAAACCGCCGCCTAAGGCCGGGCATAAAAAAGCCGGGGCAGGCCCCGGCCGAACAATGCAGTATGGTTGCCGCAGCCGGGTGGCACATTACTCGGCCGCCGTCAGGGTCGCCCAGCCGGTCATTCAGGCCAGGACAATAAGCAGCAGTGGCATTACTGGCCCCGACTAGTGGGTTATTTCCTGAGGCTGAACCAGTCTCAGGTAGTCTTTCATCGGCAGGCTAAACAGCTCACGGTAACTGCCGGCACTGAAGACGATCTCTTCCTGCCGGGCGAGCTCGGTGTCTAGATACACCGGCATGTCATACAGGTTACCGAAGGGAGGCAGGGCACCCACTTCACAGTCGGGAAACTGTTCCCGAAAGTGGTTTTCATGCAGCAAGGTTGCTTCCTGCACCGACAGGGAACGGGCCAGGCTGTCGGGATGGATTATCTTGGGGGCGGGCACCACCACCATTGCCATTCGGCCATCCAGCGTCATGATCACGACCTTGGCCATCATCCTGCCCGGTATATGGGCGGTTTCCGCCACTTCCTGAGCGGTAAACGCCGGCGAGTGACTGATGACCCGGTATTTGACTTCCTGCTGGTCAAGGTATTGCTGCAATCGTTGAGCCGGCATGGTTTGATCCTCCTCGACAGCTACCGAACGTCGTTTGAAGTATAGGCCATAAGCGGAAGGCGCACGGCGGCCAGAAACGAAAAAGGCCGAGTGTTAACCCAGACTTTTGTTATTTATATCAGTTGCTTATCTCATTGTGACGAATTCTTCCGCCCCGGTGGGGTGTATGGCCACGCAGGCGTCGAAGTCGGCCTTGGTGGTTGCCTTCTTACCTGGACACGCCGCAACCCCTGTTCTGATTTGCTCGGGTCGTTATCTTGGTGCGCAGGCGTAAAAAGGCCGGAACTGACCCGGCCTTGTTGAGCTGTGTTACCCCGCAGATGTCAGAACAGGGCGGCAACGACCAGGTAGAGTACTGATGGTGCCAGCAAGGCGCCCAGGCCGGTATAGAAAGTGGCGGTCATGGCACCGTAGGGCACCAGCTTGGGATCGGTGGCAGCCAGACCGGCGGCGACCCCGCTGGTGGTGCCCATCAGACCGCCGAAGATCATGGCGGAGCGGGGGTTGTCCAGGCCGATATGGCGGGCCACCAGCGGGGTCATGATCATGGTCAGGATCGACTTGAACAGGCCGGCCGCAATGGACAATGCGATGATTTCCGAGCTGGCGCCGATGGCGGCTCCGGTCACGGGCCCAACGATGTAGGTGACGGTGCCAGCGCCTATGGTGGTGAGAATGACCGGATCGGTATAGCCGAAGCCAAGGGCGACTAGCACACCGGCGATAAAGGACACCACCACTCCGAGGAAGAGGGCGACGACACCACTTATTCCCGCCTCACGAATTTCTTTGAAGCGTACCCCGTAGGCGGTGGCGATGATGGCCAGGTCACGCAGCATGCCTCCGCCCATCAGGCCCAGCCCTGAGAACAGGCTGACATCGGCCAGGCCCTTGCTGCCTTCGGTATAGATACCGCCCAGATAGGCGAGGATCAGCCCCACCAGGATGGCGATGGCCGAACCATGTACCCGTCCTTTGGTGTACTTCTCGCTGATCCTGTAAGACAGGTAAGTGGTTACCCCGATCAGCGCAAAGGCGGCGATCAGGTGATACTTTTCAAACACCGCAATAATGGAATCCACCATGGCATTCTGCTCCTTCAGTGGGTGTTGTTGGTTATGGTGAGGGTGGCGCTAGCGGACGGCGGTGTTTCCTCCGCTTCCCGCTCCTCTCTGATAGGGCGTTCGCGGCCAAACAGGGGAACCAGGGCAAAACCCGCTACAACCGACAGCAGGCCGGCCAGCAGGGCGATCATTCCGCCGTCGAAGGCGGCTACCACGTTCTGACTGGCCGCCATGGCCACTACTATGGGAATGTACATGGCGTTCCAGAACTGGATGCCGCTTTCGGTGGAGGCTGGCATTTTGCCTTTATCCTTCAGGTAGCCGCCCACGAAGATCAGTAGCAGCATGGAGATCCCCACGCCGCCGACATTGGAACTGACGCCCAGCAACGTCCCCAGTAAGTCCCCGGCCACCAGGCCCGCCAGCATGCATCCTGCCAATAACGCTACACCGTAAATCACCATAAGATATCCCTTTCTTGTCAGGTTTAAGTCGGTTGCCGCGGATCTCGGTTATCCGCGGCAGAACGGTCGGCCTTAGGCGGTAGCCGTCTTGGCCCGATAAAGATCCTGGTACTGAGCGCGCAACTGGTTCTTCTGCACCTTGCCCATCACATTGCGGGGCAGGCTCTCCACCAGAAGGATGTGCTTCGGTTGCTTGTAGCGGGCCAGCCGGTCACTCAGCAGCTGACGGATCTCCGCTTCGTTTGGTGTCGCACCGGGTTTCGGTACCACCACGGCAGTCACTCCCTCACCCAGATCCGGATGAGGGACGCCGATAACGGCCGACTCACTGACGCCCGGCAATTCGTCTATCAATTGCTCTATTTCCTTGGGGTAGACGTTGTAGCCGCCGGAGATCACCAGATCCTTGTCCCGTCCCACTATATGCAGGTAACCCTCCTCGTCGACCCTGCCAAGATCACCGGTGATGAAAAAGCCGTCTGAGCGGAACTCTGCCTTGGTTTTCTCCGGCATACGCCAGTAACCCTTGAAAATGTTGGGACCCCGCAGTTCTATCATACCGGTCTCGCCTCGGGGCAGGGCGGCGCCGCTTTCCCTGTCGGTAATACGCAATTCGGTGCCCGGCAGGGGCTGGCCGACGGTGCCGGGTTTGCGCTCGCCATGGTAAGGGTTGGAGGTGTTCATGTTGGTTTCGGTCATGCCGTAGCGTTCGAGAATGGCGTGGCCGGTACGGGCTTTGAACTCGTCGTGGGTTTCCGACAGCAGGGGGGCGGAGCCGGAAACAAAGAGACGCATGTTGGCGACGGTGGTCTGGTTCAGCCGGGGTGATTGCAACAGCCGGGTATAAAAGGTTGGCACTCCCATCAGGACTGTGGCCCGTGGCATCAGGTCGAGCAGTTGTTCCGGATCCAGTTTGTCCAGAAAGGTCATGGAGGCGCCGGCCGTTAGCGTGATATTGCAAGCAACAAACAGTCCGTGGGTATGGAAAATGGGCAGAGCATGCAGCAGGTGATCTTCGGCACCGTAGTGCCAGCATTCTGTCAGGGCACGGCTGTTGGAGGCCAGGTTGCCGTGGGTCAGCATGGCGCCCTTGGAGCGACCGGTGGTGCCGGAAGTATAGAGAATGGCGGCCAGGTCGTCGGCGCCGACATCGGCGATTTCCTGCATTGGCTCGGCCAGCTCGGCCAGCTGTATCAGGCTGCCGTCGGCGTGGCTGCCCAGACTCTCGACCCGCCGGACTCCACATTGTCGGGCCAGTGTCCTGGCTTCGTTGATCGCATTCGGACGGCAGACGTACAGGGCTGGCTCACTGTCCTGCAGGAAATAGCTGATCTCCGCTTCGGTATAGGCGGTGTTGAGCGGCAGGTAAACGGCGCCCAGCTGCAGGCAGGCCAGGTAGAGCATGATGGCTTCGGGGCTTTTGTCGACCTGTACCGCGACCCGGTCACCTTTTGTGAGGCCGGCAGCGCTTAAGGCGCCGGCCAGACGACGGGCCTGGGCCTGGCTATCGTTATAGCGATAGACCTTGCCCTTGGGCGTATCGATAAAGGTTTTCTGCTGCTGAAAGTGCGGCTGAAACTGCAGGTAGAGATTGTGATTCATAACATCGTCCTTGTGTTGCATTTCATCGGTAAGGGTCAGGCGGTGGCAGGCTGGGCGAGCAGCCCCTGCGCGCGTTTGGCCAGTTTCCGGGTGTCCGAGGTGCAGATCACCTTGCCCTCCCGGCTCAGGGCTTCATGGTTCTGCTCAATGCGATCCAGCTCGTAAAGGTAATTCACCATGATGCCGTGGGACTGGCTCTGACCCTTGGCGGAGTTGTCCGCCAGCCAGTTCAGACGGTGCAGGCTGGCACCGTTGCCGAGGTGAAAACGGGCCACCGGATCCAGGGGTAAGCCTTGGCGGGATTTGGCTTCCGTCAGATAGTGCGCGGCCAGGGCTAGCAAATCGGGTTGCAGGGCGCTCTCCACCTCCTGACGTTGTGCCCAGTCGGCATGTGTGAGCTGCTCCAGCCGGCCGGCCAGGGCCGGTTGCAGCTGGCCTTCGTCTTGTTGTTTCAGCCAGCGGGCGAACCCGGGAACCGGGGACAGGGTGACAAACTGCTTCAGGCTTGGTAGCTCCCGGGACAGCTCTTGTACCACCTGTTTTATCAGGAAGTTACCGAAAGAAATGCCCTTGAGACCGCTTTGACAATTGCTGATGCTGTAAAATACCGCGGTATCGGCCTGCTCGGGGAGCACCTGGTTACCGCCTGCCAGAATGTGCTGCACATTGTCAGGAATGCCCTTGCACAGCGCGACTTCCACGAAGATCAGCGGTTCATCCCCGATGGCCGGGTGGAAAAAGGCATAGCAACGGCGGTCGTCCGGGTCCAGACGGCGGCGCAGGTCTTGCCAGTCCCGGATTTCATGCACCGCCTCGTAACGGATGATTTTTTCAAGGATGGCGGCGGGGGTGTTCCAGTCGATGCTTTCCAGTACCAGAAAGCCCCGGTTGAACCATGAGCCGAACAGGTGGATAAAATCCTCGTCCAGCGCGGCCAGCTCTGGTTCCTGCCGTATTAGGGCCAGCAGATCGGTGCGCATCTTGACCAGCTCGTAGGTGCCGCCAGGGCAGAGGTTAAGTTGTCTCAGCAACGACTGGCGCCGGGGTTCGCAGGCATGAAACAGGCGTTGCAGGTGCTGATTGTCTGGTTGCTTTTGATAAGCCTCGTGGGCATGCCGTATGGTGTTGGGGCATGCCGCATATTCACTGGCCAGGTGATGGAAGAACGCGGTCTTTTCAGTGGAGTCCAGGCCGGCATAATGTTGCAGGACCTCGTGGGCGCGAAGCACCAGCGAAGCTTCGCCGCTCTTGTGCATGAGGGCGGCACAGGCGGCCAGCAGGGGAGGGAGCCCTGTCTCGGTACCAACCCTATCGCCCTTGCCCCGTGAGTTAAGGGTGATATTTGATAACATTTTCTGCAGAAACTGGATGTTCAATTCCATGTAACACTCCTCGTCCTGGCCCAGTCCATCTGGGTCTGTAGTGTTGGCTCCCTATACAGATGGTGGGAACCGCGTGCTCCCTGTCGGTATACGCGGTATATCGGCAGGAGAAATGAATGTAAAATACTTGTTTATGTATTGTTATATATAACAAGTACATTCATAATATTTTTGTGTCAAGTGCGGGAGATTTGGATGGGAAAAATTTCGCAAGCACAGCGTCTCAGGGACTTGTTGGAGGATGCCATTATCAATGGCCGATACGTGCCTGGAGATAAGCTGGATCCGGAAGCCTTGGCAAAGGCGTATCAGTGTTCTCGGACCCCGATCCGCGAAGCCATTCAGCAGTTGGCCATGTGCGGAATGGTGGAGGTGCGTCCAAAAAAGGGCACCTTCGTGACCCGACTGGGAGTTGCCGAGCTAGTGGAGCGGTTCGAGGTTATGGCTGAACTGGAAGGTATGTGTGGTCGCCTGGCGGCTCGGCGAATCACCCATGGCGAATTGCAGGCCTTGTGGGAAGCCCATGAACTGTGCCGGGAACGGGCAGCCGCCGGAGATGCCAACGGCTATTACTACGAGAATGGTGTCTTTCACCACCGAATCTATGTTGCCAGTCACAACACCTTTTTGGCCCAGGAAGCCGAGCGATTGCATGCCATGCTCAAGCCATACCGGCGTATGCAGTTACATGTTCGGCATCGGCTGGAACATTCGTTAGCGGAGCATGAAGAGATAATCATTGCCATTGAGGCGGGTGATGAGCGCAAAGCCGAGACGCTGCTCAGGTCGCATGTAGAAATTCAGGGGGAGCGTTTTAACGATCTGGTGGCATCGGTGCGGCACTTGCAGAGCGCCTAGCCGATGTCTGAAGTGGCCCATTGGTGTGGGCCACTGTATTTATTGCCTCAGCGCATGGTCACGAATTCTTCCGCCCCGGTGGGGTGTATGGCCACGCAGGCGTCGAAGTCGGCCTTGGTGGCGCCCATCTTCACCGCCACCGCAAAGCCTTGCAGGATCTCGTCCATGCCAAAGCCGATGCCGTGAATACCCACCACCTTTTCGTTGTCGCCGGCACACACCAGCTTCATTTTGCAGGGCTGGCGGTGTTGAGTCACGGCGGTGTACATGGCGGTAAAGGAAGAGGTGTAGACCTTGACCTGATCGTCGCCGAAGCGCTCGCGGGCTTCCGGCTCGGTCAGGCCCATGGTGCCGATGGGCGGATGGCTGAACACCACGGTGGGCACCAGATCGTAGTCCATCTTCGCCTCGGGCTTGTTGTTGAACAGCCGCTCGGACAACTGGCGGCCGGCCTTGACCGCGACCGGGGTCAGCTCCACGTATCCGATATTGTCGCCCACGGCATACACGCCCTTGGCCGAAGTGTTCTGATATTCATCGACCTTGATGTAGCCCTTGGCATCCAGCTCGACACCGGCGCTGTCCAGGTTGAGCTTGTCGGTCAGCGGGCGGCGGCCGATGGCCCAGATCAGGCAGTCCACGGTGAGTGATTCGCCGTTTTCCAGGGTCAGGGTCAGGCTGCCGTCGGCGTGCTTTTCCACGCTCTGGGGCACGGAATGGGTGTGCAGGGTGGGGCCATCGGCGGCCATCACTTCCACCAGGGTATCGGTCAGCAGCGGATCGAAGTTGCGCAGCGGCGCGTGCTTGCGCACCAGCAGGTGGGTTTCGCTGCCAAGTGAATGCAGTACCCCGGCCAGCTCCACGGCAATGTAGCCGGCGCCCACCACGGCCACCCGCTTCGGTTGCGCGGTCAGCTCAAAGAAGCCATTGGAGTCGATACCGTGCTCGGCGCCGGGAATGTTCGGAATAATGGGCTCGCCGCCGGTGGCGATCAGAATATGGTCGGCGGTATATTGTTCTCCATTCACTTCCACGGTATGCGCGTCCTGGAAGCGGGCAAAGCCTTTGATTACCGTGACCTTGTTATTGCCCAGCACTCGGTCGTAAGACTGGTGAATACGGCCAATGTAGGCCTGGCGGCTCTCCACCAGGGTGCTCCAGTCATGACCTTTTAGCTCCACATCGAAACCGTAGTCGGCGGCATAAAGCTTGATGGCTTCGGCCACCTGGGCGCCGTGCCACATTACCTTCTTGGGCACACAGCCCACGTTGACGCAGGTGCCACCCAGATCTTTGGCCTCGATCAGGGCCACTTTCTTGCCGTACATGGCCGCCCGGTTGGCGGAGGCGATGCCGCCGCTGCCGCCGCCGATGGCGATATAGTCGAAATGCTGTGCCATAAGTTTGCTCCGTGGATGAAGGTTCATTCAAAGCCGTCGGCCGATTGTACCTCAAGTCGTGCCGGCTGGGGTGCTCAACAAATCGCCAGTTCGCCGGCCGTGAGCCGAGTGAGGGCACTAAAGGCTTGAACATTCTTGCCATTATCACCATGTTAGGGAGTATTCCCTCGGCTGCCGAATGCAGCGCGACGGCCAAACAACAAGAGGTAAAGGACCATGACGAATCCGCTTCTCACAATGGACGGCCTGCCGCCGTTCAGCCAAATCAAGCCGGAGCACGTAAGACCGGCCGTGGAGCATGCCATTGCGGATTGCAAAAAGCGGGTGGAAACCGTGCTGGCCCGTCACGAGCAGTTCACCTGGGACAACCTGGTGGCGCCGCTGGAAGAAGTGAACGATCACCTCAGCCGCATCTGGTCGCCGGTCAGTCATCTCAATAGCGTGCTCAACAGCGAGGAGCTGCGCCAGGCCTATGAGTCCTGCCTGCCGCTACTGTCGGAATATCACACCTGGATGGGTCAGCATCAGGGACTGTTCGAGGCCTATCAAAGCCTGGCCGACCGGGACAGTTTCAAGAAGCTGAGCCTGGCCCAGCAAAAGGAAGTGGCCAACACCCTGCGTGATTTTCGGCTGTCGGGCATCGCCCTAGAAGCGGAACAGAAGCGCCGCTTTGGTGAAATTCAGGCGCGGCTGTCGGAGTTGTCTTCCACCTTTGCCAACCGGGTGCTCGACGCCACCCAGGCCTGGCACAAGCACATTACCGACCAGGCCCGGCTGGCCGGCCTGCCGGAGTCGGCCCTGGCCGCCGCCGAGGCCCAGGCCAAAGCCCGCGAGCTGGACGGCTGGGTGTTCACCCTCGACATTCCGTCCTACCTGCCGGTGATGATGTATGCCGACGACGCCGAGCTGCGCGAGGAAATGTATTACGCCTTTACCACCCGGGCTTCCGATCAGGGTCCTAATGCCGGCGAGTTTGATAACACCAGAGTGATCGAGGAAACCCTGGCCCTGAAACAGGAGCTGGCCACCCTGCTGGGCTTTGACAATTACGCCCAGGTGTCGCTGGCCACCAAGATGGCGGAAAGCGAGCAGCAGGTGCTGGAATTTCTCGAGCAACTGGCCAGCCGCAGCCACCCTCAGGGGCAGGCCGAGCTGGCCGAGCTCAAGGACTTCGCCGAGGCGCAGTTTGGCGTGAGCGAGCTCAATGCCTGGGATCTGAGCTACTACGGCGAAAAACTCAAGCAGCATAAATACACCATCTCCGACGAGGAGCTGCGGCCCTATTTTCCCGAGAACCGGGTCATTCACGGACTGTTCGAGACCGTCAAGCGGCTGTTCGGCATCAAGGTGGTGGAGCGCTTCGGTGTGGAAGTCTGGCATCCAGACGTGCGCTTCTTTGACATCTTTGATGAAACCGGCGAGCTGCGCGGCAGCTTTTACCTGGATCTCTATGCCCGCGCCAACAAGCGTGGCGGTGCCTGGATGGACGACTGCATTGGCCGTCGCTACCGGGAAGACGGCAGCCTGCAAAAGCCGGTGGCCTACCTCACCTGCAACTTCAACGGCCCGGTGGGCGACAAGCCCGCACTCTTTACCCACAACGAGGTGCTGACCCTGTTCCACGAATTTGGCCATGGCATTCACCATATGCTGACCAAGGTGGACGTGGCCGGGGTGGCCGGCATCAATGGCGTGGCCTGGGACGCGGTGGAGTTGCCCAGCCAGTTCCTGGAAAACTGGTGCTGGCAGCCCGAGGCGCTGGCGTTTATTTCCGGCCATTATGAAACCCATGAGCCACTGCCGGCGGATCTGCTGGAGCGCATGCTGGCGGCGCGCAACTACCATTCGGCGCTGATGATGCTGCGCCAGCTGGAGTTCGCCCTGTTCGACTTCCGTCTGCATATGGATGACAAATGCGCCGAGCCGGGCCGGGTACAGCAGGTGCTGGATGAGGTGCGCAGCCAGGTGGCGGTGCTGACGCCGCCGGCCTTCAACCGCTTTCAGCACGGTTTCTCCCATATTTTCGCCGGTGGCTATGCGGCGGGCTACTACAGTTACAAGTGGGCCGAGGTGCTGTCGAGCGATGCCTTCTCCCGGTTTGAGGAAGAAGGGGTGTTCTCGGCAAAAACCGGGCGCGACTTTCTGCATGCCATTCTGGAACAGGGGGGCTCAAAAGAGCCGATGGAGCTGTTCAGGCAGTTTCGAGGCCGGGAGCCAAACATCGACGCCCTGCTGCGTCACTCGGGCGTTTCCGCTTGAGTCCACTCCAAAACAAGGTGGCCCAGGCCACCTTTTTTGATCCATGAGTCAGGGTAGAGGCCGGGCCCGGTTGCAGGCACAATGGGCGGGTATTGGTTAATGAGACACGCTTAATGGAAAACGGGGTTCTATCCTGGTTCAACCTCTGGTGCCTGAGTCAGCTGGTGGAGCAGCGCCTGGCGGATGGCGCCATGCTCTGCCGGCGCCGGGGCACTCGCTGGCAGCCGCTGCTGGCCGCCGGCATGCCGGTGCCGGACAGCCCCCTGTCGGGACTGGATTCTCGCCCCCAACGTCGCCTTACCCGCCGTCAATGTGCCGCCCTGGGCATGGCTTCCGGTCAGTTGTTGTCGCTGGCCGATCTTTACCCGGGTCACGCCCTGTTGCTGTTTCGGCGTCAGCGCCGGGTGCGCTTGTCGCGCAGTGCCTTGCTCGGTTTTTTTGCCACCGTTTTCACCCATCACGACAGGGCCCAGCAGGCGATTTCCCGGTTGGCACTGTTTGAACGGCTGCCGTTGCCGCTGGTACGGCTGACCCTGGATGGCGTGGTGGAATGGAGCAATGCGGCGGTGCGGCGCATTGCCGGCCTTGACGGCCAGATGGCGGGTCGCTCCCTGCGCGAGTTCAGCCTGGGCGGCGACTGGCCCGAGACCCTGCGCCTGTATCGGCGGCTGGCCGACGAGCCGGCCCTGGGCATGGCGGTGGTGGAGAAGCATTACCGCCATCCCGACGGTCGCCTGCTGCTGGGCGAAGTGCAGCTGACCCTGGTGCGCAACCAGCGTGGTGAGCCGATGTGCCTGATGGCGGCGCTGGCCAGCCTGCGGCCGCGGGCGCCCTTTCGTGAAGGGCTGAACGTGCGTTTTATTCCCGCCCCGGAGCAGCCCGAGGGGGTGATGATCTGCGACGGCAACAGCCGTATTCTGGATGTCAGCCCGGCCTTTGAGCGGGTCACCGGTTTTCGAGAAGAAGAGGTGCGGGGCAGCTACCCCTCGTTGCTGCGTTCCGGGCTGCACAGCCGGGAGTTCTACCGGCGCATGAACCAGGCCCTGAACGATCGCGGTTTTTGGCGCGGTGAGGTGTGGAACCGGCGCAAGAGCGGTCAGGTGTATCCGGAGCGGTTGCGTATCGGCTCGTTGCGCGGCCCCGGCGGTGCACTGCGTTACGTGGCGGTGTTCAGCGACATGGGCCAGCCCGATGCCACCGAACAGGGAGCGCCGCCGGAGGTCAAGGACAGCCTCACCGGCCTGGCCAACCGTGCCAGCTTTCAGCAGCGGCTGGCCCGGCACTGCCGGCTGAGCGAGTCCTTTGCGTTGTTGATCCTCGACATCAACAACTTTCGCCTGTTCAACAATGCCATGAACCACAAGGTGGGGGATCAGGTGTTGCAGGAGGTGGCCTCGCGGCTGCGGGGTCGGCTGCGCAGCGGCGACTTTCTGGCCCGTATCGGCAGTGACGAGTTCGCCCTGCTGGTGCCGGGTATAGTGCACCACCGCCAGGCGCGCATTTTTGGCCGCCACCTGCTGAGCGCCCTGGCCCGACCGTTGCCCCTGGCGGAGCAGCAGCTTTATGTGGATGCCACGCTGGGGGGGGCGCTCTGGCCCGGGGTAGGGGAGGAAGACGCCGAAAGCCTGTTGCAACACGCCGAACAGGCGCTGTTTGGTGCCAAGCAGAAGAAGGAAGCCCTGGCGCTGTATGACGACCAGCTCAACCGGGCCCAGAGCCGGCGCATGCGGTTGCAGCACGATTTGATGGATGCCATTCACCAGGGCGGCCTGCGGCTGCATTACCAGCCCATAGTGGACACCCAGTCGGGGCGGGTTACCAAGCTGGAGGCGCTGGTGCGCTGGCAACACGAGGAGCTGGGCGCCATTTCGCCGGTGGAGTTTGTGCCGGTGGCCGAGGAAAGCGGCCTGGTGCAGGCCCTGGGAGACTGGGTGCTGAACCGGGCCTGCACCGATCTGCGGCGCCTGCACCAGGCCGGGTATCCGTTGCAGATGGCCATCAACCGCTCCAGCCTGGAGTTCCAGAGCCTGGGGCTGGCGGGGGAGGAATGGCTGGCGATCATCGAACGGCATCAGCTCTCGCCCCGCCACCTGATTTTCGAAATCACCGAGTCGCTGTTTATGCAGGGTAACGAACACCACCTGGAGCGTATTTCGGCCCTGCGGCGGGCCGGCTGTCGTATTGCCATCGACGACTTTGGCACCGGCTTTTCGGCGCTCAACTATTTGCGTGCCTTTCCCATCGATCTGGTGAAAATCGACAAAAGCTTTATCGATCACCTGCCCGGCAATCAAAAAGATGGCTTGCTGCTGGAAGGCATTTTGCGCATTATCGGCGACCTTGGCATGAAGGTGGTGATCGAAGGCATGGAAACACCGGCCCAGGCCACCTACCTGTCGACTCAGCCCTGCCATTTTCTGCAGGGCTATCTGATCGCCAAACCCATGCCCCTTCGTGAACTGCTGGTATTTCTGGAGTCCTATGCCGGACACACTGTATCCACTGCAGATTGAGCTGCAGGACCACTCCCTGGCCGCCGAGGCCGACGGCCTGCGCCATCGCCTGCACGGCGTGACCGCCCCCGCCCCCTTTGCCCTGGTGTTCACCGAGGGCCGGCTGGAGCTGCACAAGCGGGACGAGCCCAGGCTGGGGGCGGTGTATGTTGACTTTGTGGCCGGGGCGGCGGCGCACCGGCGCAAGTTTGGCGGCGGCCGGGGCCAGACCATCGCCAAGGCGGTGGGGCTCAAGCACGGCCATAACCCCAGCGTGGTGGACGGTACCGCCGGCCTCGGCCGGGACGCCTTTGTGCTGGCCTCGCTGGGCTGCACCGTGGCCCTGTGCGAACGCCACCCTGTGGTGCACGCCTTGCTGGCCGACGGCCTGCGCCGGGCTGCCGCCGATGGTGAAATTGGCCCCTGGGTGAGTGAACGGCTGCGGCTGTTGCCCTTTGGCCACAGCCTGGGCGATATCGCCGGGCAGCCGGACGTGGTCTACCTCGACCCCATGTTTCCCCACAAGAAAAAGGCGGCGCTGGTGAAAAAGGAGATGCGGGTGTTTCATTCCCTGGTGGGGGCGGACGAAGACGCCGATGCCCTGCTGGCCCCGGCACTGGCGCTGGCCCGGGCCCGGGTCGTGGTGAAGCGGCCCGACTACGCCGGGTTTCTCAACGACACTCCCCCCTCGGCGCAGATCGCCAGCAAAAACAACCGCTTTGATCTTTATGTGAAGCAGGCGCTGTAATCAGCCCGCTTCCGGTCCCAGCAAGCGAGTAATGGTGCCGGCCTGGTGACGAATGTGGCCGGTGACCTGGCCGGCCCGATCAGACACTCGGGCCGAGCGCGCCTTGAGTTCGTCCATCAGTGTCATGAAGCGGCCCAGCTCGGCGGCCTGGCTGTCGGCGTGGCCGGCACCCTGCTCGGCCACCGAGGTGGTGGCCCGGGAGGTTTCGCTGACCTGCTCGGTCACTTCCAGCAGGGTCTGGGCCTGGCTGTGCTGATCTTCCGCCGCCTGCAGCATGCGATCCATGATGCCGCCCAGCTCGTCGTTTGACAGTCGCAGCCGATCCATGATGTTGGCGATTTCTTCCAGTGACCCTTGCGTATTGCCCGACAGCTTGCGCACCTCGTCGGCCACCACCGCAAAGCCCCGACCGTGCTCGCCGGCCCGGGCCGCTTCAATGGCGGCATTGAGGGCCAGCAGGTTGGTCTGTTCGGCAATCTGGCGGATCACGCCGATAATGGCGGCGGCATCGTCCACCGACCGGCCCAGGCTGGCCAGCGCCTCGCGGCCGGACAGCGCCGCCTGGCGGCTGTCACCGGCGCTGTGGGCCAGCTGCTCGACCTGCCTGCGGCTGACGTCCATGGCCTCAAGGTTGTCACGGGCGGTGTGGGCAATGTCGTCGCTGGCCTGGCGCATTCGCTCGGTCAGCCGGTTCAGGTCTTCCGCCATGGCCAGGCTGCCCTGCAGGGCGCCGTCGTTGCTCTGGGTGTGCTGCTGAATGTCCTGCACTTCCTCAATCATGCCTTCCAGTGCCGCCGACACCTGCTGCAATTGCTCGGCCCGCTCCTGCTGCTGACGTTGCAGTCGCGCCAGCAGGCCGTTGAAACTGGTGGCGATCTGGCCCAGCTCACTGTGGGGGTGGGTCACCGGCAAGGCGGCCAGCTGGCCGTCCTGCAGCAGCTGGCGAAAGGCGTTGCGCAACTGATCGAGCCGACCCACCACCAGCCGGCGCTGGAACAGGTAACCGAGCAGGGCAAACAACAGCAGGGCCGCACACAGGGCCAGCAACACCAGGGTGGAGTGATGATAGGCCTGTTGGCGTTCGGCCTCGCGGGCCGCCACCAGGGCGTCGAGCTGCTGCTCAATGCCGGCCAGGCTGGCGCTCAGGGTGGTGACGGCATGGGCACGTTGCGCCAGTCCCTGCTGGGTGTTGTCGAGCTCCTTGGGATAACGGCGCAGCAGGCTTTGCAGCTCCCGCCTGGGCGCGTCGCCCACTTCAACCGGCTTGGGTTTGCGCAGGGCGAATTCGTCCACTTCGGGAGTGTGATAGATGCCAAGCAGGGGCAGGGCCTGCAGTTGGCCGGCGAGCTTGTTCAGCTCCGACAGCTGAAAGTCGAGGCTTTGCCTGAGGTTGTCGTCCCCGCCGGCCATGTAGCCGCTGCGCAGGTGGATAAGGCGCGGCAGCGAGGCCAGCATTTCCGCCACCAGGGCCTGGTAACGGGCCGCCAGGCTGTGCTCGGTATCGGCGTAGCGGGCCAGGGCGCGCAGTTGGTCGGTCATTTCCTGCTCGGCGTGTTGCAGCAGCTGCTGGCTGTTGCCCGAGAGCTTGCCGGCCTCGCGAAAATCGTGGAGCAGCTGTTGCTGCAGGCGTTGCACCGCCTGCAGGGCCGGCTCGCCACCCGGTTCATCGGCCAGGGTGCCGGCCATGGCGTCCAGCCGCTGCTCGGCCAGGGTTAGTTTGCTGGCGTCGCCGTCGGCAAGGTAGGCGAACACGGTGCGATAGAGTTCGATATTGGCATTCCGGCGCAGCTGCTCCAGCTCGGCCCGGGCCTGTTCTCCCTGCCTGAGCTGGCGATCCCCGGCGAGAAAGGCAAACGCCAGCGCTATCGCCAGCAGCATCAGCCCCAGTGATGACAATAAGGAAAACCGAGATATTCGCATGAAGCCCAACCCTGGCCAATTTCAAAGGTGGGCAGATTAAGACACTGCGGTGACAGTTTTATGAAGATGGCAGCGAAATCACCGTTTTCATCAGTTGTTCATGCAGGGGCGCCGCCGCCAGCGGGCTGGCATCAATGAGTTCTATACGACTCTCTTTTTGGGGCGCCAGGCGGTACACACTGAGTCTGTCGGTCTGGTTGAAGGCCCACCAGCCGTCCGCCGTGCGCACCACCGCCTTGAGCCGGGCCAGGTTTTGCGCCTCGCAGAAGGCACGCAGGGCATCGAGATCGAACACCACTTCGTCGAGAAAGCGCCAGCCCACGGAGAAATGATCGTCGCCGTGATTGCCGTAGCGGCGCCAGGGCCGCGCCGGGCTGAGGGGCGGTTCGTGGGCCGCCAACATGGGACGCTCGGCCTTGCCGGCATGGGCCTGGGGATGGGCGGCACGGCGCTCGGGGGCGTGGGGGTGAGTCAGCCAGTTGAGATCCAGCCGTCCCTGCTCGGTTTCCACCAGGACCTGTTTCGGCTCGGGCCCTTGAGCGATATCGTGACGTAGTCGGCTCAGCTCGGCCTCGCTGCACATATCGGTCTTGTTGGCTACCACCACGTCGGCCAGGGCCAGCTGATCCCGATAGGTTTCGTGCTCGCGGTATCGGGAATCTTGCCACTGGCGTGGATCTATCAGGCAAAAGGCGGCGCCCAGGCTGAGCACGTTGCGGTAATGCTCATTGGTGAGAATGTCCATGACTCGGCTGGGATGACCCAGGCCGGTGGGCTCAATCAGCAGCCGGTCCGGTTGGGCCTTGTGCAGCAGGGCGTTCAGGCCAATCTGAAACGGCAACCCGGCCACACAGCACAGGCAACCACCGGGAATTTCCTTGACCAGGGCGCCCTGCTCACTCAGCAGCGCGCCGTCTATGCCCACTTCGCCAAACTCGTTGACCAGAATGGCCCAGCGTTCGTGTTCCGGCTTGTGGGCCAGCAGGTGGCGCAGCAGGGTGGTTTTGCCGGTGCCGAGAAAACCCATAACAAGGTGAGTGGGAATGGCGGTGTTCATCAGGCGCAGGAAGGTAAGGACATTTGTTATTTTATAACACTTTTTGCCGAGGTCGGGTACCTTGCCCTTTGCGTCTCACTGTTACAAAAAAGAGCCCTGGCGGGCTCTCTGATGTGGTGAGTGCGCTGGATGGTCTTGGCCCTATGCGGCAGGGCCGATGAGATGCTTGACCTCAAGGTAGGCATTCAGGCCCCAGGGACCCAGCTCCCGGCCGATACCGCTGCGTTTAAAGCCGCCCCAACTGGTCTCGGGCAGCACCAGCTGAGGGCTGTTGTACCAGATGGTGCCGGCCTGCAGTCGCCTGCCGAGCCGCCGGACCCGCGCTGCGTCCTTGCCGACCAGGGTCGCGGCCAGGCCGAACTCGCTGTCGTTTGCCAGGGCGACGGCCTGTTCCTCGGTGGCAAAGCTGCGACCGCAGAGCACGGGGCCAAAGATTTCTTCTCGCCACAGCCGGCTGGTGACGGGAACGTCCCGGTACAGGCTGGGAGCCAGGAAATAACCCTGCTGCGGCAGGGCCCGCTGGCGCCCGTCCCGTACGGCCTGCAGCCCTTCCTGATCGGCCTGGGTTAGATAGCCGAGGACGGTGTCGCGCTGGCGGGCACTGGTCAGGGGACCCATGTCGGTGTCCTCGGCCAGGGGGTTGCCCAGGCGCAGGGCGTCGATGCGCTGCCCCAATGCTTGATACAGGTCATCGGCGAGGGGTTCGTGCACCAGTAGCCGGGAGGTGGCCGAGCAGATCTGTCCGGCATTGAAGTAGATGCCGGCCATGACATAGTCGGCGGCCTCATTCACATCCGCATCTTCCAGCACCAGTATCGGCGATTTGCCACCCAGCTCCAGGGACACGCCTCGGCTACCCGGGGCGGCGGCGGCCATGATGGCCTCTCCCACCCGGTTGCTGCCGGTAAAGGAGATCTTGTCGATGCTCCGGTGGGACGACATGGACGAGCCCACCCCTTCGCCGTCGCCAAATACCAGATTGAACACGCCGGCGGGCAGGCCCACCTCCAGGACGATGTCGGCCAGTTCCCGCTCGGGCAGCGGGGTCACTTCGGACGGCTTGAACACCAGGGTGCAGCCTGCTGCCAACGCCGGTGCCAGCTTCCAGGCACTGGTGACCAGCGGAAAGTTCCAGGGCGTAATCAGCCCCACCACTCCCACCGGATCCAGGTAGCTGTGCGCCTGCACCCCTTCCATATCGAGGGACACCGGCTGGCCCTGACGCTCGTCCAGGGCGCGCGCCTGGTCCGCATAATAACGGTAACAGGCAATGGCATCGTCCAGATCCAGCTGGGCTTCCGCCAGGATTTTACCGTTGTTGACGGCAGACAGCCTGGCCAGATCTTCACGCCGTCGGCTCAGGCCCTCGGCCATGCCATCCAGATAAACTGCCCGCTCTGCGCCTGTGGTCTGTTGCCAGCCGGGCAGGGCGCGGCGGGCTGCCGCCACTGCCGCATCAACGTCGTCCGGATGACCACAGGTGACTTCGGCGATCACCTCTTCCGTGCAGGGGTTGACCACGGGCAGGTAACGGCCCCCTCGGCTCGGTCGCCACTGATTATCGATAAACTGTTGCACCAATCGTTGCATTACCGGCTCCTTAAACGCGCCGCTGGCTCAGCGGGCAATAATGTTGCGGTGCCAGGCGGCGGCATCCACTTCGATCAACTGCGGGCCATCGGTGGGCCTGTCCGCCAGGGCCTGAGCAAGCTCGGCCGGGTCGGTCACTCGGCAGGCCCGGCAGCCGAAGCCGTTCGCCAGCTGTTGAAAGTCCGGCGGCTGAATGTCCACTCCGACCCGGCTGACGCCGTGGTTGTCCATATAGCGGCGGATTTCTTCATAACCATGGTTGTGCCACAGCAGGATCACCACCGGCAGCTTTTCTTCCACCGCCGTGGCCAGCTCGCTCAGGGTAAACATGATGCCGCCATCACCCACCAGGGCCACTACCGGCAGCTCGGGCCTGGCCAGGGCCGCGCCCAGGGCAGCCGGCAGGCCATATCCCAGGGTGCCATAGCCGGTTGAGGCATTGAAGAAGCGCCGGGTGGCCGGTTGGGAGACCAGGTGGTTGCCGGCATAAACGGTGGCGGTGGAATCCCCCACCAGGATGGCGTCGGGCACGGCCTCGCGCAGGGTATTGAACAGGGGCACGAAGGGAGCAAAGGCGGCATCCTCGGGCAGTGCCAGAGCCTGGCGGGTAGTTTGAGTCCGTTCGGCACCATTTCGGCTCAGGGGCTCGGGAACCAGTTCAAGCAACAGTTCCAGGCTACGGCCGGCATCGGCCACCAGCCCCAGGGCCAGGCGCTGGTTACGCACCAGTTGCTCGGGATCGATATCGATGCGGATCAGTTTTCCGTCCAGTTGAAAGCCGTCATCAAACACCACGTCGTAGTCGGTTTCACCCAGCTCGGTGCCCACTGCCAGGATCACATCGGCGTCCCGGGCCAGGGCCCGCACCGCCGGCAAGGCGGCATTGGCACCGAGATCAAGGGGATGATCCCGGCCCAGCAGGCCCTTGGCATTAATGGTGGTTACGGTGGGGGCATCGAGTCGTTCCACCAGCTCACGGGCCGCTTCCGGCGCATCGATGCAGCCGCCACCCAGCAACAACAGCGGTCGTTGGGCTTCTTTCAGCCAGGCTGCCGCCGTGGCCAGGCCTTGCGGATCCGGGGCGGGCCGGTACAGGACCGGGGGCGCCGAGGGGGTGGGCACCTTGACTCGGGCGGCCAGCAAATCGATGGGAATTTCGATGTGCACTGGTCCGGGGCGGGCCCCCCGAAACAGGGCAAAGGCCCGGGCCAGTACCTCCGGCAGCGTACTGGCATCAAGCAGGGTGTGGCTGAAGCGCGCGACGCCGGCCATCAGCTGTTGCTGGGACGGCAGCTCGTGCAGCCGGCCCTGGCCCATGCCCAGGGTGTCCAGCCGGCTGACGCTGGAGATCACCAGCATGGGAATTGAATCGGCCAGGGCCTGACCCATGGCGGTGGCGATGTTGGTCATGCCCGGGCCGGTGATGATAAAGCACACACCGGGCTGGCCGGTGCTGCGGGCATAGCCATCGGCCATAAATCCCGCCCCCTGCTCGTGCCGGGGCGTGACATGGCGCAGTCCGCTGCCTTCAAGGCCACGATACAGCTCTATGGTATGCACCCCGGGAATGCCGAAAAGGGTATCCACGCCATAAGTATCGCGCAGCAGGCGTACCAGCAGCTCGGCACAGCTTGTTTCAGTCGTTGTACTGGTTACGGTCATAGGGGGTCACCTCAAAAGAAAAAGACATGGGCCATCAGGGCGATGATGGGCAGGGTGATCAGGGTGCGCAGCAGGAAAATCACCAACAGCTCCCACAGGTTGAGTGGTATTCTGGACTTCAGCAGCAGGGCGCCCACTTCCGACATGTATACCAGCTGGGTCAGCGACAGACAGGCGACCACAAACCGGGTCAGTTCGCTTTCAATTCCCTTGGCCAGCACCGCCGGCAGGAACATGTCGGCAAAACCGACCAGGGTTGCCGGGGCGGCGGCGGCGGCCTCGGGCAGGCGCAGCAACTCAAGCAAGGGGATCATGGGGTAGGACAGCCAGACGAACAGCTGGGTATATTCGGCCAGTACCAGGGAGATGGTGCCGATGGCCACCACCAGGGGCAGCAGCGCCAGGAAGATATCCACCACGTTGATCAGGGCACTCATGGCCAGCTTGCCGGCACCGGGTGCCTGGGCGGCCCGTGCCACCGCCAGCTCCAGGCTATAGCGCAGCACACCCTTGTCGCTGGGCGCGGCCTCGGCAATGCGGCAGCCCACCGGCTCATAATAGGTGTCGGGTTTGCGGGAAAGGGGCGGCAGGCGGGGCACTATGATGGCGGCGATCAGCCCGGCGACCACTACCGTCAGGTAGAACTGAATAAACATGTGATTCAGCCCCACAAAGGTGGTGATCAGCAGGCTGAAGGCAATGGAGGCCACCGAGAAGTTGGTGGCGATCACCGCCGCTTCCCGCCGGTTATAAAAGCCCTGTTCATACTGCTGTGCCGTGATCAGCACGCCCACCGTGCCCGACCCCAGCCAGGAGGCGGTGGCATCGATGGCGCTGCGTCCCGGCAGGCGAAAGATAAAGCGGAACGGTTTGCTCACCAGGGCCCCGATAAATTCCATCAGGCCAAAATCCACCAGAAAGGGCAGCAGCACGGCGGCACAGAAGAAAAAGGTCAGCAGCACGGGCACCAGATCCAGCAGCACCACGCCACCGGTATTGCGGTTCCAGATAAATTCCGGGCCGAACTGGAACAGGGTCATCAGGCCAAACAGGGCACCCAGCACGCGCATGGCAAACCAGGCATGGCCCACGTTGAAAATCTCGCGCCAGACCCCTTTTTGCGCCCAGCCGGGTTTGGTGACCTTGACCAGGGTGGTCAGCACCACCGACAGGCACAGTATGGTCACCGCCATGGCCGGTAGGGCATCACCGGCCAGGCCCTTGAGCCAGTCGGCCATCAGCCCCAGGCCGATGGTGACCTGGTCCTCCAGGTAAATGGGCACCAGAAACATGCTCATTCCCAGCAGTGAAGGCAGCAGGAACTTTAGTAGTCCATCTCGACTCAATTGATCGCCTTTGGCAGCGGTGCGCTCGGTTGCGGTATCCAGAGAAGACATAGGGTAACACTCCTTTGTTCATTCGTGATTGCCGCCCGGGCCGGCGGCAATATTCATTTACCGCCGTTGCACACCCGGCAACACGCACAGCATTTCATACAGCAGGTTGGCCGCCAGCAGGGCGGTATTGCCGCTGGGATCATAGGGAGGAGACACCTCCACCAGATCGCCGCCGACGATGTCCAGCCCCCAGGCACCACGAATGATCTCCAACGCCTGAGGCACGGTCAGGCCGGCGATTTCCACCGTGCCGGTGCCCGGGGCATAGGCAGGGTCGATGCCGTCGATATCAAAGCTGATATAAACGGGCCCGCCGCCAATCTTGGCGCGCACTTCTTCCATCAGTGACACCAGGGAGGTGTTCCAGCATTCCTCGGCGGGAACGACCCGAAAGCCCTGCTCCCGGCTCCAGTCAAAGTCATCTGCCGCATAGCCGGTTCCCCGCAGGCCAATTTGCACCACGCGGTTGCAATCGAGCAGGCCTTCCTCCACCGCCCGCCGAAAGGGGGTGCCGTGGGCGATCTCCTCACCGAACATGTGTTCATTGATATCGGCGTGGGCATCCACATGGATCAGGCCAACCGGGCCGTGCTTTTTGCGCATGGCCCGCAAAATGGGCAGGGCTATGGTGTGATCCCCGCCCAGCGTCAGCGGCCGGCATCCCTGTTCAAGCACCTGGTCATAGAAGGATTCGATAATGGCCATGCTCTTGTGCAGGTTGAAGGTGTTGATCGGCACATCACCGATGTCCGCCACTTGCAGGCTGTCAAAGGGAGCGGCGCGGGTTGCCATGTTATAGGGGCGCAGCATGCGTGACTCGTCGCGAATCTGTCTGGGCGCCAGCCGGGCCCCCGGGCGGTTCGAGGTGCCAATATCAAAGGGCACGCCGATAAAGGCGGCATCCAGGCCGGCCGCCGAGTCCTGGGCGGGCAGGCGCATCATGGTGGCGGGGCCGCCAAAACGGGGCATTTCATTGCCACCCAGGGGCTGGTTAAAGGTTGACGGGGTCTTGCTCATGGCTATCTCCTGCTGCTCCCACCAGGCTGGCTGGTGGGGATAATGGTCCTTGCCATTACAAGGCAGTAATCATGCCAGTTTTTATTTATATGATTTATAAGCTCTTTTTGTTTTTGTGATGCAAATATGTATCGATCGTGAAGCGTGTGTGATACATAAAAGAATTGATGATTCATTTATGTATCAATGGTTGAGCAAGGAAAGCCATGTCGGACATAGACACCCTGGTGATCGACACCATTCTCGCCACCGCTTACGATCACCTGTTTCTGGTTGATGCGGACGGTCGCATCCTTCAGGTCAGTCCGGGCAGCGCCGCCGTCTATGGCCTGAGTCCGGACGAATTGTGCGCCAGCACGGTACAGGAGCTGGAACGACGAGGCGTCTTGTCGCCGTCGGTCAGTCTGGAAGTGATTCGCACCGGCCGGCCGGCCCAGATGATGCAACATACCGCGACCGGGCGCCGAGTGATCGCCGAGGCCTACCCGGTTTTTCTGAACGGCAGGCTGACCCGTATCGTCAGCCGCTCCCGGGATCTTACCGATCTGCAACTGCTGCAGGATGAATATGCCCTGCTGCAACAGCGCTTCAGCGACCACCTGAAAAGAGGGAACGGCCCCTCACTGGGGGAGGATCTGGAGCTGGATGAGCTGGAAGTCCGCAGCAGCCTGCTGCGGGAAGTGGTGATGTTGCTCAAGCGAGTGGCCTCGACCGATGCCACCGTGCTGATGCTGGGCGAATCCGGAGTGGGCAAGACCGCCTTTGCCCGCCAGTTGCATCGCTGGAGTCAGCGCAGCCACGGCCCCTTTATCGACGTCAACTGTGCCGCCATTCCCGAGTCGCTGTTCGAGTCGGAAATGTTCGGTTATCAGCCCGGAGCCTTCAGTGGTGCGGCTCGACAGGGCAAGGCCGGCATTCTGGAACAGGCCCAGGGAGGCACCCTGTTCCTTGATGAAATAGGTGAATTGCCCCTGGCCATGCAGACCAAGCTGCTCAAGGTGATTCAGGATGGCAGTATCACCCGCCTGGGTGATACCCGTCCCAAGAGGGTGGATTTTCGCCTGGTCGTGGCCACCAACCGGGATCTGGCCCGACAGGTGGAGGAAGGCTCATTTCGCCTGGATCTTTACTACCGGCTCAATGTGATACCCGTGACCATACCGCCGCTGCGCGAGCGGCGGGAAGATATTCCGGGCCTGGTCGAGTTGCAGCTGGCGCGGCTAAACCGACGCTACGGCAGCCGAAAGGTGCTGCACCCCGGTGTCTGGCCAAAGCTGATGAGCGGTGACTGGCCCGGCAACGTGCGTGAGCTGGAAAACTGGGTGGAGCGGTCCTGGCTGTCCGCCAGCGGTGATCAGATTGGTGCCAATGAGGCCGAGGCCCATATCAGCCCGGATGCGCCGTCGCCCGAACGGTCAACTGACCAGGAAAGCGAGTGTCTGGTGCCGGGCCAGAGCCTGAAAGAGGCTATGGAACACCATGAACGGTGCATTCTGGCCGCATTGTGTGAGCAGTTGCCCAGCACCTACGCGCTGGCCGAGCGGTTGAGGATCAGCCAGCCCAGTGTGGTTCGTAAATTGCGCAAGCACGGTTTGCGTATTCGTAGCCGAGGGGCCGAATAGCCGATAAACATAAAGATGACTTCGCCGGCGCCATCGGGGAGCCGGCGATGGCCGGTCAGGGTTGAATCACCACTCGGCCCACCGGTTTGCCGGCGACCATGTCGTGGGCGGCCTCTATGGTCTGCTCCAGGGTCAGCTCCCTGACCTCATTCTCGTAGTTCATCGGCAGGCTCTGGTGCAGCCGTTGCCAGGCCTCAATGCGCCGCTCTTTGGGAATATGCACCGAATTGATGCCGAGCAGCTGCACCCCACGCAAAATAAAGGGCATGACGGTGGTGTGAAGGGCCACCCCACCGGTCAGGCCGCAGGCAGCCACGGCACCGTACATGCGAGTCTGGCTCAGAATGCGGGCCAGGGTACGGCCGCCCACGGCGTCGATGGCGCCGGCCCAGTGTTGAGACTCGAGTGCCGCCGGCTCCTGATCCAGCTTGATACGATCGATGATCTCGTGGGCGCCCAGGCTTTTCAGCCAGTCGCTGTGCTCGGGCCGGCCGGTGGAGGCGTGTACCTCGTAACCGGCCTTGGCCAGCAACCGTACCGCGATGGAGCCCACGCCACCGGTGGCGCCGGTGACCAGCACCGGTCCCTGGCCCGGCTTTACGCCGGCCTGTTCCAGTGCCATTACCGCCAGCATGGCGGTGAAGCCGGCGGTGCCGATGGCCATGGCCCGCTTGGCGCTCATTTCCGCCGGCAGCGGAATCAGCCAGTCACCCTTGACGCTGGCCTTTTCCGCCAGGCCGCCCCAGGTTTGCTCGCCAACCCCCCAGCCGGTGAGCAGCACGTCGTCGCCAATGCGGTAGTCCGGATGATCCGATGACAGCACGGTGCCGGCGAAATCGATGCCGGGCACCATGGGCCAGCTGCGCACGATTTTGCCCTTGCCGGTAATGGCCAGGGCGTCCTTGTAGTTGAGGGTGGAGTAGTCCACCTTCACCTTGACATCGCCGGTGGTCAGCTGTTGTTCGTTGAGGCGTTGCAGGCTGGCATGAGTCTGCTTGCCGGATTCTTCCAGTAAGATGGCCTTGAACATATCGCTCTCCTTGCACGTTTTTTATTATGTTTTTCAGTGTATGGAGACTATGGGCAAAAGCCATGGCCCGGCGCCGGGGAAATGTTGATTTTGTGACCCGGCGCCGTCGTGCCGCGCCAAACCGTGATGCCGGCACGGGGCATGATCCCGCCGTCAGGTTTGTTCGGCTGAGGCATCGGCTGCGGGCTTCATAACCCGAGCATGGCGTGGGCGTCTGCGCAGCCTCAGCCAGGCCCGGGTTGCCGAATCCGACAGCAGCAGCACGACGACCATCGCCACCAGGGTATCGGTGAAATCGAGTTGCCGGGAGCCGACCAGCATGAGTCCCCAGCCGATCACCAGCCACTGCAGTACATAGATGGATGTTACGTTCCTGCTCCAGAACAACAGCAGCCCGAGACCCGGGCGCGAACCGACTTTTTCGGCGAGCCTATGGCACAGCCAGAGCCAGGCCATTACAAAGCCGGTTAGCCAGAGCATGCCGCCCGGGCCGCTTCTCAGGTAGTAGCCGTAATGGAGGTCCCTGTCGACGAGGAGCAGGGCCGTTCCCGCAGCCATACACAGCAGGCCGGCCCACAGTGTGCGACGAAAGAAGCGGTGATGGTTATCGCTCTGCCTGAGCCAGTGGCCAAATGCCATGCCAAAAAGGGGAAACGCCAGCCAGGGGAACAGCGGGAACATGGCTCCCTGCTCCTTGTTTCCCCAGAGCAGTTGCAGCCCTTCGTTCAGCACCGGCCAGTCGCTGGAAATGTCCCAGAGCGCGGGAGAGGCGCAGATGACCAGTACGCCGGCGGCCATCCAGCACCTGGGATCCGCAAGGTAATGTTTCAGTACCACACAAATGGCCAGTGCCAGGCCTGCGAACTGCAGAATATCGACAATCAGTAATTCACTCAGCGGCGTGTAGCCCCCCAGCTGCTCATCGGTCACCAGTCCCATTTGTAATGACAGCCACATGGGAAGTGCGCCCCGCGCCAGGTTCAGCAGGTAGCCAAGGGCAAACAGCCAGGCCGCCCGAGCCAGCCCGGACGCCAGGCTTTGGCGCCCTGACCAGACAATAAAAATACCCATGATAAAAACAAAAATGGGTGCGGCCGGCGGGCTGCCGAGAAACTGGACGACCCTGCCCAACGGTGTGTCTCTTACCTCGGGCCGACCGTAGAAGTCCAGCACATGAATCAGGATCATAAAAAGCACCGCCAGCCCACGGGCCAGGTCCAGGCTTGCCATTCTCGCTGCCTGCGTTGGTAATGATGTTCGCTCGAAGTTCATGTTCGCCTTCCCCGCTGATCCATTGAGTCACGAATCCACTCACTTTGGCGGCCTGCCGTTTGCAGTGGTGGCTCTGAATGGAGCCATATTGAACAATGGCGGGAAAGGTTTCAATTGAAAAAGAGAATTATTATCCTTTGCGTGAGACTTTTGAGGTGCTGAACCAGCCCTCGTTGAGCCACAATGAGGCCAGTATGATGGCGCCGCCCAGCGCCAGCCGGGGCAGATCGGCGTCCCGGTTCCAGATCAGCAAATTGACCAGCAGGCCGGCGGGTACCAGGGCGTTGTTCATGATCGCCAGGGCGCCGGCGTTGACCCGGGTTGCGCCCTTGTTCCACAGAAAATATCCCAGCCCGGACGCTCCCAACCCCAGCCACAGCAGTACGCTCCATTGCAGCGTGGTGGCCGGATACCGGTCGCCGCCAAGCAGTAGCCAGGCCGGCACCACCACCAGCAGCGCGCCCAGATAGAAGTAGCCAAAGCGTTTGTGCTGGGGCTCGTCGGCGGGGTAGCGTTCCAGCAGCACCTTATAGCCGACCTGACCAAGGGCAAAGCAGAGGTTGGCGCCCTGCACCACCGCAAAGCCAAGCAGGTAGTCATCGGTGAGGCCGTCAAAGCGAATCACCAGGGCACCCAACACCGCCAGGGCGGCGGTAAACAGGTAGCCGGGGCGAAAACGCCGGTGCAGCAGATCGTAGATCAGGGTGACATACACGGGGGTGAGCACGGTGAAGATCAGCACTTCCGGCACCGTCAGCAGCAGGAACGACTGATAATAAAACAGGTACATCACCCCCAGCTGCAGGGCGCCGCAGGCCATCAGCCCCAGTGCCAGCCGGGGTGGCTGGCGCCAGCGTAAAAAGGGGGCAAACAGCAGGGCGGCCAGGGCCACTCGGCTCAACACCGAAAAGTAGCTGTCGACGGCACCGGCCAGGTAAACGCCGATAAGGCTGAAGGAAAAGGCCCAGAGCAGGGTGACAAAAACCAGATAAGGCATGGTGGAATCATGTTCATGGGTCGCGAAAGAGCGCCATAATGGCGTAAACCCACGGGGCGATCCAGCCGCTGCCGGAAAAAGCCGGCCATAAAAAAAGCCGGCGCAATGCGCCGGCCCGGGACCAATAGCAGGTTTGTCATAAAGGAGAGAATGACGTCCCCAAACAAAAGTGGTTCAACACCACACGCAGAACGGGTTGGGCATATTGTCGATGCAATAAAACCCGAAAAGGTTGTCAGCGTGGCAAACTGGATTGCCCGATCGTCAACGGTTCGTTTGTCGTGCCGCTTGTGCGACCCGAGACAGGCAGTACCCCCCATGATGCCACCATGCCCGAAACCGTGTTTGACCGGACCGTCAGAGACGTTTCATCACCACGCCGACGTTAAACTCGATGGCCGGCATTCTATGGTTGAATCGCTTATGCTAAAAATGAATTGTGGTCATGGGTGCATGGTGAATATCGATGGATAATCTGTTTCAACGGCTGGATCTGAATCTGCTCAGGGTGTTTGACGTGCTGATGCAGTGCCGCAACGTCACTCGCGCGGCGGAACGGCTGAACCTGTCCCAGTCCACGGTCAGCCATGCGCTGGGGCGGTTGCGCCAGACCCTGGACGATCCGCTGTTTGTCATGACCCGCAAGGAAATGCGGCCCACCCAGCGGGCCCAGGCCCTGGCCACACCGGTGCGCCAGGCCCTGGCCCTGCTGGAGCAGGGTGTGCGCCAGTCGGCGGGGTTTGAGCCATCCCGCTCGCAGCGTACCTTTCGGCTGGCGGTGCCGTCCTCCATCGAACACGGCGTGGTGCCACAACTGGTTGAGCTGCTGCACACTCGGGCACCGGGCTGTCGGTTGGCGGTCAGTGAGCTGGTCAACTCCGACTATGAAGATGCCCTGGCCCGGGCCGAGCTGGATCTGGTGGTGAGTTTTGCAGGGGCCGATCACTTGTCGGAGCGGCTGCTTACCGACACCTGGTTTCACAACCCCATGGTGTGCCTGTCGGCTAAAGACAGCCGGCTGCCCGAAGTGATCGAGCCGGCGCAGCTGGTGGAGTGGAGCCATGTGTCCACCTCCAACTGGGGCCATAATCAGACCCTGGTGGATGGCTGGCTGAGTGAAAAGGGGCTGGTGCGGCACATTGGCGTCTGGGTGCCGAGCTTTGAAGCCCTGCCCAGATTGCTGGCCACCGGCCGTTACCTGGCGGTGGTGCCGGAAATGATCGGCCGTGACCTCTGTATTCATTATCCGTTGCAGGCGCATACCCTGAGCGAACCGCTGCACAGCACCTATGTGCTGGCCCAGCATCCGCTGACCGAGTTTGACCCGGCACTGGTATGGTTCAGGCAACTGTTGCGGGACGCGGGTGGCCAGTAACCGGCCACCCGGCAACATCAACCCTTGGGCAGGGGTACCACCAGCAGATCGCAGGGCACGGTATTCATCAGCTGGCGGGCAGAAGAGGTAAGCAGGCTCCAGAAGCTTTGCTCATGGCCGCAGATCAGCAGGTCGACGCCATGCTGCTCAACCGCCTCGTTGACCTTGAGCGTCAGATCGCCGCAGATCACCAGTTTTTTCTCGATGGGATAGTCAATGTCGGCCAGGTAGTCTTCCAGCCGTTGCTTGGCGTCGGCCACCACCTGGTCCTGAATGTTGTCGATGTCGATGTCGATCATCTCGGTATAGAGATCCTTGAGATCCACGTCCACATGAATGACTGACAGTTTGGCGTTGTTGGCCCGGGCCCTGTCTACCGCCTTGGCGATCACCTTGCGGTTTTTCTCGGTCATGTCGACCGCCGCCAAAATGTGTTTGTACTGATACGGCTCTGTCATTACAAATCTCCTTTTTTTCAACCCTATCAATCCGTTAGTAAACAAACCGTGAGCTGCACGAAAGTTTTGCAACACCGCCAGCATAGGCCAGACCGCCGCCCCGGCACAAGTACCATAAAGTCTATATCCGTGGCCGAGGGATTCAGGAGCGCCGCTGGCCGATGGCATCCCTGAGGGTGTGTATTTCTTCCCGCAATGACGCGATTTCCGTGCGCAGGGCGCCCAGCTGTTGGTTCAGCTCCTGCCCTTCGGTTTCCACCGCCTCCTGTTGCTCCTCGGTTTTGGGGCTGAGCACCGCCGAGGCCACCAGGCCCGACACACCGGCAAACAGGGTTACCCCGGCAAAGATGACCACCGAGGAGATAATGCGGCCGGCGGTGGTCACCGGATAGTGATCGCCATAACCCACGGTGGAAATGGTCACCAGGGCCCACCAGATGGCGTCTTCGGCGGTTTCAATATTGGAGTCGGGGTGGCCGGCCTCGGTCATCAGAATGGCGATGGCACTGCCGCTGATCACCACCACCAGCACCAGCAGCATGGAGGCCATCATGGTGCTGCCACTGTGTTTCAGCAGGTGGCGAATAACCTGATTGGCGACCCGCAGCATGCGCAGCACCCGCAGCACCTGAAAAATTCGGCCGTAGCGCAACACGTCAATGGCCGGAATGGAGGCGATAAAGTCAATCCAGTGCACCTTGAGGAAGCGTTTCTTGCTGGGTGCCCTGGCCAGCCCATAAAAAAAGTGGCTGAGCAGGATCACGCAGATACCGGTGTCGAGGTAGAGCAGCAGCTCCTTTTCGTTGGCATTAAAAGGGCCGAACTGGTGCAGTACCACGGCCACCAGTGAAACGATGGACAGCACCATCATCAACAATTCAAAGGCGGTAGGGGGAACAAAGCGTACCGGTGTTTTCATGAAGTCTCCTGTCCGTGGTTGACGTTCGTTTCAGGGCGCGGCTGTGGGTTTGTGGGCCTGCAGCAGGTAACGACGGGGCGTGTTGGCCATGTCGGTAAAGGTGCCCAGGGTGACCCGGTAGCCCTGCTCTTCAAGAAACAGGGCCCGATCCAGCAGCAGCCACAGCTCCAGCGGATGACGGTAGAGGTGGCGCACCAGCTCGATGCGTTTGACCAGCAGGCGGCGATCGTCGGCCAGGGCGAGCCAGTGTGCGTCGTCAATCTGTGCGGGCACGGCCAGCCCCTTGCGTTTACAGGCCCAGCGGGCGAACGCGGCAAAGTCACCACTCAGTAACTGCTTGGGAAAGGTGGGCAGGGGCAGGTAGGCATCGTTGCCGGTGAGAGTCCGTTGCAGTTCGTCAAAGGCCAGTCGCCAGGTCAGTTCGATCTGGCGCAGCCGACGAACCCGCTCGCCACCGGTCACCTGCTGCTGCAGGGGCAGGCGCAGATCGTGGCGGCTTAGGCTCAGCCCGGCCCGACGGCCCGCCGTCGACAATGGCTGGTAGTGCTGCCCGGTGATCAGGTGATAGCAGCAGGGCGACAACGTCAGCGACCGCGTGCCAGCCCTCACGCCGTGCTGCAGAAAGCGCAGGTGCAATTCGCCGCAGGCATGCAGCGCCACCGCCTGTTGCTCCCGGCGAAACAGCCCGGCGGCCTCGGGAGCCAGGGCGTCGGCGCAGTAAAAGTGATGCTCGATCTGCAACCGCTCGGCCAGGGCTTTCCCCTGTCGGCACAGATCCGCGCTCCACTCCAGGCTGGTCACCGCCTGTTGCTGCTGCAGGGCCAGCAGCCGGCCCAGGTGGCCCTTGCCGGCACACCATTCGAGAATGGGGTGATGGCCGTGAATATTGGCGGCAAAGTCGCTGATCTGCGCCCATTTTCGGCCGGGAATGCCACTGCTCCAGCGGGGCGTGGCGTAATCACCGGCTCGTTTCAGAGTGGGGATGGGCCAGTCGTGCACCGCCGCCACTTCCGAACGATAGGGAGCCAGCAGGCCATGAGCCGCGGCCGGCTCGGCTTCCAGGGCGTCGAGATCGTCTTCCGACAGCGTGGTCAGCACCGGCGCCAGTTCCGGCCAGGGCAGGGTGCGGCAGGCAAAGGGCAGCCGCTGCCAGTCGCCGTGATGGCGTTGCAGCAGGGTGCTCAGGGAATGAAACTGGTCGGCGAGTTCGCTCATGGTGGCAATTATACTCACAGCCAAGGGGGCCGGCATAGCCGGGCGGCGGTGCGACGAGTAGAATGCCCTTCTTTTTTGCTTTGTTCGAGGAAATGCCATGCAGGCCTGGGATGTGATAGTGATCGGTGCCGGCGCCGCCGGTCTGATGTGTGCCGCCGAGGCCGGCAAGCGAGGGCGCCGCGTGCTGGTGCTGGATCACGGCAAGCGCATCGGCCGCAAAATCCTGATGTCGGGGGGGGGACGCTGCAATTTCACCAACTACCATGTGGAGCCCGGCGCCTACCTGTGCGCCAACCCGCATTTTGTGAAGTCGGCCCTGGCCCGCTACACCCAGTGGGACTTTATCGCCCTGGTCGACAAGCACGGCGTGGCCTGGCACGAAAAGACCCTGGGGCAGCTGTTTTGTGATGATTCGGCGCAGAACATCGTTGATCTGCTGGTGGCGGAGTGCGAGGCCGCCGGCGTGACCATACGGCTTAGGGCCGAGGTGTTGAACGTGGCGCCCCTGGGCGAGGGCTTTGAGGTGGCTACTGCCGGCGAACAGTACAGCTGTCAGTCGCTGGTGGTGGCCACCGGCGGCCTGTCCATGCCCAAAATAGGCGCCTCGCCCCTGGGGTACCGGTTGGCGGAACAGTTTGGTCTCAAGGTGTTGCCCACTCGGGCCGGCCTGGTGCCCTTTACCCTGCAACCGGAAGACAAACAGACCCTGGAAAGCCTGTCCGGCGTCAGCCTGCCGGTGGTGGCGGAAAGTGAAGACGGCACTCGCTTTGCCGAGAACCTGCTGTTTACCCACAGGGGCGTATCCGGCCCGGCGGTGCTGCAAATCTCCTCTTATTGGCAGCCCGGTGAGCGGGTGTGCTTTGAGCTGCTGCCCGCCGGCAGTTTGGCCGGGGCGGTGGCAGAGAGCCCGAATCAGGAGCTGAAAACCTGGCTGGCGCGACACCTGCCCAAACGGCTGATCGAGGCCCTGCTGGCCCGGGAAGATCTCAACAGCAAGCCGCTTAAGCAATACACTCCCAAAGAGCTGGCGGCGGTGGAGCACACCCTGGCCGCCTGGCCGCTGCAGCCCGGCGGCACCGAGGGTTACCGCACCGCCGAGGTGACCCTGGGCGGGATCGACACCGACGAGTTGTCTTCCAAAACCATGGAGGCGAAAAAGGTGCCTCACCTCTATTTTATTGGCGAGGTGATGGACGTGACCGGCTGGCTCGGGGGCTACAACTTTCAGTGGGCCTGGAGCTCAGGCTGGGTCGCCGGTCAGGTGGTGTAAGCGGTCACCATCATTATTCGGGCATGATGCCTGCCGGCATTGGGCAGGCATGACGGGCGGTGACCGGGACCACCAGCAAGTGCCTTTAACGGCAGGAGGGCGTCATGCTCGGCGTACTGGCTAACCGAACCTACCGAAAACTGTTCACCGCCCAGGTGATTGCCCTGCTGGGCACCGGGCTGGCCACCGTGGCCCTGAGCCTGCTGGCCTTTGAGCTGGCGGGTAACCAGGCGGGCGCCGTGCTGGGCTCCATCTTTGGCATCAAGATGGTGGCCTACGTGTTGATTTCTCCGGTCGCTGCCGTTATTACGGCACGGTTGCCACGCCGTCCCCTGCTGGTGACCCTGGATCTGCTCAGGGCGGCCACGGCACTGTGTTTGCCCTTCGTCACCCAAGTATGGCAGGTCTATGTGCTGGTTTTTCTGCTACAGTCGGCCTCGGCCTGTTTTACCCCGCTGTATCAGGCCACCATTCCCGAAGTGCTCAAGGATGAGGAGCAATACACCAAGGCCTTGTCCCTGTCGCGCCTGGCTTATGATCTGGAGACCCTGCTCAGTCCGGCACTGGCGGTGGCGCTGCTGTCCCTGATGAGCTGGCATGGCCTGTTTATTGGTACCATGGCCGGTTTTGTGGCCTCGGCATTGCTGTTGCTGGCGACCACACTGCCGGTGCCGCGAGCCAACAGCCAGGGAAGCTTTTACCAGCAAGTGACACGCGGCCTGCGTGTGTATCTGGCCACTCCCCGGCTCAGGGGACTGCTGGCCTTGAACCTGGCGGTAGCCTGTGCCGGCGCCATGGTTATCGTGAATACGGTGGTGATGGTTCAGGCCCGGCTGGGCTTGTCGGAGCGGCATACCGCGCTGGCCCTGGCCTGCTTTGGGGCGGGCTCCATGATGGCGGCGCTGGCATTGCCGTTGTTGCTGAAACGATGGCAGGAACGGACCCTGATGCTGTTTGGTGGACTGTGTCTGGTGGCGGGGCTGTTGGCGGCCACCGGTATGCAAAGTCTGATGTGGCTGCTGTTACCGTGGTGGTTGCTGGGTATCGGTTATGCCCTGGTGCAGACCCCGTCGGGACGGTTGCTGGCGCGTTCGGCCCACGCCGAAGACAGGCCGGCGGTGTTTGCCGCCCAGTTTTCCCTGTCACATGCCTGCTGGCTGCTGGCCTACCCCTTGGCCGGCTGGCTGGGCAGTGCGCTGGGGCTTTTGCCCACCCTGGTATTGCTGGCCGCGATTTCCCTGGCGGCGGTATTGGCGGCCGCTCGCCTGTGGCCGGCGGTGGATGCCGGCGCACTCTATCACTGCCATGATGATCTCGCCGCCGGGCACCCCCACCTGGCCGGTGGTCCCCCATGCCATGTGCATCCCTATGTTATCGACGATTTGCACACGCGCTGGCCGGGGTGAACACGGGCCAGGCCAGCGAAGGGTGGACCGACCGGCCCGGCAGGCTTAATTCAGTCCCAGCTTGCGGCAGACGAAGTCCAGATCCTTGTCACCCCGGCCGCTCAGGTTGACCAGAATGACCTTGTCCTGGCTGAGCGTGGGTGCCAGCTTGATGGCCTGGGCCACGGCGTGGGCGCTTTCCAGTGCCGGAATAATGCCCTCGGTGCGGGACAGGGTCATAAAGGCGTCCAGGCATTCCTGATCGGTGATGCTGGTGTATTCCACCCGGCCCATTTCCTTCAGGTAGCTGTGCTGGGGACCCACCCCAGGGTAATCCAGGCCCGAAGCGATGGAGTGCACCGGCAGCGGCTCGCCGCTGGCGTCCTGCAGTACATGGCAGCGAAAGCCGTGAATGACGCCGGACGTGCCCAGGGTCATGGTGGCGGCGTGATCCGGGGTATCGAGCCCCTTGCCTCCGGGCTCCACCCCCATGATGCGTACCGACTCGTCGTTAAGAAAGGCGTCAAACAGTCCCATGGCATTGGAGCCGCCGCCCACACAGGCCAGGATCACATCCGGCAGTTCGCCGGTCATGTCCTGCATTTGCTCCCGGGCTTCCTGGCCGATCACCTTTTGAAAATCCCGCACCATCATGGGGAAGGGATGGGGACCTACCACAGAGCCGATGGCGTAAATGTAGTCGGTGGGGTTTTTCAGGTATTCCTCAAAGGCGCTGTCGACGGCGTCCTTCAGGGTAGCGGTGCCCCGGGTCACGGGTACCAGGGTGCAGCCGAGGATCTTCATGCGCATCACATTGGGATGCTCTTTTTCAATGTCGACCTGCCCCATATGAATTTCACAGGGTATGCCCACCAGGGCGCAGGCGGTGGCCAGGGCCACACCGTGCTGGCCGGCGCCGGTTTCGGCGATCACCTTCTTCTTCCCCATAAAGCGGGCCAGCAGAGCCTCGCCCAGGCAGTGATTGATCTTGTGGGCGCCGGTATGGTTGAGGTCTTCCCGTTTCAGGTAGATCTGCGCGCCGCCCAGTTGCTGGCTCAGGCGTTCACAGTGATATACCGGGCTGGGTCGGCCCACGAAATGGGTCAGCAGTCGCTGCAGCTCCTGCCGAAAGTCCTCGCGCTGGCAAATTTCCTGATAGGCCCGCGTGATGTCGTCCATGGCCTGCTTGAGTGCGGGCGGAATTTCGGAGCCGCCAAAGTCGCCGAAATAGCCCTCGGCGTCGGGCATGTTTTGCTGGTAGTCCACACTGCTTCCTTATGCGGTCAAGGGGAAAAGCAAGGCAGCATAACAGCGGTTAAGAGGGGAAGCCATTAGCCACAAGTTGGTGAGAAGACATGAAAAAAACGCCCCGGTGCTGGCCGGGGCGAGGTAAATCAGACGATATCCAGTGGAGTCTTGCGCTGAGGGGCCGGAAAGGCGGCATCGAGGCAGGCCAGCACGTCGTCACCGAGATCAAGTGTGAGGGCCTCGGCGTTTTGCCGCACATGCTCGGGCTGCACCGCCTTGGGGATGGCAATGACATCGCGCTTTCCGTTCACCGGGCGAGTAGCCCAGGCTAACAGCAACTGAGCCACGGTGACGTTCAGATCCGCGGCAATGGCACGCAGCTCGGGGTGGCCGAACAGCTCCCGCCGCAGCCGGCCGCCCTGAGCCAGGGGGCAGTAGGCCATGGTGGGCAGGCCTCGCTCTCGCTGCCAGGGCAGCAGGGAATGCTCAATGCCCCGGGAGCCCAGGTGGTAGAGCACCTGGTTGACCGTGCATTGATCACCGCCGTCGGTATACGCCAGCGCCTGCATTTCGCCCAGATCGCAGTTGGACACCCCAAAACGCTTGATCTTGCCGTCGGCCTGCAGCCTTTCAAAGGCTTCCAGGGTTTCTTCCAGCGGAATGCTGCCGGGCCAGTGCAACAGGTAAAGGTCGAGGTGATCGGTGCCCAGGCGCCGAAGGCTGGCCTCGCAGGCGGCAATGGCGCTGCGGCGACCGGCATTCCAGGGATACACCTTGGATACCAGAAAGGCCTGGTCGCGGCGGCCCTTCAGCGCTTCACCCACGACTTCTTCGGCACCACCGTCACCGTACATTTCGGCGGTGTCGATTAGTGTGAGTCCCAAATCCAGTCCCTGTTGCAGGGCTTTTACCTCCGCCTGGCGGGGATTGAGACCTTCGCCCATATACCAGGTGCCCTGACCGATGGTTGGCAGGGTAACGGCGGGCAGGCCGGCGGTGGCCTTGAGGGTGACGGTAGTATCCATGCTTGCCTCTTGGGAATTTGAAAACGGTTTCCACGATATGGTGAAACAGCCGGGCCCGCTTTGCAACCGGGCGGCTTGCCTTTGGGCCCGCTTTGCTCTTAACTCGGACTGACCTACTTTTTCGGGCAAAAGGAGCCGCTTCATGACCGCAGATTCAAAAGTCGATGACAGAACCCTGGTGCGGCGTCATCTTCGGCTGGATCACATGAACCAGCTGCAGATTGAAAAGCTGGCGGAAGTGTTCGATGCCGAGCCGGGGGTAGCCAAGGTGGTGGTGCGCAAGCACTGGCTGGACATTGACTACGATGCCGCCGTGCTTACCCTGGACAGGGTCATCGCCCTGCTCGAGGCCTATGGCGGTGAGCTGTCGGCCGACTGGTGGACGGCGTTCAAGGCCCACTGGTACCGCAAGCGGGAAGAAAAACTGCGCGCCCGCCTGGCCCGGGAAGACGAGCAGGACGAGCGCTGAGTCGCGTCGTTAGTCCGCCAGGGCCCGGCGCAGCACACCCTGGCCTCGGGTCAGCCGCTCCTTGGCTTCGGTCTTGCCCAGACCGGTCAGCAGCATCAGGATCGCCAGTTTCACTTCATTATCTGCCGCCGCCAGGGCCTCGGCGGCGGTGTTTTCATTCTCGCCGGTGGCTTGCATCACAATGCGAATGGCACGCGCTTCCAGCTTTTGATTGCTGGCGTGCAAATCCACCATCAGGTTCTGATATACCTTGCCCAGGCGAATCATGGCGGCGGTGCTGAGCATATTGAGCACTAGCTTCTGGGCGGTGCCGGCCTTGAGCCGGGTAGAGCCGGTGATCACCTCGGGGCCTACCTCGGGCTCGATGGCAATGGCCGCCTCCCGGCCGATGGCAGAGCCGGCATTGCAGGCCAGCGCCGCGGTGCCGGCCCCCAGGCGGCGGGCGTAGCGCAGACCGCCAATGACATAAGGGGTGCGGCCGGAGGCGGCAATACCCACTACCACATCCTTGTCGGTGAGTTGAATATCGCGCAGATCCTGCTCGCCCTGCCGCTCGTTGTCTTCCGCGCCTTCCTGCGCCCGGAACATGGCTGCTTCACCCCCGGCGATCAGCCCCAGCACCAGGCCGTGGGGCACGCTGAAGGTGGGCGGGCATTCCGATGCATCCAGCACCCCCAGCCGGCCGCTGGTGCCGGCACCGGTATAGATCAGCCGGCCCCCCGCGCGCAGGGCGGTTTCTATCATGTCCACGGCGGCGGCAATGGCGGGCAGCACCCTGGCTACCGCCTCGGGCACGCCCTTGTCCTGCCGGTTGATAAGCGTAACGATGTCCAGTGCGCTCAGGGTGTCTATGTTGAGGGTATCCGGGTTGCGGCCTTCCGAGGCCAGCCGTGCCAGATCCTGGATCAGCGGGTTGTTCATGAATGTCTCGTCAGTCGGGAAAATGAAGGGCGCCCAGCACCGCCGGGCGGCTTGCGCCGGTGGCCTCAGGCAGGTTGCCGGGGAGTCGGTGCAGGGTCTGGTGCGCAAGCCAGGCAAAGGCCATGGCCTCCATGGCGTCCATGTCGACCCCGGCTATTGTTGTGGTGGCGACCCGCCAGCCGGGCAGCAGCGCGGCCAGCCGTTCCATCAGTAGCGGGTTATGGCCGCCACCACCACACACCAGCAGCTCGCCGTCGGAAAAGTGACGCACCTGCTGCGCAATGGCGGCGGCGGTAAACTCGGTTAGCGTCGCCTGTACATCGGCCACGGCTTCGTCGCCATCAAGCCGTGCATCGAGCCAGGCGTCGTTAAACAGCTCCCGGCCGGTGCTCTTGGGTGGCGGCAGCGCCAGCCAGGGTTCGGCCATCAGGCGCGCCAGCAGTGCCGGCAGCACCATACCCTGGCGGGCCAGGGCCGCATTCTTGTCATAAGGAGCGCCGGTATGGCGCCGGCACCAGGCATCCATCAGCATGTTGCCCGGGCCCACGTCGTAGCCCTGCACCGGCCGGCCCGGGGCCAGCACGCTGATATTGGCGATGCCGCCGATATTGACCACGATGCGCAGCCGCTCGGCATGGCCCAGCACCCGCTGATGAAAGGCGGGCACCAGGGGCGCACCCTGGCCGCCCAGGGCCATGTCCTTGCGGCGAAAATCGGTGATCGTGGTGATGCCGGTCAGGCCGGCGATGCGGTTGCCGTCCCCCAGTTGCAGTGAAAACGGCAGCTCGGCGTCGGGCTGGTGCCACACCGTCTGGCCGTGGCAGCCAATGGCGCTTACCTCGGCGGCCCGCAGGCCGGTGTCGGCCAGCAGTTGCAGCGTCACCTCGGCATAGGCCTGGCCCAGGGCCACGTCGAGCTCGCCCCACTCCCGGGCGGTCACGGTACCGCCAACCGCCAGCGCCAGCAGCCGCTCCCGCAGCAACGCATCAATGGGTGCGCTGACGGCGCCCTTGAGTTCAATGCGGCGACCGTCGGTGGCCACCAGAACGGCGTCGATACCGTCCAGGCTGGTGCCGGACATGATGCCGATATAAGGCTCCATTACCATTCCGGCGGCAGCTCCTGCAGCGGACTTATCGGTACGCTGATAACACCGTTTTCATAGGGCTGGGGCGCGGGTTCCGGCTCGGCCTGTACTTCGGGCTCGGGTTCTGGCGCCGCCGGCGGTGGCGGTGTGCCGCCGCAGCCAGCCAACAGCAGAACGGGAAGTAGCCACAGGGGGTTACGCATTGCGAATTTCTCCGGGTAGGGTCAGTATGGCGACCATTCAAGGTTGCCACAGGGCAATCCCGGCCGCCAGCGGGCGGCGCAACAAAAGATGAGGAAGCATCATGGCCTGCTGGCTGTTCAAAACCGAACCCGATACCTTTTCCATCGACGATCTGGCCCGCGCCAACACCCTGTGGGAAGGGGTTCGCAACTATCAGGCGCGTAATTTCCTGCGGGATGAGGTCAAGGAAGGGGACGAGGTGTTTATCTATCATTCCAGCTGCAGCCGGGTCGGTATCGCCGGGCTGGCGCGGGTGGTGCGCGCCGGCGTTCCCGACCCCTTTGCCTTTGACCCGGACAGCCCCTATTTCGATCCCAAGTCCGACCCGGCAAAGCCGCGCTGGTATGCGGTGGAACTCACCTTTGAGCGCAGGCTGCCGTTGCTGCCCCTGGCCGCGCTCAAGGCCAATCCGGCCCTGGCCAACATGCCGCTGGTGAAAAAGGGCAACCGGCTGTCGGTGATGCCGGTTACCGACGCCGAGCGGCAGGCCATTCTGGGCATGACGGGGGTGTGAGCCCGGCAGCAGTGACGTAGGTTGGCGATGAGCGCAGCGAATTCACAACATTCCTCAGCCGGCTGTGTGTTGGAATTCGCTGCGCTCATTCGCAACCTACAGGTAACCCTGCTGCTGCATCCTTGCATGGCTTCCCAGCCGGCGAGTTAATCGGACTACAGCTCAAACACCCGGGCCAGGTAGCGGGCCACGCCGTCTTCGTCGGCGCTGTGGGTGCGAGCATGGTGAGGCAGGGCATCCTGCAACCGAGTGTGGGCGTTGGCCATCACCACGCCGGTGCCGGCCCGGTGCAGCATTTCATAGTCGTTCATACCATCGCCAAAGGCGATCACCCGCTCCATCGGCGTCTTGCTTCGTTCGGCCAGTGACGCCATGGCCGATCCCTTGTTGACCGCGCCATGCATGACTTCCAGGCAGATGGGCAATGAAAAGGTGATATTGAGTTTGTCGCCGAAGTGAGCCAGCAGCATGTCTTCCACCTCGATCAGCTGATCGTGGCTGCCGGCGTAAAACACCTTGTCCACGCCCTCAATGGACAGTTGCCCGAGGTCGGTCACACGATAGCGAAAGGGGCTGTCGGGACAGAAGTCGAGCAGGGCGGGCAGGGGCTCTTCCACCAGCCAGTGATCGCCCTGATACAGGTTGAGGTGCACCCCCGGCAGGCGAAAGCGAAACAACAGATCCTCGACCATGTGCGGCGGAATGGCACGGCTGTGAAGCAGCCGGTCCTGGGCGTCGTGAATGCGGGCACCATTGCTGGTGATCAGGCTCACGTTCAGCCCCAGTTGATCGCGAATGGCGCGCACGTCCACATGATGGCGGCCGGTGGCCACAATAAACTCCACGCCCCGACGGGTCAGTTCGTGCAGCACCTCGCGAGTGTAGTCGGAAATGCGGTGCTGGCTGTTGAGCAAGGTGCCGTCCAAATCGGAGACGATCACGTCATACATGGCTGGTTTTCCGTGGTTCAGGGGTGTTGTTCAAAAAAAGCCAGCACCGCCTTTAGTGCGCGGTTGCGGTATTTGTCCTGCTCAAGAAAGAGCTCGTGGGCGGCACCCTTGATGCGTTTGGGACCACCGCCGTCACAGTGGCGCAGGGCTTGGCAAAAGGCGTCCTGGGCCTCGTTGCTCACCACCACGTCTTGGCTGGATTGCAGCACCAGCAGCGGGGTGGTTATCTGGCGGGCGCGGGCGATGGTGCGGTCACCGGCGGCCAGGCTCTCCTCCAGCCATTGCAGACTGACCCCGCCCAGTTGCAGCTCAGGGCGGTCCCGGTACAGCTCGCGAAACAGTTGGTAGCGTACTTCGCTGTGGGTAAGCTCATTGTCGGCAAAGGGCGTTTCCTCATAGCCACCCTGACCGGGGGCATAGCAGACATCGCGGCCGAGCCAGCGGCAGCCGGTACCCAGCACCGAGACCAGGCCGTCGGCCAGCCAGCGGGGCAGGGGACCGAGATAAATGCCCATCATGGGAGAAGACAGCGCCGCCGCCTGCACCTGCACACTGGTTTTGCTCAGCCACAGCGCCGCTATGGTACCCCCCATGGAGTGGGCCAGCAGATACACCGGCTGTGGGCCCGCGGGCAACACCACCTGCCGCATGAACAGCTCCAGATCCTGCACATAATCGTCAAAGTCGGCCACATGACCCATCAGTGGATCGTCGGTGAGCCGGGGTGCCAGGCCCTGACCCCGGTGATCATAGAGGTAGACGTTATAGCCGTTTTCAAACAGATCCCGTGCCAGTTCCTGGTATTTGAGGTAGGACTCGGTGCGGCCGTTGATCAGCACCAGGGTGCTGCCGTGTTCCGGATCGCGCAGGGCGGCCCAGGGCAGGGAGAGGTCATGATGGCCGGTGAAGCGGCCTTCGGTGGCGTGGGTCTGCCAGTATTGCTGCAGGCCACTCAGACCCAGCATGCTCAGCTCGGCTTCGGTGGTCAGGCGCGGCGTTTGGGCAATGGCGGTGTTCATGGCAAGGCAGATCCCCAGCAGCAGCAGGCGGGAGAGCATGGAGGGCTCCGATCGGTTATGAATGACGGCATAGCCCCAGTGTAGCGTGAAAGACTTCGTGTGAGGAGTGAGGGGCCGTTTCTCCTCACCCCTCACTCCTTACCCCTTCATCAGATCATTTACGCTGGCGATACACCTTGAGCACATTGGGGGTGACACGAATCTTGCGCATGATGTTGGCCAGGTGAATGCGGCTGCGAGTGGTGATCAGCAGGTCGACCACATACACCCGGCCGTCTTTTTCTTCGGTGGCAATGCTGTGAATGTTGGCACCGGTCGCGGCAATCACATTGGCCAGCTCCGCCAGGGCGCCCTGGTGGTTGACGATTTCGATGGCGATTTCGGTTTTGAATTCGTAGTCGAAGTCCTGCTCCATGTCCCACTGTACCGCCAGGTACTTGTCGGGCTCCTTGCCATAGCCACGAATGTTCTTGCACGACTCCAGGTGTACCACCAGGCCCCGGCCCGGGCTGATGTGGGCTACGATGGGATCCCCGGGAATGGGCCGGCAGCAGTTGGCAAAGTTGAGCAACATGTCGTCGGCGCCGCGAATGGGCATTTTCTTCACCGTCTTCTGACGCTCTCTCGGAGTGTCGTCCAGCAGCCGGCGGGCCACCACCACGCTCATGGCGTTGCCCAGGCCAATGTCGGCCAGGAGGTTATGAATGGAGCCGTGTTTGGTGTCTTTCAGCACCTGTTCGACCCGTTCTACCGGAATGTCTTCCAGGTTCTTGGCTCCCAGGGCGTGATTGAGCAGGCGCCGGCCCAGCATGACCGACTCCTCGGTGCGCAGGTTCTTGAGGAACTGCCGAATCTTGGTGCGTGCCCGCGAGGTAACCACAAAGTTGAGCCAGGCGGCGTTGGGGCGGGCGCTGGGGGCGGTAATGATTTCCACGGTCTGGCCCGAGTGCAGCGGCTGGCTCAGCGGATAGGGCTGGCGATCCACCCGGGCGCCGACGCAGGCGTGGCCGATGTCGGTGTGCACGGCATAGGCGAAATCGACGGCGGTGGCGCCGGTGGGCAGCTCCAGTATGCGGCCTTCCGGAGTGAACACGTAGATTTCGTCGGGGAACAGGTCGGTTTTGACCCCTTCGATAAACTCAAAGGACGAGCCGGCACTCTGCTGCAGCTCCAGCAGGCTCTGCATCCAGCGCTGGGCCCGCACCTGGGCGGTGGTGCCTGAGGCTTCGCCGTCCTGTTTGTAGGCCCAGTGCGCGGCCACACCCTTGTCGGCCATCTGATCCATGTATTCGGTGCGGATCTGCACCTCCACCGGCACCCCGTGGGGGCCCACCAGGGAGGTGTGCAGCGACTGATAGCCGTTGGTCTTGGGAATGGCGATATAGTCCTTGAACCGGCCCGGGCGGGGCTTGAACAGGGTATGCATCTGTCCCAGCACGCGGTAGCAAGTGTCGATGTCCTTCACGATCACGCGAAAGGCATAGATGTCCATTACCTCGTGGAACTGCAGCTCTTTTTTCACCATCTTGTTGTAGATGGAGAACAGGTTCTTTTCCCGGCCCTTGACCTGGGCCTCGATGTGGGCGTCGTCCAGTCGTCCCTGAATCTCGGCCAGAATCGACTCGATGATCTCGCGGCGATTGCCTCGGGCCCGGCGCACCGACTCCCGCAGTACCCGAGTGCGCATGGGATAGAGGGCTTCCAATCCCAGCTCTTCCAGCTCGTTCTTGATGCTGTGAATGCCCAGGCGATTGGCGATGGGGGCGTAGATTTCCAGGGTTTCCCGGGCGATGCGCCGGCGCTTGTCCGGGCGCAGCGCCCCCAGGGTGCGCATGTTGTGGGTGCGATCGGCCAGCTTGATCAGAATGACCCGAATATCCTGGGTCATGGCCAGCACCATCTTGCGGAAGTTTTCGGTCTGGGCTTCCTTGCGGTTGCGGAACTTGAGCTTGTCGAGTTTGGAGACCCCTTCCACCAGCTCGGCCACGGCGCTGCCAAACTGCTCGTCAAGCATCTCCCGGGTCACCGGGGTGTCTTCAATGGTGTCGTGCAGCAGCGCCGCCATCAGGGTTTCCTGATCCAGGCGCATTTCGCACAGAATGCGGGCAACGGCAACGGGGTGGGTAATGTAGGGTTCGCCGCTGGAGCGGGTTTGCCCCTGATGGGCATCGCGGGCGACGATGTAGGCGGCCTTGAGTTGCGCCATCTGCTCCGGGGGCAGATAGGTGACAGCGAGTTCTTTCAGCGGTTCGAACAGATACAAGGAAATACCCCGACAGAGAATGCCGTTAACACGCGATAAAAAGCAGTGGGCCCGCCAGGCGGGCCCCGTCGGCCAGGGCCGAGAAGGATCAGCCGCGACCTTCGGTAATGGCGGCCACGGCGGCCAGTTCGGCGGCTTCCAGCTCCTGCTGTTCCTGACGATCCTGGGCATCCATTACGGCATGGTTGACCAGGCCTTCTTCGATTTCGCGCAGGGCGATAACGGTGGGCTTGTCGTTCTCTTCTTCTACCAGGGCATCTTTGCCCTGGGTAGCCAGCTGGCGGGCGCGGCGGGCTGCAACCAGCACCAGATCAAAACGGTTGCCAACCTGTTCTACGGCATCTTCAACGGTAACGCGGGCCATAACAGACTCCAATGACTAAAAAAGGTGCAAAATTCTAATGGATATTAGCTTATTCCGCCAGTAGCCGGGAAAGCAAGTCCTGGTAGCGGACCGCCTGTTTGGCGGTATTGGCGCGCTCGGCCTCGATAATGGCGCTGAGCTGGTTGAGCGCATGCTCAAAGGTGTCGTTGACCAGCAGATAATCGTACTCGTCGTAGTGGGACATTTCCGACACCGCCTTGGCCATGCGTCCCTGTATGACTTCGGCGCTGTCCTGCTGGCGGGCATTGAGCCGGCGTTCCAGCTCTTCCCGGCTGGGCGGCAGAATAAAGATGGACTTGGCGCTGGGAGATTGCTCCCGAATCTGGCGGGCACCCTGCCAGTCGATATCGAGCAGAATGTCGATCCCCTGGGCCAGCTGTTGATCAATCCACTCTCGAGAGGTGCCGTAATAGTTGCCGAACACTTCGGCCCATTCGTAAAAGGCCCCCCGGTTAATCAGGGCCTTGAACTCGGGTTTGTCGACGAAGTGATAATGCACGCCGTGCTCTTCGCCCGGACGGGCGCTGCGGGTGGTATGCGACACGGAAACCTGCAACCGGCCATCGGTGCTGGGGCGGTCAAGCAGGGCCTGGATCAGGCTGGATTTGCCCGCGCCACTGGGAGAGGAAATAATGAATAGGGTACCGATGTGCGCCATAGTGTTCTGCCCGTTCGTGATACGTCCCGAGCCGCCAGCCGGGATCAGGGGCGGCCAATCCTACCAGAAAGCCGGAAATAAAAAAATGGCCGTTGCAAATGCGACGGCCAGTCAAAAAGTAACTATAGCTTGCTGCGGAAGTGCCCTCCACGCAGATTTCATTATGATCAGCAGCTCGCTTCGGCTCTATCAGTTTTTTCCTGCCGGAAACTTCGTAATTTCCGAGTTATTTTTGGTGATTGTGCGGTGACGCAAGCATTTCTGGTCGGTACCGGTCTGCATGTTCGGCCTTAACAAAGTTGAAATAAAGGAGCGGAACCATGTGGCAAGTCGAGACCCTGCTGCGGCAGTCGGTACCCGTTGATACCCTTTTTATTCACTCCCACGACATGAGCCTGTACACGGTGGAAGCGGAGATAGATGGTGAACGACACCCGCTGGGTGACGCGGGGCGAGTGTTGTCCTTTCGCTGTATTGAGCAGGTTCGGCAGCGGCTGGCATCGCTGATGGTGGTGCGCTGCGTGTTGGTGCAGGTGTCGGCCTATCAGGAAATGGTGGGGCAGGCGCCGGCGGCCCCGCCCATGGAGCTGGAGCTGAGCTGGCCCGGCTGGCAGGCCGAGGGCTGAACTTCAGCCATCGGGTGTGTCCCGGCGTACCACGTCAACCTTGTGCTGTTCCTTGGTCCACTTCCCCTGGGGCTTGTCGATGTACTGAAAGTACTCGTTGGTAAAGCTGCCCTGGCTGCAGGTGTGGCGATACCAGGTGGTGGGCACTTGCCGGTAGTCCAGCACCTGGTTGAATACCCCTGGCCCGGTCATGTCGTATACGCCAGTGATGGTGTTTTCCCGAATATTGGTGAGCACGCGATCGATCAGGGCCGCCAGGTTGGGGTTGTCGGGCTTGCTGGCGATAAAGTAGTTGGTCAGCTCGTTGTTCTTGCGAATGATATAGAGCTCGTCGTGATGCGAGCGAATGGTATACCCCAGCGGCCACACCGCGTGGGCGTCGATATCCAGGTAAACACCACCGTATTTCTGCAACACCAGCAATCGCCAGAAGTCCGCCTGGGCGGCGCCGATCTGCAGCCGGGAATAGGCCGCAAAAATCTCCGGCGAGTAGTTGGCCTGAATAAACTCGGCCCGGGCTTCGGTGATCATGAAGCGATACTCAAAGGTGGGTGACATGATGCGGTTAAACAGGTAGTTCAGGTATACCGGCAGGGTGGCCTTGTCGGTGTAATTGGTCTGCCAGATGGTGCGTGGAATGGGCCTGCCTGGCCCCTTTATCAATGGCGCGGATCGCGCCGGCAGGGTAAAGCGCTTGTTGGGCAAAACGTAGTGAAAACCATAGCTCAGCACCTTGGTAATGTTGGCGACAAGCCTGATCAACCGATTGGCAAGGACTACATGCGCCTTCACGGAAACCTCATGGGATTGTTAGTGGCGTAAACAACCCGATGATTCTAGCATGCCTGAATCGCGAGCCGACCTCCAATGTCGGCTCGTGACCAGATTCATTGAATCGAAAGGGATTACCGTTCGTTCGTCACTTCGCTTGTTGCTCGTGTTCGGCCTGCGCGTAATTCTGTGGATACAGGGCTCGGCGGGCGATCTCGTCCAACTCGGTCTTGAAGTTGGCCTGTGTGGCCAGCTGACGAGCCCTGGCCACCGCCGGGCGAGCATCGATGGCGCTGAACCAGCGTTGCAGATTGGTGTAGGGAGCCAGGCCATTTTCACCCAATACCACACTGGCCTTGTCGATCCAGCCCCAGGCGGCGATGTCGGCGATGGTGAAGTCGTCACCCACTATGTAGTCGCGTCCTTCCAGGTGAGTATTCAGCACTTCGTAGTGGCGCTGTGCCTCGCGCAGGTAACGATTAATGGCATAGGGCAGTTTTTCCGGGGCGGCGTGACGAAAATGCACCGACTGTCCTGAATAGGGTCCCAGTCCGGTGGCGATGAACATCAGCCAGGAGAGCAACTCCCCCCGCAATGCCGGGGCGCCGCCCAGCTGGCCGCTTTTTTCCGACAGATAAAGCAGAATGGCATTGGAATCAAACACCCGTTGCCCGTCATCCACGATCGCCGGCGTCTTGCCGTTGGGATTGATGGCGCGGTAGGCGGGTGTGTGCTGCTCGCCCTTGAGGGTATCTACCGGAGCCAGTTGGTAGGGCAGGCCGCTCTCTTCCAGAAACAGGGCAACCTTCATCGGATTGGGAGTGTGATGAAAATAAAAGGTGATCATGATTTCGTCCTTATGGTTGGAGGATGACTGCTTGAACATTCATTCAAGCGCGATATGAACAATCGTTCAAGTTAAATCTGAACGGATGTTCAGGCGCCTTGTTTTAGCGTTGGGGCGAACTTGCGTGATGGCGGTTGGATTAGGGCGTGGTAACGGGATAATATTGAACATGTGTTCAAAAGGGGGAGTCATGGTAAGTCAAGCAAAATACGACCGTGCGCAGGCCATTCGGCAGGCAACCGAGCTGTTCTGGGCCAGGGGGTTTCATGCCACCTCCATGCGTACCATCCAGGCGGCCATCGACATGCGCCCGGGCAGCATTTATGCGAGCTTTGGCAGCAAGGAAGGCCTGTTTCAGGAAGCGCTGACCCATTACGCCCGGTCCAGCCGCTCCCGTCTGGCGGCCTGTGTTGAAAGGGCCTCATCCCCCCTTGAAGGGTTACGAAGCTTTGTCACCGAGGTGGTGATTGAATGTCGGGAAACGGCGCCCAACGGCATGTGTATGCTGGTCAAGACCATCGCCGAACTGACCTCGGATCATGCAGATTTGCTGGCACTGGCCAGACGGTTGCTTAAAGAGGTGGAAGCGGCCTTTGCCGGTGTGCTGAGACAGGCCCAGGAAGAAGGTGAGGTTGACGCCGCAAAAAGCCCGGAGCGCATGGCGTGTTACCTGCAGGTGCAGCTGATGGGGCTGCGCGCCTATGCCAGGGCCAACGAAGGGGATGAGCTCATACGGGCGCTGATAGACGATGTGTTTGCCAACCTGAAGCCAGCGCCAAGCGGCAGCAAGGGCTGAGTAAAAAACAAAAAAGCCCCTGTTTACAGAGGCTTGAGAGTTATTCGAGGCCGGCTCGTATTACTCTATATTCTGAATCTGCTCGCGCATCTGCTCAATCAGCACCTTCAGCTCTACCGCGCTGGCGGTGATGTCGGCGTTGATGGACTTTGATCCCAGCGTGTTCGACTCGCGGTTGAACTCCTGCATCATAAAGTCCAGGCGCCGGCCGCAGGGGCCGCCCTTTTTCAGGATCTTGCGGGTTTCGGCAATGTGAGCGGTGAGCCGGTCCAGTTCTTCGGCCACGTCCACCTTTTGGGCCAGCAGCACCATTTCCTGCTCCAGCCGCTGGGAGTCCAGTTCAATTTTGGCTTCTTCAAAGCGGTCCCGCAGGCGCTGGCGCTGCCATTCCATGATGGCGGGCATGTTGGCGCTGACCTTCGCCACTTCCTGTTCAATGCCGGTGAGGCGCTGCTCGATCAGGGCCTTGAGCTTGTCGCCTTCACTGGCGCGGGCGGCGAGGAAATCGTTGATGACGTCGTCCAGGCCTTTCAGCAGCGCCTGGCCGATGGCGTCCATGTCCTGGGCCTGGGCTTCCATCACCCCGGGCCAGCGCAGAATGTCCACCGGATTCAGGGTGCCCTGACCGGCCTTTTCCATCACCCAGGTGGCGCCTTCAATCAGCTGCTCGGCCAGCGCCTTGTTGATGTGCAGCTCGCCCTGACTGGCCTGATTGCTTTCAAAGCGCAGGGCGCATTCCACCTTGCCTCGCTGCAACCGGGCGCGCAGTTTTTCCCGCACCATGGGCTCCAGACCGCGGAACTGCTCGGGCAGCCGAGTATAGGTTTCCAGGTAGCGCTGGTTGACCGAGCGCAGTTCCCATACGGCGGTGCCCCAGTCCTGTTTGAATTCCTGCCGGGCAAAGGCGGTCATGCTGTGGATCATGCGGTTTCCATTTTGTGTCATAAAGGTAATCACAAAGTGTGACACAGCCGGGCCCGGTCGCCAATGTTGGGCGGCATGCATTGGGCCGGCGCTTTCTTTATAATGCCCCGGTTTGCCCGCCGGGCAGCGCCACTTTGACCTACAGGAGAACACCATGACCGAACGAGCTTCAGGCCGGGCGGCGGACGAAATTCGCCCCGTGACCATTACCCCGAACTATACCCGTCATGCGGAAGGCTCCGTGCTGGTGGAGTTTGGCCATACCAAGGTGCTGTGCACCGCCTCGGTGGAAAAAGGCGTACCGCGTTTTCTGCGTGGTCAGGGCCAGGGCTGGGTTACCGCGGAATACGGCATGCTGCCGCGTTCCACCCACAGCCGCATGGCCCGGGAAGCGGCCCGAGGCAAGCAGGGCGGTCGCACCATGGAAATTCAGCGGCTGATCGGGCGCTCGCTACGTGCCGCCATGGATCTGGAAAAGCTGGGTGAATACACCATTACCGTGGACTGTGATGTCATTCAGGCCGACGGCGGCACCCGTACCGCCGCCATTACCGGCGCCTGCGTGGCCCTGGCTCATGCCCTGAACTGGATGCAGGCCGAGGGCATGATAGTGCACAATCCGCTCAACACCCTGGTGGCGGCCATTTCCGTGGGCATGGTGGATGGTCAGGCGGTGGCCGATCTGGAGTACACCGAAGACTCAAAGGCGGAAACCGACATGAACGTGGTAATGACCGCCGAAGGCAACATGATTGAAGTACAGGGTACCGCGGAAGCCGCGCCCTTCAGCCACGACGAGCTGCTGGCCATGCTGGCGCTGGCGCGCAAGGCGGTCAACGAGCTGGTTGAGCATCAGCGCCGAGTGATTGCCGGCTGATCGCGGCAAATGCCCTTAACTTATTGAATGACATTGCGGAGAGCAGCATGAAAGCCTACCAGCGTGAGTTTATTGAATTTGCCATGGCCAAACAGGTGTTGAAGTTTGGCGAATTCACCCTGAAATCCGGGCGCAAAAGCCCCTATTTCTTTAACGCCGGCCTGTTTAACAGTGGCCGCGACCTGGCCCGTCTGGGCCGTTTTTACGCCGCCGCCCTGGTGGATGCGGGTGTGCAGTACGACGTGTTGTTTGGCCCGGCCTACAAGGGCATTCCCATTGCCAGCGCCACCGCGGTACAGCTGGCGGAAGTACACGATCAGGACGTACCCTACTGCTTTAACCGTAAGGAAGCCAAGGAGCACGGCGAAGGCGGCAACCTGGTGGGCAGCCCGCTGGCCGGCCGCATCATGCTGGTGGACGACGTGATCACCGCCGGTACCGCCATTCGTGAGTCCATGGACATCATTCAGGCCAACGGCGCCGAGCTCGCCGGCGTGCTGATTGCACTGGACCGGCAGGAAAAGGGCAAGGGCGAGCTGTCCGCCATTCAGGAAGTGGAGCGGGATTACAACGCCGAGGTGACCGCCATCATTACCCTTGGCGATCTGATCGAGTACCTGAGCGAGCAGCCGGAGATGGCCGAGCATCTGGAACGGGTGCGGGCCTACCGTGAGCAATACGGTATCTGACGAAGTCATCTGAATTAATAAAAAAGCCGCTGAAAAGCGGCTTTTTTGTAGGTAAATGCGGCGTTTAGGCCTTTTCTTGCCGGAACAGGTGCACATCCATCTGCGGAAAGGGAATGCCGATGTTGTTGGCGTCCAGTTCGTTCTTGATTTTTTCCAGCAGATCGAACTTCAGGTTCCAGTAGTCTTCCGCCTTTACCCAGGGGCGCACGATAAAGTCGACGGAGGAGGCGCCCAGATTGCTGACCGCAATGCGGTAGGCGGGGTCTTTCAGTACCCGGGGCTCTTCATCGAGAATGCGGGTCAGTACGTCGCGGGTGAGTTTGAGATCGGCGTTATAGGCCACGCCAATCACCAGGTCGAGGCGGCGGGTGCTCTCCTTGGAATAGTTGACGATGCTGTCGTTGAGGATCTTGGAATTGGGCACCACTATCATGCGGTTATCGGGGGTCATCAAAATGGTGGTGAAAATCTGCACCGATTGCACGGTGCCGGCGGTGCCGCCCGCCTCGATGTAGTCACCGGCCTTGAAGAAGCGAAAGCCAATCAGCAGCACGCCGGCGGCAAAATTGGACAGCGACCCCTGCAGTGCCAGGCCGATGGCCAGACCGGCGGCACCCACCACGGCCACGAAGGACGCGGTCTGCACCCCTACCCGGCTGAGCGAGGCGATGATCACAAAGGCCAGCAGGCCGTATTTGAGCAGACTGGTAACAAAGTCGGAAATGGTGCTGTCGACCTTGCGCGCCTTGAGCACTCGGTTCAGGCCACCGGTGAGCATGCCCACGGCGACAAAACCGATCACCAGGGTGAGCAGGGCGGCGGCCATGTTCACCGTGTAGCGAATGATCAGCTCCTGGTTGTTGGCTATCCAGCTCTGGGCTTCCTGCAGAAACTGGGTGTTGAGCAATTCTGTTTCCATTTTCTCGTGCCTCTGTCGTTATTGAAGTAAAAGCGGGGCGGGCTTACACCGCCGCCAGCTGCCGGTGCAGCAACTGCCAGTGGCTGTCGAAATTGTGTGTGGGCCTGAGCTTGAACTGACTGCGCACATACTGATTGATACGGCCTTCCACATAGGCCAGCAACAGGTTGGCCAGCACGGTTTCGTTTTCGGCATAACCGTCGCCTTCGTACAGGCGGCGTTCGCGCATAATCTGCTTGAGCTGGGTTTCCAGTCGGTCAAACAGCTGGTTGATGCGGGCCAGCAACCGCTCGTGCTCGCCCTGTAGGGCGTCGCCGTTGAGCAAGCGGGTAATGCCAGGATTGCGCTCGCAAAACCCCAGCACCAGCTGCAGTATGTAGCGCAGCCGCAGGCTGCTGTCCTTTTCGTCCTGCAGTATGAGATTGATGCGGGAAAACAGGGTTTCCTCAATAAAGTCGATCAATCCCTCAAACATGCGTGCCTTGCTGGGAAAGTGCCGGTAAAGGGCGGCTTCCGACACGCCCACCGCCGCGGCCAGCTTGGCGGTGGTAATGCGCTGCCCCGGGCTGGTTTCCAGCATGTGGGCCAGCGCCTGCAGGATCTGCTCCCTGCGGTTTTTCCTGTTCTGGTTATTGTTGGCCATGAAGGTGTCCGGTTGGTTAGTGGCGACCGGAAGAGCCGAATCCGCCTTCTCCCCGCTCGCTTTGATCAAAATCGTCAACCAGTGTGAACTGGGCTTGTACCACCGGCAGAATCACCAGCTGGGCAATGCGTTCGCCTGGCGCAATGGTGAAGCTGTCGTTGCTACGGTTCCAGCAGGATACCATCAGCTGGCCCTGATAGTCAGAGTCGATCAACCCCACCAGGTTACCCAGCACAATGCCGTGCTTATGACCCAGACCGGAGCGGGGCAGTATGGTGGCGCACAGCCCTGGGTCCTTAATGTGAATGGCCAGGCCGGTGGGCAGCAATTGCGTTTCACCCGGGGCCAGGGTCAAGGGTTCATCCAGGCAGGCGCGCAAATCCAGGCCGGCGGAGCCGGGGGTGGCGTAGGCGGGCAGGGGCAAGTCGGTGCCGACCCTGGGGTCGAGAATTTTCAGCTCAATGGAGGTCATGATATCGCTTCGCAATCAATGTCAGTAACTGTTCGGCCAGCTCGGCTTTGCCGGCCAGGGGTAAATGGTGTTGGCCGCCGGGCCAGAACACGCTCAGGGCATTTTGGTTGCTGTTAAAGCCACGATCACTGCCGGAAACGTCGTTGGCGGCGATCATGTCGAGGTTTTTACGCTTGAGTTTGTCGAGGGCGTATTTTTCCACATCCCGTGTTTCGGCGGCAAACCCCACGGTGAAGGGCTTGCGTTGCAGTGCGGCGACCGACGCCACGATGTCCGGATTTTTGGTCAGCTCCACTACCATATTATCGGCGCGGGTCTTCTTGATCTTGTGCGATGCCACCACTTTTGGCGCATAGTCCGCCACGGCGGCGCAGGCGATAAAGATCTGTTGTTCCCCGATACCGGCCATCACGGCGTCATACATGTTCTGCGCGCTGTCCACGTTGACTCGCTGTACCCCGGCGGGGGTGGCCAGGCTCACCGGGCCGCTCACCAGGGTGACCTCGGCGCCCAGCGCTGTAGCTGCGGCGGCCAGGGCAAAGCCCATCTTGCCCGAGCTGTGATTGGAGATGTAGCGCACCGGATCCAGGGCTTCGCGGGTGGGACCGGCGGTCAGCATCAGGTTAATCCCGGCCAGAGGCTGCGGTTTGGGGGCAAAATGGCGCTCCGCCAGGGCCACCAGCTCCATGGCTTCCAGCATGCGGCCGGGGCCCACGTCGCCACAGGCCTGTTCGCCTTGAGCCGGGCCCCAGATGTGGGCGCCACGGGCTTGCAGGGTGGCCAGGTTGGCCTGCGTGGCCGGGTGACGGTACATCTGCTGATTCATGGCCGGGGCCACCGCCAGCGGCGCCGCCGTGGCCAGCGCCACCGTGGTCAGCAGATCGTCCGCCATTCCGGCGGCAAGCCGGCCAAGAGTATTGGCGCTGGCGGGGGCAATCAGCAGCAACTCGGCCCATTTGGCCAACTCGATATGGCCCATGCCGGCCTCGGCCGCCGGATCGAGCAGGGCATGGGATACGGGCTCGCCCGACACCGCCTGCAGGGTGAGCGGGGTAATGAATTCCTGGGCGGAGGCGGTCATGATCACCCGTACCTCGGCGCCCCGCTCCTTGAGCCGGCGCACCAGCTCGGCAATCTTGTAAGCGGCAATGCCGCCGGTGATGCCGATCACAATGCGTTTTCCTGCAACGGACATGGCTTTGTTCTCCTCAAGTTCAGGCGGCAAGATTATCACAATCCCCAGTGGCTGTGCGCTTTGGGCTAGGCTTAACCTTCCAGACTCAATCGTGTTTGGTCAAGGAGACATTGCCATGAGCATCAAGGACTGGCCCGCAGACGAGCGCCCGCGGGAGAAATTGCTGAGTCGGGGCGCGGGCAGCCTGACGGACGCCGAGTTGTTGGCCATTTTTCTGCGCACCGGTGCCAAGGGCATGGACGCGGTCACCCTGGCTCGCACCCTGCTTGCGCAGTTTGGCTCGTTGCGCGGCCTGATGCAGGCAGAGGCGCGTCAGTTTTGTGAAGGGCCCGGCCTGGGTCTGGCCAAATACGTGCAATTAAAGGCCAGCATGGAACTGATGCGTCGCTTTCTGGATGAGCGGTTAAAGCGGGAGCATGCCCTCACCAGTCCGGATCTGACACGGGAGTTTCTGCAGTTGCGATTGCGGGACCAGCCTCGGGAAGTCTTTGCCTTGCTGCTGCTCGACAACCAGCACAGGGTCATTGAATTTCACGAGCTGTTTTTTGGCACCCTGGATGCGGCGGCGGTGTATCCGCGAGAAATCGTCGCCCTGGCGCTCAAGCAGGGTGCCGCCGCGGTGATTTTGGTGCATAATCATCCATCCGGAGTGGCCGAGCCCAGCCGGGCGGATCGCATGATCACCGAGCGTATACAGGCCGCCCTGGGGTTGCTGGATATTCGCGTGCTGGACCATCTGGTCGTCGGCGACGGCGAAACCGTATCTTTTGCCGAGCGTGGCTGGCTTTGAACGCCGGGCGTTTGGCTTATTGTTGATCTCGAGCTGAATTTGCTGTATAAATTGCCGCCTTATTTTGCCCCGACTGACGGCCAACGGGGTATCATTGCTCGAGCAAAAGTAAGTTTTGGAGAAGACTGACATGTCTAAAGTATGCCAAGTAACTGGTAAGCGGCCAGCTGTTGGTAACAACCGCTCTCACGCGAACAACGCCACCAAGCGTCGCTTCCTGCCCAACCTGCAAACTCACCGTTTCTGGGTTGAGAGCGAAAAGCGTTTTGTAAAACTGCGCATTACCACCAAAGGTATGCGTATTATCGACAAGAAAGGTATCGACAGTGTCCTGGCTGACCTGCGTGCCCGTGGCGAAAAGGTCTAAGGAGATAACACATGGCTTCTAAAGGTATTCGCGAGAAGATCCGCCTGAACTCCAGCGCCGGTACTGGTCACTTCTACACCACTACCAAGAACAAGCGCAACATGCCTGAAAAAATGGAAATCAAAAAGTTTGATCCCGTTGTTCGTCAGCATGTGATCTACAAAGAAGGCAAAATCAAGTAAGGTTTTGCCCTCTCAAAAAACCCGGCTTTGGCCGGGTTTTTTTATGCCTGGTGTCCGGGCTATACTGCCGCCGCCGTGGAGTGAAGGAGAGTGCGAATGCCGGAATTGCCGGAAGTGGAAGTCAGCCGTCTGGGCATTACCCCGCACCTGCTTGGGGAGTCGGTGATGCGGGTAGTGGTACGCAATGCCAGCTTGCGCTGGCCGGTGCCGGCAGACATTCAGGAGCTTACCGGGCTGACCGTGACCGGCATACGCCGTCGGGCCAAATATCTGTTGCTGGAAACCGACTGGGGCACCGCCATTTTGCATCTGGGCATGTCCGGCAACCTGCGGGTATTGCCTCACGGCACCCCGGCCGGCAAGCACGATCATGTGGACATAGAGTTTGCCAACGGCAAGCTGCTGCGGCTGAATGACCCGCGCCGCTTTGGCTGTCTGCTGTGGACCCGCGAGCCCGCAGAGAAACACCCGCTGCTGGCGAAGCTGGGCCCGGAGCCGCTCACCGATGATTTTGACGGCGACCACCTGTTTACTCGCAGCCGGGGCCGCAAGACCGCGGTAAAGCAATTCATTATGGACAACCATACCGTGGTGGGGGTGGGTAACATCTATGCCAATGAATCGCTGTTTGCGGCGGGTATTCATCCCCAACGGGAGGCGGGCAGCATCAGCCGGGCGCGCTACCTGAAACTGGCCGAAGAAATCAAAACCGTGCTGTCCCGGGCCATCGGACAGGGGGGCACTACCCTTAAGGACTTTACCGGCAGCGACGGCAAGCCCGGCTATTTTGTGCAGGAGTTGCAGGTCTATGGCCGGGCCGAGCAGCCCTGTGTGCAATGCGGCAGCCTGCTCAGGGAAATTCGCATGAATGGCCGCAGCACTGTGTTTTGCGGGCGCTGCCAGCGCTGAAAGCCCGTTATTGCCTGCTAGAGTGTGCACACTCGTCGGTCAAAGCGCACTACTTCGCCGGCACGCCGTAAACCCTTCCATGGGGGCTCCGTTGCGCCATCCCTGGCGTAAAGGGCGCGGCGAAGCAGACATCCTTGGCCCACCTCAGGTGAGCAAGGTGTCGACTGTTGTTGGTTTTCGGCGGTCGGCGCAGGAGTTTCTCAAAGCGGCAGCGGGGATTGCCGTAGCCGACCGTCAAATGCCACGGATCGAACGTCCCAAGGGTGGGCTTGAAGCGTGTCGGCGGAGTGCACGCGCTGTCGCTTTGCGTTGCGGGTTCGTTCAATAGTGAGCGTTTACGCCAGCTTCTGCGCGATGGCTTCATGCACGGCATCGGGTACGAACTGGCCGATATCGCCGCCGTGAATGGCCACTTCCTTCACCAGGGTGGAAGAGATAAAGGAGTTTTCCTCGGCCGGAGTAAGGAAGACGCTTTCAAGCTCCGGCATCAGCCGCCGATTCATGTTGGCCAGCTGAAACTCGTACTCAAAGTCCGATACCGCCCGCAGGCCCCGCACCAGTACGGTGGCGTTATATTCCTGCGCAAAGTCCACCAGCAGGCCGGAGAAACCGACCACAGTCACATTGCTCAGCTGCTGCTGTTCGATCACCTCTTTCACCAGTGCCACCCGCTCTTCCAGCTCGAACATGGGCCGCTTGCTGGGGCTGAAGGCCACGCCCACGATCACCTCGTCAAACAGCTGTGAGGCGCGTTCTATCAGGTCCAGATGGCCATTGGTGATGGGGTCGAAGGTGCCGGGGTAAATGACCCTGATGCTCATGACGGTTCCTTTTATCAAACGATGAACGAAAAGAATAAGGTAGAATAGCGCGGCACGAGAGCAAGCGGGAGAGCGGAATGAAACGAATACTGGTGGTGCGCAACGACAAAATCGGCGATTTCATGCTGGCCTGGCCGGCCTTTGCCTTGCTCAAGGCATCCCTTGACTGCCATATTACCGCCCTGGTGCCCGGCTATACTCGGCCGCTGGCCGAGCTGTGCCCGAGCATTGACGCCGTGCTGGCGGATCCGGGCAAGAGCGCAGACGCTGCCGCGCAACAAAACCTGCTGGAGCGGCTAAAGGTGAGCAATTTCGACGCCGTTATCTGCCTGTTCTCCAACTTTCGTAACGCCAGGCTGATGTGGCAGGCGGGCATTCCCCAGCGTTGGGCGCCGGCCACCAAGCTGGCCCAGGTGCTGTATAACCACAGGGTAAAACAGCGCCGCTCCGAGTCTGCCAAGCCGGAGTATGAATATAACCTGGATCTGGTACGGGCCTTTCTGGTCAAAAATGACATCACGCCGGTGGAGCCGGCCACGCCCTACCTGGGCTTTGACGCCTCTGAGCTGGCGATGTTTCGTGAGCAACAGGCGGCAGCGCTTGGTATTGATGCCGGCCGGCCCTGGTTGCTGGTGCACGCCGGCAGTGGCGGCTCGGCCAATAACCTGAATACGGCGCAGTATGCCGGGCTGCTCGACCGCCTGCAGGCGGCGTTTCCCGGGGTGCAACCTGTGCTCACCGCCGGGCCGGGGGAAGAGGACCTGGCGACAGAGGTGGCCGATATGGCCGGCGGCGGTGCCGTGGTGGCCAGCGGGCTGCCGCTGCCGGACTTTTGCCGGCTGCTGGCCTGCGGCCAGCTGTTTGTGGCCGGCAGCACCGGGCCGTTGCATATTGCCGGCGCCCTGGATGTGCCCACCGTGGGCTTCTTTCCCCTGCGCCGCTCGGCCACCCCGCTGCGTTGGCGCCCGCTCAACAGCGAAGGCCGTCACCTGGCCTTTCACCCGCCCAAAGGCGCCGAGGCCGAAGACATGAGTAGTGTGGATGTAAAGGCGGTGACGGGCCAGATTCGTTCCTGGGCGAGTAAATTCTTATCTGGGGCCAGCCGATTTACTCAGCCTTCTGCACCTGGTCGTGATAAATGCGATCGAACTGCGCCGTAACCTGCTCAATGGTAATACGCTTCATGGCGTGCTCATCCTTGACCCGGGTACGCCAGGGCAGCTCGGCGGGGGCCTTGCCGGTTTCCGCCAGCAGGGCCTCTTCGTAAACGCTGACCACATAATCCCGGCAATGATAGGGGCCGGTGCGGGCCGGATTGTGATGGGCATAGAGCCCCAGCACCGGGGTGCCGGTGAGGGTGGCCATGTGCGCCGGGCCGGTATCGGGGGCTACCACCAGGCTGGCCGCCTTGATCAATGCCATCAGCTCGGGCAGGCTGGTTCGACCCACCAGGTTTTCATCAATGTTGGCCGTCAGTTGTTCGATGCGGGCCGCCAGATCCCGTTCCATCTTGGCCGGGCTGCCGATCAGCATGACCTTCATGCCGCGCTTATGAGCATGATCGGCGAGGGCGGCATAGCCCTCGGCGGTCCAGTTCTTGTAGGCCTTGCTGGCGGCGGGACAGATCAGCAATAACGGTCGTTTATCCTTATGTTTGGCGGCCTGAGCTTGTGCTTCGGGCGTCACGGGCCAATGCCACCGAGGCGTTGTGTCAATCAACCCCAGTGTTCGGCCAAAGCCCATAAAGCCGTCCGCCACGTGTTCGCCCTTGGCCTCCACCTTGAGGTTGGTAAACAGCCATTGGCCGTCCTTGGCGCGTTCCCGTTCAAAGCCAAGGCGGTATTCGGCGCGAATGCCCAGGCTGACAATGCTGGCGCGCATGGCCGCCTGCATATGCAGCAGGGCATCAAAGCGGCGGCCGCGTAATTGCCGCCACAACCGAAGGTAGGCTCGCCAGCCGGCGCTTTTGTCAAAGGTGATAATCTCGACATCGGGCAGCTGATCGAGCAGCCGGGCTTCGATTTTGCCGGTGATCCAGGTGATGCGGGTTTGTGGCCACTGGCGTTGTATGGCCTGCACCAGCGCCACCGCATGGCAACAGTCGCCAATGGCGGACAGGCGCAGCAAGCACAGGGAGGTGGGAGCCGAGGTGAACACTGCCATAAGGGAACTCTTGTGGATTCTGAGTCCGGCATTATGCAAAGCCTTTTCGGCCATGTAAAATTCGGCTTTTCGCTGGGGGGATGGCAATGGAACGAATTGAGCACGGCTCTGAAATTATCTGGTATGACCCGGACTGCTTTGGTGACTTTCACCGGGACTTTTTTGAGATCGACTTCTGGCGAGAGCACAACGCCATTCGCGGCAAGGCGGTGGGGCGCAATACCACCTGGTTCGTGGAAGATGAAGTGGGTCACAAGGTGCTGCGTCATTACTACCGGGGCGGCATGATCGGCCGGGTCATGGAAGACACTTTCCTGCATGTGGCCGAGTCCAAAAGCCGGGCCATGGCCGAATTTACCGTACTGGCCAAGCTGCACCGCAAGGGCCTGCCGGTGCCGCGTCCCTGCGCCGCGCGCATGGTGCGCTCCAACCTGGTCTACCGGGCCGATATCATGCTGACCCGCATCAACAATGCTCGGGATTTGGTAGCCATACTGCAGGAAAGATCACTGAACGAGCAGGAATGGCAAAGCATTGGCCATACCATTCGCCGCTTTCACGATGCCGGCCTGTACCACGCCGATCTCAACAGTCATAACATCCTGCTGGATGACGGCGGCAAGAGCTGGCTCATCGACTTCGACAAGTGCCATTTTCGCCAGCCCGGCAGTTGGTCCCGGGAAAACATGGACCGCCTGCTGCGCTCATTCCGCAAGGAGCTGAGCCTGCACGAGACCTTCCGCTGGAACGAGCAGGACTGGAAAGCCCTGCAACAGGGCTATCACAAGGCCAGCTGATTGGCGATGGTGTCCAGGGTGCGTGCCAGTGCGCCCTGATTGGCCCTGACCACCTTCAGGGCCGCGCTTCCCATGGTATTGCGTTCTGGCTCGTGTTCAAGCAGCTCGGTCAGCGCCAGCGCCAGTGCTTCGCCATTGGCCACCACCCTGGCGCCGCCGGCCTGGCGCAGTTCACGGGTAATGTCGCTGAAGTTGAAGGTTGAAGGGCCCGTCAGTACTGGCTTACCCAGGGCGGCGGGCTCCAGCAGGTTGTGGCCACCCCGCTCAATCAGGCTGCCCCCCACAAAGGCCACATCGGCCGCCGCCAGCAGCACCGGCAGTTCGCCCATGGTATCGCCCAGATACACCTGAATGCCGGCGTCCGGCTCACCCTGGGTGCGGCGATGCAGGGTTAACCCCTGTTTGTGTACCAGCGCGGCGACCTGTTCAAAGCGTTGTGGGTGTCGGGGCACCAGCATCAGCAGGGTGTTCGGCTGGTGTGTCAGCAGTGTCTGATGCGCCGCCAGCAGCTGTTCGTCTTCCCCTTCGTGAGTGGAGGCGGCAATCCACACCGGGCGCTGTGCGCCCAGTTGCATTCGCAGCGCTCGCCCCTGCTCCCGTACCGCATCGTCGTAGTCGATATCAAACTTGATGGAGCCGGTAATGCTCAGCCTGTCTTGAGGTACGCCGAGGCCGGCAAAGCGGTCGGCATCGTCCCCATACTGGCAGGAAATATGGCTGAGATGGTTGGATAACAGCCGGAAAATGCCGTGAAAACGCCGGTATCTTTCGGCGGAGCGGGCCGACAGTCGAGCATTGAGCACCATCACCGGCACGTTGCGTCGGCCACAGGCGGCGAGCCAGTTGGGCCAGAGTTCGGTTTCCATGATCAGCAAGGCTCGAGGCTTAACCCGGCGCAGAAACAGGGCCACCGCCCAGGGAAAGTCCAGGGGGGCGTAGCGGTGCTCGATCAGATCCCCAAGCTTGGCGGCCTGATCGGCACCGGTACGGGTGGTGGTAGTGACCAGCACCGGCAGTTCCGGGTGTGCCGCCTTGAGTGCCTTGATCAGCGGGGTGGCCGCCACCACTTCCCCTACGCTCACCGCATGCAGCCACACCGGCCGTTCGCCGTTGACTGGCGCCACCAGGCCCAGGTGCTCCGGCCAGCGCCGGCCAAAGCCGGGTTTGCCTTTTTTCGGCCAGTATAACAGCGCCAGCAACAGCGGGCTGAACAGGTGAATAAGCAGGTTGTAGAGCAGGCGATAGAGCATGGTGACTAGCCTGCCAGCCTGGCCAGAGCGTCAATCACCCGCTGGGGGGGTAACTCCTTCAGGCATTTGAGGTGTCCGAGCGGGCACTCCCGTTTGAAACAGGGGCGGCATTCGATATCGGTATGCACCACAGCCACTTTTTCTGCCAGGGGTGGAGTGTATTGAGGAGAGGTGGAACCATACACTCCCACCAAAGGGCGTTGCAGGGCGGCGGCGATATGCATCAGGCCGGAGTCGTTGGATACCACGGCGGTGCTCAGCGCCATCAGGTCGATGGCCTGGTGCAGCGAGGTTCTGCCTGCCAATACATGGCAGTGCTCCCTTAACCGTTCAGGCAGCTGATGCTTAATGGCTTCGGCTACCGCAATGTCCTTGGCAGAGCCGAAGATCCAGACCTGCCGGCCCCGTTCAATCTGGTGTTGTGCCACCTCGGCATAATAGGTTTCGGGCCAGCGTTTGGCGGGGCCAAATTCGGCGCCGGGGCAAAGGCTGAGTACCGCTCTGGTGGTATTCAGGTTCAGCTCGATCAGAGCAGACTGCTGATTATTGGCATTCACACTCAGGGCCGGCCAGGGCAACTCGGGAATGTTCTGATGGTTTTGCATCTGGGCCTTGGGGTAGGCAAGGGCATTGTAGCGCTCGACCATTAGTGGAAAGTCCCGTTTGTTGCTGCGCAGGTCGTTGAGCAGGCCGTAGCGGGACTCGCCCTTCCAGCCGGTGCGCTTCTTGATACCGGCAAACAGCGGGATCAGCGCCGATTTGAGAGAGTTGGGCTGAATGATGGCCCAGTCATAACCTTCAGTGGCCAGTTTTCTGCCCAGCCGAAAGCGCTCGGTTAGCCCGAAGTCGCCATGTCCCAGGGGCATAACGATGGCCTTGTCCACTTCGGGCATGCGCTCCAACAGGGCACAGCACCAGGCCGGTGCCATTACATGCAGCTCGGCCTCGGGGTGTTGCTTTTTCAGGGTGATGTAGAGGCTCTGGGACATCACCATGTCTCCGACCCAGGAAGGGCCAATGGCCAGAATTTTCATATGCATATACAAACCGGGTGAGTGAAGTCGCATTATATCCAAGATAGTGTGCTTGATTCACATTTCTTATTTGCATATCTCCTTCTATCGAAAAGAACTTTGTCACCGAACACCTGATCAGCAATGGTGGTAAAGTCTGGTATTCTTGCCTGCGTACAGATAAAGCTATCTGCTGGCAGAGTGCCAAAACAGGCCAAGTATTTCCTTTGCTAAAGGCCCACCATGTGCCTCTTTAGCCTGCCCGGGTATGAGCTATTAACCGAATCAATGAGTTTATGAAAAGTGAGAAACAAGGGCAGAACGCAGGTTCTGCTTCGAGGCGAGTTCTGATCGTGCTTCGGCGCCTGGGTATGGGGGGGATTGAACAGGCATCCAGGACCCTGGCCCAGGCCTTTACGGCTGAAGGGCACGAGGTGCATATGATGGTGCTAAAGGGCAAGGTCGACTATGCCCCTGCGGCTCCGGTCAGGCTGCACCGTCTGGACCTGGAAAAAATGCAGCGGCGCTCGGCTGCTGGCATCGCCTGGCATCTGGTATCACGCCTGATGTTACGCCCCTTGTTACCTCGATCGGGATTTGTCTGGCAAGGCATGGGGTGTGGTCGCCTGTTCGAAGCAGCCGTGGCGGATATTGAGCGGCAGAGCGGGCGCTTTGACCTGATTCTGGTGCGGGGGCAGGGTGCCTTTGAGATGTTGTGGACGGTGCGCGATCCACGCCTGTGGCGGGTGGTGGAGTCGGCCGCCAGTGACTTCAAAGGACGTCTGGGCCGGTGGTTACGTCATTGTCTGTATCACGATCACCGGTTGATCTGTGTGTCGAATGGAGTGCGCAGCCGCCTGCTGGAGCAGATTGGCCGGCATCGCACGCAAGTTGCCGACTGCCGAGTGGTCTATAACGCCGTGCCGATGTCACTGATACGAACCCTGGCAAAGAAGCCCTGCGCTCCCGACTTTAACGAACCCTATCTGGTGCATGTGGCTCGTCTGGTGCCGGTGAAACAGCAACCGCTGTTGCTGGAGGCTTATGCCCTGGCTCGTCAAAAAGGGTTGGATTTGCCACTGGTTATCATTGGTGATGGTTCGGAACGCAGTTCCCTGCAGGCGCTGGCCAGGCGTTTGGACATTGCATCCCGGGTCCACTTTTTGGGGCAGCAGGACAATCCCTATCCCTGGGTGGCCAAGGCGCAGGCCTTTGTGCTCAGTTCTCGTACCGAGGGGTTGGGTCTGGTACTGATTGAAGCGTTGGCGCTGGGCACTCAGTGCGTCGCTACCGATGTCCCGGGAGGCATTCGGGAAGTGCTGATCGATGAGCAACGCCGCCTGCTGGCGGAGAATCGAGCCGACAGCCTGGCCGACAAAATCCTGGAAGCCGTGCAAAAGCCGGTTCGCGTTGATGACGCCTGGCTGGAGCGCTTTTCTGAGCCCAATATCATTCGGCAGTATTTGTCGTTGATTCCTCCATTAGACTGAACATAAGAGCCATACCCATGATACGAAATCATACATATCCGCTGGCACCGGATCTGTCACTCGACGTGAATATTGATGAGCATGGACGGCTGGTTTTCGCCGCGGAGCAGCCTGAGCTGTTGGCCGAACCCTGGAGCTGGTTTCTGGAGGTTGAATACCAGGCCACGAGCCGCAATGCGTTGCCTGCTATTGTTACCTGGAGCAACGGGCAAGCACTTTATACCCAGTATTTTGAGGCTGGGCAGGCGGGGAAACGACTCCTGAGCCTGACGGGAGTGAGAGAGCCGGGTGATGTCCGTATTGAGCTGCAGCGTTGTTGTCTTATTGGCAAAACCACTCTGCTGGGGTTCAGGGCGCGGGCGCTGGAACAGGACGGCCCTGTGTTGATCGTTGCGCCGCATCCGGATGATGCAGAGCTGGCGGCTTTTGGTCTGTACCGCAAGCAGAAGGATAACGTCTGGATCGTGACCGTTACCGCGGGTGAGACGCAAAAGCGCCTGGATCGGCAGTATATTCCATCGCTGGACAAGGACTCCAAAAGCGCCGGGCGTCGCAAGGGCATGATTCGCAGCTGGAACAGTGCTACCACGCCGCTGCTGGCGGGGGTGCCTTTTGAACGTAATATCATGCTGGGGTACTTCAACGATACCCTGCCTGCGCTGTTGGCCGATCCCGCCAGCCGAGTGCCTTCGACCATGGATGAGCAACTCAGGCCCGGCGATTTTAGGGGGCTGAACCGAATGGCGCTGAGTACGGATCCTGCGCCGGAGAACTGTGGTGAGCATTTGCTTCGGGATCTGCAGGCGCTGATCGAGCACATCAAACCTGGAGTGCTGGTGGTCACTCACCCTGAAGTGGATCCGCACCCGGATCATGTCGCCACCGCGCGGGCCTGTGCCCTGGCCATGCAACAATCCAGTCACCGGCCGAGGCGGGTGCTGATGTACGCCAACCACCTGGCCGGCGAGCGTGGTTTTCCCCGCGGGCCGGCTCATGCGGCGGCAGGTATCTGGCCCTGGAACCGGAACGACTCGGTACTGGGGAGCTGGCAGTTGTACAGCGAGTATCTGGATATGGAGCTGCAACGTGAAAAAGTGCTGGCACTGGACAGCATGCATGACCTGCGGGCATCACTCAAATTGGATAAGCGGCTCAAGCGTTGGTTTCGGCGCCTGCGCAGTGGTGTGCCCCTTGCTGAATGGAAAGACTATGGCGCCCACGATTACTTCCAGACCCATATCAAGGCTCATGAGGTGTTTGCTGTGGTGTCGGCGACGGCCTTTATCGCTGGATTGGTGTAGGGGCTGCCAAATGCACCGGGTAATTATGATGAATAATGCCGAGTGGCGTAAAAACTGTTGAATTGATCGAGATTTAGAAATGCTTGTGTTGAAGAAAGAAAACTTTGTAGGTAAAGGTAACGAACGCGCGTGTTATATACACCCTGGCGATGCAAACAAAGCGGTGAAAATAACTTACGAAGGGAATAATAGAAAAAAGAGCAAGCAAACCAATCTCGAAATTAAGTCCTACCAAGAGCTGGCCGAGCGCGGCCTGTCCGACTGGAGCAGTTTGCCCCGATATTTTGGTACGGTAAACACCAATAAGGGCGAGGGTATCATTGTTGAGGTGGTTCGGGACTATGATGGAAAAATATCAAAGACGCTTGAATATTATCTGGATCGCGATGGGACGGCCGCTTATGCCAAGGAACTCAATGAATATCGGGATTTTTTCTTAAGAAACAAAGTCATATTTAATTATGGGATGATGCCCAACAACATTCTGGTGAGAAAGAACAGTGAAAATGATCGCGATCTGGTTCTGATTGATGGTCTCGGTGATGTTGCGTATTTCACTTTTCCTAACAAGATTGCTTATTTTGCCCGGCGTAAAATAAAGCGGCGCTGGAATAAGTTTGTTGGGAAATACCTGTCGTAGTAACGGCGAGGCGCTCAATGTCATAAAGATGGATCTAAAAGGATACCGTCTCGGCAACTTGTTCAACCGTTATCACTTCTTAAGAAGTGATAACGGTTTTATGTGTGACTGCTGAGCTATAAAAAGATCGGAATGATGCGTTTCATCCGGAATCAATTATGTGGAGGAGCCATTTTTCTGTGAACTTGGTCGGCGTGCCCGCCAAATGTGAGTCGTCAGGCCCGCAAGGATCAGGTTGAACACGAACACGCCGGAACCGAAGGAGTTGTAGGACTCAAACTGATTGACGATCACCCAGTAGACAAAAAAAGCGAGGGAGAATAACGCCATGTCATTGGGTAACACACCACTCCGCCAGGCCAGCCAGCTGCCCTGGCCGATCCAGAATGCCAGGGCGGCAAACAGACCAAGGCCGAGTGCACCGTAGGCAACCCACACTTCCAGAAAATAGTTATGGAGATGTCCAAAATCCTCACGCACAAAGTTCGGCAACCAGGCGGTTTCCTTGACGGCCAGGCTGCGGCCGTTGCTGCTCCAACCGGTGAGCGGGCGTTCGGCAATCCACTCGCTGGCTGCCCGCCATGTTTGTATACGAATGCCTACGCTGGTATAGGGTACGTCTGCAAGGTCGCCGGCCATCACGGCCTGGATCACTTCCGACTCCGCACTCAGGCGATGGGTGATGATTCCGTTCGCGGCCCAAAGTGAGCCTGCGATCAGGAGTATCAGCGCTCCCCCTCCCAGAGTCATGTTTCTGCCGGAAACGGTCTGGCGATATCTGAACCGGTGCAGCACCCATGCCAGCACCACAACTACCAGTGCAAAGCTGGTGGCCAGCCAGATCGCCCGAGTCTGGGTGATCAAAAGACCCGTCAGGCAGAGGATGGTTAGCAGTAACCAGACAGCCCGCCACATAAGGGCGGAATGACCCGCCTTCAACATGCGTGGACTGAAGCAGATCATGCCCAGCAGAACGGTGCCAAAAAACATGGCGGTATGCTGGGCATTGCGCATGTCAAAGTCGACACGCTGTCCGTTAAGGCCATGTAGCCAGTCGGTGGCATGACCCTGTACAAAAGTGGCCAGCATAAAGCCAAGAGCAGCGCTCAGCCACAGGATCAGGGTGTTGCGGGTACTTCCGCTCAACAGCCAGGCAAAGGCGATAAACATGAACAGTTTGCCCAGTCGGTCGAGCCTGGGGTTGTCGGGAATCCACTCCGGGTGGTGAAAGTAGCCCAGTACCCAGGACAGGCTTTGAATGCCTAGGGCGGCGATAAGCAGCCATACCGGAAAGGTGGCTCTGTGTTCCTTTCCCCAGGTAAAAAAAGCAATTAAGCCCAGAGCGACGGCGGGTATCTGCATTAGCTTGCCGGCATCTGGCCACAAGAGGTTAAAAAAACCATAAGCCAGCAGTGCCATAAAGCCGGCATATTCCATCCATCTGGGATGGCTTGAGAAGGCGTCCCTGCTCCAGTCGTTATAATTAATGATCATGACAATTCACTTCCGAGCGTAATCACGGCCTGTGCCGCATTTTTATTAGTGCTGATAAAAATCCTGGTACCAGGTGACAAAGCGTTTTACACCTTCTTCCACCGCGGTGGTCGGCTGATAGCCCACCAGGCGGTGAAGCTCCGAGCTGTCCGCAAAGGTATCGGGTACATCGCCGGGTTGCAGGGGCAGATACTCCTTAACGGCCTTGATGCCAAGTGCGTTTTCAATGGCTGCGATAAAGTTACCCAGGTGAACCGGGTTATTGTTGCCGATATTGAACAACCGATAAGGGGCCGAGCTCTGATGTGGCGCGGGGGCATTGCTGTCCCAGTCCGGAGCGGGTGTGGCGATGTGATCGCTGGCCAGCAAAATGCCCTGGACAATGTCATCAATAAAGGTGAAGTCACGGCTGTGGTTGCCATGGTTAAACACCTGAATGGGCTGTCCTTCGGCGATACGTTGGGTAAATTTGAAGGGCGCCATATCCGGGCGCCCCCAAGGGCCGTAAACCGTAAAAAACCGCAGCCCCGTGGTTGGCAAGCCGAACAGATGGCTGTAGCTGTGTGCCATCAGCTCGTTGGCGCGCTTGGTGGCCGCGTAGAATTGCAAGGGATGATTGACGCCGTGCTCTTCCCGGAACGGCATCTGGGTATTGGCGCCGTAGACGCTGCTGGTGCTGGCATAGGTGAGGTGGTCAACCTTGTGGTGGCGACAGGCTTCCAGAATGTTGGTAAAGGCGACCAGGTTGCTTTCCACATAGCTGTGCGGGTTTTCCAGCGAGTAACGCACACCGGCCTGGGCGGCCAGGTGAATGACCCGATCAAACCGGTGTTGTTCAAAGCACTCGTTCACGCGCGAGAGGTCGGCCAGGTTGGCTCGAATAAAGTGATAGCGGCCACCGGTACGCACCGCGGTTTCCTGCAACTGCGCCAGGCGGGCTTCCTTCAGCGCCGGGTCGTAGTAGTCATTGACGTTGTCAAAGCCGACAACCTCGTCGCCTCGTTCAAGCAGGGTGCTGGCAACATGGTAGCCGATAAAACCGGCGCTGCCTGTAACAAGTACTTTCATATCAATTCGTTCTCTTGCTGGCCGCAGTACAGCTCGGCCGGAATGACCCGGCCATCATGGGCCGGGTGTGGATATCAGGGCTGAGAGCTTGCTGTCTGACGACCGACTGAATGGTAGACGAAGCCTTTTTTATGCATGCGTGCCGGTTCGAACAGGTTACGGCCGTCAAAGATTAACGGCTGACGCAACTGCTGGCGCAGCAAGTCAAAGTCCGGGGCGCGAAAACTTTGCCATTCGGTGACGATCAGCAGAGCCTCGGCCTGGTTCAGGGTCGCTTCCTTGGTACCGCACAGGATCAACTGTCCGTTGCGGGTTTGCTCTCCATAGATGCGCTGGGTTTCCTCCATCGCTTCCGGGTCAAAGGCCTGAACTCGAGCGCCGGCCTGCCACAGGGCTTCCATCAACACCCGGCTGGGCGCTTCACGCATGTCGTCGGTATTGGGCTTAAAGGCCAACCCCCAGAGGGCAAAGGTCTTGCCGGCCACATCCCCGTCAAAATGACGATGAACTTTCTGAAAGAGGGTGGTCTTTTGCTGCTGGTTACGGGCTTCTACCGCCTTTAGTACTTGAGCGTCAAAACCGATGCCATCGGCGGTGCGGATCAAGGCCTGTACATCCTTGGGAAAGCAGGAACCGCCATAGCCGGCACCGGGGTAGATGAAGTGGTAACCGATACGGGGATCACTGCCGATGCCCTGGCGTACCATTTCGATATCGGCGCCCAGCTGCTCGGCCAGGTTGGCCATTTCATTCATGAAACTGATTTTGGTGGCCAGCATGCAGTTTGCTGCATACTTGGTGAGCTCGGCACTCCGCACATCCATAACGATAATTTTTTCATGGTTGCGATTAAAGGGGGCATAGAGTTCACGCATGACTTCTTCGGCATGAGGGCTGTCGGTGCCGATGATGATGCGGTCTGGTCGCATGCAGTCGGCCACTGCCGAGCCTTCCTTGAGAAATTCTGGGTTGGAAACCACGTCAAATGTCAGGCTTTCCTTGCCCATGCCACCGAGGCGCTGGTTAATTTGCGCCACGACTTTGTCTGCAGTGCCCACAGGCACGGTGGATTTGTCTACCACTATGGTGTGACGTTGCATATGGGTAGCGATGGTATCGGCCACCGCTAGCACATATTGCAAATCGGCAGAGCCGTCTTCGTCCGGCGGGGTACCGACGGCGATAAACTGAATATCACCGTGGGTGACGCCCAGGCCGGCGTCCACGGTGAAATCAAGCCTGCCGGCCTCATGATTCTGCTTGACCAGATTTTCAAGCCCGGGCTCATAAATGGGGATGACGCCGTTCTTAAGGGCTGCGACCTTTTGCTCATCCACATCTACACAAAGCACGTCGTGCCCGGCTTCCGCCAGTACGGCTCCCTGTACCAGGCCGACATAGCCGGTGCCGAATACGGTTACTTTCATATCTTTATACCGTTTGGTTTACGCCGCCGGTGAGCGGGCGAGTAATGGGTGTTGTGAGATTTTACGCTATTTGACTTTCATTGCCAGATTCTGCCGAGGTATCGGGCCCGGCATCACCACCCGACTGGTTTCACTGGCGGCCTTCCGAAGGAGAAAGGTGCTTTATAATGCGGGCAGGGGCGCCGGCAATCACCATATTGTCGCCAAAGGCCCTGGTGACCACAGAGTTGGCGCCAATGATGACATTGTTGCCAACTTTGCCTGCCCCGATGATCTTGGTGCCAGGATAAATGGTCACATTGTTACCCACACGGGGCATTAGCCCGGTGTGGGCATTGGGGGCGCCAGCCAAAGTAACCTGCTGGTATATACGGCAATTTTTTCCAAGACTCAGGCCGCCGCCGATGACAATTGAGGAGGGATGCGGCAAATGTAAACCTTCGCCGATTTCCGTTCTGGACGAGAGAAAAACGCCAAAACGAGTGGCAAGGATGAAATGCTGTCGTTGGGCAAGTCGGGTCAGTCCATGACTGCGGTAAAACTGGACAAGGCGCAAGCGTAACACGGCCTGTCTGGATGTGTCGGTTGCCCACAGGCATCGAAATAGCCGAAAAAACAGCAGGGAGTCACGTGAGCGAAGGACCTCGACGCGACAGTATTGAAGAAACTGTTTCCATGACATCACGTTAATTCATTACCGAAAGTAGAATTTTTATCTTTGTTGATACGGCTATCTTGCTGATTAAAAACAAGATAAACAGGTTTCTTGCCCGTGTTAGGCCTTTGCGCTAGCATGCCAGGTTATTTTATTCCGCCTCAGGAGCTTGCCGTGCACCACAAAAGATTTGCCTTTGTGATCGAAGATCTTTACGGCGGAGGCGCCCAGAAGTCGTTGATTTATACCGCAGACCAGCTGCGCCAGCGCGGTCACGCGGTGATCGTATTTACTCTTAGAGAGCTGGTTGAGCACAGGGTTCCCGAGGAGCTTGAAGTGATTAACCTGGCGGTGGTCACCCGTTTCACCAAGGCTACCAGCACGGTGCTGACCGAGAAATGGCAGGCTCGTCGGATTGCTCGTGCCCTGAAGGAATGGCGCCCCGATGTCACCATCTCCTGCTCCTGTGACAAAATTACTCGCCACCTGAACCAGCCCAACCTGTATTTCTGGATCAAGTCCGATGTATCCGCCAAGTTCAGCGATGTGGCAAAGCGGGAGAAGGCCTTTGCCAAGGTTCGTCGTTTCTACCAAGGGCGCCAGGTCATCGCCGTGTCCCACGGGGTGAAGGAAAACCTGGAACAGGTAGTGGGGCTGAAGGCCGAACGCATCATTCCCATCTATAACCCCTACGAGCGTGAGCCCTTTGTGGACATGGCCGGCGAAGCCGCCGTCCTGCCGGATCACGACTTCTTTCTGTGCGTGGCCGCGCTGGAGCCGCGCAAGTGCCACGACCGTTTGCTCAAGGCCTATAAGGCGAGCGGCGTGAACACACCCCTGCTTATCATGGGTAAGGGCAAGCCCGAAAACGAAGCCGCCATTCACCGCCAGATTGACGAACTGGGCCTGCAGGACAAGGTTCAGATGGTGGGTTACCACCATAATCCCTATCCCTGGATCGCGCGGGCAAAGGCCATGATATTGACGTCCGATGCGGAAGGCCTGCCGCGGGTACTTATCGAATCCCTATTGCTGCATACCCCGGTGATCAGTGTGGACTGCCCCAGCGGTCCAAAAGAGATACTGACCCAGGAGCTGGCCGATTTTCTGCTGGCTCGGGACGATACCGCCGGCCTGGCTGCGGCCATTCGCCGTATGGAAGAAACGCCCGTGGTGATCGAGCCCCGTCACTACCAGCAGTTCCTGAAGGAAACCGTGCTGCCCCAGTTCGAAGCGCTGTGACGACAACCTCATGCAGCGAATTGAAATTTTGTTAGGTGGGGAGTGCTGGTCGTACTGGCTGTTCGCCGGCCGGTTAACAGAAGCATTGCGGCTGGCATCCTCGACGGTGACCGCCCAGTTTGAAGCGGCGGGCAGTAGTCGTTTTTACCTGTCTGAAGACGGTGCCATTCTGGGCAAGGTGTGCACCGACAAGTACTCCCGTCATCAGCAGCCGGTCAAGTGGCTGCTGCACGATTACCTGGAAAAACGGTGGTTGTTGCAGACGGATGCGGCCAAGGAATATCGCAGCCTGCGAGTATTGCAGCGGGCGGGCCTGCGTACGCCCCGCTGTTTTGGTTGGGGCGTGTCGCTGCAGCCGGGCAATGTCGGCGGCTCCCTGTTGCTGATGGAGCGGGTGCAGGATGCCAGGTCTGGCGGCCACTGTTTCGAGGACATGAATGAGGCCGAACGGTTGGAGTTCCTGACCCGGTTCAGTCAAGAGGTTGCGGCCCTGGCTCGGGCCGGTTTTGTGCATCGCGACCTGCACTATGACAATCTGTTGCTGGACCCGCAGGGGAACATCATCTGGATCGATGCGCATGTACGCCGGCTGCCCCGTCGGCGGGACCGGCACTGGGCCGCCATTCAAGCATCACTCACGGTGAACAAGCTCAGGGGTGAGCACTATCGGGCCTTTGTGGAGCAGCGGTTACGCGAACAGCTGCCGGCCTGAGACCGGCACAGTGCTCACAAGCCGTCGAGCAGAAGACCCAGTTGCCGAAAATGCTTTCCGTTGTCGAACTGGCGCGCCGCCTTATCCCGTCCGGCGGCGGCCAGCCGGGTACGCAGCGCTTGGTCTGCATATAACTGCTCTATCTTGCTCGCCAGATCCTTGGCGTCACCGCTTTCAAATAACAGGCCGTCCCGGCCGTCCTCGATGATTTCCAACGGGCCGCCGCTGTTGGCGCCGATCACGGCGGTGCCGCAGCGCATGGCCTCCACCGTTACCAGGCCGAAGGTCTCGTTGCGGGAGGTGGTCAGCATCAGGTCGCAGGCCTGCATAAAGGCATGAGGCTGGTCGGTGAAGCCAAGGAAGCGAATGCGATCCTGCAGCCCGAGCGCCGCCACCCTTTGTTTCAGCCCTTCCAGGTATTCCTCGCGCATGGCGTGGCCAACGATCAGGGCGTGCAGCTCGGCGTGGCGGGGCGCCAGTTGCGCCATGGCCTCGATCAGCAGGTGCTGGCCCTTGGCCTGATTGATGCGGCCAACCAGGCCGATCAGAAAGGTATCTTCCCCCCCCAGTTGCCGGCGCAGGGCCTGCCGCTCGGCCTCGGCAAGGGGCTCGACCTCATCGGCTCCCGGGTAAAGCACAGTCGTGCCCGGGCGAATATCGGCGGGAATGAAGGTATTTATCTGGTCGGCCACCGCCTGGGTGACGCACAGCAGGTGGTCGACATGGCGGTACAGGAAGCGATGGAAAGGGTCGCCCTTGAACCGGGTCATGGTCATGTGGCGGCTCTGCACCAGCAGGGGCTTGCGGCGGGACAGCCGTTTGGCCAGCACGGCGATGGGCATGTCCTTGGTCCAGTGGAAATGGACCAGATCCACCTGTTGTTCGTCGATCAGGCGGGCCAGGCGCCAGGCGGTACGCAAAGAGAAGCGGCCGCCGGTTTTCAGCACTTGTGCCTCGCCGCCTTGCTCGGCAAAGCGTGCTACCAGGCGGGCGCCCTCGGCGATCACCGGCACGACCTGATGCTGCTCGCCGAGGGCCAGGCTGCAGCGGTGCATATAAAGCTCCAATCCGCCCAGGTCCGGCGACAGGCAGAGCTCGAGCACCTTTTTGTTACTGCTCATCTTTCTGCATGTCCAGCATGACGGCGTATTTCATGTAGGAGCTGAAGGCGGAAATAATCGCCACGTTCCAGCCATTGATGCCGTGAAACAGGCCACCCTTGAGGATCAGCGCCTTGAACAGGGCGGCAAGGCCGTGGGTAAAGGGATCCCAGGCCTTGGCTCGCTTGCCGTCTTCCAGTGCCAGCACGGCACCGCGCTTGATGAACTTCTCGGTGGTACGCACCATGTGGGCGTAGTCATCGTAGGAATAGTGCAACAGGTTGGCATTAAGCTGGTGAATGTTGCCGGCTTCCACCTTGGCATGTCCCTTCTTGGCCGAGAAGCCGCACCGGCGGCGATCGTACAGACGGGTAACCCTATCCGGGTACCACAGCCGAATAAAGTTCTTGCCCACAAAGGTTTTGCGGCAGAACGAAAAGGCGTCGTGGGGCGTATTGGCCAGATTCAAGGCTCGAATGGCGGCGATGGCATCGTCGTCGAGCCGCTCGTCTGCGTCCAGGCTCAGGATCCAGTCGTTGCTGGCGTACTGGACTCCAAAGGCCTTTTGTGGACCATCGCCGAGGTAGGCCTGCTTGATCACCCGGGCGCCCATGGACTCGGCGATCTCGCAGGTCCGGTCGGTGCTGAGGGAGTCGACCACGATGATTTCATCGCACACCGCCCTGACCGATTCGATCACGGCGGAGATGTTGTCTTCCTCGTTGAGGGTGATGATGTTGGCGGTAATGTTCAAGGGGTTGACCTCGCGATGCCCATCAGGCCTTGTTCAGCCAGCTCATGTACTCGGCCACGCCCTCGGCCACGGTCTTGAACTCGTGGGGGTAACCGGCGGCACGCAGCTTGGTGAGATCGGCCTCGGTAAAGCTCTGATAGCGGCCCTTCAGGTGGTCGGGAAAGGGAATGTATTCCACCTGGCCCTTGCCGTGAAAGTCGATGACGGCATCGGCCACGTTCTGGAAGGGTTCGGCACGGCCGGTGCCGCAGTTGAAGATGCCGGACACGTCCGGGTTTTGCCAGAACCAGAGGTTGACCTTGCACACGTCGCCCACATAGATGAAGTCGCGCATCTGGCCGCCGTCTCCGTAGCCGTCACAGCCGGCGAACAGCTTGGGGTTTTCGCCCTTGTGCAACTGGGTGTTGAGATGAAAGGCCACGCTCGACATGCTGCCCTTGTGCTGCTCTCGGGGGCCGTATACGTTGAAGTACTTGAGGCCGACGACCTGAGAGTTGATTTCCGGCATCAGGCGGCGCACATACTGGTCAAACAGCTGTTTGGAGTAGCCGTATACGTTGAGCGGCTGCTCGTATTGCGGTTCTTCGATGAAGTTGTCGTTGCGACCGCCGTAGGTGGCGGCGGAAGAGGCGTAGATAAACGGAATTTCCCGCTCCAGGCAGTAGTGCAGCAGATCCTTGGAGTACTCGTAGTTGTTCTCCATCATGAACTTGCCGTCCCACTCGGTGGTGGCGGAGCAGGCGCCTTCGTGGAAGATCACCTCAATGCCACCCCACTCCTCGAACTCGTCGCCGGACACGATGCGATGCAGAAACTCGTCCTTGTCCAGATAGTCGGCGATGGTCAGATCGACCAGGTTGACGAACTTGGTGCCGTCGGTCAGATCGTCGATCACCACCACGTCGGTGCGGCCTTGCTCGTTCAGGGTTTTTACCAGGTTGCTGCCGATAAAGCCGGCACCGCCAGTTACAATGATCATCGTTGTTCGCCTCTTGCTGGCCGAACCCGGGTTCGGCAATTCGAAGAAAAGTGGGCGCAAGTTTACCATGCCCTGCGGCCAGAAAACTAACCCGCTGCCGGCGACGGGTGTGGCGGCGGCACTGTGTTACTATTCAGTTATCATTTCGTTGTTATTGCGTGCCGTGGCTATCCCCAAGAAAACCCGGGACCGCATTCTGGCTGCCGCCCTTGAACTGTTTAATGAGCGGGGCGAAGCCCGGGTGACCACCAATCATATTGCCGCCTACCTGGGCATCAGCCCGGGCAACCTCTACTATCACTTTCGCAACAAGAACGACATTGTTCGCTGTATTTTCAAACAGTATTGCGCACATTTAACCAAAAGCTTCACGCCGGCCACCGGCTCGGCCAGCGCCAGCCCGGCACTTTGGTTTCATTACCTGGATGCGGTGTTTTATGTGATGTGGGAGTTCCGTTTTTTTCACGCCAATCTCGAGGACATTCTGCGGCGGGATCCACAACTGCACGCACAATACCTCGAGGTGCAGCGGCGGCTGGAGGGCCATTTGCAGGCGCAGCTGCGGGAATTCAATGCTCGGCAAGTGCTGGCCGTGCCCGAGCAAGACATCGCCACCCTGGCGCAAACCCTGACATTGATGGTGTCCTGCTGGGTGAGTTACCGGCGCATGCAGTTGCTTCAGCCCTGCATCATCCAGGCGGTGCTTTATGAGGGAATGGTGCGTGTACTGATCCTGCTCAAGCCCTATTTCCATGAGAATAAAGGACTCGAGCTAGACCAGATTCTGGCACATTATCACGCCCTGGCCGCCAGCCCCGGTGATCCCTTTCACAAATAGCCGAAGAAGGTGGAATAAGTTATGAGTATCACCCAATGAGGTAGTAAAATGGTCTGAATTGAACCCAGATAGCCACATGGAAAACGGGAGTTTGTTATGTCGTCGGCATTTTATGCTTACTTAACCGAGCAGTTGGAAAACACCAAGGCAGAAGGCCTTTTTAAGAAGGAGCGGGTGATCAGCTCTCCTCAGAGCGCCGCCATTCGCGTGGGCGAACAGGAGGTTATCAACTTCTGCGCCAACAACTATCTGGGACTGGCCAACCATGAGCAACTGGTTGAGGCGGCGCAGCAGGGCCTGCAAAGCCATGGCTTTGGCATGGCTTCGGTGCGTTTTATCTGTGGCACCCAGGATCTGCACAAGCGGCTGGAAACTGCCTTGTCTTCCTTCCTCGGCATGGAAGACACCATTCTCTACACCTCCTGTTTTGATGCCAATGCCGGCCTGTTTGAAACCCTGTTGGGCCCGGAAGACGCCATTATTTCCGATGCGCTGAACCATGCTTCCATCATCGACGGCGTGCGCCTGTGCAAGGCCAAACGCTACCGCTATGCCAACAACGACATGGCCGAGCTGGAAAGCCGGCTGCAGCAGGCCGAGGCCGACGGCGCTCGCTTCAAGCTGATTGCCACCGACGGCGTTTTCTCCATGGACGGTGTCATCGCCAACCTGAAGGGCATCTGCGATCTGGCCGATCAGTACAATGCTCTGGTGATGGTGGACGACTCTCACGCCGTCGGTTTTGTTGGCGAGCAAGGCCGGGGTACCCATGAATACTGCGAGGTGATGGACAGAGTCGATATCATTACCGGCACCCTTGGCAAGGCCCTGGGTGGTGCCTCCGGCGGTTACACCTCGGGCAAGAAGGAAGTGATCGACTGGCTGCGCCAGCGCTCCCGGCCCTACCTGTTCTCCAACTCGGTGGCGCCGGCCATCGTCGCCGCCTCGATCAAGGTGCTGGAAATGCTGGAGAACGGCGACGCTCTGCGGCAAAAGGTGCGGGAAAACAGCGACTACTTCAGAGAGCAAATGACCGCCGCCGGCTTTACCCTGGCCGGTAAGGATCACGCCATTATTCCGGTGATGCTGGGCGACGCCGCCCTGGCGGCGCAAATGGCCGACAAGCTGCTGGAAAAAGGCATTTATGTTATCGGTTTCTCTTTCCCGGTGGTGCCCAAGGGCCAGGCCCGCATTCGCACTCAGATGTCGGCGGCCCACAGTCGTGAGCAGCTGGATCGGGCCATTGCGGCCTTTACCGAAGTGGGTCGAGAACTGGGCGTGATCTGAGGAGAATCAACATGAAAGCACTGGCAAAACTCAAGGCCGAACCGGGCATTTGGATGACCGAGGTGGCCGAACCGGAACTGGGTCACAACGATCTGCTGATCAAAATCCGTAAAACCGCCATCTGCGGCACCGACATTCATATCTACAACTGGGATGACTGGTCGCAAAAGACCATTCCGGTGCCCATGGTGGTGGGCCACGAATACGTGGGAGAGGTGGTAGCCATCGGTCAGGAAGTGCGCGGCTTTGCCATCGGCGACCGGGTTTCCGGCGAGGGTCACATCACCTGTGGCCATTGCCGCAACTGCCGTGGCGGCCGTACCCACCTGTGCCGTAACACCGTAGGCGTGGGCGTGAACCGGGAAGGGGCCTTTGCCGAATATCTGGTGATTCCGGCCTATAACGCCTTCAAATTGCCCGATGAAATCTCCGACGATCTGGCGTCCATCTTCGACCCCTTTGGCAACGCCGTGCACACCGCGCTGTCGTTCGATCTGGTGGGCGAAGACGTGCTGATCACCGGCGCCGGCCCCATCGGCATCATGGCCGCCGCCGTGGCCCGCCATGTGGGCGCGCGCCACGTGGTGATCACCGACGTTAACGAATATCGCCTCGATCTGGCCCGCAGCATGGGCGTGACCCGGGCGGTCAACGTGGCCACCGACAACCTGAGTGATGTTATGGCCGAGCTGGGCATGACCGAGGGCTTTGACGTGGGCCTGGAAATGTCCGGCGTGCCGGCGGCGTTTCAGGACATGCTGGCCAAGATGAACCACGGCGGCAAAATCGCCATGCTCGGAATTCCCCCGTCCGACATGGCCATTGACTGGAACCAGGTGATCTTCAAGGGGCTGGTGCTCAAGGGCATTTACGGCCGGGAAATGTTTGAAACCTGGTACAAGATGGCCAGCCTGATCCAGTCCGGCCTGGATCTGAGCCCCATCATCACCCACCACTTCAAGGTGGACGACTTCCAGCAGGGCTTTGACACCATGCGCTCCGGCCAGTCCGGCAAGGTGATCCTTGACTGGCAGTAAGCCTGGCGTGCCTGACATACCGCAGTAAGTCGGCCAAAGGGCACTGCCTCACGACACGCCGTACACCCTTCCATGGGGGCTCCGCTGCGCCATCCCTGGCGCAGAGGGTCGTGATGCAGTTGCCCTTTAACTTCCTCGCCAGCACATCAGTTGTTTGTCCGGCTGGCTCTTGCCAGCTGAAGCTCGCACTGAATGATACTGCCCGTCTCCCGTCTCCCGTCTCCCGTCTCCCGTCTCCCGTCTCCCGTCTCCCGTCTCCCGTCTCCCGTCTCCCGTCCCCAGTTCACCTGTCCTCCAGCTCATCCATTCCGATTCACAAATCCACCCGGTCCCATACGAAGCATTTTCCCCTTGTGCTAATTTCGTACAAGGGTTAGAACAGAGAAGACGGCCGAAGCCCCTTCGGCGGTACCCGATTTCGAATAGAGGATGTTCGTATGGTGACAAGGAATAAAAAGGTGGTGGCCATGGCGGTGTTTGCCGCCCTGGGATACGGCGCGGCGTTTTCTGCCCAGGCCGACAACATCAAGATTGCCATTGCCGGCCCCATTACCGGCCCGGTGGCTCAGTATGGCGACATGCAGTTTACCGGCGGCCGCATGGCGGCGGAGCTGATCAACAAATCCGGCCGGCTGGGTGAGCACACCCTGGAAGTGGTGGAGTTCGACGACGCCTGTGATCCCAAGCAGGCGGTGGCGGTGGCCAACCGCATCGTCAATGACGGCATTCAGTTTGTGGCCGGTCATCTGTGCTCCGACAGTACCCTGCCGGCGTCCGACGTCTACGACGACGAAGGCATTCTCATGGTGACCCCGGCGGCCACCAGTCCCACCATTACCGAGCGGGGCCTGGAATTCGTCATGCGCACCATCGGCCTCGACAGTGATCAGGGCCCCACCGCGGCGCGTCACATCGTCGACAAGGTCAAGCCTGAGCGCATCGCCATTATTCACGACAAGAAGCAATACGGCGAAGGCCTGGCTTCCAGCGTGCGCGACGCCCTGAAAGACGCCGGCGCCAATGTGGTGGCCTATGAGGGCATTACCTCCGGCGACAAGGACTTCTCGGCGCTGATCGCCAAGCTGCAGCGGGAGCAGGTGGATTTCGTCTATTACGGCGGCTATCACCCTGAGCTGGGGCTGATTTTGCGTCAGTCAGCCGAAAAGGGCTTCAAGGCACGCTTTATGGGGCCGGAAGGGGTGGGCCACAAGGATATTACCTCCATCGCCGGTGACGCCTCGGAAGGCCTGCTGGTGACCCTGCCCAAGAAGTACGATCTGGATCCGGCCAACGCCGATATCGTGGCCGCCATTCAGGCCAAGGGCGAAGACCCCACCGGGCCTTTTGTGTGGACCACCTATGCGGCGGTGGAAGCCATTGCCGAGGGCATTAAACGGGTCGGCGCCGACCCGGAAGCGGTGGCCACCGCGCTGCGGGCCGAGCCGGTCGACACCGTGATGGGCCCACTGGCCTGGGACGACAAGGGCGATCTTACGGGCTTTGAGTTCGGCGTGTTTGAATGGCACAAGGACGGCTCCTCCACCCAGCTGTAACGGGCCGTTACTCCATCGTCAGCAGGCGGGGGTGCCCCGCCTGCTGACGGCGCTCATCGTGCTACGACAAGGAAAGGTTGTATGTCCGAGCCCCTTCTTTACTTTATTCAGCAGCTGCTTAACGGCCTGACCATCGGCAGCACCTATGCCCTGATCGCCATCGGCTACACCATGGTGTACGGCATTATCGGCATGATTAACTTCGCCCACGGCGAGGTGTACATGATCGGCGCCTACGCCGCCTTTATGGTGATGACGGCGCTGACCATGGCCGGCATCGACAGCACCGCCCTGCTGTTATGCGGTGCCTTCGCGGTGAGCATAGTGCTGACCAGCGTCTACGGCTATTCCATCGAGCGGGTCGCCTACCGGCCGCTGCGCCACAGCAAACGGCTGATTGCGCTGATTTCCGCCATCGGCATGTCCATTTTTCTGCAGAACATGATGCGCCTGGCGCAAGGTTCCCGGGATATCGCCATTCCGCCCCTGCTGCCCGGCGGCTGGAGCTTTGGCGGCGAGGGCTTTCAGGCCACCCTGTCCTATATGCAGCTGATCATCTTCGTGGTCACCTTTATTGCCATGACCCTGCTGTCGCTGTTTATTTCCCGCTCGCGCATGGGTCGGGCCTGCCGGGCTTGTGCCGAAGATCTGAAAATGGCCAACCTGCTCGGTATCAACAGCAACAGCATCATCGCCCTCACCTTTGTCATCGGTGCCGCCCTGGCGGCGGTGGCCGGGGTGTTGCTGGGTTCCTACTACGGCGTCATCAACCCCTACATCGGCTTTATCGCCGGGCTCAAGGCCTTTACCGCGGCCGTGCTCGGCGGCATTGGCAGCATTCCCGGGGCCGTACTCGGTGGCCTGCTGCTGGGGGTGACCGAGGCCATGACCGGCGCCTATTTCAGCACCGAATACAAGGACGTGGTGTCCTTTGGCCTGCTGATCTTCGTGCTGCTGTTCATGCCCACCGGCATTCTGGGCAAACCGGAGGTGGAAAAGGTATGAGCAAACTGAAACCTGCACTCATTGCCGCCGCCCTGTTTCTGCTGCTGGCGGGCTGGCTGCTTGGTCTGCGGTTGGAAACCGAAGGCACTCGGCTGGTGGTGGCCAACCGGCTCGACGCCAGTTGGCAGTGGCTGGCACTGGGCGCCGGCCTGGTGTTTCTGGCCCAGCTGTTTGCCGAGCAGTGGCGCAAACCCTTTCGTTTTCTGGCGGATCGCAAGGGCGGCTTTGCCCTGCCGGCGCCGGAAGAGCAGCCCTGGCTGTATCGCATTGTGTCCGTGCTGGTGCTGGCGGCCCTGCTGGTGTGGCCCTTTATGGGCTCGCGCGGCGCGGTGGATCTGGCCACGTTAACCCTGATTTACGTCATGCTGGGGCTGGGCCTCAACGTGGTGGTGGGCCTGGCCGGCCTGCTCGATCTGGGCTACGTCGCCTTTTACGCAGTGGGGGCCTACAGCTATGCCCTGCTCAATGCCTATTTTGGCCTGGATTTCTGGACCTGCCTGCTGCTGGGCGGCGCCCTGGCGGCGCTGTTCGGGTTTTTGCTGGGCTTTCCGGTGCTGCGGCTGCGGGGGGACTACCTGGCCATCGTGACCCTGGGATTTGGCGAGATTATTCGTATATTACTCAACAACATGACCGAGATCACCGGCGGCCCTAACGGTATTGCCGGCATTCCCAAACCCACGCTATTCGGACTGGAGTTCGACCGTCGCGGCGACAACACCTTTCACGAGTTTTTTGGCATCGCCTACAACTCGGGCTACAAGGTGATCTTTCTTTACCTGCTGGCGCTGGTGCTGGTGGTGCTGACCATTTTTATTATCAACCGGCTGCTGCGCATGCCCCTGGGACGGGCCTGGGAGGCGTTGCGGGAAGACGAAATCGCCTGCCGCTCACTGGGCCTCAACCCCACCCTTATCAAGCTCAGTGCCTTTACCATTGGCGCGGCCTTTGCCGGCTTTGCCGGCTGCTTCTTTGCTGCCCGGCAGGGCTTTATCAGCCCCGAGTCCTTTGTGTTTATCGAGTCGGCCATCATTCTGGCCATCGTGGTGCTGGGGGGCATGGGCTCGCAGATTGGTGTGGTGTTGGCGGCCATCATCATGACCATACTGCCGGAGCTGACCCGGGAATTTAACGAATACCGCATGTTGCTGTTTGGCCTGTTGATGGTGCTGATGATGATCTGGCGGCCGCAAGGGCTGCTGCCCATGCACCGCCCTCACATGGAGCTGAAATCATGAGTGAATTGCTGAACGTATCCGGCCTCACCATGCGTTTTGGCGGCCTGGTGGCGGTAGACGGAGTGGCGCTCACCATGGCGGAGCGGCAAATTGTGTCTATCATCGGCCCCAACGGCGCCGGCAAGACCACGGTATTCAACTGCCTGTCGGGATTTTACCGGCCGAGCGGCGGTACGGTGCGCTTTCGCGGCCAGGCCATTGCCGGCCTGCCGGGCCACAAAATCTCCCGCCTGGGCATGGTGCGTACCTTTCAGCATGTGCGCCTGTTCAGGGAAATGACGGTGCTGGAAAACCTGCTGGTGGCCCAGCATGCCCATCTCAACACCAATTTTCTCGCCGGCCTGCTGAAGACCCCGGGTTTTCGCCGGGCCGAGCGGGAAGGGCTGGAGCGGGCCCATTACTGGCTGGAGAAGGTCAACCTGACCGAGTTTGCCAACCGCGCCGCCGGCAACCTGGCCTATGGCCAGCAGCGCCGCCTGGAGATCGCCCGCTGCATGGCGGCACGACCGGCCCTGTTGATGCTCGACGAGCCGGCGGCGGGGCTCAACCCCAACGAGACTCAGGAACTGAACCGGCTGATTCAGGATCTGCGTGATAACGAAGGCGTCAGCGTGCTGCTGATTGAACACGACATGAAGCTGGTAATGGACATTTCCGACCATATTTACGTGGTCAATCAGGGCCGCCCCCTGGCCGACGGCGACCCCGACGCGGTGCGCAGCCACCCGGACGTGATCAACGCCTACCTGGGAGAAGCCTGATGCTGCATGTCGACAATATTTGCGCCCATTACGGCAAGATTCGCGCCCTGGAAGACGTTACCGTGCACATTGAGCAGGGGGAAATCGTCACCCTTATCGGCGCCAACGGCGCCGGCAAGACCACATTAATGATGAGCATCTGCGGCGATCCCCGGCCGTCTCGGGGCAGGGTGCTGTATGAAGGCCAGGATCTGTCCGGGCTGGATACCGCCGCCATCATGCGCCGGGACATCGCCATCGTGCCGGAAGGGCGGCGCATCTTCGCCCGGCTCACGGTGGAAGAAAACCTGCACATGGGTGCCTTTTTCGTGGACAAACGCGAGCACGCCGGGCTGATGGCCGAGGTGTTTGCCATGTTCCCCCGGCTCAAGGAGCGCCGCCACCAGCGTGCCGGTACCATGTCCGGCGGCGAGCAGCAGATGCTGGCCATCGGCCGGGCGCTGATGAGCAAGCCCCGGCTGCTGCTGCTGGACGAGCCCTCGCTGGGGCTGGCGCCCATTATCATCAATCAGATCTTTGACACCATTGCTCAGTTGCGGGAAGAAAAGGGCATGACCATCTTTCTGGTGGAGCAGAACGCCAATCAGGCGCTCAAGCTGGCCGACCGGGGCTATGTGCTGGAAAACGGCCGGGTGGTGCTGGCCGACACCGGCGCCGCCCTGCTGGTGAACGAACGGGTACGCAACGCCTATCTGGGCGGCTGAGGCTGAATTGGGTACACTGGCGCCACATTAATGAGGAGGAATTCATGGATCAGTTTGCCCATATTTCGGTGGATGAAGCCCACGTCATGCTGAGCGAGGGCCGGGCCCGGCTGGTGGATATTCGCGATCCCCAGTCCTTTGCCCTGGCCCACGCCGAGGGAGCCTTTCACCTTACCAACGACAGCCTGGTGAGCTTTACCAACGAGGTGGATTACGAGATGCCGGTGATCGTGATGTGCTATCACGGCATCAGCAGTCAGGGCGCGGCCCAGTACCTGATCAATCAGGGCTTTGAGGAAGTCTACAGCCTGGACGGCGGCTTTGAGGCCTGGCGGCGCAGTCAGGCGGTGGTCGGCCAGTCGTGAAGGCGCTGCTGGTGCTCGACGATCCGCGCCGGGCCCAGGCCTTTGTGGACTACCTGAGTGAGCTCGGCCTGCACTGTGAGCTCACCCAGGACGACGACGGTAATGTGCATATCTGGCTGGTGGACGAGTCTCGTTATGAGCAGGCCCACCGGGAAGTCAAACGCTTTCTCGCCGAACCCTTTCACCCCCGCTATCAGGAGGCGTCCTGGAAGCGGGGAGACAGTCATGCCCGCTTTGCCGATGGTCCCCGGCAAGCCGGCTGGATCAGCGATCTGCTGCGCCAGACCGGTCCGGTCAACCTGCTGGTGCTGCTGGCCTGCCTGCTGGTCTATGGCCTGAGCTGGCTGGGGCTGCCCATGTTCGGCGTGCTGTCTTTCCCGCCCCGGGCAGAATGGCTGCTGGGGGTGGAATTCTGGCGCGCCTTTACTCCGGCGCTGATGCATTTCTCCCTGATGCACCTGGTGTTCAACCTGTTCTGGTGGTGGTATCTGGGCGGCATGGTGGAGCGACGGCTGGGCAGCGGCAAGCTGCTGGTGCTGCTGCTGGTGGCGGCGGTGCTGCCCAACCTGCTGCAGTTCTGGGCCAGCGGGCCGCGTTTCGGTGGTCTGTCGGGGGTGGTGTATGCGCTGCTGGCCTACGTCTGGTTCAGCGGCCGGCTCAACCCGGCCCGGGGCATCGGCCTGCCCGACGGCATGGCGGTCTTCATGGTGGTGTGGCTGGTGCTGGGCTTTGCCGATCTGCTGGGCACGCCGGTGGCCAATATGGCCCACCTGGGCGGCGCCCTGATCGGCCTGCTTCAGGCCTGGCTCGACAACCGCCGCACTACTGGTAAAGAAAGGTCGTAAACAGCAGACGACGCACCGGGGTCTGGCCGGTTTCCTCGAGCAGCAGTTCGTTGAGCCGCTCCCGGCCCTGATCGGCCAGCTCGGTGCGGGCCGGCAGGGAGCGGATTTCCTGCCGGCTTTTCTGGGCCAGCAGATCATTCAGCGCGTCCCGCAGCAGCGGCATATTCTCTTCCACCACCGCCAGCTGATCCGGTCGTTCCAGCATCAGATCCACCGCCACTCGCACATAGCCCAGGTTTTGTCCTGAGTTCTGGTAGTTGGTAATAATGTCCGGTGTCATGGTGTAGTATATGGGCCCGGCAGGCGCCGCCGGTTCATCCTGGGCGCTGAGCGGGCCTGCGCTGACCAGCAGCAGGCAGAGGGCAACAAACCGAAACATGTGAGTCTCCGACGAGTAAGCGAGCGGGCATTGTTTAAATATTTGCCGGCCAAGTCAATCGGCGGGTGCCCGGTGAGGCCGGGCTGTGACCGGAGCAGGACCAGAAAGCAATTGTATGTCTTTGTTGTTTGATGAACAAAACACGGCCTCCAGCGCCGATCACCTCTGGCGCTGGGGAAGCGAAACGCCGGCTGCGCCGGTGCTGAATGCCTGGCTGCATGACACCGGGTCACTGACCCGGCTATTGCGCCGGCACTGCCGGCAGTTTGAGGTGCAGCTGTTGAGCGATGCCAGCCTGCGGTCGCTCACACCGACCCAGGCGGAACTGCTCGGCTGTGACCAGGCCTTTTGTCGAGAGGTATTGCTGTGCTGTGACGGCCGGCCCTGGGTCTATGCCAGCTCGCTCTATTCTTCCGCCACGCAACGGGCGCTGCCGGCGCTGGCCGGGCTGGGCTCCCGGGCGCTGGGTGAGCTGATGTTCGAGGCGCCGGATCTGGAGCGCACGCCCTTTGAGTTCGCGCGCCTGAATGCTACTGAATATCGGCGACTGGCCGAGCGTACCGGGCTGAACGCCGGCTTTGCCCCTGCGCCCTGGGCGCGCCGCTCCACCCTCAGCACCGGCGCCGCCCGAGTGCTGGTGACCGAACTCTTTTTGCCGGCTTCGGCTCTCTATCAGGACACAATGCAGGACACGACCTCATGACCACCCTGACTTCTCCTTCCCGACCGCGCTGGCGCGCCTACATGGCCCTGGCCCGGCTCGACAAGCCCATTGGCACCCTGCTGCTGCTGTGGCCCACCCTGTGGGCACTGTGGATTGCCGCCGACGGGTTACCGTCACCCTGGCTGCTGCTGGTGTTCGTGGCCGGGGTGTTTTCCATGCGCTCCGCCGGCTGTGTGATCAACGACTACGCCGACCGCCATATCGACGGTCATGTCAAGCGCACCCAGGCCCGGCCGCTGCCCGCCGGTGAACTCACCGAGCGCCAGGCGCTGGGCTTTTTTGCCCTGCTGGTGGGCATTTCCTTTGTGCTGGTGCTGACCACCAATGCCTTTACCATTGGCCTGGCCTTTGCGGGTCTGTTCTGGGCGGCGCTCTATCCCTTTATGAAGCGCTTTACCAACCTGCCTCAGCTGTTTCTCGGCATCGCGTTTTCCTGGGCCATTCCCATGGCCTTTGCCGCCCAGAGCAACAGCCTGCCCGCCGGCCTCTGGTTGCTGTTTGCCGCTAACCTGACCTGGACCGTGGCCTACGACACCATGTATGCCATGGTGGATCGGGACGACGACCTCAGAATCGGCGTCAAGTCCACCGCCATTCTGTTTGGCCGGCGCGACAAGCTGATTGTGGGCCTGCTGCAACTGGCTACCCTGTTGCTGCTGGTGGCGGCGGGCCGAGCGTTTGAACTGGCCGCCCCCTTTTACTGGGGCCTGCTGGCGGTGGCCGGCCTGTTTGTGTATCAGCAGCGCTTGATTCGCGATCGGGAGCGCATGCCCTGCTTTCGCGCCTTTCTCAACAACAACTACGCCGGCATGGCGGTGTTCGCCGGCCTGGTGCTGGCGCTGTGGTAAGTGGAAGGCTTTGGGGCTTGCTCTGGACTCATTACTGGATATACTGACAGTTAACTGTATAAACAGACAGGTTTCATCATGAAGGCCCTTACTCCCCGCCAGTCGCAGGTGCTGGACATTATCAAGGAACACATTCAGCAAACCGGCATGCCGCCCACCCGGGTGGAAATTGCCAAGGTGCTGGGGTTCAAGTCCGCCAATGCGGCGGAAGAGCACCTCAAGGCGCTGGCCAAGAAGGGCGTGATTGAAATCATGCCCGGCACTTCCCGGGGCATTCGCCTGGCCGGGGAAGAGGCGGAAGAAGAACAGGGCCTGCCGCTGGTGGGCCGGGTGGCCGCCGGTGAACCCATATTGGCGCAACAGCACATCGAGAGCCATTACCGGCTTGATCCTGGCTTGTTCCACCCCTCTGCCGACTTTCTGTTGCGGGTGCAGGGCATGAGCATGAAGAACATCGGCATCATGGACGGCGACCTGCTGGCGGTGCACAAAACCCAGGAGGTTCGCAACGGCCAGGTGGTGGTGGCCCGGCTCGACGACGAAGTGACCGTCAAGCGCTTTCAGCGTACGGGCAGCAAGGTCAGCCTGATCCCGGAAAACGAAGAGCTCTCGCCCATTGAAGTGGATCTGCGCAGCCAGGAGCTCACCATTGAAGGCCTGGCCGTGGGCGTGATCCGCAACGGTGATTTCTAACGTCGTCGTTTCAACCGGCAGGCCCCTGCCTGCCGGTCCTTTCTTCACTCAGCTCCCGTTACAACCCCTATTCCCCCATCCTCAGTCCTAAAATCTTTATATTTTACATTTCCTTGAGTGCTGCTTTACTTAGAGTCAGCCGAGCCTAAGGGATGTAGTCGTTCGGCACACATTCATTCCAGACTTGAGTACTCCGGGTGACAGGATGAAACGATTGGGGGTGCGCGTGAAGCCGATTCTGCTGTTGCTATTGTCCTTGCTGGTCTGCCTGCCTGCGCGGGCGCAGACCCGTCTTAACATGACCGAAGGGGTCACCGAGATCAGCCAGCAGGTTTACGGCCTGCACATGACCATCCTCATTATCTGTGCCGTTATCGGCCTGGTGGTGTTCGGGGTCATGTTCTGGGCCATTATTCACCATCGCAAGTCAAAAGGGGCCAAGGCCGCCCAGTTTCACGAAAGCACCAAGGTCGAGATCCTCTGGACCATTATTCCCTTTCTCATTCTGGTGGCCATGGCCATTCCCGCCACCAAAACCCTGGTGGCGATGGAAGACGCGTCCGAACCCGATCTCACCGTGCAGGTCACCGGCTCTCAGTGGAAGTGGCATTACCGCTACTTCGACGAAGACGTCGAATTTTTCAGCCTGCTGGCCACCATGCCCCAGCAGATTGCTGGCACGGTGACCAAGGGAGACAACTACCTGCTGGAGGTGGATTATCCCCTGGTGCTGCCCACGGATCGCAAGGTGCGTTTCCTGATCACCTCCGACGACGTCATTCACTCCTGGTGGGTGCCGGCCTTTGCGGTGAAAAAGGACGCCGTGCCCGGCTTTATCAACGAGGCCTGGACCCGCATTAACGAGCCCGGCCTGTACCGGGGTCAGTGCGCCGAGCTGTGCGGCAAGGATCACGGCTTTATGCCCATCGTTGTGGATGCCCGCTCACCCGAGGAATTTGATGGCTGGCTGGCTCAGGTCAGGGCCGAACAGGCCGAGGCCAGGGCCGCCGAGCAGGAACTGCTGGCCATGAACATGAGCCGGGAGGAGCTGATGACCCTGGGCGAGCAGGTTTACCAGAAAGCCTGCGCCGCCTGTCACCAGGCCAATGGCGAAGGCATTCCCGGTGCCTTTCCAGCCCTTACAGGCAGCGACATGGTGCTCAATGACAGGGCTGGCCATATCAACATAGTGCTGTACGGCAAGGCGGGCACCGCCATGCAGAGCTTTGACAAGCAGCTGGCGCTCAAGGAGCTGGCGGCGGTGATCACCTATGAACGCAATGCCTGGGGCAACGACACCGGGGATCTGGTACAGCCCAAGGACATTCATCAGGCCAGACAGGGACAATAGGGGGCAGTGATGGCGCAGATGGATCGCACTGAAACCGCGGACATTCACCTGGTGGGAGAGGAGCATCATCACGGCCCCGCCCGGGGACTGGGCCGCTGGCTGTTTACCACCAACCACAAGGACATCGGCAGCCTCTACCTGCTGTTCAGCCTGACCATGTTCCTGCTGGGGGGCGCCATGGCCATGGTGATTCGGGCCGAGCTGTTTCAGCCCGGGCTGCAACTGGTGGAGCCCAACTTCTTTAACCAGATGACCACCATGCACGGACTTATCATGGTGTTCGGCGCCGTCATGCCCGCCTTTGTGGGCCTGGCCAACTGGATGATTCCCATGATGATAGGGGCGCCCGACATGGCGCTGCCGCGCATGAACAACTGGAGTTTCTGGATACTGCCCTTTGCCTTTGTGCTGATGCTGAGCTCGCTGTTTGTGCCCGGCGGCGGCCCCAATTTCGGCTGGACCTTCTATGCACCGCTGTCGACTACCTATGGTCCCGACAGCACCGCCCTGTTTGTGTTTGCCATTCACATCATGGGCATCAGTTCCATCATGGGGGCGATCAATGTCATTGTAACCATATGGAATCTTAGGGCGCCGGGAATGACCTGGATGAAGTTGCCGCTGTTCTGCTGGACCTGGTTGATCACCGCCTTTCTGCTGATTGCGGTGATGCCGGTGCTGGCCGGCGCCGTGACCATGGTGCTGACCGACAAGTATTTCGGCACCAGCTTCTTTGAGGCAGCCGGGGGCGGGGATCCGGTGATGTTCCAGCATATTTTCTGGTTCTTTGGCCATCCCGAGGTATACATCATGATATTGCCGAGTTTCGGCATTATCTCGGCCATCATTCCCGCTTTCAGCCGCAAGCCGCTGTTTGGCTACGCCTCCATGGTGTATGCCACCGCCTCCATCGCCGGGCTCAGCTTTCTGGTGTGGGCCCACCACATGTTCACCGTGGGCATGCCGGTGGCGGCGGAGCTGTTCTTCATGTACTGCACCATGCTGATTTCGGTGCCCACCGGGGTCAAGGTGTTCAACTGGGTGGCCACCATGTGGCGGGGCTCCATCAGCTTTGAAGTGCCCATGCTGTTCGCCCTGGCTTTTATCGTGCTATTTACCATGGGGGGCTTCAGCGGCCTGATGCTGGCCATTACTCCGGCCGACTTTCAGTATCACGACACCTACTTCGTGGTGGCCCATTTCCACTATGTGCTGGTGTCGGGTGCCATCTTCTCCATCATGGCGGCGGCCTATTACTGGCTGCCCAAGTGGACCGGTCACATGTTCGATGAGCGCCTGGCCAAATGGCACTTCTGGTGCTCCGTGGTATCGGTCAACCTGCTGTTCTTTCCCATGCACTTTCTCGGCCTGGGCGGCATGCCCCGGCGCATTCCCGATTATTCGCTGCAGTTTGCCGACATCAATGCCCTGGTCAGCATCGGCGGCTTTGCCTTTGGCCTGTCCCAGCTGATCTTCGTGGCGGTGCTGGTGAAGTGCATTCGCGGCGGCGAGCGGGCCCAGGCCAAACCCTGGGAGGGCGCCGAAGGGCTGGAGTGGACGGTGCCGTCGCCGGCACCCTACCACACCTTTGAAACGCCGCCGGAGGTGAAGTGATGGATCACGGCAGGAAGGCCCTGCGGCTGGGCGGACTGGCCCTGGCCATGTTCGGCTTTGGTTTTGCCCTGGTGCCCTTGTATGACGTGTTCTGCGACATCACCGGGCTGAACGGCAAGACTGACACCACGGCGGCGGTAGCGGCGAAACGGGTGGATGAACAGCGGCTGGTCACGGTGGAGTTCATCACCTATCAGAACACCGGCCTGGGCGGTGAATTTTCCCCTTCGGTGCGTCGGCTGAAAGTGCATCCGGGCGAGATGCACAGGGTGGACTTTACCGTGACCAATCCGGGGGTGGACAACCGGGTGCTGCGGGCCATTCCCTCGGTGTCACCGGGGAGGGCGGCGGGTTACCTGCGCAAGACCGAGTGTTTCTGCTTTGAGGAGCAGCCCCTTGATGGCCTGGCGCGAGCGGTAATGCCCATGAGTTTTTACGTGGACGAGGCGCTGCCCGACGATATTGAGGTATTCACCCTGTCCTACACCCTTTACGACATCAGCGAGCAGGTGGCCAGCGAAGGCTGACAAGGAGGCTAGCATGGCGGTCAAGACGGAAAAATATTATGTACCGGCGCAAAGTCCCTGGCCCATTGTCGGCGCCGTTGGCCTGTTTTTGCTGGCCTCGGGGGCAGGTATGTGGGCCGCCGGCATTGCCGGCATTGCCGGGCCTGTGGTGTTTGCCGCCGGCACCCTGGTCATGACGGTCATGCTGTTTGGCTGGTTTTCCAATGTGATCAGCGAATCCCATCAGGGCCTGTACAGCGAACAGATGGACAGATCCTTTCGTCAGGGCATGACCTGGTTCATCTTTTCCGAAGTGATGTTTTTTGGCGCTTTCTTTGGCGCCCTGTTTTATGCCCGCATTCTGGCGGTGCCCTGGCTGGGGGGAGCCGGCAACAACGCCATGACCCACGAGGTGCTGTGGCCGCAGTTTCAGCCTATCTGGCCGCTGCTGACCACCCCGGGGGGCATGGAAACCACCGCCATGGGCTGGCTGGGATTGCCGCTGATCAACACCGTTATCCTGTTGACCTCGTCGGTGACGGCGCACCTGGCCCACCTGGCCCTGCTGCAGGAGCAGCGTGACCGAATCAAGGCCTGGCTGGGTGCCACCGTGCTGCTGGGGGTGTTGTTTCTGGCGCTGCAGATCTGGGAGTACGTGCATGCCTACCAGGATCTCGGCCTGCGGCTCGACTCCGGCATTTACGGCAATACCTTCTTTCTGCTCACCGGCTTTCACGGCGCCCACGTTACCCTGGGTACCCTGATGTTGTTCATTATGTGGCTCAGGGTTAACAAGGGACACTTTACACCGGCTCAGCATTTTGGCTTTCAGGCCAGCAGCTGGTACTGGCACTTTGTGGACGTGGTCTGGCTGTGTCTCTTCGTTTTTGTCTATATTTTGTAGTGTCTCGATTGAATCTTATTATGGCGTGGGGTTGGGGGTCAGCAGGCCGGTGGCCAGGGCAAGAATCAACAGTATGACGATGATCACCGCAAACAGCAGCCGCCGGCCAATGTAGCGCGCCATCAGTGCCGGGTCCCGCCGGCTGAGCAGGGCCCCCAGCCCCAGCGCCAGGTTACCGATCATCAGCAATAACAACAGCACAATCAGCAGTTTGAGCAGCATGTATCACGCGTATGAAAAGGATGGAACCTTGATTATAGGTAAGCGTGGCGGATTACTGGTGCTGACCGCGGCCATCAGTGCCCTGATGGTGTTCATGGGGATGTGGCAGTTGTCCCGGGCCGACGAAAAGCGCCAGCTATTGCAGGAGTGGCAGCAACGCAGCCAGATGGAGCTTGAGCTGAAAGAGGCCCTGGCCATGCACAGCCCCTTTGGCTACCGGCTGCGGACCAGCGGTGTCTATCTTGCCGGCGGCGAGTTGTTTCTGGACAACCAGATTGAGCAAGGCCGGGCTGGCTACCGGCTGATTCGGCCGTTGCAGACGCCTCAGGGCCTGCTGGCGGTGGACAGCGGCTGGTGGCCGGCCAGTGCCGATCGTTCCCGCCTGCCAGCGGTCAACCCTCCCGATGACCATGCCCTGGAGCTCACCGGCGTGCTGGTGCGTCCCTGGCAGCCGCCGCTGTCACTGGGGAGGGAGCGGGATGCCCATCCTCGGCGCATTTCCAGCCTGGAGCCGGCCCTGCTGACCGAGCGCTGGGGGCAGCCGGTGTTGCCGGTGGTGCTGAAAACCGACGGCGGTGGCGATGGTTGGCAGCCGGTGGTAATGGGGCCGGAAAAGCACTTGGGCTACGCGGTACAGTGGTTCACCATGACAGTAGCCATCTGGCTGGCAGCCTGGTGGTGGTATCGGAGGGGATATGAAGCATAAACCGGTATTGGCCCTGGTGGGGGTTTTTGTGTTACCTGTGGCGCTGGCCTGGCTGGTGCTGGCTCAGGGCTGGTTTACCCCCGGCGTGCGCGGTCACGGCGAATGGGTGGAAGGACATATCGATGCGGCGACGCAGTGGCGGCTGGTAATGGTCACGCCTGCGCACTGTGATTACTGCGCGTCGGCCACCGAGCTGCTCAATAACCTGGATCTGGCCTTGGGTCGGGACGGGGACCGGGTCCGAGTGGAACAACAGGCCGCCGGTGAAGGGCTGGTGCCGGGATTTGTCTATATTGCCGATCCACCGGGCATGCTGGTGATGCGCTACCCGATGGGTGCGAACGAGGTGCAAAACCGCGAGACCGGCAGAGATCTGCTGAACGATCTGCGCCGGTTGCTGAAATATTCCCGGGCCGGCTAGGAGGTGCCATGCAGAAGCTTTGTGGCGTTGCCTTTATTCTGACCCTGGTGGTGGTGGTGTTGGGTGCCTGGACGCGGCTCACCGACGCCGGGCTGGGCTGTCCCGACTGGCCCGGTTGTTACGGCTTCAATTATGTGCCGGCCACGCCGGGAGAGCATGCCCTGGCCGCCGAGCGTTTTCCCGATGCGCCGCTGGAAGTGACCAAGGCGCGTAATGAAATGATCCATCGTTATGCCGCCGGTACCCTTGGGCTGACCATACTGCTGATGGCGGTGGGCTCGCTCAGGCGGGCCCACCGCCACTACCGGGCGCCGGCATGGCTGTTGCTGGCCATGGTCACGGGGCAGGCAACCCTGGGTATGCTCACCGTGACCCTCAATTTGTTGCCCTTCGTGGTGATGGGACATCTGCTGGGCGGCTTCAGCATTCTGGCGCTGCTGTTCTGGCTCTTGTGCCGAGGGCAGCGCAGTGCCCAGAGGCATTCACTGGATCGTAGCCTGGCGCCCTGGTTCTGGGCGGCACTGCTGGCGCTGGTGGTACAGATTGCCCTGGGAGGCTGGACCGCGGCCAATTACGCGGCCATGGCCTGCACCGAGCTGCCGGTGTGCCAGGGAGACTGGGTCGGCCAGTGGCAATGGAGCGCCTTTCACCCCCACGGCATGCCCGCCGAGACCTATCAGTATGGCGTGCTCAGCCAGGCGGAGCGGGCCACCATTCATGCCGCCCACCGGTTGTGGGCCATGGTAACCGTGGTGCTGCTGCTGGTGCTGGCGTGGCGGCTACTGCGCCAACCCGGGTTGCGCAACTGGGGAGTTATGCTGGCGATTATGGTCATGGTGCAGCTGATGCTGGGAGTGGCCAACGTGGTGTTGCACCTGCCGCTGTGGGTGGCAGTGGCCCATAACGGCGGCGCGGCCGTGTTGTTGCTGATTTTGACGGGAACAGGAACACGCCTGTGGCGTGGCAGGGAGGCAAAATGGCACGAAGCGAGTTACTGTCCGCCCACCGGACCCTGGTCTGGCGGGATTACTTCGCGCTGACCAAACCCAAGGTGGTGGCGCTGATACTGCTCACCGCCGTGGTCGGCATGTTTTTAACCGAGGCGTTGCCGTCTGCGCTGACGGTGTTGGCGTCCACCCTGGGCATTGGCCTGATGGCGGGGGGGGCGGCGGCCATCAACCATGTGCTGGACCGACGTATCGATCTCAAGATGGCTCGTACCCACCACAGGCCGGTGGCCCAGGGTAGAGTGGCCACCGGGCCGGCACTGGCCTTTGCGCTGGCGCTGTCGGCCAGCGGACTGGCAGTGCTGCTGGTGCTGGTCAATGCCCTGACCGCCTGGCTGACCCTGGCGTCCCTGCTGGGTTATGCGGTGGTATACACCGTCTGGCTCAAGCGGGCAACGCCCCAGAATATTGTCATTGGCGGCTTGGCCGGAGCCATGCCGCCACTGCTCGGCTGGACCGCGGTCAGCGGCGAGTTTCACGGGCATGCGCTGTTGCTGGTGATGATCATCTTTACCTGGACGCCGCCCCACTTCTGGGCCCTGGCCATTCACCGCCGGGACGATTATGCCAAGGCAGAGATTCCCATGCTGCCGGTGACCCACGGCATTGAGTTCACCAAAACCTGTGTGTTGCTCTATACCCTGTTGCTGACCCTGGTGTGCCTGCTGCCCTGGGTGGTGAGCATGTCGGGGCCGGCCTACTTGCTGGGCTCGCTGGCGCTCAATCTGCGCTTTGTGCAGTGGGCCTGGCGGCTCAAGTTTAGACCCGGGCCGCAAACCGCATTACAATGCTTCCGCTTTTCCATCAGTCACCTGATGTGGCTCTTTGTCCTTATTCTGGCGGATCACTGGATCGATTATGGCTAACACAAGCAAGCTGATTTGGCTGCTGGCACTGACCCTGCTGGTAGTGGGGACCCTGAGCGGTACGGCCTGGTACCAGGGCAGGAATACCCTGACCGAGGCGGCAGTGGTCTATCCCGAACCCCGTCCCCTGGCGCCCATGGCGCTGACCGACGCCTATGGCCGGCCCTTTACCGAGCGGCAGTTTCGTGAACACTGGAGCCTGGTGTTTCTGGGTTACACCTTTTGTCCGGATATCTGCCCCACCACCCTGGCGGATCTGGCCCGGGTTTACCCGCAACTCAGGCAACTGAGTGACAAGGCCCAGGTGGTGTTTGTCTCCGCCGATCCCGGCCGGGATACGCCCGATCGGCTAAAAGCTTATACCGCCCACTTCAGCCCGGAGTTTATTGCCGCCACCGCCGACCACAGCACCCTGATGCCGGCGGTGCAACAGCTGGGGCTGATTTACGGTGTGCACGAGCGGGGTGAGCAGGACTACCTGGTGGATCATTCCGCTTCCATCGCCCTGATTAACCCTAACGGTGAGCTGCACGCGTCATTTCGTCCGGTGTTTGACGAGGGCAGCGGCATCCCGCTGGTGGATTCCCAACTGCTGCTGCAGGACTTCAAGCGTATCGTCGGCCGCTGGCGCGGCTGATGTTTTCACCTTCTTTTTCTGTTTGAGTCGTTCTTGAAAACCTCCTTTTTCAATGCCGCCCGGCATCGCCGGGTCTTTGCCCTGGCCCTGCCCATGGTGCTGTCCAACATCACCGTGCCGCTGCTGGGGCTGGTCGATACCATGGTGATCGGTCACCTGGAGCAGGCGTATTACCTGGGCGGCGTGGCGGTGGGTGCCACCATCATCAGCCTGCTGTTTTTTCTGCTGGGTTTTTTGCGCATGTCCACCACCGGGCTGGCGGCTCAGGCCTTTGGCGCTCGGGATGAGCAACGACTGCTAAGCGTACTGGCCCGGGCGCTGTTGCTGGCCTGGGGGCTGGCCTTGCTGCTGTTGTTGCTGCAAACGCCCATTATCGAACTGGCCTTTTCCCTGGCCGGCGCCAGTGCCGAGGTGGAAACCTATGGCCGCCAGTATGTGAACGTACGCATCTGGAGCGCGCCGGCGGCGCTCACCAACCTGGTACTGCTGGGCTGGTTGCTGGGCAACCAGAATGCCAGGGCGCCCATGTGGCTGCTGATCCTGGGCAACGGCGCCAATATTGTGCTCGATATCTGGTTTGTGGTGGGACTGGGCTGGCAGGTACAGGGCGCCGCCGCCGCCTCCGTGCTGGCAGACTACGCCGCCACCGCCCTCGGTGCCTGGCTGGTATGGCGTACCCTGGACCGGCGCGGGCTGCGGCCGGCCCCCGGGTTCTGGCGCGACGCCCTGAACGGCGCGGCCTTTCGCCGCCTGCTGGGGCTGAACCGGGACATTTTCATTCGGGCGCTGTGCCTGCAGCTGACCTTTGTCTTCATGACCTTTCAGGGCGCCCGGCTGGGGGACCAGGTGGTGGCGGCCAACGCCGTGCTGATGAACTTTCTGATGTTTATCTCCTACGGCATGGATGGCTTTGCCTATGCCGCCGAAGCCATGGTGGGCAAGGCCATCGGCCGGGGCAGCCAAGTGCGTTTTCGGCTGGCCTGTGGACTCAATCTGTTCTGGGGCGCCCTGGTGGCGGTGGCGTTTACCCTGGTGTTCGCCCTGGCCGGGGATGCCTTGGTGCATCGCATCACCACCATTGCCGAAGTGCGCGAACAGGCCGGCCGGTTCCTGCCCTGGCTGGTGGCCATGCCGCTGGTGTCCTGCTGGTGCTTTGTGCTGGACGGCATCTTTATCGGCGCCACTCAGGGCCGGGCCATGCGCAATATGATGCTGGTTTCCACCCTGGGGGTGTTCTTTCCGGTGTGGTGGCTGGGCCAGGGGCTGGGCAACCACGCCCTGTGGCTGGCCATGCTGTGTTTTATGGGGGCCCGGGGCTTGACCCTGGCTTGGGCCTGGTGGCAGCTGGATGGCCGACGCGCCTTTGTTCCCGACGTTTTGCCCGCGGAGAAATAACGCCATGTTTGAGATCGCCCTTTACGAGCCGGAAATCGCACCCAATACCGGTAATATCATGCGGCTGGTGCGCAACAACGGTTGCCGCCTGCACCTGATTGAGCCGCTCGGCTTTAGCCTGGATGAAAAGCGGCTGCGCCGGGCCGGGCTGGACTACGCGGATTACGGTCGGATTAGCGTGCATGAAAGCTACGGCGCCTTTTTGCAGGCCATGGCCGGGCGGCGCATCTTTGCCTGCACCACCAAGGGCAGCCGCCACCATCACGAGGTGGCCTATCAGCCCGGCGACGTGCTGCTGTTTGGTCCCGAGACCCGGGGGCTGCCCGAGGCCGTGCTGACGGAAGTGGCCCCCGACTTTCGAATTCGTATTCCCATGCAGGCCGACAGCCGCAGCCTCAACCTGTCCAATGCGGTGGCGGTGATCAGTTACGAAGCCTGGCGTCAGCAAGGGTTTGCGGGGGCCATTTCGGCCTTATCTTGAATAAAAATGACACGCAATTAATTGTGGTTGTTTATTGAGCAGTCTGGCCTACACTTGGTGACGGTATGTCGTCAACCAGGAGGAGAGTGCCATGCTGAACAGACGATTTAACTGTACCCTGATGGATGCCGAACACCCAATGGCAAAAATGGTATTGCATCCCACGGGCGAACTGGAAGTGGATGTGGCCGAGCGGCGGCAGCACTTTTCGGTCGATATCGATCATGTATTGTTTCGCCGCAGTGAACAAAGCATGGAGCTGGTCTGTGAGGAAACGGCCGGTGTTCCATTTTGCCTGGCGCTGTCGGCACAGGACGCCTTTGCGCTTTATCACCTGATGGAGGACAGCCGCGAAGAGCTGGAAGAGCTGATGAGCGACCTTTAAGGTTCATCGGCGCACAAACAACAAGCACCGGGAAAACATCACGGCCGGTGCAGGTGAGCGCTATAATGGCGCAAATCCCTGCACCGGCCGACTCATGTCTTCATCCTATTCTCGCCTGGTTACCACCGCCGCCACGGCGGCCACCCTGGTGGCCGGCCTGCTTATCATCATCAAACTGGTGGCCTGGTTTTATACCGGCTCCGCCAGCATGCTGGCCTCGCTAACCGACTCGCTGCTGGATATCAGCGCGTCGCTGATTAACCTGATGGCCATTCGCTACGCCCTGGCGCCGCCCGATGAGGAGCATCGTTTCGGTCACGGCAAGGCGGAGTCTCTGGCCGGCCTGGCCCAGTCGGCCTTTATCTGCGGCTCGGCGCTGTTTTTGCTGTTCAACGGCGTGGCCCACCTGCTCAACCCTGCTCCGGTGGCCAACGCGGCCACCGGCATCGGGGTAACGCTGTTTTCCCTGGCCCTGACCGGCCTGCTGCTGCTGTATCAGCGTTATGTGATTCGGAAAACCCGGTCACTGGCGATTCAGGCCGATCAGCTGCACTATCGGGCCGACCTGCTGCTCAACCTGGCGGTATTGCTGGCCATAATGCTCTCCGGCTGGGGTTGGTATCGCGCCGACGGCCTGTTTGCGGTGCTTATCGGTGGTTATATTTTGGCCGGCGCCCTGAGAATAGGTTACGATTCCGTGCAGATGTTGCTCGACAGACGGTTGCCGGATGAAGAGCAAAAGCGCATTATTGAATGCTGTCTGGCGGTGGAGGGAGTGCAGGGGCTGCACGCGCTGCGCACTCGGCGGTCGGGCCGGACCCGCTTTATTCAGCTTCACCTGGAGCTGGATGATCACCTGCCCCTGGTGCGCGCCCACCGCATCGCCGACACGGCAGAGCGAACCCTGAGACAGCAGTTCGCCGATGCCGACATTATCATCCATATGGATCCTGTCTCGGTAGTGCCTTTCGGAAGCCGGTCCGAAAGCAAGTGAACATACATTTTAAACAAGGTTTACCCATGGAAGACGGCATACAATCCAGAACCTGGCTGCGCATTCGTGAAGAAGCCAAACGCATGATTGTGGAAGAGCCCATGCTCGGCAGCTTTTTTCACTCCACCATCCTTAACCACGACACCCTCAAGTGTGCCCTGAGTTTCATTCTCGCCAACAAGCTGGAAAGCCTGGTCATGCCGGCGATTTCGCTGCGGGAAGTCATCGAGGTGGCGCTGGACGAGGAGCCCGCCATTCTGGACATGGTGGCCACCGATATCTGCGCGGTGCAGGAGCGGGATCCGGCGGTTGAGCTGTTTTCCACCCCTCTGCTCTATCTCAAGGGGTTTCATGCCCTGCAGGGCTATCGCATTTCCAACTGGCTGTGGCGCCATGGTCGCCGTTCCCTCGCCACCTATCTGCAAAACCAGATTTCCGTGGTGTTTGGGGTGGATGTGCATCCGGCGGCCCGTATCGGCAAGGGCATCATGTTTGATCACGCCACCGGCATAGTGGTGGGGGAAACCGCGGTGATCGAGAATGATGTGTCCATTCTGCAGGGGGTAACCCTGGGTGGCACCGGCAAGGAGTGCGGTGATCGCCATCCCAAGATTCGCGAAGGCGTGATGATAGGGGCCGGTGCCAAGATTCTGGGTAATATCGAGGTGGGCGAGGGCGCCAAGATTGGTGCCGGCAGCGTGGTGCTGGAGCCGGTGCCGGCCCACACCACGGTGGCCGGTGTGCCGGCCCGGGTGGTGGGTCGGCCGGGCTCGGACAAGCCTTCCCTCGACATGAGTCAGAATATCTGACGCAGGGATTTGACCTAACCGGCATAATTTTGCGGCAAACGACGTTCCGCCCGGTGCGGCGTCTTGTTGTCGGTGCGGGCCCAAGGTATGCTCGGGCTTGTGGGCCGGATGGCCGGTAAACGTGAATTACAGGGGTTAGCACATGTCTTTTGATGTACTGGAAAAGCTGGAAGCCAAGATCCAGACCGCGGTTGACACCATCTCTTTGCTGCAGATGGAAGTGGACGAGCTGAAAGAACAAAACGGCAAGCTGGACGACGAAAACCAGCAACTGCGTCAGCAGCATCAGGCCTGGCAGGATCGCCTGCAGGCACTGCTGGGCAAGATTGATCAGGTGGAAGAAAGCGCCTGAGCGGGCATCACGCACGCATAAAAAACGCCGGCGCTTGCCGGCGTTTTTTATGCGTGCGCATTCATGTCGAACACTATTCGATATCCAGCGCTTCCGGCGACAGAATAATGCCGGTGGTATCGGCGTAAAGGTGATCTTCCGGCAGGAAGGTGACGCCGCCGAAGTTGACCGGTACGTCCATCTCGCCAATGTCGTTGTCGTCAGCCCCCACCGGAATGGAAGCCAGCGCCTGAATGCCAATATCGGTGTCTTCCAGTGCGTCCACCTCGCGCACGCAGCCATAGCAGACAATGCCTTCCCAGCCGTTTTCCGCCGCGGTCTCGGCGATTTCGGCATCGATCAGCGCCCGGCGCAATGAGCCGCCGCCGTCAACCAGCAATACCCGGCCCACGCCGCTTTGCTTTACCGCCTCGAGGATCAATCCGTTGGACTCAAAGCATTTGATGGTGGAGATCATGCCACCAAAGGAGCTGCGGCCCCCAAAGGTGGAAAACATGGGCTCGACCACGTCGACCATATCAATGTAGGTATCGCACAGTTCAGAAGTATTGTATTCCATGGAGTCAGCCACGTCTGAAGACAAGGTATCTTCCAGTATAAGGGGGCGGGAGCGGTTTTCAATCACAATGATGTGACCGCTCCCGGAATCATATGAATCAGAGGATAAAGCGACTCAGATCCTCGTCTTCCACCAGATCCTTGAGGTAGCGATCCACGTAATCCGCGTCCACGGTGATGGTTTCACCGGACTTGTCTGAAGCCTCGAACGACAGCTCGTCCAGCAACCGCTCCATCACGGTGTGCAGGCGGCGGGCGCCGATGTTCTCGGTGGTCTCGTTGACCCGCCAGGCGGCATCGGCCAGGCGGCGAATGCCTTCGTCGGTAAACTCGACATGCACATTCTCGGTGGCCAGCAGTGCCTTGTATTGCTCGGTCAGCGAGGCGCTGGGCTCGGTGAGAATACGCTCGAAGTCTTCGGTGGTGAGCGAGCTCAGCTCCACTCTAATGGGCAGGCGGCCCTGCAGCTCGGGGATCAGATCAGAGGGGCGGGCCACCTGAAACGCGCCGGAAGCGATAAACAGCATGTGATCGGTGCGCACCATGCCGTGCTTGGTGTTGACGGTGCTGCCTTCGATCAGCGGCAGCAGATCCCGCTGCACGCCTTCCCGGGACACATCGGGACCGGAGCTCTCGCCGCGCTTGCAGATCTTGTCGAATTCATCGATAAACACGATGCCGTGGTTTTCCACCGCGTGAATGGCCTGCTCCTTCAGCTCTTCCGGATTGACCAGTTTGGCGGCTTCTTCCTCCACCAGCAGCTTGAAGGCATCCTTGATCTTCATCTTGCGCTGTTTGCTGGTATTGCCCGCCAGGTTCTGGAACATGCCCTGCAGCTGGTTGGTCATTTCCTCCATGCCGGGAGGGGCCATGATTTCCACACCCATCTGCGGTGCGGACACGTTGATCTCGATTTCCTTGTCGTCGAGCTGACCCTCACGCAGCTTCTTGCGAAAGATCTGCCGGCTGCCGCTGTTGTCGGCCTTTTCTTCCTCACCCCAGCCGTTGCGGGGGTTGGGCAGCAGGGCGTCGAGCACCCGCTCCTCGGCGGCTTCCTCGGCGCGGTGGCGGTATTTATCCATCTGTTGCTCGCGCACCATTTTCATGGCGATGTCGGTGAGATCGCGAATGATAGAGTCCACTTCCTTGCCCACATAGCCTACTTCGGTGAACTTGGTCGCTTCCACCTTGATAAAGGGTGCATTGGCCAGCTTGGCCAGACGACGGGCGATCTCGGTCTTGCCGACGCCGGTGGGGCCAATCATCAGAATGTTCTTGGGGGTCACTTCCTGGCGCAGCTCGGGCTCTAGCTGCATGCGCCGCCAGCGGTTGCGCAGGGCAATGGCCACGGCGCGCTTGGCATCGGCCTGGCCGACAATGTGGCGGTCCAGCTCGTGGACGATTTCTCTCGGGGTCATTTCAGACATAATTCAATCCTGTTGCAGCGGCCCGCCTCAGCGGCCGTAGTCGAGTTCTTCGATGGTCTGGTTGCCATTGGTGTAGACGCAGATATCGCCGGCGATGGTCAGCGCCTTTTCCACGATATCGTGCGCATCCATGTCGGTGTTTTCCAGCAGGGCGCGGGCGGCGGACTGGGCAAAAGCGCCGCCGGAGCCGATGGCGATCAGATCCTGTTCGGGCTGCACCACGTCGCCGTTACCGGTAATGATAAAGGAATGCTTTTCATCGGCCACCGCCAGCAGAGCCTCGAGCCGGCGCAGGGCACGGTCGGTTCGCCAGTCCTTGGCCAGCGCCACGGCGGCGCGCTCCAGGTTGCCCTGATGGGCCTGCAGTTTGGCCTCAAAGCGTTCCAGCAGGGTAAAGGCGTCGGCGGTGCCACCGGCAAAGCCGGCCAGCACCTTGCCGTTGAACAGGCGGTGTACCTTGCGGGCGTTGCCCTTCATCACGGTATTGCCCAGGGAAACCTGGCCATCGCCACCGATAACCACCTTGCCGTTACGGCGTACTGAAACGATTGTTGTCACTGTGAACCTCACTTGACGGTGTTGCCGGCCGGGCCGACGAGAATGTCATGTTCACGGAGATGGGGGCGAGTAAGAAAAACTTCAACCCTGTTGCCGGACTCTTGGTGTCAGGCCGGCCGCCATAGGTCTCATGCGAAGCAACGGTGGGGGTGCTCGGCCGTTATGTCGGGGAAAATGTACGTCGTGGGCAATGCCACAGGTAGGAAAGGTTGGGATTCGCTGTGCCTATCGCCAACCTTGCCATTGGATTAAAGAGAAAGCGACTGTCAGCCCTGCAACACGATGCAGCTGGTGTTGATACGGCCCATTTTGTGTTTTTCCTGGTCGGCCTTGCGCTTGCTGTCGTAGGGGCCCATCACCACTCGGTACCAGATGCCGTTGCTGCCTTCGCTGCGTTTGACTTCCGAGGCCAGGCCCTGAAAGGCGATGCGGGCCTTGAGTTGCTCCGCCTGTGCCGAGGAGCGGAACGAGCCGCACTGCATATAATAAATTTTGGGCGGAGCGGCATCGGGCTTCTTACGTTCATTGGCGGGGGTAGGCACACTCACCACCACTTCCTTGTTTTCCAGCTGCTCGATATAGCGCCACTTCTCCACCGGTTTTTGGTCGATGGGGTTGACCTTTTTGGCTGGTGCCGCCTGTTCGGCGGCGGGCTCGGCGGCTCGGCGGGTGTCCGCCGAGCCCTTGATCAGCAGGATCAGATAACCGAGTCCGGCCAGTAGCGTCAGGGCGAGCAGTATGGCCAGCCAGGGAGTACGCCGCTCCGGTGCCCGGCCACGGCTGGCGGAGCGCTGCTGGGTACCGCCCCTTTTTTTGGGCGGGCTGCGGCGAACGTAATCCCTGGCCATGGCTTACATGCGCTCCAGGGTATCGATGCCGAGCAGAGACAGGCCCTGCTGCAGCACCTTGGCGGTAGCGGCGCACAGGCGCAGGCGGCTGGCCCGGGCCTCGGCGGACACGCCTTCCTTGTTGATGGGGCAGGCTTCGTAGAAGCTCATAAAGGCACCGGACAGCTCGTACAGATACAGGCATAGCAGGTGCGGCATGCCTTTGTCGGCCACCGATTTGACGGTGTCGTTGAACTGCACCAGCTTCTGGGCCAGGGCTTCTTCCGCCGGGGCCTCGATGACCACGCTGCCGGTCAGGGCATCGGCGCTGACGTCGGCCTTGCGGAAGATGGACTGCACGCGAGTGTAGGCATACTGCAGGTAGGGGGCGGTGTTGCCCTCGAACGACAGCATGTTGTCCCAGTCGAAGATGTAATCTGTGGTGCGGCTCTTGGACAGATCGGCGTATTTCACCGCGGCCATGGCCACCCGTTTCGCGACCTGGGCCTTTTCTTCGGCGCTGAGATCGGTCTGCTTCTGTTCCAGCAGGGCGGTGGCACGCTCTTCGGCTTCATCCAGCAGGTCCACCAGCTTGATGGTGCCGCCGGAGCGGGTCTTGAACGGCCGGCCGTCCTTGCCCAGCATCATGCCAAAGGCGTGATGCTCCAGGCTCATGGTGTCGGGGATATAGCCGGCCTTGCGCACTATGGTCCAGGCCTGCATCAGGTGCTGGTGCTGGCGGGAGTCGATAAAATACAGCGCCCGATCGGCACCCAGTTGCTCATAACGGTATTTGGCGCAGGCGATGTCGGTGGTGGTGTAAAGGAAACCGCCGTCCTTCTTGCGCACAATGACGCCCATGGGGTCGCCGTCCTTGTTCTTGTATTCGTCGAGGTACACCACCAGGGCACCCTCGTCTTCCACCGCCAGGCCCTGTTGCTGCAGATCGGCGACGATGTCGTTGAGCATGGGGTTGTACATGCTCTCGCCCATGACGTTGGCCGGGGTCAGGGACACACCCAGACGGTCATACACGGCCTGGTTGTGCTGCAGGGTAATGTCTACCAGCTTTTGCCACATATTCAGGCAGTAGGCGTCGCCGCCCTGCAGTTTCACCACGTAGTTACGGGCACGTTCGGCAAAGCCGGCGTCGGCGTCGTACTGCTGCTTGGACTCCCGGTAGAATTGCTCCAGATCCGACAGACCCGACGATAGCACGTCCGGGTTTTCCTGCTCCAGCTTTTCCAGGTAGGCGATCAGCATGCCGAACTGAGTGCCCCAGTCGCCGATGTGGTTGGCGCGAATCACCTTGTGGCCGAGAAACTCCAGGGTGCGTACCACGGCATCACCGATAATGGTGGAACGCAGGTGACCCACGTGCATTTCCTTGGCCACATTGGGCGCGGAATAGTCCACCACCACGGTTTGCGGCTGCTCGGCAGCAGGCACATTGGCGCGCTCGTCGGCCACCATGGCGTCGATCTGGCGGGCCAGCCAGGCACTGTCGAGGAAGAAGTTGATAAAGCCGGGGCCGGCCAGCTCGGTTTTGGCCACCAGCTCGGAGGCGGGCAGGTTGTCGACCAGCAGTTGGGCCAGGGCACGGGGATTCTGGCCGGCGGGCTTGGCCAGCAACAGCGCCAGGTTGGTGGCCAGATCGCCATGGGCCTTGTCTTTGGTGCGGTCTACCTGGATGCGGGGCTCCAGCTCGGCAGGCAGCTTGCCCTGTTGTTTGAGAGTAGAGACCGTCTGCTCAAGCAGCGCTTGAATATGTTCTTTCATTGTCAGTTCACCAAAGTTTGAGACAAGGTCGAAGAAAACCCGAGGGGCACAAATTCTACTCATAACCAGCCTCAAAAACTACCGTTCAAGGCCGGCGCCGGCGCCTTGCTGAAAGCGTGGCCAGTCAGGGCGGGTCCCCTTGATGGTATGGCATGTTTGAAATCGGTACTCAAATTGCCCCCGGTGGCAAAGTAAGCGTTTCCCGTTCATGCTGAATAAAGCAACAAGGAGCGGCCCATGAGACTGGCACTGTTACCGCTGACCCTGCACCTGCTGCCGGAAGGCAGGGTGCCGTTGCGTATTTTTGAACCCAAGTATGTGCGCATGGTGGCCGAAGCCGGCAAGGACGACAGGGGCTTTGGCATCGGCATGCTGGAAGAACCCGACGACGGCGGCAAGGGCGATCTTTACATGCTGGGCGCCCGAGTGAAAATTGTGGACTTCTATACCCTGGACGACGGCCTGCTCGGTATTACCGTGGAGGCCACCGAGCGTTTTCGCATACGCCGGCTGGAGCAGGAGGCCGACGGCCTGCTGCAGGCCGAAGTGGATCTGCTCGACAACTGGCGGTCCCGTTCACTGGCGCCGGTGGAGCAGGTGCTGGCCGACAAGCTGCAGGAGGTCTTTGTGGAATACCCGGAGCTGGCGGATCTGCATCCGGATCCCCGTTGGCAGGACGCCACCTGGGTGACCCAGCGCTGGCTGGAAGTACTGCCCATCAAGAACGACTACACTCAGCTGCTGATGAGTGAACCCAGCTGCCACCGGGCGCTGACCTTTCTGCTGTCGATGATCACCCCCGAATCCCGCCGAGGCCAGCGGCACTGAGCCGGCGTTACCACAATTCCTGCGGATCCATATCCAGCGACCATCTTACCTTGCGGGCCGCCGGCAGCGTGTCGGCAATGGCCAGTGCTCGCCGGCAGGCACTGGCCAGATCCCGCCGGTTACTCGCCTGCAGCAGCATCTGATAACGGTACTGACCGGCTTTGCGCTCCATGCGGGCGCTAAAGGGGCCCAGGCACAGCACGGAGGCGGGCAGGGCGGGAGCCAGCTGCTGTGCCAGGGGCACCAGAAACTCCCGGCAGGCTTCCCCCTGCGTGGCCTGACAGCGAAACAACGCCTGATAGCTGTAGGGCGGCAGGCCGGCCTGATGGCGCTCCTGCAGGGCGGTGTGGGCGAAATGGCGATAGCCCTGGTTGGCCAAGTCCTGCAACAGGGCGTGATCCGGGTGGTGAGTCTGCAGTATGACCCGGCCCGGCTTGCTGGCCCGTCCGGCCCTTCCGGCCACCTGAATATACAGCTGGGCCAGCCGCTCGGCGGCCCGAAAATCCCCGGCAAAGAGGGCGCCGTCCACGTCCAGCATGGCCACCAGGGTGACGTCGGGAAAATGATGGCCCTTGGCCAGCATCTGGGTGCCGATCAGGATCTGGTACTTGCCGGCGCGAATGCCTTCCAGGTGCTGCTCAAAACTGCCCTTGCGCCGCGTGTTGTCCCGGTCAATACGAATGGTGCTGTACTGGGGAAACAACATGGCCAGGGCCTGCTCCACCTGCTCGGTGCCGAGGCCGGTGCCTACCAGATGGGTACTGCCGCAGTGGGGGCAGCGGGGCGGCCGGGCGCGTTGGTGATCGCAGTGATGACAATGCAGCCGGTTGCCACTCTTGTGCCAGGTGTAGTGGGCATCGCAGCGTTCACAGTCCGCCACCCAGCCGCAGTCGTGACACAGCAGCGCCGGCGCATAGCCCCGACGGTTGAGAAACAGCATCACCTGGTTGCCCTTTTCCAGTTCTTCGGCCATCAGCTGCTGCAGCTGGGGTGAAAGCCCGGCCTCCAGCTGTACGTGACGGCTGTCCAGCAACAGGTGCTCGGCCAGGGTGGCACTACCGGGGCGCTGGCTCAGGGTGAGCAGCCGATATTTGCCGCTGGCGGCATTGTGCAGGCTTTCAAAGCTGGGGGTGGCCGAGCCCAGCACGATGGGAATGTGCAGCTGCTGAGCGCGCAGCAGCGCCAGATCCCGGGCATGATAGCGAAAGCCGTCCTGCTGTTTGAACGAGCCGTCATGCTCTTCGTCGATAATAATGAGCCCCAGTCGGGCAAAGGGCGTGAGCAGGGCCGAGCGGGTGCCGATCACGATGGCGGCGCTGCCGTCCTTGCAGGCCAGCCAGGCGTCGAGCCGTTCTCGCTCGTTCATGGCCGAGTGCAGGGTACACACGGGTAGCGAAAAGCGGCGCTGAAAGCGGGAGATGGTCTGGGGAGTGAGGCCGATTTCCGGCACCATTACCAATACCTGCCTGCCGGCCTTGAGCACCGGCTCCATGGCCTGCAAATAGACTTCGGTCTTGCCCGAGCCGGTGATGCCTTCCAGCAGAAAGGGGCTGAAGCCCTCGGCCTGTTGCAACAGGCTTACCGCCAGCGCCTGCTCCGTGGTCAGGCGGGGTTTGCCGTCCTCATTGATGGTCACTTCACCGCGCCAGTCGGTGGGGGTGGGTAGGGTTTGCCGTTTTTCCGCCAGGCCTTTTTTGGCCAGGGCGTTGAGGGTGGCGGAGGTCACGCCCCGGGCTGCCAGCTCACCCGGGGGCATGGCTCCCTGAGTGAGCAGCGCCAAGGCCTGCTGTTGCTTGATGGCCCGGGCCAGGGGGGCGCTGTCACCGTCCAGGGCATGCCAGACTTCCACCGGTTTGTAGCCGGCGGGCTCGCCCTTGCGCAGCAGGGTGGGCAGGGCCTGAAAATACACTTCACCTGGCGGGTGCAGATAGTATTGCGCTGCCCAGGCCAGCAGCTGGCGTTCGGCCCCACCCAGCACCGGGGTGTCGTCGAGCACGGCGGTGACCGGCTTGATGCGGGAGAGATCAAACTCGGTGTGTTCGGGATGGGACACCACCAGCCCCACGAGGGTTCGGTTGCCAAAAGGCACACTCACTCGACAGCCGGGAGCAGGCAAGGGTTGCGGGCAGAGGTAATCGAATTCCCGGCGCAGCGGAACGGGCAGCACAACCCGCAGCAAAGCCTGTTGCGCCTGTGGGGGTGTTGCTGGTTTTTTCATCCGCATTTTCCTTGCCTGAAAAAAGGCGATCCTATATTATTCGCACCCTTCACAAAACGTGTATCACTCGTGTGGTGTCTGGCTCAGGATCAGATAGCGACACGGCCTACTGACAGAGGTTGTCCATGAAACAAGGTATCCATCCGGAATACAAAGAAATTGTTGCCAAATGTTCTTGCGGTAACGAGATCAAGACCCGCTCTACCCTGGGCCATGATCTGAACCTGGACGTTTGCTCCGCTTGCCACCCCTTCTTCACCGGCAAGCAGAAGATCGTTGACACCGGCGGCCGTGTTGATCGCTTCAACAAGCGTTTCGGCATGCTGGGCAGCAAAAAGTAAGCTGCTTCGGTTTCGAAAAAAGCGCCTGCGGGCGCTTTTTTGTTGCCCGTTATTTGCCTCCTCCCGCTTTCTTTACCATGGTTAACCGGCCTGCCTGAATCCGGTGCGTCGACATGCTGCTTCGACTCTGTGTTGCCCTGCTCGTTTTTTCTCCCTTCTCGGCGGCCTTCGCCTGTCCACAATTCAGCCAGTATGAAACCGTGAATGTTAAAAAAGTAATAGACGGAGATACTGTCCTTCTCTTCGATGGTAGACGCATTCGCTTTGTGGGAATAGATACACCGGAATTATACAAAAAGGGCCGTCTCGCCCCCGAGCCGGGCGCGCTGGCGGCCCGGCGCTGGCTGCGCAATAAAATACCAGAAAGGAGTCAAATGAAACTGGTTTTTGCCATGGAAAGGCGTGATGATTATGGACGCCTCTTGGCTCATCCCCTGACCGCAGACGGTCGGCTGCTGGTAAAAAGTATGCTGACGGCGGGCCTGGGTGAGCTGTTGCTGATCCCGCCCAATCACGGCTACTGGCACTGTCTGCTGCAGGCAGAAAGCATAGCTTACGGCCGACGGCTGGGGATCTGGTCGCAAAACCTGCCGCGGGTGCCGGCGCGCACCGGCTGGCAACGGCTGCGGTTTCAGGTGCACGAGGTGCACCAGGGTCGCGGCGGAGTGACCATACGGGCCGCGGGTGGACTTAAGGTTCGCACCGGCAAGCGTCTGTCCGCGCAATCTCGTCGGGCTCTGGGCCGGCTGCAGGCCGGCGAGCACCTGTTTGTGCGTGGCCATGCGCGAAAAACCGCCGATGGCTGGCTGCTGTGGATTAACCATCCCTGGCAGTTTCACCGAGAAAAATAGCGGGATCGGGCTGGGCAAGGTGAAAAAAGTTGATTAGTATCACATTGTATAAACATTGTGATAAACTTGTTCACAGTGTAATCGAATAAATGTCTACAATTGCATCAGGGTACTTGCAAAATGACCGACTTCCGTCAAAAAGCGCTCGACTATCATGCTTTCCCCAAGCCGGGCAAAATCTCCGTTGAAATCAGCAAGCCGGCAGAAACCGCCAAGGATCTGTCCCTGGCCTACAGCCCGGGTGTAGCCGAGCCGGTGCGCGAAATCGCCGCCGATCCGGAAAACGCCTACAAGTACACCGCCAAAGGCAACCTGGTCGCGGTTATCTCCAACGGTACCGCCATTCTGGGTCTGGGTAACCTGGGTCCGCTGGCTTCCAAGCCGGTCATGGAAGGCAAGGCGTTGCTGTTCAAGCGCTTCGCCGGCCTCGACTCCGTGGACATCGAAGTCAAGCACCGCACCACCGAAGAGTTCATTCAGACCGTGGAAGCCATCGCCGACACCTTTGGCGGCATTAACCTGGAAGACATCAAGGCCCCCGAGTGCTTTGAAATCGAGCGCGAGCTGATCGAACGCTGCAACGTGCCGGTATTCCACGACGACCAGCACGGCACCGCCATCGTGACCGCCGCGGGTCTGATCAACTCCCTGGAAGTGCAGGGCAAGGACATCGCCGAAGCCCGCATCGTGTGCATGGGCGCCGGTGCCGCCGCCGTGGCTTGTATGGAGCTGCTGATCAAGTGTGGCGCCCAGCGTGAAAACATCTACATGCTGGACCGCAACGGTGTGATCCACACTCGCCGTGACGATCTGAACGAGTACAAGGCGCTGTTTGCCAACAACACCGACAAGCGTACCCTGGAAGACGTGATCACCGACGCCGACGTATTTGTGGGCGTATCCGGCCCCGACGTACTGCCGGCCGAGGCCGTCAAGCTGATGGCGCCGAACCCGGTTATCTTTGCCTGCTCCAACCCGGATCCGGAAATCAAGCCCGAGCTGGCTCATGCCACTCGTGACGATCTGGTCATGGGTACCGGTCGTTCCGACTACCCCAATCAGGTGAACAACGTACTGTGCTTCCCCTTCATCTTCCGCGGTGCCCTGGACGTGCGTGCCACCCGCATCAACGACGAAATGAAAGTGGCCGCCGTTGACGCCATTCGTGCCCTGGCCAAGGAGCCGGTTCCCCAGGAAGTGCTGGTTGCGTCCGGTTACGACTCGCTCGAGTTCGGCAAGGACTACGTGATTCCGAAGCCGATGGATCCGCGCCTGCTGCCGCGTGTTGCCCGCGCCGTGGCCGTGGCCGCCGTGGAGTCCGGTGTGGCCCGCATTGCGCTGCCGGAAAACTACATGCAGGACTGAGTGTCGGCCCATGCATGAAAAAGGGGAGCTTCGGCTCCCCTTTTTGATCCCTTTTTTGTGAGGGGAAAGGCGTGAGGGGAGAGGGGTGGATACTCTTTATACCAATCCCCCCTTACTCCTCACACCTTACTTGCGGCGAGTCAGATAGACCCCGGCTTCCATATGGTGGGTGTAGGGAAACTGATCAAACAGCGCAAAGCGGCTGATGTGGTGGGTCTGACCCAGGGTGTCCAGGTTCTGGCGCAGCGTGTCCGGGTTGCAGGAGATATAGACGATATTGTCGTAGTCCTGCACCAGTTTCACGGTGTCTTCGTCCAGTCCGGCCCGGGGCGGATCCACCAGTATGGTGTTGCACTCGTAGCTTTGCAGATCCACGCCTTTTAACCGGCGAAACTCGCGTACGCCACGCATGGCCTGGGTGAACTCTTCCGCCGACATGCGCAGTATGGTGACGTTGTCGATGGCATTTTCGGCAATGTTGTACTGGGCCGACTTCACCGACGAGCTGGAAATCTCGGTGGCCAGCACGCGGCGAAAGTTTCGCGCCAGGGCCAGGGAGAAGTTGCCGTTACCGCAATACAGCTCCAGCAGATCACCACTGGCTCCTTGAGTCACGTCCAGGGCCCAGGCCAGCATGTGCTCGTTCATACGACCATTGGGTTGGGTAAAGCTGTTTTCCACCTGCTGGTAAATGAGCTCTTTGCCGGCCACGTTCAGCCGCTCCACCACATAATCACAGTCGTGCACCAGCTTCTGCTTTTTGGCGCGGCCGATAATATGGGCGCTGATGCCTTGTTCTTTCAGCCGGGCGCGCAAATGCTGCACCTCGGCCTGCCAGTCTTCACCGAGCTGGCGATGGTAGAGCAGGCTGATCACCAGCTCGTTGCTCAAAGACGACAGAAAGTCCACCTGAAACAGCTTGCGGCGCAATACCAGGTTGGGCTTGAGCGCCTCCAGTAGCAACGGCATGGCGGTGTTAATCAGGCGTGAGGCGGCCGGGAACTGCTCAACCCGGTATTTTTCCCGCGAGGCCTGGTCGAACATGATGTAGTAGAGGTCATCGCCTTCGTGCCACACTCGAAACTCGGCCCGCATGCGGTAATGCTCGGGCTCGGACGCAAACACTTCCAGCCGGGGCGGGCTAAAGGGAGCAAAGGTCTGCTCCAGCCGGGCGGCCTTTTCGTCCAGTTGGGTCTGGTAGCTGTGCGGGGTGACCTGGGTGCTCATGACGTGCCTCACTTTAAAACGGAGCGCAAATTCTACGGGTTGTAGTGAATTTGTCCAGTTGGCCGGCCTGTGCTGGTGGCGGTGAGGGCTTTTTGCCAGACTGAGTGCCAGTATTCAGACTTCAGGAGCAAGCCCATGCGGCGACCCAAGCCGGACGATTTGCGGGAGTGGTGTTACCCCTTTATTTATGAAACTCGTCTGACCTGCGACTACGAAATTCTTACCGACGAACTGTGCTGCCATATTGGCGTGGTGCTGGCGGCGCTGCCTGAGGGGTGTGATGACATACGGGCCGATCTCGAACAACTGCAGCCGCTGATTTATAACCTGAACGGCTCGGTGCGGGGTAGAAACGGCATTTTTGAGCAGGACATCAAGTGGCTGAAAGGGCGTTACAGCCATTATCAGCAGCAAACCGAGGGCAGGGTCACGGGCTTTGTGTTGCCACGGGGGCCGGCGCCGGTGCCGCAGTTGCACCTGTGCCGTTGTACCGGCAAGAAGATAGTGCGCATGCTGGTGCGGTTGGAGGAAGAAGGCAGGCGTTTCGCAGAAACCCTGCCCCGTTTTGCCAATGTGCTGGCCAACTTCTTCTTTGTGCTTACCGTGGCCATCAAGGCCAGGCTCAACGTGGAAGAGGTGCCCTATATCAGCGTGAACTACTGAGCCTTGGTTGGCTGCCGGTAAGGGTTTTCCGGCAGCTGGTCGGGCCGAAGCGGTGGCCGGCGGGCGCCTTCCTTTGGTCCGTAGGCGGTGCTCAGGTAGTCAAGAATGGTCTCCTCGGTCTGGGCATCAAAGGGCCACAACCCCTGCTTTTCCTGCATCCAGCGGATCAGAGACAGCCAGTGTTCCCGGCTGCCGCTGTTCTGGGTGACCAGCTTGGGTGAATGACAGGCGATGCAGTTGTTGCGCACCGTCTCCCAGCCCGGGGCGATAATAAAGCCGGTTTGCGGGTCCAGCTCGGCGGTCGACGCGGGCGCCGCCGTCAGGCCCAGCAGCAGCGCCAATGCAGCTGTGCGTATCATGCTCACCTCCTAGACAATTTGCACCGCAATGCGATGGCAGGCGTTGTTGAGATACCCCTTGGGGTTCCAGCCCGGCACTACCATGGGCTGAGCATGGCCTTCGCTGTCTACCGCTTTGGCCCACACCTCGTAATAGCCCTTCTCGGGAAAGGTCAGCTCGCTTTGCCAGTGCTGCCAGGCCAGCCGGTTGGCCGGTGCCCGCAGTTCGGCCTTGTGCCAGGTGGCGCCAAAGTCGATGGACAGATGCAGCTCGGTCACTTCCAGATCGCCGGCCCAGGCATGGCCACGGACCTTCAGTGGCTGGCCCAATTGGTGACTGATACCGGTTTTGGGAAAGGTGATCAGCGACTTGATTGGCATGGATTCGATGATTTCCATATCTTCGTTCGGCACTTGAGTGCCCGGAGCCACCGGATATTTGGGCACACTGTAAGAGGGCGCGGCCATCTTGTTGCCGTCGTGAATCTGGTTGCGAATCACGATCTTCTTCAGCCACTTGCCCGAGGTAGAAGCGGGCCAGCCGCCGCACACCAGCCGCAGCGGGTGGCCGTTGAGTACTGGAATGTCTTCATCGTTCATGGCCCAGGCAATCAGGGTTTCGTCTTCCAGCGCCTTGGACATGGGCACCCCACGGGAAATGGCCGCCTTGCTCGGATCCCCACTGGGGTGCAAATCACCACCGTAGTAGCCAATGTAAACGGCGTCTTTCTTGATGCCACAGGCTTCCAGTACGTCCCGCAGGCGAACCCCGGTGAATTTGGGGCTGGCGACGGCGCCCGTGGTCCACTGGTTGCCGCTGGCCGCCGGCACGTATTCACTGCGGCCGTTGCCGCCGCACTCCACCGTGAGTTGATAGCTGTGGTGCTTAAAGCGCTCCTTGAGCTCGGCAATGGTAAAGGTGGTGGGGTTCTCGCAGGACTCGCCGGCGATCTCCAGGGTCCATTTATTCGGATCCAGGGCTTCTATATTGGGCAACAGGCCATTGTTGCGCACAAACATGTGTTTGGCCGGAGTGATTTCGTCATCCAGCAGATGAGGCGGGGTTTCGGCGTTAATGGGCCTGTCGTTAAGAATGGTCAGCCCTTCCTTGCCAGGCAGGGTAAAAGGCTCATCGGACTGGGCAAAGGCCGCCGGAATCAGCCCGGCGGGCATGTTTTTGGCAAAGGGAATGCTGGCTCCCAGCGCCGTGGCCATGGCCAGCAGACCGCTGCGTTTTAAAAAACCGCGCCGGCTGCCGGGGTCGGTTTCCCGGCCCCAGAGCTGCTCGTCGGCCTTGATGGGATCTTCCCGGTAAAGTTCATGCAGCCCTCGCTGCCGTGGCTTCTGGTCGTGATTTGAATCGCTGGCCATGGTGTTCTCTCCTTGTTACGTGTGGCAATGACAAAGACCCGAATGAGCAGGCTATCAAAGGGTAGAAGGTTAAATATATGTGATATTTATGTAATTGGGAGGGCGCTCATGTTTTATAGCCTAGTTTTCGATGCGTTTAGTCTCATTAATCATGCATATACATGCAGTTAACCTTTTCCTATAATTCCCGCGCTTTGGTGCCGACAGGCGTAAACGGGAATCCGGTGCAAATCCGGAACTGGCGCGCAGCGGTAAGAAGGAACGAAGGCGACACGGAAAACTCCAGGCACTGCCGCAAGGTGGGAAGCCGTCGCCCTAGGTGAGCATGGGCTCGTGCCTTCAAGTCCGAAAACCTGCCAAAGAGAGAGTCACAAGGCCTGTGGGCCTCACTACGCGAACTAGGGAAGAACATGTCCAACAAGCTGTTGGCAGCCGCTTTGCTGCCATGGGCCGCTTTTGCCCAGAATTCAACCGATCCCACCTCTATCACCATCTACAACCGGGTAGAGCAGCCGCTTACCAGCGCCCTGGCACCGGTGGAAGTGATCACCAAGGCCGATATTGAACGCCGCCAGCCTCGCTCCCTTGTCGACCTGCTGGAAACCCTGCCGGGCATGCAGTTTGGCAGCCAGAACGGTGGCATTGGTCAGAGCAGCAGCCTGTTTGTGCGCGGCACCAATTCCGATCATGTGCTGGTGTTGCTGAATGGTCGTCCGATGGCGCAAATGGTGTCCAGCAATGTGGATTTCAGCCAGCTGCCGGTCAATAACGTGCAGCGTATCGAGTATATTCGGGGCCCTCGCGCCGCTATCTATGGCTCCCGTGCCATTGGTGGCGTGGTCAATATCATTACCACTTCACAGGTTAATGATGCCACTGTGGGCGTGACCACCGGCAGCAATGATTACTATGCCGCCAATGCTTCAATCAACCAGTGGGTTAGCGATGCTACTCGCCTGCAGTTGGCGACCGGCTATCGGGAAACCCGTGGGTATGATGTTGTACCTAGCAACAGTCAGAACGACAGGGATGGCTTTGACAGTAAAAACCTGACTTTGGGTATTGAACATCAGCTGAATCAGAATTGGACACTGGATGCCAACTTTAACGGCTGGGAGAACAATCTGGAATATGATTTTTATGAGCCGGTTTGGGGTACACCTGGCTCAGATAAAAATCATACAGAGGCCTATCAGTTAGACACCGGACTGAAATACACGAGTGACCAATTATCCGGTCAGCTTAATGCCAGCTACGGTGAGTATGAAGCCGAAGACTGGAATAAGGAGAGTGGTCGACATACTGCCAGCATTACCAACACGTCAACAACACGGCTTGATGGATTGGTTCAGTACCACTATTCCGAGCAAGGCTATGTTTTGACCGGTATGGATTGGGACAGAGACCGACTGAAGGCAAAAACTACGGGCACTCGTGCTCCCGACCGAGATAATACCGGTGTTTACGCATCTGTGTATCATACCTGGGCACCAGTATCCTTTGAGTTGACGGGACGAGTAGATGATAACGAGCAGTTTGGTACCCATGACACTTGGCAGAGTGCATTATCTTTGGCTCTTCCCATGCGGCACAAGGCAACCCTGAGTTATGGCACGGCCTTCAAGGCACCGACCTTCAGTCATCTGTATGGGTTTGGTGGTAACAAGGATCTGAAGCCCGAAGAGTCTGAAAACTGGGAGTTTGGCCTGGCCGGCGACTACGAGCTGATGGATTGGCAGGTTAACTTTTATCGCAATAAAATCGATGACCTGATTGTTTATCAGGGCGGTTACATTAACTCGACCAAGAATACCGATGCACTCATCAGGGGCATTGAGTTGGTTGCCAATGTTGAAACCGGGCCTGTACATCATGCCTTTAGTTATGATTACACCGATGCCGAAAATGAAAACAATAACGGTCGCCAGCTGCTCCGTCGTGCCAAGCGCAAATTCAGCTGGACCGGTGATATAGATGTAGCGAGTGCCAGTCTGTTTGCTCAGGTGCTGTATGTGGGAGAAAGAACAGATGTTGGCGATGTAATGTTGCCCTCTTACACCATCTGGAATATCGGAGCCCGTTATCCGCTCACCAGCAACCTGACCCTGAACGGCAAGGTAAACAACCTGTTCGACAAGGACTATCAGGTAGTTGATGGCTACGATGCCCCCGATATGGAGTTCTACGTCGGCGCCGACTACCGGTTCTGAGTGAGTGATATTCTTCACGCCCTAGAGTTGGCAGGGCATGAAGAAGGACAAGGTGTTCCCAAAGCCAACCGTCGATGGCAGGGCTGCCATCGTCGAGCATGCATGGGCGAGCTTGCTCGCTAGTACCGAGTTTGTTGCCTGATCGAACTTCCTGTGAAAGTTCGCGGCAGGCGACAAGCGAAGGTGGCACTTAATGCTGCGTGTTGGTGTGGGATACCTTGTCCTGATTGATGCAAGCCGGCCCTTGCGCCGGCTTTTTTCTTTTTCAGCCGTTGGCGTTATCATGACGCCCTTGCACAGCGAGGGCAGCCAGTGGCAAATATTCTTATCTTCGACTCCGGCATGGGAGGCCTTTCCGTCTACCGGGAAGTCCGCAGGTCCTTGCCAACGCACCAGTACTTCTATCTCTTCGATAACGCCTGCTTTCCCTATGGTGAGCTGGGCGAAACACGGCTGGTGGAGCGGGTGCTGGAGCTGCTGACTAACTTTGTGCCAAAACATGACATAGACATTGTAGTGATCGCCTGCAACACCGCCAGCACCCATGTGTTGCCGGCCCTGCGTGAGCGTCTGCATATACCTGTGGTGGGCGTGGTGCCGGCCATCAAGCCGGCGGCGGAATATTGCCGTTTGCACGGGTTTACTCATATTGGCCTGCTGGCCACGCCGGGCACGGTGTCCCGCAGTTATACTGCCGAGCTGGTGCAAAGTTTTGCCGCCGATATGCAGGTATCCATGCTGGGTACCACCGAGCTGGTAAAAATGGCGGAAGACAAGCTGGCCGGCCTTCCCGTCGATATGACCAGGCTTGCCCGCGTGCTGGCTCCCTGGCGAAGTGATGACGGGCCCAGCGCATTGGTGCTGGGCTGCACCCACTTTCCGCTGCTGGCCCAGGAGCTGAGCCAATGCCTGCCAGGAGTGAAACTGGTGGACTCCGGCCAGGCTATTGCCCGGCGCGTGGCCAGCCTGTTACTGCAGGCGCCCGCAGCCGAAGCGGGCGATGAGCAGGGAGTGTTCGGGCACGTTTACTGCACCGAACTTACCGCAAAAGCGCAGGCTCAATCAGGGGCCTTTCTAGGTGAAGGCTTCGCGGGGTTGAAGACCTTCGTGATTTGAGGCCGCTTATGACGCGGCTTCGTTATCACCGTCGTCGTCCTTACGCTCATTGGCCTCCCGCACCTTGAGGGTACGCTGCTGAAATTCGGTGTCGTTTAGCGCGGTCCTTGCCGCTTCCGCCGCGTCTGCCGGCATCTCCACAAAGCCAAAGCCCCGGCGTTTGCCGGTTTGCCTGTCTTTCATCAGGCGCACCGACAATACCTGCCCAAATTCTTCAAACAGGCTTCTTACCGTGGCCTCATTGGCCCGGTAGGGCAGGTTACCCACATAAAGGGTGGTGGTCGCCAGGGTTCCGGCCGCCGGCGACCGCACCAGCAGTGGCACTACTATGCCGCCCAGCAGCACGCCCAGCGAAAAGAAGAGGCCCAGGTAAAAAGAAGACGATGCCCAGGTGACGAGGGCCAGGCCCGGTACAGCCAGCAGCATGGCCAGCAGAACAGCCTGAACGGGAACGGGTTGCTGAAATACTTTCATTGATGATCGCGTCTCGAAAAATGAAAAAGAATAAATCACGCCGCAGGTTCAGTCCGGCGTATCGATCACAGCATAGCTTCAATCGGGCATCCTGACTCGGTATCTGTTTTGGCTGCGGTGTTTCCCCTGCCATCATGCCTCCCAAAAGTGAATGAAAAATGTACTCGTGGTTATTCCAACCTTTACACATTGTGTATAACTCTGTGGTTAATGTGTGGTTTTGCTGGGTTGTTGAGCTGTTGGTGCGAAAGGGCGAGTTTTTTACAAAAAAGCCCTTGCGCAAAATCGGCGGCTCCCTATAATGCGCCCTCACTGACACGGCGGAACACGCCGACGGTCACCAGGGTTGAAACAACACGAAACAAAGTTTGATTCAGCGCTTGACGAACACCAAGGATTGCGTAGAATACGCAGCCCTGACCCGCTGAAGGGTCAACGCTCTTTAACAATTTATCAAGCAAACTGTGTGGGCACTCGCAGGATGTTGGGAAACAAAAAAATATTGTTTTTCAATGTTGTGTGAAGTGCACTAGAAATAGCAGCAATTCAGATATTCATTGAGCATCAAATCTTTAATTGAAGAGTTTGATCATGGCTCAGATTGAACGCTGGCGGCAGGCCTAACACATGCAAGTCGAGCGG